>JAJFHD010000019.1 GCA_021775805.1 Alphaproteobacteria bacterium | reverse complement strand
CGCAACACAGGTCGCGATCACCGGCCTTCTTTGCAAGTCCGCGTTCGAACCTATTGAGCAGGCGATTCCTGAACTTGTTCACTGCCGCCAGCGCCCCTCCGTTCGATCGCGCGAGGCAGCAATCTTTGCCTTCGATCACATCAGTCATGATACTTTTCCTCTTCAACGTGCTGCACAAAACTGGACCGCAAATCCAAAAAATAGTGAGCAGCTGGACTGCAATTGGGTCATTACATCACTTGTCGTCAGCACCCCTTTGACTTCGCCACAACTGCTCGACTAGATAATGGGGTTTCTGGATAGCCCTGCAAAACGAATTTAATGCGCGGTTATCATCGAGATTATCGATTGCAACGACAGGCCATCGGTCCCGCCTTGAATCAAGGCCTCATTCAACGCCAAAGGCGCGCAAGACTTCGCGCGTTGCGATTATGCAAATCAGTGTTCCAACCATGATCATCATGGGTCGATCTGGCAGTTTCTGAACCACGTAAGCAGCAAAGGGGGCGGCCAACACACCGCCAACGATGAGACCAAGAATAATTGGCCAGTATTGTAGGCCGATTGTGCCCAGGAACGTCACTGAGATCGTGAGCGTGACAAAAAACTCTGCTGCGCATGCCGATCCGATTGCCGTTCTTGGACGGGCGCCCTGTCCCACCATCGTGGACGTGACCATAGGACCCCAGCCACCACCACCGATTGCATCAAGCAGTCCGCCAACAAAGCCCAGGGGTTGGATAAAGCGTGGACTCCTCTCTACCGGCCGCCGGATTCGAAGCGCTTTTACCAGGACCCAAATCCCCATAATAGCCAGGTAGATGCCTACAATCGGGCGAATCGACTCGCCTTGAACGTTCGATAATATGAATGCGCCGATGCACCCGCCCACGGCGCCTGGACCTGCTAATCGCCGGACAACTCTCCAATCAACATTGCCAAAACGCCAATGCGAAAATCCGGATGCACCTGTTGTAAAGACTTCTGCGGCATGAACGCTAGAGCTCGCCATGGCAGGGCTCAGTCCAAGGCTAAGCAGTACCGCCGTGCTCAGAAGGCCATATGCCATACCAATCGCCCCATCAATCAATTGGGCAGCAAATCCAACGGCTACAAACAAAAGAAAATCCGTCATTCATGTATCCTTGAATTTCGCTAGGCCATGGCCTTCCGGAACCTTCAGTGGTTTGCGCAACCGGACATGTGCGTCCTGATGATTAACACCGTTCACAATGTTCGGAAGAAGCAAACGCGATTCAATGTCCTTTGAGCATTTCAAGTGCGGTCAGAATTTCACTCGCAAGTTCAGCGTCCTCTCTTGGCATCATGTGAACCGGGGAAATGACCGGTTTCACTAACACCGGGTCCCGAAAATGAAAGTGCCCGGCAGGGCGCCGGGCACTCCATCGTGTTGCCAACTGAGGGGACAGGATGGCATCGTTGGGTAGTTTCTAGCGCACGGACAATACGTGGACGACGCATTGATCACTTCCCGCGCCGGGCACCGACAAAACATCTGGTGCAAAGTCTTACTCAACGACCACGAATTCACTTTGTCACTTCGAAACGATTTCCGTTCTTTCAACAGTTTACTGCATCCCGGAACATTCCTCGTTTCAGCCGTCAAAGGCAGGTCATACAAAATATATGGAGGTGAACCATCAATATGGAAAGTGAATTTTATTATTGTTATGTATTTTAAAACTAGATGGATACGAGCACCAGTGCCGTGGCCTGTAGGCCATCGGAAATTGATACGCCGCACGGCAGAACCCCGACGTCGTTAAACATCAGCCACCTCATTTACCCTGGCTTCGGGCGGCAAAAAATGCGCCCGCGCGACTAGGTGCAACAGTTTCCAAATTTCGTGTTATATTTGAAAAGTCGATTTTATTTATTCAAAAAATTCATAAGACAAATAGATAAGAGTGACTACCTATGACAGATATCCAGCGGCACCACGCAATGAAATGCACGTTTTTCATTGTGAAACTGGATGCAAAATCCTTGGTGACGTTGTCATCCAACTCTTTTCTAACAATTTGGGCGTTTCAGAAGAACGCCTGGCAGACCAACATGGCTGCCAACTTTTATGGAGCTGCTAAAAATGGCCGCCAAAGAGATTCTCTTTCACGAAGATGCCCGGCAACGTTTGATGAAAGGCGTCAATGTCCTTGCCGACGCCGTCAAGGTCACGATGGGTCCGCGGGGGCGCAATGTCCTGTTGGACAAATCGTATGGCGCGCCCCGCAGTACCAAGGACGGTGTTTCGGTGGCGAAAGAAATAGACTTGGAAGACAATGCTGAAAACACTGGCGCGAAGTTGCTGCGTCAGGCGGCAATCAGGACAAGCGACGTCGCTGGTGACGGCACCACGACCGCGATAGTTCTCGCGCAAGCCATAGTCCAGGAAGGTGCCAAGGCAGTGGCCGCGGGCATGAATCCGATGGACCTGAAACGCGGTATTGAAGCCGCCGTTGCGGCCGTGCTCGAAGACATCAAGACCCGCTCACGTCCGGTTGAAACCAATGAACAGATTGCGCAAGTCGGGATGATTTCCTCCAACGGCGACCGTGAAATCGGCGATTTCCTGGTCAAGGCAATAGAGAAGGTCGGCCGGGATGGCGTCATCACGATCGAGGAAGCCAAGAGCCTGGAGACGGAACTAGAGGTTGTCGAAGGCATGCAGTTTGACCGCGGTTACCTGTCGCCATATTTCATGACAGATACTAAGAAACTGCAAGTCGAACTGGACGATCCCTACATCTTCTTCTGCGAGAAAAAGCTGTCAGCACTGCAGCCTGCACTGCCCCTGCTTGAGAGCATTGTCCAACAGTCACGCCCCTTGCTGATCATTGCCGAAGACGTCGACGGAGAAGCGCTGGCAACCTTGGTGGTGAACAAACTGCGCGGTGGCCTGAAGTGCGCCGCCGTGAAGGCGCCGGGTTTTGGTGACCGACGCAAGACCATGCTTGAGGATATGGCAATCCTGACAGGCGGACAGGTATTCTCGGACGAACTGGGAACAAAACTGGAAAACGTCACCATCGACATGCTGGGACGGGCCAGGAAAGTCGTGATCGGCAAGGACGAAACCACAATCATCGGCGGTGCGGGAAACAGCGAGGACATTCAGGTCCGGTGTAAACAACTGCGCCAGCAAATAGACGACACAAGCTCGGATTACGATCGCGAGAAACTCCAGGAACGCCTTGCCAAACTGGCGGGTGGCATCGCGATTATCCGGGTCGGCGGCGCCACCGAAATCGAGGTTAAGGAGCGCAAGGACCGCGTCGATGATGCCATGCACGCAACAAGGGCCGCCGTAGAAGAAGGGATTCTTCCCGGTGGAGGCGTCGCCCTGCTATACGCCGGACGGGCAATCAATGGCTTGGTGCCGGCCAATGACGACCAAAGAGCCGGCATCGCGGTCGTGCGCAAAGCGCTGCAAAGGCCGGTCAGGCAGATCGCCAGCAACGCCGGCAAGGAGGCGTCCGTAATCGTTGGGCGGCTTCTTGAACTGAATGACGAAAACAAAGGCTACGATGCGCAGAACGACTGTTATGTCGACATGATCGAAACCGGGATAATCGATCCCACAAAGGTCGTTCGCATAGCGCTTATGAATGCGGCGTCCGTCGCCGGTTTGATGATCACAACAGAGGCGATCGTCTCCGAGAAACAGGGTCCAAAACATGGCGCACTCGACTGATCCCAAAGCCTGGGCCACAGGAGTCGCACGGACTTCTGAACTACAAAGACGGGTAGTCAGAACAGGAACCATAAGGCTGCATGCGCGAAGGAAAACCGCACTATTGCAGATGACCGAAGTCGCTCGCTCTGAGATGACCCGCTTTAATCAGGAGACATAGAATGACTGTTCAACGGATACTCGACGAAAAGGGCGCACATGCCCCATTCGTAAAACCCAATGCTTCAATTTCGGACGTTCTGGAGATGCTCGAATCCGAGGATGTCGGCGCCCTGATCGTCAGCACCGACGGTGTGACAATTGACGGTATCATTTCAGAACGCGACGTTGTTCGCGGCCTGCGATCCTTTGGATCAACAATATTGGACCACGCGGTGGAAGACGTGATGGTGACGGACGTGATCACCTGTACTGCAGATGATCCGATCTCAAGCGTAATACGCCAGATGGATGAGCGCCAGATTCGGCATATGCCGGTTGTCGATGACGGAAAACTCGCTGGCATCGTGAGTATTCGGGATGTGGTGAAATTGCGCCTGGGTGAAGTCGAGTCGGAATCGAATTCCATGCGCTCGTATATTTCCGGTTCATGAACAACAATGTGATTACGGACGCTGAATGCTGTAACTGATAAGGGATGCCCGTGCTTCGTTCTGCGATCGAGCATCCCCTGCTTACTGGTCACGACAGGTGCTATTCCACCTGGACAAAAGTGCCATTCTTGATGGTTACGGTCTCGCTACCCGTGAAGGCTAGTTCGACGCCGTTTTCAAGTGTGACGGTGCAACCTTCGTTGCATATCCCTTCGACCATTTCGCCAGGAACCAGTTCAACCGTAATGTCGCCAGAACCACTCCCTTGACCCACGGTTATGTCGACATCATAGGTCTTGTCGTCTTCGTTGGTTAGCGTGAAGGCCTGGGCGGCGCCGGTCAAGAGAGTGACCGCCGCGACTGCTGCAAGAATTGATGTATACATCATTTAAGATACTCCTGAGGTTTTGAATTGTGTTCAAATTTAAACGCGGCTTTCACGAGGTGTATCCTCGACCGCTGCCGGTCTGACGCTGGTTGCAGTTGGTTTAACGCTGAATGGCGTTTTCCACGGCCTCTTGTTCGCGGGCGTGCGCGATATTTGGGAATTGGGCTCTGTCATTTCTTCACTCCTATCCTGAGGGCACATCCGTGCCGATCCTATCGATGTAGGTAGAGTCTTTAAGATTAAAAAGAGAATTTAATTGATGCTTTATATCGAATTACGCGATAGAAAGATCACCGACTTGGGCTAGTAGCTCCAGTCAGTAATGCCCACTCGAACCGCACTTCGGAGACCAGAAAATGGATGTGGATCAAGCGCGAACTTTTCTCGCCGTGATCTACGCAGGAAGTTTTGTCGGCGCGGCTTCCAAGGTTTTTGTGACTCAGTCCACCGTAAGCATGCGAATCAAAACCCTGGAGGAACAACTGGGAAAAAGGCTGTTTGAACGCAGCAAGGCAGGCGCGACTCTCACCCCCGATGGCCTGCGTTTTCAAAAACATGCCCTTGGCATGGTCCGTCTCTGGGAACACGCTCGGCTGGAGATCTCGCTGCCGGAAGGATATCAGGCCGCCCTTGCTGTCGGAGCGCAGTACAGCCTATGGGATGGATTTCTGCTCGACTGGCTTCACAAAATGCGCACCAATGCAGCCGAGGTCGCCATAAAGACGGAACTCGGTTATTCGAGCACACTGATGCAGCATCTGGTGGATGGCACGCTCGACCTTGGCGTCATGTACACCCCTCAGGCGAGACCCGGATTCGAAGTGGAGTTGCTGTTTGAGGACGAACTTGTCCTGGTCTCGGGCAAGCGCATGTCGGACTGGACGCCTGATCGCGATTACATCTACGTCGACTGGGGCCCTGAGTTTCAGGCTGATCACAGCCTTAATTTTCCGACCCTTTCGACGCCCGGCCTTTACATGGAACTGGGATCGCTCAGCCTCAAATACATTCTGAAACACGCTGCAGCGGGTTACTTTCCCAGGAGACTGGTTTCTGAGTATCTCGCTTCAGAACGGTTGCATCTTGTGCCAAAGGCACCGGTGTTTTCGTATCCGGCGTATGTGGCCTACTCAAGCTATGCAGACGAGCTAATCCTGGAGCAGGCACTGCCCGCATTGCGCGCCATTGCTGGAGAACAGATCCAAGTCTGACAGTTGAACAAACCAAGAGGCGGGAGACTTAATGTACGCCGTCGTCTCCCAAGAGAGGCTGCCTTGTTCAATTTTAGTATCGTATTTTCAAATTTCATCTATCTAATAAATTCGATTGTCAAATCGATACGAAGGTTCCAAATAGTGCTCGTAGATTTGTGTTTCAACCAGCAAGGAAGGCCTGTCCGATGAACCCAAAGCGCAAGCCCAACAGAGGCTTGGAAAGTCGAATTCACGCGCCAAAACCTGTCGTGAAACCTCAACAGGTGAACCTTCTGGCGGCATGGCGTAGAAATCAGGAATTCTATCTGGATGAAATCGACATGAACACGCGAGGTAGATCATGGTCTCCCACAACCTAAGGGCCCTTTCACTTTCGCTTCTGATTGTGATCACCGTGCCGTTGCAGCTTCTGGCTGCAGAAAGTGCGCCTGAAGCACTGGTTAGGGCCGTCACCGAGAAATTGTTCAGCGCAGCTGGGCATACCTCTCCCCAGGTCGCCTTCCGAAGCCTTCTGAAGCAACATCTGGACCTTCCTGCTCTTGCGTCATTTTCACTTGGCAAATACGTCAAGCAACTGCCCCCTGAACGCGGTGGCGAATACCGGCAGTTGATGGAAGACAACATTGTCGCCCTGTTTGCCAAGCGGGCGAAATCATTTCGCGGCGACGACATGAAGATCGAACGGGTGACACCGCGCGGTACGAACGAATTTGTCATCAAGACAAAAGTTCATTTTGCCACAGGCGAGAACAAACCAATCAGCTGGCGTATCGCTAAACGCGGCGACGCGTACAAGGTTCTGGACGTCAATGTTGATGGCATCTGGCTGGCTCTTCTCCAGCGCGACGCTTTTGTCGGCGCCATCGATAAAGCCAAGGGTGACGTAAACGCCTTGATGACTTTCTTGAAGAAGGAAAACTGAACCATCGCTTATTCGGGATTGGGCTGCACAAGGAGCAACAGACATGACAAGAGTAGAATCCATGCCTTGGACATTGAAATTCAAGACAACTCATTTCGAAAACAAGCATAATTACATCGACACGATGCACCGCCTAAAGGAACGCGAATGGGACGATAATTTCACTGGTTGTGATCGTGCGGTGGAAACAACGCAAGCCATGAATTCAAACATGGGCGAGCCCCGAACCAACATCATTGAAACCGACGGGCTATATGTAATCACAGTGGAGCTGCCGGGACAGAAGATTGAAGATGTAAAAGTCTCAGTCACAGACGGCATATTGACGGTCAAAGGCAACAGGAAATCCAGGCCGCTGGACGCGAAGGGACATTATCTCCTGGCGGAACGTGCGTCAGGTCCTTTCCTGCGTTCATTCACGTTCTCTAGTGCAATTCGCCAGGAAACAATGTCGACGGGTATGAGTGACGGTCTGCTCACGGTGATCGTTAGGAAACCTGCCCAAGCGAGGCCCTCATCGACTTCATCGCACATGCACCGCGCAGCTTGAAAGCC
>JAJFHD010000018.1 GCA_021775805.1 Alphaproteobacteria bacterium | reverse complement strand
TGGCGACAGCTTCACCTTCACCGAAGGCGACGCCGTCACGGTTATCGACTCTGGCACGGCCGCAACGGTCACCGACGCCGACAGTGCGGACTTCAATACAGGTTCCCTGACAGTTGCGATCGTCGCGGGCCGCGACAGCGCCGAAGACGTGCTGGCCATCGAGAACGAGGGCACAGGCGCCGGGCAAATCGGCACTTCAGGCTCGGACGTCACCTTCGGCGGCACCATCATCGGCACGTTTGCCGGCGGGACCAGCACAAACGACCTGGTAATCACTTTCACCAGCGCCGCCGCCACCCCTGCCGCGGTCCAGGCGCTGGTCCAGAACATCACCTACAACAACACCGGTGGCGACAGCCCGCAACCTGGCGCGCGGACCGTGCAGTTCACGCTGGACGATGGCGACGGCGGGACGACGAGTTTCAACGCGCCCAACTTTGCGGCGGTGACCGGGGCTTCAAACCCGCTTGATGCCGTGACAGCCAATTTGCTGGCCGCTCCAAAGTTCGTCGATATCGACGATGACGGCGACCTGGACATGTTCCTCGGCCGGGAAGACGGTACGGTCGATTTCTTCCGCAACACGGGCACAGCGGAAGCAGCGGTGTTCACCCAGGAAACCGGCGCCAACAATCCGCTGGACGGCCTCGATGTGGGCAGCCGGTCCGATCTGGCTTTCGCCGATATCGACAATGACGGCGACCAGGACCTCGCCATTGGCAACGCCCTGGGTGTGATTCGGGCATTCGAGAATACCGGCAGTGCGACAGCCGCCAATTTCGCCGAAGTGACCGGCGACCAGAATCCGCTGGACCTGGTTGAAACCACCGGCACCACCGCCAACAATCTCACTCCTACATTTGTCGATCTCGACAATGACGGCGATCTGGACTTCTTTGTCGGCGGAGCGAACGGTGTCCACCGGGCATTCGAAAACACTGGTACGGAAAACGACCCAGAATTCTCCCTGATCACCAGCCCGTTGACTTTCAACGTGACGCAGAATTCTTCCATAGCGTTCGCCGATATCGACAATGACGGCGACCAGGATGCCTTTATCGGCAACGGTTTCTTTAATGTCCGGTTCTTGCGCAACGACGGGACCGTGGATACGCCGGCCTTTACCGGCATTCTGACCGGAGCTGCCAACCCGCTCGATCTCGTGGGCTCGGCCTCTGTCACACGCCCGGTCCTGGTCGACATCGATAATGACGGCGATCTCGATGCGTTCGTCGGCGAGCTCAACGGCAACATCCTTTTCTTCGAGAACCAGGCGGCGTCGACGTCGGCCAATGTGGTCATCACGGTCAACGGCCAGAACGATGCGCCGATCCCGGTTCTCGACACGTTCGAGGTTTTCCAGAACAACACGGTCTCCGGCAATGTGTTGAGCAACGATGTCGACCTCGATCCGAACGACACCCTGGAATTGTCGATCACCGGGCGGTTCAACTCGGCCAATGGCGGCAGCGTGCTGCTCAACTCCAACGGCACGTTCACCTATGAAGCGCCGACCAATTTCACCGGCTTCGATTATTTCGAATATGCCGTAACCGACAACCAGGACGGGGTCTCGATCGGCCAGGCCTCGATTTCGATCAGTGAGTTCACCCAGACTGCCATTACCAACACGCCGGCCGTCGGCGCCGTCGCCGACATCGTCTTTGGACGCAGCGGCAGCGACACGCTCACAGGTGATGCCGGCACTGACATTCTCGTAGGCCTTGGCGCCCCTCAGAATGCGACGGCTGCCGGTGACATTATCTCAGGCGGCGCTGACGACGATGTTCTGATCGCTGGCGGTGGTCGTTCGACTCTGAACGGCGGTGGGGCCGCCGATGTGCTGATCAGCGATGACGAGGGCCGGTTCTTCGACTTCACCACGGCCGACTACAGCACGTCTACATCGGGGATAGAAGTCAATTTCCGGAGCACGCCATTTAATGCCGGCTTTGATTTTCTGGAGCTGGGTGAAGCGTCCGACGGTTTGACACCGAACAAGGATCAACTGATCGGAATCCATGCGGTCAATGACACCGCGTTCGACGATTTCTTCTTTGCCGACGGCACTTACACCAACAGCCTGGGCGGTGCGCTGCAGTTCAACCTGAGCGGCGGCAACGATACCGTGGACTTCACCGGGTCGACCAATGCGGTGCGCCGGGTCAGCTTCCAGAACGCCGGCAGCGGGGTCACGGCAAGTCTGGTGGCGGGTGCGGCAACGGTCGGTGTGCTCGCAACGCTGATAAACGTCAACCAGTTGTTCGGCAGCGCTCAGGCCGATACCCTGACCGGCGACGGCGGTGACAATACGCTGCGCGGTTCCGGCGGGATCGACGTGCTCGACGGCGGCGCTGGCGACAACGATACGGCAGACTATGGCGACGGCATCCAGGGCGCGGTGGCCGACCTGTTCACCAACATCGTCACCAATGACGGCTTCGGCAACGCTGAAACGCTTGTGGGATTCGAGAATCTGCGCGGTACGCTGTTTGAAGACCAGCTTGCTGGTGACAGCAACGACAACATCCTGACCGGTCTTGCCGGCGACGATACTCTGGCGGGCAATGACGGCGCAGACACGCTGATCGGCGATTTCGGCGATCCGGATAACCTCGACGGCGGATTCGGCGGCAATGACTTCCTCGACGGCGGCAATGACGACGACGACCTGTTCGGCGGTAATGGCGACGACACGCTGCTGGGTGGTGCCGGCAACGACTTCCTGTTTGGCGGTGCCGGCAACGATTTCCTCGATGGCGGGGACGACGATGACGTGCTCTTCAGCGGTGGATCATCGCAGAACTTTACAGCGACCTTCACGACCGGCGATTTCCTGTTCGGCGGTAACGGCAATGACGTGCTGTTCGGCGAGGGCGGCTTCTCGTTCTTGCGCGGCGATGCCGGCAACGACATCATCCGGGGCACGGACAACGGCAACCATAACGATTTCACAACCATCGACTACAGTACGTCGACAACCGGAATCGTTGCCAACCAGACGGGCAGCATCGTCTCCGGCCTCAACCCGTCGGAGATCAGCGACGGCCTGGGCGGTACCGATGCAGTAGCCCGCGTCCATCTGATCCGCGACAGCGAAAATGACGACCAGATCTTCTGGGACGGTACATTCCAGGGCAGCTTCGGCAATTTTGTCGAGATCCGTTTGAGTGAAGGTGACGATCTGGTCGACTTCACCGGTGCCACAGGAACCCGGCGGATCAGCTGGCAGAACGCGGACGGCGGTGTCAACGCGAGCCTCGTTACCGGCACGGCCACGGACAATGGCGTCGGCAATGCCATCGGCAACGATACGTTCATCAATGCAAACAATCTTCGCGGCACGCGGTTCGACGATGTCCTCACCGGCGATGCCAACGACAACCGGTTCCGGGGCGGCGACGGTAACGATACCATCGACGGCGGCGGCGGCACGCTCAACCGCCTGAACCACAACAGTTCTCCATCGGGCATCACCGTCGATCTGTCTCTGGGGAGCGGTCAGGTCATCGACGACGGCTTTGGCACAACCGACACCATCACCAACATTCAGCGTATCGATGGGACCTTCTCCGCAGACTCGATCACCGGCGATAGCGGCGATACCACCGATCTGCGGCTTGACGGCAATGCCGGCGACGACACGATTACCGGCGGCGGCGGCAACGACACAATCAACGGCGATTTCGGCGACCTTGTCAATTTCGAAGGAATCGGCCTTGGCTTCCTTTTCTCCGGAAGCGGAGAGCCCGGTACGGTCATTACGCTGAATAGTGGCGGCGAAGATGTGATTACCCAGGACGGGATCCTGGCTGTCGGCGGTGACGACATCCTCAGAGGCGGTGCGGGCAACGACATAATT
>JAJFHD010000017.1 GCA_021775805.1 Alphaproteobacteria bacterium | reverse complement strand
CTTCTGCGTCTCGTCCAATCTGACCACCGGCGAGGAACACATTCATGGTCGCGGACCAGTGTGCGACGCCCTGCGTGCCAGTCTCGCGTTGCCCGGTATCATTCCGCCTGTGGTGACCGAACACGGTGTCCTGGTCGACGGCGCGGTGCTGAACAACCTTCCCATAGACATCATGAGGGCCCTGCATCGCGGCCCGATCGTGGCCGTCAACGTCGCCCGCGACCTGGCCTTGTTGCCGGAGACCTTGTTGGGCATGCAGGGCTCGTTCCTCAGAACCCTGGTCCGTCCTCCGATCATCAGCATATTGATGAGATCGGCAACGGTTACCGGGTCCGCTCAGGAAAGAGAACAGGTCGCACGCGCCGACATCGTTATCGAACCGCCGCTCGGCGGCATCGAAATCCGGGACTGGAAGGCGTTTGATCAGGCAGTGGCAATCGGTTACGAGCACGCGATGAAAGTCCTTGAGGCATCACAAGGCGTGCTGGCGGGCAATCGCCCCGATACGGTCTAAAGTCTGGTCAGGAGAGGCATAGGGACGACATGAACAATCTCAGCCGACAGAGCATATTTGCCCTCGATCTTCCCGAGGAGACACTCGATCTTTACGGCAAGGCGGTTCAGGTCATCGCCAGTGCCGACGGCGACCTGTCGTTGAGTGAACGCGAGCAGCTTTTTACCGAAGCCGGTGAAAGAGGCGTTACCGACGTTATCATGGACTCGTGGAACGAATTCGCCTGGCAACAGCACCGGGTGGCAGTCGTGGTCGCCCTGATCCGGCCGCATCTTGACGAACGTCACGCCCGGCTTCTGATTTACGACGCGATCAGAACCTCGCGCGGCGACGGGCACTATCCTCCCGAGGAACAACAGGCAGTCGCCAAGGCCGCCGCACTTCTCAATGTTGGCCCGGAGACGGTCCGGGCGATGGAAGCTCTGGCAAAGATGGAGGAATCGGTGGTCGAACTGCAGAATGCCGTCTTCAATCCGGATCGAAAGGGTTTTCCCTGATCCGGATGGCCTGAAGGGAGGCTGGTGCCGGCGCCTCACCGGATGTACTACGTGACGGCAGGTGGCAACAGAACCAGGCTTCCCACGTGCGCCTTCTCCAGGAAAGCCGTTTGGGCGCCGCGAATTTCTGACAACGGATACGTCGCCGCCGTGATCGGTGCGATACCGCCTTCCTCGACAATGCGCACGAGGGTAGGAATGGTATCGGGCCGATAAACGCTCGATCCGTAAAACGCCAGGCTCTTGAGATATAATGTCCTGAGGTCAAGTGTTACCAGCGGGCCGGCAATCGCGCCTGCCGTCACGTAGCGACCTCCTCTGCCGAGCAGCGAAAGATATTGCGGGAACCGTTCACCTCCGACGACGTCGGCTACAACGGAAAGCGGCAAGCCACCGGTTGCGTCGCGTACGTCGCGTTCCAGGTCGTCGGTCTCTCTGGCGACAACGGCATCGGCGCCGAGCTCCAGCACGGCATCGGTCTTGGAGGCGCCGGCAAGGGCGATCACACGCGCGCCCAGATGTTTAGCGATCTGAACCAGAAAGACGCCGACACCGCCCGATGCGCCGGTCACAAGCACGACATCGTCTCTTTTGATGGCGGCCATCAGAACCATGTTCATGGCGGTGCCGCCGGAACAGGGCAGGGTCGCCAGCGCGGTGTCGGCGATCCGGACCTCCGGGGCGATCGTGATCGCATTGGCGCCGGGAACCGCTACAAACTGGGCAAACGCGCCGTCATGTTCGCTGCCCAGGAAACCTGCTTCGCCGTGACCGGTTTCATTCTCCGTTTTATGAAAGTAGGGCGCAACGATGACGTGCTCGCCAATTCTCGCCGGATCCGTGTCACGGCCTACGGCAACGATATGACCCACCGCATCGGCACCCTGGATGCGCGGAAACTCGAGGCCGTCGGTCCAGCCGCCGCGCCGTTCCTCGTCGTCTTCGATGCTGCCATCGTCCGTCGTACCCGAGGTGACTGACTGGTCGTACCAGCCGATCCGGGTATTGATGTCCGTGTTGTTTACTCCTGCGGCTGAAACCGCGATCAGGACTTCATGGGGTTCTGGCGCCGGTACCGGAACATCGGTGCGGTACTCGAGCTTCTCCAGCCCGCCGTGTCCGGTTAGCAAAACGGCACACATCCGATCCGGAACAGACATAACTACCTCACGATTTCTCGGTTGACTTCGAACAACGGCAGATGCCGCATTCACCCGGCCGGCAAGGGGAGCGACAGCCGTTCCCGCGCAGCCAGATACTCCTTTTCCAGCCGGCCGATCAGCTCGGTCGCTCCAACCACTTCCTTCACCGCCCCAATGCCCTGGCCGGCGCTCCAGATTTCCTTCCAGCTTTTCGGTTTCGACGACCCGGTCGAGAAATTCATCTTCGAGGGATCGCTGACCGGCAGGTTGTCGGGGTCCAGATCGTTGGCACGGATTGACGGTTTGAGATAGTTGCCGAGCACACCGGTGAAATAGTTGGTGTAGACAATGTCGTCGGCATGACAGTCCGCTATCATCTGTTTGTAGGCCGCCGCCGCATTGGCCTCGTGGGTGGCGATAAAGGCCGATCCGATATAGGCGAGGTCGGCACCCATGGCCTGGGCCCCGAGCACAGCGTCGCCGGTGGCGATGGTGCCGGACAGCAACAACGGTCCGTCGAACCAGCTTCGGATTTCCTGGACCAGCGCAAACGGCGACAGCGTACCGGCATGCCCGCCGGCACCGGCCGCGACGGCGATCAGCCCGTCGGCGCCCTTCTCGATCGCCTTGTGGGCAAACCGGTTGTTGATTACGTCATGGAGCGTAATGCCGCCATAGGAATGGGCGGCCGCATTGATGTCCTCACGCGCGCCCAGCGATGTAATCATGACCGGTACCTGCCATTTCACGCAGATGTCGATGTCGCGTTTCAGACGGACGTTCGAACGGTGGACGATCTGGTTGACCGCGAACGGTGCCGCCGGCCGGTCCGGGTTGGCCTGGTTGTAACGGTCGAGCGCTTCGGTGATGGTCTTCAGCCAGGCGTCCAGCATGACCGGTTCGCCATCGGACTCTCGGGCATTGAGGGCAGGGAAGGATCCGACGATGCCGGCTGTGCATTGGGCAATGACCAGATCCGGGTTCGAGACGATGAAGAGTGGTGCGCCGACGATCGGCAGCCGCAGATTTTGCAGTAATGTGGGAAGGGCCAAGAGTACAGTGTCCTGAGATGTGTATGTTGATCAGGGCTGCACAATGCGTTGGCGGATGAAATTCTGCAAGACCCCGGAGAGTTTACCGTATCGCTCCTGCGCTCAATCGTAATAGCCGGCGCGGACAGTCGCCCCGATGAAATTGCAGATCAGTCGTTCGGCATGCAGCAGCGTGATATTTCCCTGATCCAGGGCGGGGGAAATCTCGACCAGATCCATACCCAGCACACGCCCCTTCCTGACCAGCCCGTGGATCAGCCTTCGGATTTGGATCCAGGTCAGCCCGCCGGGTGTCGGTGCGGTCACGGCGGGCATGATTGTCGGGTCCATGCCATCGGCGTCGATGGTCAGGTAGTAGGGTCCGCCGTCGGGTATCCGCTCGAGCACCGCGTCGATCCCGATATCGTGCATTTCATAAGCGGAAATGCTGTCGACGCCATGGGCGCGGGCAGCTTCTGCCTCTTGTGGCCGGGCACTGCCGACGCCGCGCAGACCGATCTGCACGATCGGGCCGATCCAGTCCAGTTCGCTGGCGCGCCGCATCGGGCTCGAGTAGCCCTCCTTCACGCCGTTGACATCGTCGCGCCAATCCATGTGGGCGTCGACCTGGACAAGGGTTACGGTCTGGTCGCGTGGCAGGGCGCGCATGACCGGAATCGGAATGCCATGGTCGCCGCCAAGTGCGACCAGGGTGGCGCCGGCTTCGAATATCATCCGTGCCGCGGCTTCGGCACGCCGGTAATGTTCCTGCGGGTCGTTGAAATCGGCCGTGACGTTGCCGCAGTCCACCACCTTGACGTCACGGCCATCAAGCAGCGGGCCGCCCAGGTCCCAGTCGAAATGAAAACGGGTGCGCGGTTCCTCCCACGCTGCGTCCTGGGCATTCTGCCGGATCGCGTCCGGTGCCCGGCTTTGATCGTTCGCCAGGTCGTCCGGCGTGTATGGCAGACCGTAGGGAACCCCGAGGATGGCGATATCCGCGTCCAGCGCGTCGAGGTCGAGGGCAAGCGGAAAGCCCAGGAAGCTTTGCGGGGATGCGGCAGGTGCCTGGGTCAGTTTTTTGGTCATGACGTGTTTTTTCCAGTTGCTTGCGTTGAGATGACGCGTCCTATGGCCCTTCCGTGCTGTCGGGCTGGTATCCCAGGCGGGCCGAAATCAGGCTGGTTGCTGCCGTCAGGTCGCCGCTGTGGCGAACCAGGGCATCGATGTCTTGCCGGTCGACTGTATTCCACAGGCTGAGCGCGCCGACAACATCGCCGTGATGGTCGAAGATCGGTGTGGAAATCTCGTATTTCCATCTTGAGTGTTCCCGTTAGATGGATCCGGCCGGTTCATCCGCCAGCAACCATTTGAAGAAACCGGTCGCAAGCGCCGCCGCCGCCAGTTGAATGACGACGAAGGCGGCAACATTGGCGGGATTGATGCCCGCAAAAGTGTCCGAGAAGCCGCGGGCGATGGTCACGGCCGGGTTGGCGAAAGAAGTCGACGACGTGAACCAGTAGGCGGCGGTGATGTACAGGCCGACCGCCATCGGCACAGCGTCCGGGCGAGCTTTCAGACACGCCAGAATTGTACCCACCAGACCGAAGGTCGCCACGAACTCCCCGGCCCACTGACCGAGACCGGTCCGGGTGGTCGTGGATGGGTCGAACAGCGGATTGTCGAACATGACATGGGCCGCAAAGACGCCCAGGATGCCACCGATCACCTGAGCGCCCACATAGAGGCCGGAGACCCTGACACTGATTTCCTTGCGCAAGGCAAAACACAAGGTCACGGCCGGGTTGAAATGCGCGCCCGAGATCGGGCCGAAAATCGTGATCAGAACAACCAGGATTGCCCCGGTGGGAATCGTGTTGCCCAGAAGGGCAATGGCAATGTTGTCGCCGGCGAGGCGCTCGGCCATGATCCCCGAGCCGACTACGGTTGCCAGCAGGGAAAACGTGCCCAGCAATTCGGCCATCAGTCTGCGTTCCATGTGGCGTTCCTATTTTTCCGTTTCACTGTTCACAAGCGTGCAGAACCGGACGGAGTCGATATTTCCGCCGGTGACGATCGTTGCGATCACCTTGTCCCTGATGGCGATCCTGCCGCTCAGAACGGCGGCGATACCCACGGCCGCACCGGGTTCGACCACGATCTTGTAGTGATCGAAGGCAAACCGCATGGCGTGGCGGACCTCGTCGTCGCTGGCCACCAGGCCGCCTGCCAGGAGGTCCAGATTGATCGGGAAGGTCACATCGTTCGGCATCGGTGTCATGATCGCATCGCAGATCGTGCGCTGGCCTTTCGGGTTTGCAACCCGCTCGCCGGCGATCAGCGAGCGTCGGGTGTCGTCGAACAATTCCGGTTCGACGGCAAAGACCTGCGTCCCTGGCGATGACCCGTGCATGACCACAGCCGTAGAGGCCGTCAGACCGCCACCGCCGCAGGGCACCAGCACCGCATCCAGATCAGCACCGAGGTCGCGCGCCTGCTCCAGGATCTCGACGGCTACCGTTCCGGCTCCCGCCAACACGTGAGGATTGGCACTTGGCGGCACCACGGCGCGGCCGGTTTGCTGTCGAATCCGTTCGACCACCTCGTCGCTGTTTTCGCTGTCCCGCTCGAACGTTGTGACTTCAGCGCCCAGCGACCGGGTGGCCTCGATCTTCGACGCCGGCACGTCAGCGGGCATCACGATCAGCGCGGACGTGCCGAGGAGTTGCGCCGCCAGGGCCACGCCCTGGGCATGATTGCCCGAAGAATAGGTGATGACACCGCGCATCCGTTCGGGCTCGGACAGGTGCCGAATGCAATTATAGGCGCCGCGGATCTTGAAGGCCCCGGTGCGCTGGGCACATTCGGCCTTGATCAGGAGACGGCCGCCGAGCACTTTGTTGACATCTGCATTCTCAAGCAGCGGCGTACGGGCGGCCACATCACGAAGCGCCGAGGCAGACTCCGAAATATCATCAAGGGTGACGGCGTGTTCTGGGGCTTCGGACTTCACGGTTGTCCGGCCATCACATCGGACGCTGTACCGGTCGGTTTGAAGATCTCGCTCACAGGCCCCATGTCGCGCTCCCGCTGCAGGCACTTCCGTATTTCGGCAGATACCGAATTTTAAATGGAGCTATCTGGCCGCGCCGCGCTTGTCAAGCTTCGGTACTTCGGGCATTAACGAAACATGGAACAGGACAAAGCTATCGAGGTCTTCGCTGCCCTCGCTCAACCATCGCGCATGACAATATTCCGCCTGCTTGTCCGCACCGGCCCGGACGGACTGCAGGCCGGCGAAATTTCACGCAGACTGGATATCGTGGCCTCGACGCTTTCAGGCCACCTGTCTGTGCTGAAACGGGCAGGGCTCCTGAAGGCGACGAGAAATCAAAGGGAGATCCACTACGCGGCAAATCTCGCCATCGTCAATGACATGGTCAGTTTCCTGCTGGCGGATTGCTGCGACGGCCGTGTCGAGAATTGCTCGGAGATACTGTCGCTTCTCGATGTTGGCTAGGGGCGCGGGGGCCGGAGAGTTTTCGGGCTTGGCGAAGGCCGGCAAATTCTGCTTCAGCCGGAACTACAGACCAGCAGGGCAACGACCGAAGTGCGGACAAAGCTGCCGTTGTCGGTATGCAGGTGACTACATGGTTTTCGCTTCATTACTCCGTTGATGAGACAAAACTCCAATTACCATAGCGCTTGACCAATGCGTGGCGCGCAGCAGAAAGATCTTTCAAATAGTCTGAAGCGAAAGGCTCTGGAAGCGCCCTTTCCAAAAGGCAATTCAATCCGTTCAATGCCCATAATTCCGCTTCATGGTCTATCGACGATTTCAACGTGTTGGCGTCGTTTTCATCAATCTCACGCTGAAGGAACTCGAACAAAACCAACGCTTCATCTCGCGATAACTGCAAATTGACATTTGAAGATTCGGGCATTCTCTTACTCCTATTTGTCGGAGGTTGGGTCGGATCATGAGCACGGTAAGATTCCAGCTCACTGTCGCGACTTGGTTGGATGTAGGCATCCCCTCTGTGGGCCGGTCACATTCGGCCCGATTGGGATTAATGGGACCTGACCCCAGCAACACAGCCTGCAAGACCGGTGTCGTTCCGCGACCCTCAAAACACGGCGCGCCGAAGCAGATTGAGCCCCATGAGGAGAAACACCCACAGAATGACGCTGCGAAACCGGTCCGGATGCAGGCGTCTCCGGATCATCTCGCCGAGGCTGAATCCGATCAGACTTGGCACGATCATCGCAAGGGAAAGCGGGGCGGTTTCTGCGTTTAGGAGCCCGGTCTGCCAGAAACCGATCATCAATGGAATAGCACCGATAAAAATGAACAGTCCCGCCGCCCGTACAAATTCGTCATTGTCTGTTCTGCGTGCAATCAGATAGGTGACGAGCGGCGGCGACCAGATGCTGGTCAAGCCGCCCAGAAAGCCCGCCGATACGCCGGTCACGGCTTGCCCGATCCGGTCGTGGCGATCGGCAAGTGCCGGAGGCGTTCCCACCAGACTCGAAACCGAAAAGATGACGATGGCGATGCCGATGACACCGAGCAGGATTTCCGTCGATGCCTGCGCGGTCAGGAATGTTGTAACCCAGAGCGTCACGAAGAGGCAGGCGGCAAGGATCCCGTAGCGGCGCAGGGTCTCGAGGCCCGCGCGTGTCCGCACGACTTGCCAGAAGTTGGCCGCCAGTATTGGAAACACAACCAGGGCCACCGCAGTGTGCGGCGGTATCATCTGGCTCAGGACACCGACCGAAACGGTTGGCAAACCGATCCCGACCGTGCCCTTAACGATCCCCGCGAACACGAAAATCACGGCTATCAAGGCTGTGAGGCTTGAGAACTCAAGCGCGGACAAATTCATGTTTCAGGTCCTTTGCAAGCCGCTTGAGAGAATGTCCGCAGCAACGGCATGTTGCTGCAAGTCAGATAGCAGCTCACCGCCCGTCCTGAAAGCGGTCAATCCGATACGATTTTGACACCATCCCATCGATGATCCTGTCCTCCACAAACCACATGCCGAGTTTCTCCGCCACCCTGATCGACCCTGCATTCTCAGGATCGATGTCAGCCACAACAGCCTCGAGACCCACAGTCTCCAGGCCATGCTTCAGCACCGGGGCGGCGGCTTCGGTGGCAAACCCATGTCCCCAGTTTGCTTGCGTGAACCGCCAGCCGATCTCGACCTCGTCGGCCACCGCCAGATAGGGCAGCAGCAGGATCCAGCCGAGAAACCGGCCTGACCTGGTGTGGTTGAAAACTGACCAGTAGCCGAGCCCTTCAGGATAGTTCGCCTCCATGCGCGCGACGACAAAGGCACGATGCGCAACCGGATCGGCCCACGGCCCCGGAATGAACCGGGTCGCCGCCGGATCGCGGTCCATGACCAGGCATGCTTCGAGATCCGCCAACGTTCGCGGGCGGATCACGAGTCGGTCTGTCTCGAATGTCGGCTGCATGGCGGTCTCCCGTTGATGGTGTCGTCGTTTTGCAATGCGATAGCCTGGTCCACATGGCACAACTTGTCGATACAAGTTGCCCGTGACGGATTTCGCACTTAGACTGCCGCACAGGATGGCAAGGAGATGCCATCGATAACCAGCGCCCGCCATATCAACAAGCAATAGCCGGCGCTACAAGTTTAGGGAGTTACACGTGACCATACGAAAATTCTCTGTCGCCCTCGGGCTGTCAGCGTTTATGGCGTTCACCGCCACGCAAGCGCTCCAGGCGGCGACACCTGACGACACCTTTGTGATTGCCCGCAATACCGCGGACATCATCAACCTTGACCCCGCTGAAGTGTTTGAATTCACTGGCGGTGAGATCATTACCAATATTTATGATCGGGTGATGACGTTCGAGCCCGATGATCTGACCAAGCTGGTTGGCGGCACGACTGAAAGCTATACCTTCAGCGACGACGGCAAGACCATCACGCTGAAGATGCGCCCGGGCATCGTGTTTCATTCCGGCAACCCGATGACCGCCGATGACGTGGCCTATTCCCTGCAGCGTGTCATTAAGCTGAAAAAGACGCCATCCTTCATCTTTACCCAGTTCGGCTGGAGCGCCGACAACGTGGACAAGCTGGTCCAGGCCGTCGACGCTGAAACGGTCAAGCTGACCATTACGGAAGATCTGTCACCCGGCCTTGTGCTGAACGCCCTTTCCGCCGGCGTCGGCTCCGTCGTCGACAAGAAACTGCTGATGAGCCATGAGAAGGATGGCGACATGGGTTACGAGTGGCTGAAAACCCATTCAGCCGGTTCCGGCCCCTACAGCATCAAGACCTGGAAAGCCAACGAACTGATCATCATGGAAGCCCATGAGAAGGACCGTCACGGCGCGCCCGCCATGAAGAAGGTGATCATGCGTCACGTGGCCGAAGCATCCGCCCAGCGCCTGTTGCTGGAAAAAGGCGATGTGGATGTTGCTGAAGACCTGACTGCTGACCAGATCAAGGGTCTCGAAGGCAAGGCCGGCGTGGAAATCGATACCTTCCCGCAGTCCAATGTCATGTATCTGGCCTCGAATCAGAAACACCCGATCCTGTCGAAGCCCAAAGTCCAGGAAGCCATCCGCTATGCGGTTGACTACGAAGGTCTGCTGGGATCGGTTCTTGACGGCACATATAAGAAGCACCAGTCGTTCTGGCCGTCGGGCATGTGGGCCTCCTATGACGAGACGCCTTACTCCTACGATCTGGCCAAGTCCAAGAAGCTGCTTGCCGAAGCCGGTCATGAAGGCGGCGGATTCAAGCTCACCATCGATACCCTGAACAAGTCTCCGTTCAAGGAAGTGGCACAGTCGATCCAGTCGTCGCTCAAGCAACTCGGCATCGAAGGCGAGATCATTCTCTCCGACGGTAAAACCCTGTGGCCCAAGTACCGGGCGCGCAAGCACGAGCTGATCATCGCACGCTGGGGACCGGACTATGCCGATCCGCATTCCAATGCTGATTCGTTTGCCCACAATCCCGACAACCGCGACGAAGCCAAGCTGACCGGCAAACTGGCGTGGCGCAATTCCTGGGCCGACGAAAGCGCGACCAAGGGTGCTGAAGCAGCGGCCAAGGAAACCGATGCCGTCAAGCGCGAGGCAATGTACAAGGACTTGCAGAAGAACATGCAGTCCGCATCGCCGTATGCAGTCATGTTCCAGCTTGTTGGCAAGATCGGCCGGCGTGACAACGTCAAGAACTACATTCGCGGGGCAACCTTCGATCAGGTCTTCTTCCGTACGGTGACCAAGTAGACGACGAGAAGGGGACACCCATCTTGTCAAAGTCTGACACAAACAAAGGCAACGGGGCGGGATCATTCCCGCCCCTTCCATCTTTTGTCAAAAAACTCATCCAGTTTTTTCTGACCCTCCTGTTGACGTTCGTCGGCCTGATGGCCGTGACCTTCGTCATCGGCCGCGTGCTGCCGACCGATCCTGCCATGGCCATCGTCGGCAATCGCGCATCCAACGAAGTCTACGAGGCCATGCGCCTGCAGCTGGGGCTCGATAGACCGCTCATCGTTCAGTTCTGGGTATTCCTGAAAAGCGCCCTGCAGGGCGATTTCGGCCAATCGATCATGACCGCCAGGCCGGTCGTCGACGACATCAAGCGATTCTTTCCGGCCACTCTTGAATTGGCGACACTGGCAACTATCATCGGTGTCATCCTTGGCATTCCCATGGGCGTGCTGGCCGCCGTCCGCCAGGGCAGGATCATCGACCATGTGGTCCGTGTGTTCGGCCTGATCGGTTATTCCGTGCCCATATTCTGGCTCGGCATGGTCGCCCTCCTGGTCTTTTATGCCAAGCTTGAGTGGCTGCCCGGTCCGGGACGCTACGATTTTTATTTCGAAGGTGTGGTCGAACCGGTAACCGGAGTCATCCTGATCGATTCGGCCATGGCCGGCGAGTGGGACGTTTTCAACAACGCCCTCGGACACATCATTCTGCCGGCCTCCATGCTTGCCTTCTTCTCGCTGGCCTATATCGCCCGCATGACTCGCAGCTTCATGCTTGACCAGCTCAATCAGGAGTACATTCTGACCGCCCGGGTCAAGGGATTGCCGGAGCGAACGGTGATCTGGAGTCACGCCTTCCGCAACGTGATGGTCCAGTTGATCACGGTGGTCGGCCTGTCCTACGCCACTCTTCTGGAAGGCTCGGTGCTGACTGAAACCGTCTTTGCCTGGCCGGGCATCGGTCTCTACATCACCAATTCCCTGTTCAACGCCGACATGAATGCCGTCATTGGCGGCACGGTCGTCATCGGGGTCTGTTTTGTCGGCATCAACATGCTGTCGGATATCCTGTACCGCATGGTCGATCCGAGGGCGCGGTAGATGGCAATGCCGGATACAAAAAAATTCCCGCACAGCGGTCTGCGCGGCTGGTTGCTGGCCGAGTCTCCCGCCAGCGCCCGCCAGGCCCGTGCCCAGCGTGCCTATGTCGGCTGGCTTACGTTTCGCTCCAATCCAATCGCCATGGCGGGGCTGATCATCATCGGCCTGTTGCTGGTGATTGCGGCCCTTGCCCCGTTTCTGACATCCGGCGAGGGCATTGAGCAGAACCTCGCAAACCGCCTCAAGGCGCCCAGTGCGGAACACTGGTTTGGCACCGACGAGTTGGGACGCGACATCTACGACCGGATCATCTGGGGCTCCCGGGTAACGCTCTATATCGTGTTCCTGGTGTCGGTCATCGTCATGCCGATCGGCCTCATGATCGGCACTATCGCCGGTTACATGGGCGGCTGGGTCGACACGGTGCTGATGCGCATAACCGATATTTTCCTGGCCTTTCCGCGGTTGATCCTGGCACTTGCCTTTGTTTCAGCCCTCGGGCCAGGACTGGAGAATGCCGTCATCGCCATAGCCGTGACCACATGGTCGCCTTACGCGCGGCTCGCCCGGGCCGAGGCCCTGACGGTGCGAAGTTCCGAATATATTCTGGCAGCCCAGATCCAGGGCGCCTCGACCTTGAGGATCGTTGTCAGCCACGTGGTGCCCATGTGCATGTCGTCGATCATCGTGCGCCTGACGCTCGACATGGCGGGGATCATCCTGACGGCAGCCGGTCTCGGGTTCCTTGGGCTCGGCGCCCAGCCGCCGCTGCCCGAATGGGGTGCAATGATTGCGACCGGACGCGACTTTCTTCTCGATCAGTGGTGGATTTCGACCATTCCGGGCTTTGCCATCCTCATTGTCTCAATGGGCTTCAATCTGCTGGGTGACGGTCTGCGCGACGTGCTTGATCCACGCTCGGGAGGCGAGTGATGAGCCAGACCTCGCCAGCCGATCCGTTGATCACGGTCGAAAACCTGTCGGTCAGTTTCCGCACGCCCAAGGGCATCGTCGAAGCCGTCCGCGGCATCGACTTCACCCTTGGCAAGGAACGCCTGGGGATCGTCGGCGAATCCGGTTCCGGCAAGTCCCAGACGGGCAGGGCGCTGCTGCGTCTCACGTCCGGCAATGGCACGATCACGGCGGACCGTATGGAATTCGACGGCATCGACCTGCTCAATGCGGACCGCAAGACGCTCTACGACATTCGCGGCAACCGCATTTCCATGATCATGCAGGATCCGAAATATTCCCTCAATCCTGTCATGACGGTGGGCTCGCAGGTGGCCGAGGCCTACCGCATTCATTCCACCGGTTCCGCAGGCGACGCCCGCCACAAGGCGATGGAGATGCTGGAGGCAGTCCATATCCGCGAGCCGGAGAAGGTCTACAAGCTCTATCCCCATCAGGTGTCCGGCGGCATGGGACAGCGCATCATGATCGCCATGATGCTGATCCCCAATCCACAGGTTCTGATTGCCGACGAGCCGACGTCTGCTCTCGATGTTACCGTCCAGATGCAGGTCCTGGCCCTGCTCGACGACATGGTACGCCAGCGCGGCATGGGACTGATCATGATTTCACACGACTTGAATCTGGTGTCGTCCTTTTGCGATCAGGTGCTGGTCATGTATGGCGGCCAGATCATGGAGCGGTTGGCCGCCGACGATCTCAACAACGCCAAACATCCTTATACGCGCGGTCTGCTTAACTGCCTGCCCAAGATTGGCGGCGATCACGGCGAATTGCCGATCCTCAATCGCGATCCGGCATGGCTCGAAATGCAGAGTACCCGGCTGTGATTGAGGTGCGCGATCTCAACATCCTGTTCGGCCACGGCAAATCGGCCATCCATGCGGTACGCGATGCCACCTTCACCGTGGCCGAAGGCGACAGCTACGGCATCGTCGGCGAGTCCGGCTCGGGCAAGTCGACGATCCTGCGCGGCCTGGCGGGCCTCGTCGACGACTGGTCGGGAGAAATGCTGATCCAGGGTCAAAGCCTAAGTCAGCGGCGCGACAAGGCCGGCCGAAAGCTTCTCCAGATGGTGTTCCAGGACCCGTACGGATCGCTTCATCCCCGCCGCACCGTAAACGACACGCTCAAGGAGCCTCTCGTCATCCACGGTTTCGACAAAGTGGAAGACCGTGTGGTCGACGCGCTCAACGAAGTTGGCCTGGGGCCCCAGTTCCGGTTCCGGTTTCCCCACCAGTTATCCGGCGGTCAGCGCCAGCGCATCGCCATTGCCCGCGCCTTGATCCTCGAACCGCGCGTGGTGCTGCTGGACGAGCCGACGTCGGCGCTCGACGTTTCCGTCCAGGCGGAAATTCTGAACCTGCTGGTACGCCTGCGCGCTAGCCATGGCCTGACCTATCTCATGGTTAGCCACGACCTGGCCGTGGTCGGCCATCTGTGCCAGCGCATCGCGGTCATGAACCGTGGCGCCATCATCGAGGAAATGACTGACGAGCAGATGCGCTCCGGCGAGGTCCAGCACGCCTATACCAAGCAATTGTGGGTGGCAAGCCAGGGGTATGATCTCGACGCTCTCAGCAAATTCATGGAGTTCGAGTAGGCCGGCGTGACGTAGATCGATTGCAGATTGTTTTGGAAATCTGGGAACGATTTGCCGTCGTCAGTCGTATTGATCAGGGGTGTCTGCGTCTGATGCAAAGGGCTTGATCGTGACTGTGAACGGAATATCCAAAATTTGCCTGACGGGCCTGTTCGTGGCCTTTTTGAGCGCAACCGCCATTGGCGCATCCAGCAACGCACTGGCCACAGCAGGCAGCGGTGCGAAGAACGATCGGCTGGAGGCTTCGGCCTCGCCGTATCTGCGTTCGCACAGCAAGGACCTGGTGCGCTGGTATCCCTGGGGCGCGCAGGCGTTTTCCTTGGCCCGGGAACGCGGTGTGCCGGTTATGGTCTCCTTCGGCTACACCGCCTGCCACTGGTGTCACGTGATGCAGGAAACCCACTTCAACAATCCCGGCATCGCCAAGTCGATCAATGAGCAATTTGTCCCGGTGCTGGTCGACCGGGAACGGCGGACGACGTTGGACGAATCCTACATGCTGGTCACGGAAGCCCTGACCCAGCGCGGCGGCTGGCCCAACACCGTGTTCATGACGGCGGACCGGCAGCCTTTCTATGGCACGGGTTACATTCCGCCGGAAGATTTTGTCCAGTTGATGGGAGCCGTGACCGCCGAGTGGGTCAACAATCGCCAGGCAGTTGTCGCCGAAGGCGCGCGCCTGTCCACCATGCTGACCGGCTATCTGACGCGCAAGGAAGACGCCCGTGCCCTGACCCCGGAAGTCCTGTCCGCCGTGACGAAAAGCCTGACCGGTCAGTTCGATCCGTTCTCCGGCGGCATAGGGGAGGGGCCGAAGTTCTTTCGCGCATCGGTGTTGATGTATCTGCTGGGCCAGGCTGAGCGAACCGGCGACGCGGCAGCCCTCGAGGCGGTTGAAAGGACATTGCAGTCGATCCTGTCCGGTGGCATTCACGATCACATCGAAGGCGGATTCCACCGTTACGCGGTCGACCCGCGCTGGCGTGTACCGCATTTCGAAAAAATGCTTTACGACCAGGCCCAGGTCGCCGAAGTGTTCACCACCGCCTTCCGCATTACCGGCAAACCGGCCTATGCCGCAACCGCCCGCAAGACGCTGGACTATGTCCTCGCCGACCTGACGGATCCCGAGGGTGGGTTTTACGCTGCAAGAGATGCCGACTCGGAAGGCGAGGAAGGCACGTACTACGTCTGGACACCCGATCAACTCGAACGGGTGCTGGGGGCGAAGGACGCCAAGTTCGCCCTTGAGACATTCGGCACGGTTCCCGACGGAGAGTTTGCCGGTAAGGTCATCCTCAATCTGGACAATGTTGCCGGCGAGGCGACCCCCCGTCTGATCGAAATGTTCAGGAAACTCCGTAAGGTCCGTGCTGAACGGCCGGCACCCGTGCGCGACGAGAAAGTTCTGGCAAGCTGGAACGGCATGACGATCAGGAGTTTTGCCGCTGCTGCTGCAACGTTTGGCGAGCCGCGCTACCGCGAGGCGGCTGCGAAGGCCGGCAACATGATCTGGCAAAAGATGCGGGGCAAGGACGGGCGCCTGAAGCGCAGCTTCTTTGCAGGCGCTGAAGCCGTTGAGGGGGAACTCGACGACTATGCCCATCTGGCGCGCGGCTTTGTGTCGTTGTTCGACCTGACACAGGATCGAACTTGGTTCGACCGAGCGGTGGCTCTCAGCCGGATCATGATAGAAGATTTTGCGGATGAAGATGCCGGGGACTTCTACGCCACCAGAACCAACCAGGGATATGGCCGCATCAAACCCCGCAGTGATGTCGACCAGCCTTCGGGCAATGCCGCAGCCCTTGATGTTTTGGCCCGGTTGTCGCGCCGTTCTCCGGATCCTGTGTTCCGGAACCAGGCTGAAAAGGCGATCGCCGCATTGTCCGGGATTGCCCTCAAGGCGCCGGTCGGTGGTGTGTCCGTTCTGTCAGCCGCCGACCGCTTTCTCCGCGGCGAGAGGGAGGCAATCCAGTACGCAGGCCAAGGCGTCGCTCGCGTGGCAATGACACCGTCAATTGACAACGACAAGCTTGTTTTGCGCGTAACCCTTGCTGAAGGCTGGCATATCAATTCGGAACAACCACTGGACAAAGACTTGATTGCGACCCGGTTGGAGGTGTCCGCGCAAGGCAAGAAAATCGGTGTGGATGTCGGTTATCCAAAGGCGACGGTGAAGACCCTTGATTTCAGCGATGCCCCTGTCGCGTTGTTGGAAAACAGTTTCGAAATCTCGGCCCGGATCCAGCATGCAGACGCGCCGGTGGTGGACGCAAGCTTGGAAGTTCAGGCCTGCTCGAACGAGGTCTGTCTGCTTCCCGAAATCCTGACATTCAAGGTTGTCAGGGGTGCAGCCCGGTTGTCCGTACGGAGCAACTAGAGCGACATCCGATTTTAGCGACTCAAGCTGGTCTTCTTCAACGCGATTCGTCCACCGCATTTCCAGTGTCTCCCGAAAGTGGTCCGTCAATCGCGTTGAAAATTGGATGTTTTGCAACACGGCAAAAAGCGCTACATGCTCGGTTCAATCTACGAACCGGTTGGCGGCCATCAGGGTTGCGGAGAATGTCATGGAAACGACTGCACTGATCATATTCGCGGCAGCTCTCATCGTTACGGCAGGCTCTCCGGGGCCAAGTATTGCCGCCCTGGTTGCCCGCGTTCTGGCCCGCGGACCTCGTGACGTGCTGCCGTTTCTTTCTGCCATGTGGATTGGCGAGGCCGTGTGGCTGACCTGTGCGGTTTGGGGGTTGTCGTCGATCGCGACGACCTACCAACTGGTATTCTCAATGATCAAGTGGGCCGGCGTCGTTTATCTCATTTACCTCGCTTGGAAGATGTGGCGCGCGCCGGTTGTAATGGGCCAGGAAGACTTGCCCAAAGGATCGCCGGCAAAAATGTTTGCCGCCGGGCTGACGGTAACGCTCGGCAATCCGAAGCTGGTGGCATTCTATCTGGCGTTGTTGCCGACGATCATCGATCTGAGCACTCTCACGGTCTGGGGTTGGGGACAGTTGGTCGCCACAATGCTTGTGGTGCTGATTGCGGTTGACCTGGCCTGGGTGCTGCTGGCGACCCAGGCCCGCCGATTGCTGAGAAGCGAACGCGCCGTGCGTGCCGCCAATCGCTGTAGTGCCGGCATGATGGCGGCCGCGGCTTCAGCCATTGCAGCACGTTAGCTGAAGACACCGGCTGTTCAGTCGATGGCGACCTCCGGCGAGTCTTCCCTCAATTCCCGCTCCGGAAAAGTCGGATAGACCCCAGCCGTCCGGCCCATCTGCTGGACCAGGGCCAGCACGCTGTCGATGTAGGGCGTGTCCACGTCCACGAGCCTGCCCATTTCCTGCACCGACGTCAGAAGCGCATCGATTTCCAGCGGGCGGCCCTTGTCGAGATCCTGGAGCATGGAGGTGCGGTGGGCGCCGACACCAGCCGCACCGTTGATGCGCCGTTCCACATCGACCCGGAAATGAACTCCGATCCGGCGCCCGATGGTCTGGGCCTCAAGCATCATGTTGCGCGACAGCGTCCGGGTGCCGGGATCGGTGGCCACAATATCCAGCGTCGCACCGGTCAGGGCCGAGATCGGGTTGAAACAAAGGTTGCCCCACAGCTTGAGCCAGATTTCATTGCGGATTTCGGGCATCACCGGCGCCCTCAGTCCGGACGCTTCCATCAGTGCGGAAAGTTTCAGTGCGCGTTCGGATTCAGTTCTGTCTGGTTCACCGAGCGAGAACTTGTTGCCGTAGACATGTTTGATGACGCCGGGTTCAAGGATCTCGGTTGCCGGATAGACCACGCAGCCAAGCGCGCGTTCCGGCCCGATCGCGTCCCATTGCCGGTTTGACGGATCGACGCTTTCGACCCGAAGGTTGGCGTACTGTCCCTCGAAGCCGTAGAAATACCACCATGGCACGCCGTTCTGCGCTGTTACGACAGTTGTTTCAAGTCCCAGAAGCGGCGTCATTTGTTCCGCCGATTCCCAAGCTTGATGGGCTTTGAGCGCGATGACTACATAGTCCTGCGGTCCCAGTTCCGCTGGATCGTCGGTGGCGGTGACCTGGGTGACATGTTCCTCGCCGTCGACCAGCAGTTTGAGGCCGTTTTCCTGCATCGCTGCCAAGTGAGGCCCTCTGGCGATCAGGGAAACATCGGCTCCGCCGCGTTTGAGCATAGCACCGAGATAGCCGCCGATGGCACCGGCGCCGTAAATGCAGATTTTCATGTGAAGAGACCTTTCGACTCCTGTGGATCACGGATCGGGATTGATCATCCCGCCGGTCTTCCCCCCTCTCACAGGACGAACCGAAACGTCAGTTGACAGGAAACGCTGCGGCTTACGCAAGCCTTGCCTGATGGGTCATTCAGCCGCAGTCCGGATAATGGGTGCCGCATCCATGACATCCCGGCCGACGTGGTCCTCGAACTTTTCAAAGTTGTCGATGAACATCTGCACCAGCTTTCGGGCCTGTTCGTCATAGGCAGACCCATCCGCCCAGGTGTCACGCGGGTTGAGCAAGGTGTTGTCGACGCCGTTCATCGAGACCGGAACCTGGAAACCGAAAAACGGATCGGTACGGGTTTCCACGTTTGCCAGACTGCCATCGAGGGCGGCTGTCAGCAAGGCGCGGGTGGCCTTGATCGGCATGCGGGAGCCGGTGCCGTAGGCACCGCCGGTCCAGCCCGTATTGACGAGCCAGCAGGTGGCACCGTGCCGGGCAATCAGATCACGCAGAAGATTGCCGTAAACACTCGGGTGACGCGGCATGAAAGGGGCGCCGAAACATGTGGAAAACGTTGCCTGGGTGCCTGCAACGCCCTTCTCTGTGCCGGCAACCTTGGCGGTGTAGCCCGAAAGAAAGTGATACATCGCCTGGCTCGGCGTCAGTTTTGCAATCGGCGGCATGATGCCGAAGGCGTCCGCCGTCAGCATGATAATATTCTGTGGGTGAGGGGCGATACCCGTGTCGGACGCATTGGGGATAAAGTCCATCGGATACGCCACCCGGCCGTTCTCGGTCAGGCTGCCGTCGTCAAAATCAGGACGGCCGGTTTCCGGATCGACGACGACGTTTTCCAGAACCGAGCCCCAGCGTTGTGTCGTTGCATAGATTTCCGGTTCGGCTTCGGCCGACAACCGGATCGTCTTGGCATAACAGCCGCCTTCGAAATTGAAGATCCCGTTTTCCGACCAGCCGTGTTCGTCGTCGCCCACCAGCGTTCTGGTGGAGTCGGACGAAAGTGTCGTCTTGCCGGTTCCGGACAATCCGAAGAACAAGGCTGCGTCGCCGCTGTGTCCGACATTGGCGGAACAGTGCATCGGCATGACGCCCTTGGCGGGGAGCAGGTAGTTGAGGACGCCGAACACGGATTTTTTGGTTTCACCGGCATATTCCGTGTTGCCGATCAGGACCAGACCCTGCGAGAGATCCGCAGCAATTACAGTTTCGGTGCGCACACCGTGGCGCTCTGGGTCGGCCTTGAAACTGGGCAGGTTGATGATCTTGAGTTCCGGCATAAACCCTTCGAGTTCAGCCAGTTCGGGGCGTCTCAGCATGTGGCGGATAAACAGGCCATGCCAGGCAAATTCCGTGCAAACCCTGACGCTTATCCTGTGTGCCGGGTCGGCGCCGCCGTATAGATCACTGACAAAAAGTTCGCGTCCCCGGGCATGCTCGACGAAGTCGGTCCGGAGCCGTTCGAATTGTTCAGGAGTGATCGATTTGTTGTTGTCCCACCAGATCGTGTCTTCGGTCGACGCATCCCGAACGATGAATTTGTCCTGGGCAGACCGGCCGGTGTGCTGACCGGTGGTAACGGCGAGGGGACCGTGTTCCGCAATGATGCCTTCCTTGCGGTTGACCGCTTCGTCATACAGCTCTTCGTTGGAAAGATTCCAGTGCACCTTTGCAAGGTTATCTAACCCTGTTCCGGGGACTTCGAAACTCTCATCAGGTAGCACCACCTGATGATTTGTCGCAATATCAATACTAGGCTTCGACGCCGTTTCAAAAGTTTCCTGCTTCGGTAAGTCGTTTTCCAAAGTCCTATCTTCCATGTCTTTTTCGGTGGGCACCTCAGCATTCTTTAGTCGTCGAACTGCTTTGGAAACCATCTTTCCATTCATGACCACTGCGATAACAGCGACCAACAGAAAGGTCACAACCGCAGCAAGAAATGTTACGAGAGATCCGGTTGTCATTCATTTTCACGAATTTGGCCAATCGTTATCCAGGCCAATGCCTGAAACGAAATGGCGGCGAATAGAGCAAGAAGTATTGCCAGATACCCGTTAACTTCTTCGCTAAATGTAAGATTTGACTGCAATATCATGCCAATCACAGTTCCAACTGTTCCGGTGACAAGCGTGCCGGCTGAAGAAATGTTCAACGCATTTGCAAGCAACCTGGTAGTTTCGTTTCTAAGCTCCAACTCGGACAAGCGGTCACCGACGGCCATTCCCTCAATCACTCCCCAAGGCATAACACAATGTGAAGTTTGTGCAATTCAGAGTGTAGAAAACTACACCAAACCCCATACGACCGAATTGTGCATGAATGCGACTGTGTTTCCAGTCTTTGATGTGTGCTGTTATTGTCGCAGGATGTCCGCAATTGTCTTGCCAATCACGTCGGCAGAAGGCGCAATGTGAACGCCGGCATCTCTGAGCGCGTCGATCTTGCTTGTTGCGGTTGATTGTCCGAACGCCGTCATAGTGCCCGCATGTCCCATGCGTTTCTCCGCCGGCGCGTGTCGGCCCGCGATCAGGGCAGCGACCGGCTTTCCAGGTTTCTCCGAGGCGAGATACTGGGCGACCTCTTCTTCTTCGTGACCGCCGATTTCCCCGATCACAACTACACCGTCGGTTTCAGGGTCCTCCATAAACAGACGCACGCAGTCCACCAGGCCGAGACCATGGATCGGATCGCCGCCGACGCTGATGGTGGTTGATTGCCCCAGGCCCAGGGCGCTTGTCTGGACCGCGACCTCGCTCGTCAGGGTTGCCGAGCGCGAGGCGATGCCGATCCGGCCGGGCCGTTCGTGAACACCCGACATGACACCGATCTTGCAGACGCCGGGGACCAGGAGTCCATGGGAGTTGGGGCCGACCAGAGTGGTTTTTGAACCCTCAAGGGCCCGCTTGACCCGGGCCATGTCGAGGACCGGGATCCGTTCCGTGACGCAGATCAGAAGCGGGATCTCGGCTTCGATCGCCTCGATCATCGCCTGGGACGCATTCTGCGCCGGCACGAATACGATGCTCGCATTGGCCCCGGTCTGGACCTTGGCTTCCGTTACTGTGTTGAATACGGGCAATTCGAGGTGACGCTTGCCGCCCTTGCCTGGCGTGACACCACCGACCACGGTGGTGCCATAGGCAATCATCTTGTCGGTGTGGTGGGTGCCTGCCCAGCCGGTCATCCCCTGGCAGATAACGCGCGTTTGTTCGCCAACCAATATCGCCATTAGGCTTGCCCCCCTTTGGCGATGGATACCGCGTTGTTGACCGCATCTGCCATATCGGTGGCATTGGTGAAGGGGACCCCAAAATTCTTCAGCCTCTGCTTGGCAAACTCCGCATTGTTGCCGGCAGCACGCATGACGATCGGAATCTTTCGCTTGGCCCGGGTCATCGACATGCCGATGCCTTCGACGATCGTATCGCAGCGTTGCATGCCGCCGCCATGCATGTTGACCAGCAGCACTTTTACGCGGTCGTTTGATAAAAGCAGGTCGACGCCTTTCGCAATGTTCATGCTCAGCGCGGTGGTGCGAATATCCATGAAGTTTGCTGGGTCGCCGCCCGCGTCTCTAAGCATGTCCAGCGTGGCCAGCGCCAGTCCGGCGCCATTGACGATAACTCCGATATCGCCATCCATGCCCACATAGTTGATCTCCTGGCTCTGGGCGGCCCGTTCCACCGGGTCGTCATCGTCCGTGTCGCGCAGGGACTCCAGTTCCGGATGCCGGTACAGGGCGTTGTCATCGAGCACCATCTTGGCATCGAGGGCCATGAAGAAATTGTCCACGGTCAGAGCCAGGGGGTTGATCTCGATCAGGCTTGCATCGTGCTCGGCCAGGGCGCGGGGCAGGGCGTTGAATATTTTGGCCAGCCTTCCCGACAACGGGTCCTCAAATCCCAGGTCATGCGCCAGTTGCAGGTACTGAGAGAAACTGGGGTCGGTATCCGGGGACACATAAATCCGCTTGAGCAGGTTTTTGTCCTTGGCGGCCCGCTCCTCAATGTCTTCGCCGCCTTCGCGGGCGGCCATCAGGGCGATCATGCCGTTCGATGGATCGACAAGGGCTGCGACGAACAGCTCTTCCAGCACGTCGGCTGCGGCTTCAACCAGAACCGTTCGAACCGCTTTGCCATCACCACCGGTTTGATCGGTGACGATTTTGTTGCCCAGAATCTTTTCTGCGGCCGTTCCCGCTTCCTCTGCCGACAGGACCAGTTTCACGCCGCCGGCCTTGCCGCGCGCGCCGGCGTGGACCTGGGCCTTCACGGCGACCCGTGAGCCGGTCAGGTCCTGGGCGATGGTCTTTGCAGCTTCCGCCGTGTGGGCAACCGAGCCTTCAGGCACGGGTACGCCGTAGCGCGACAATATCGCCTTGGCCTGATATTCATGTACGTTCATTGACGGCCTCCATTCCGGTCGGGAGCAAACATCGGGTCAGCCTGCATTAAATCGTTGACGAGATCAACTGGTATACCATATACCATGATCTTGAAATTGTCGATGACCTAAGGCCCGTTGAGCATGCCGACACAATTGCTCCCCATTAAGAACAAATTTGTGTGGCGGATACCCACATTGCGGTCGACACGAACTGCGGCATTGCGCCGTGACATCTTTTTGGTATACCATAGACCAGATACCACGATTTTGGCCTCGCGGTCGGCCCTTTGACATAACCTGGGCACTTGGTGTCGGAGTGCACCCGCACTCAATTCTTGGGAGGAATATGATGAAACTATCAAAACGTATCGTAATGAGCATGGGCGTTGCCGCCGGTATGGGGCTCGCAGCCCTGGCGGCCCCTCAGTCAGCCCTTGCTGAATGGAAACCAAAGAAGCCGATCGACTTTGTTGTCATGGCCGGCAAGGGCGGCGGTGCCGACAAGGCCGTGCGCGCCATGCAGGCCATCATTGCCAAGCACAAACTGGCCCCTGTTCCGGTCAACCCGATCAACAAGCCGGGCGGATCCGGTGCGGTTGCTCTGGTCCACCTGAAGGACAAGGGCGACGATCACACGATCATGTTCACCCTGAACAGCTTCTACACAACACCAATGCGTCAGCCGAGCCTCGGCGTGGACATTGAAAAGTTTACACCGATCATGCGCATGGCCGAAGACACGTTCTGTCTTTGGGTCAATTCCGACATGAAGGACATCAACAACGTTGATGACTTCGTCAAGGCGGCCAAAGCCAAGGGCAAGGGCTGGATCATGGCCGGTACCGGCAAGGCGTCTGAAGACAATCTCCTGACCGACTTCCTGAACACGACCTACGGTCTGGAAATGAAATACGTGCCGTACAAGGGCGGTGGCAAGGTTGCCAAGGAACTGGCCGGCAAGAACGCCGATTCCACCGTCAACAACCCGTCCGAACAGCTTGGTTTCTTCCAGGCAGGCAACACCAAACCTCTCGCCTGCTTCACGCCAGAACGCCTGAGCCTCTTCAAGGATGCGCCGACGTTCAAGGAACTTGGCCAGGACATGGTCTACTTCATGCAGCGGACAGTGGTTGGCTCTCCCGGCATGAGCGCCGACGTTCAGGCCTACTATCACGACCTGTTCAAGAAGGTGTTTGATTCGGCCGAGTGGCAGGAGTACCGCAACAAGCGCGCACTTCAGGGCGACCCGATCTCCGGTCAGGCTCTGATGGACTACTGGAAGCGTGAACGCGACATTCACAAGACCATGCTCAAGAAGATGGGCGCGATCGAATAAACGTTTGATCTGCTTGAGTTAACGCAAGAATTGTGGCCGGGGAGGACTTGTCATGACAACACGTGCAGCAGAGCTATGCATGGCGTTGATCATGATGGTCTTCTCCGGCTATCTCATGTGGAAGAGCACTGAGCTCACGATCGGGTGGATCCCTGAGGAGGGACCAGGCGGCGGATTCTGGCCCTTCTGGCTGGCCGCGATCATGCTGATCTCGTGTCTAGGTATTATCTTCAACTGGTTCAAGCGCAAAAGTCCGCCGTCACGGTCTCTGGAAGCCTATTTTCAAAAGGGCGTATTCCCGGACGTCGGCGCAGTGGCGGCAGCACTGATCATAACCGTCGCTCTTTTCAGCGTAATCGGCGTCTACGGTGCGGTGCCTCTTTTCTTCATTTTTTACATGCGGTTCATGGGCAAGCATACTTGGCTGAAGACCCTTGTCTTCGCACTTGGATCGCCCGTGTTTTTGTTTTTGTTTTTTGAAATTTTGATCAAGGTCACCTTGCCTAAGGGCTACACGGAACCGCTGTTCTATCCGCTTTACGAGTTTTTCTACTAGGCCGGCCGTCGCGCGAAAGCCGATGGCCTGAAACGACGCTCCTGGCCACTGTAAGAATGGCGGAGCCGTTTCACTTGAAGATTGTTTGAGAGGGGACAATGGGTGAAATCGTAGGGTTGTTGTTCGATGGATTCGCCGTCGCGTTGCAGCCGCAAAATCTCGGTTTGATCGTGATCGGCTGTACCGTCGGATTGTTTATCGGCGCGATGCCCGGACTGGGCTCCGTCAATGGCGTGGCCATTCTCCTGCCGCTCACTTATCTTGTTCCGCCAACCGGCGCGGTCATCTTTCTCGCCGCCATCTACTACGGCGCAATGTACGGCGGCGCTATTTCCTCCATCATGCTCGGCATCCCGGGTGCCTCGACGGCCGTGGCGACGACGTTTGACGGCAGGCCGTTGGCCAAGAAGGGTTTTGCCGACAAGGCGCTTACCGCGGCTGCGGTAGCATCGTTCGTTGGCGGCACGATTTCCGTCCTGCTGTTTACGTTCTTTGCACCGCCACTGGCCCATGTGGCCCTGTTTTTTGGAGCGCCGGAAGAGTTTGCCCTGATGTTGCTCGCTTTCGCCACATTCATAGGCCTGGGCGGGGACGACCTGTGGAAGACGCTGTTCTCCATTTGCATTGGTCTTGTCCTTTCGGCCGTCGGCCTCGACATCATGAGCGGCGAACCTCGCTTGATCTTCGGCGGCGTCACCGGATTCATGCATGGTATCAACTTCCTGGTGCTGGCGATCGGGATCTATGGCATCGGTGAAATGCTCTGGACGATCGAGGAGAACGCCAGGGTCGGCGGCAAGTCCATGCTCTCCGAGGCAACCATCACGGTCAAACGCATCAAGGACAACCTGGTTCAGTTGCTGGGAACCTGGAAGACCATGGTGATGGGATCCGTGCTCGGGTATTTCGTCGGCATCCTGCCGGCCGCCGGTGCAACACCCGGATCGCTTATGGCGTACGGCTTCGCCAAGCAGATCTCGAAAGACCCGGATGAATTCGGCAAAGGTGCTGTAGAAGGGGTTGTCGCACCGGAGGCCGCCAATAACGCCGCATCGACAGGGTCGATGCTTCCCATGCTGACGCTGGGCATTCCCGGCTCGCCGACCACAGCCATTCTGCTCGGCGGCATGGTGCTCTGGGGCCTGGAGCCAGGGCCCCGTCTGTTCATAGACCAGAAGGATTTTGTCTGGGGTCTGATTGCGTCCCTATACGCCGCCAACCTGTTCGCCCTGATCATCAACATTGCCTTCATCCCGGCCTTCATAGCAGTGCTGAAACTGCCATTCTCAATCCTGGCACCGGTTATCTTTGTCTTGTGTCTGATCGGCGGTTATGTGCCGACCCAGGATATGCATGACGTCTGGCTGATGATCGTCTTCGGCATTGTCGGCTACCTGATGCGCAAGCTTGACTATCCGCTGGCCCCCGCCGTACTGGCGATTGTACTCGGTCCTCTGGCTGAGCCCGCCCTGCGCCAGTCCCTGCTGATCGGTGACGGCTCGTTTGCAATCTTCTTCAACAGGATATATTCCGGCCCGATCATGGTTGCGGCCCTGATTCTGTTGTTCCTGCCGCTTTTCAAAGTCATTTATGACCGGATGAAACGCAAGACCCCAGAGGCTCAAGATGTCTGATCTGGCGCTTAACATATCTCCCATCGAGCAGAGCCTGAGCCTGAAGGACAAGATCTACGACTCCCTGAAGTCGGCCATCACGAGCATGAATATCTATGATTCGGACGCCGAACTTCGCCTCGACGAGCGCAACCTGTCTGAACAGTTCGGCATAAGCAGGACACCGCTTCGCGAAGCCCTTGTCCGGTTGGAACAGGAAGGCTTGGTGCGGGTCGTTCCCCGTCGCGGCATATTCATCGTCCGCAAGTCGAAAACCGAAATTCTCGAAATGATCACTGTTTGGGCTGCCTTGGAGAGCATGGCGGCGCGCTTGATCACGCTCAATGGCACCGACGCCGAAATCGGGGAGTTGCGGCGCATGTTGCCGTCGTTTGCCGACAATGAAGTGCGCGAGCATATGGATGAGTATTCCGACGCGAACATCGCCTTCCACCAGACCATTCTGCGGTTGAGCCACTGCAAACTCCTGGAGACTACGGCGAACGGACTCTTCATGCACGTCCGCGCAATCAGGGCACGGACCATTTTCGAAAAGGACCGCGCCGACAAGTCGGTGATCGATCACCTGAATATCGTCGAGGCTATCGAGGCAAGAGATACCGAACGTGCCGAACACCTTGTCCGTGAACACACACTCAAGTTGAAAGCCCATGTGGAAAAACACGTGGACCTTGATTGACCAGTTAACAACGACAGACATTTTGACCGGGAGAGAAGCTGTCCATGTCCGAAACCGCAACACAGGCACTAGAAGAAATACCAGAAGGCGACACGGAACCGGCTCCTGAGGCCCTGACCGATGGCTTTCATCTGATCATCGATGCCCTCAAGCTCAACGACCTCAACACGATCTACGGTGTGCCCGGCATTCCGATCACGGATTTCGGTCGCATGGCCCAGGCCGAAGGCATGCGCGTCATTTCGTTCCGCCACGAACAGCACGCAGGCTATGCCGCCTCGATCGCCGGCTACCTGACGAAGAAGCCCGGCATCTGCCTGACCGTCTCCGCCCCCGGATTTCTGAACGGACTGACAGCCCTGGCCAATGCCACCACAAACTGTTTCCCGATGATCCTGATCAGCGGTTCGTCGGAACGCGAGATCGTGGACCTGCAGCAGGGCGATTACGAAGAGATGGACCAGTTGGCCATCGCCAAGCCCTTGTGCAAGGCCGCCTTCCGCATCCTGCATGCCGAAGACATTGGTATCGGTATTGCCCGCGCGATCCGCGCTGCCGTGTCCGGCCGTCCCGGCGGTGTCTATCTTGATCTGCCCGCAAAGCTTTTTGGCCAGACCATGGGTGCCGACGCCGGTGCTCAGTCCCTGGTCAAGGTGATCGATGCAGCGCCCCAGCAGATCCCGGCACCCGACGCCGTCAACCGTGCCCTGGATGTTTTGAAAGGCGCCAAGCGGCCGCTGATCATCCTCGGAAAGGGCGCGGCCTATGCCCAGGCCGATGACGAGATTCGTACCCTGGTCGAAAACAGCGGCATACCCTACCTGCCCATGAGCATGGCCAAGGGGTTGCTGCCCGATACGCACCCGCAGTCGGCCGGTGCCGCACGCTCCCTGGCGCTAAAGGAAGCCGATGTGGTTTTGATGATTGGTGCCCGGCTCAACTGGCTTTTGTCGCACGGCAAGGGCAAGAGCTGGGGCGCGCCCGGATCCAAGAAGTTTGTCCAGATCGACATCGAGCCCAGGGAAATGGATTCCAACGTGGAAATCGCGGCACCGCTTGTCGGCGATATCGGTTCCTGCGTCACAGCCCTGCTTGACGCCATGGGCAGCGACTGGTCGGCACCACCTGCGGAGTGGACCGGCGCAATCCGGACCAAGGTCGAGACCAATGTTGCCCGGATGGCGCCCAAGCTGCAGAACAACAACAATCCAATGGACTACCATGGCGCCCTCGGAGCCTTGCGCACCATCGTCAGGCAGCGCCCCGATGCCATGCTCGTCAACGAAGGCGCCAACACGCTTGATTTCGCCCGCAGCATCATCGACATGTTTGAGCCACGCAAACGCCTTGATGTCGGTACCTGGGGTGTCATGGGCATCGGCATGGGATCGGCAATTGCAGCGGCTGTGGAAACCGGCAAACCGGTACTGGCGATTGAGGGCGATAGCGCCTTCGGGTTCTCGGGCATGGAGATCGAGACGATCTGCCGGTACAACCTGCCGATCTGCGTGGTTGTCTTCAATAACAACGGCATCTATCGCGGTACTGACGTCAACCCGTCCGGCGGTGCCGATATGGCGACGACGGTTTTCGTCAAGGACGCCCGCTACGACAAGATGATGGAAGCGTTCGGCGGCGTCGGCGTCTATGCCACATCACCCGACGAGCTCTTGCGTGCGGTGAACGAAGCCATGGATTCCGGCAAGCCCACGCTGGTCAATGCCGTGATCGACGAAAATGCCGGCACCGAAAGCGGCCGCATCGGTAATCTCAACCCGCAGAGCGTGGTTTCCAAGAAATAGTAGCTTGAATGAACACAACTCTCACGAACAGGAGCGCACTATGAAAGCTCTCGAAGGCGTCAAGATCCTCGATTTCACCCATGTGCAGTCGGGCCCGACGTGTACGCAACTGCTGGCTTGGTTCGGCGCCGATGTCATCAAGGTGGAACGGCCGGGCGTCGGTGACGCCACCCGCAAGCAACTGGTCGACGTCGAAGGCGCGGACTCGCTCTACTTCACGATGTTGAACCACAACAAGCGCTCGATCACGCTCAACACCAAGAACGAAACCGGCAAGGAAGTGCTGGAACGCCTGGTCAAGGAATGCGACGTGCTGGTCGAAAACTTTGCGCCGGGCGCCCTCGACCGAATGGGTTTCGGCTGGGAGCGGATACAGGAATTGAACCCGCGCATGATCATGGCGTCCGTCAAGGGGTTCGGACCGGGACCCTACGAAGACTGCAAGGTCTACGAGAACGTCGCCCAATGCGCCGGGGGTTCCGCATCGACCACCGGCTTCCTCGACTCTGTGCCGCTTGTCACCGGCGCTCAGATCGGCGACAGCGGCACCGGGCTGCATCTGGCACTGGGCATCGTCACGGCCCTCTTTCAGCGCCAGACGACAGGGCGCGGCCAGAAGGTGCTGGCGGCCATGCAGGACAGCGTTCTCAACCTTTGCCGGGTCAAGCTGCGCGATCAGCAGCGGCTGGACGCGGGACCTCTCACCGAATATTCGCAGTTCGGAGAAGGCATCCCGTTTGATGAGGCGACGCCCCGTGCCGGCAATGATTCAGGCGGCGGGCAACCGGGCCGGATCCTGAAATGCAAGGGCTGGGAAAACGATCTCAATGCCTACACCTATTTCATTACCCAGGCCGCCGTCTGGCAAAAGATCTGCGATGTGATCGGTGCGCCGGAATGGAAAGAGGATCCCGACTTCGCAACGCCGAAAGCACGTCTGCCGCGTTTGAACGAGGTCTTCGGGCGCATTGAGCAGTGGACGATGACCAAGACCAAGTTCGAGGTCATGGACATCTGCAACCCGCTGGACATTCCTGTCGGGCCGATCCTGTCCATGAAGGAACTCGCCGAAGAGCCCTCCTTGCGCGAAACCGGAACGATCGTGGAAGTCGATCATCCCGAGCGCGGCAAGTACCTCACCGTCGGCTGCCCGATAAAAATGTCGGACTCTCATGCCGAGGTCGTGCGGTCGCCATTGCTTGGGGAACACACGGATGAAATCCTAACCTCCGTCCTGGGTTATGAAGGCGACGACCTCGACCGTGTGCGGGCGTCCGGTGCCGTCGGCGACATCAAGGCCGAAGCGGCGGAGTAGGCAGTCCACGTCACGGCACCTGAAACAAAACAAAAATGAACCGGGGGAAATCTGTCACCCCTCGCGAGGGAGAAATCGATGCGCTTAATTCTGATGGGCCAGCAGGCATTTGGCCAGGCGGCACTGGAGAAAGTCCTTGAGGCCGGCACCGACGAGGTGGTCGGAGTCTACTGCGCTCCCGACAAGGAAGGCCGACCCGTCGATCCGGTGAAACAGTGCGCGCTGGACAACAACCTGCCACTGTTCCAGCCGGCGAACTTTAAGGATGAATCGGTTCTCGAGGAAATGCGGAGCCTGAATGCAGACCTCATGGTGATGGCCTATGTCATCATTTTCGTGCCTGAGGCCGCCCGCGATGTTCCGAAAATGGGCTCGATCTGTTTTCACCCGTCACTGCTGCCGCTTCACCGCGGCCCAAGTTCGATCAACTGGCCCATCATCTGGGGCTCGACAGAAACCGGACTGAGCTGGTTCTACCCGACCGACGGTCTGGACGAGGGCGAGATCCTGCTGCAGAAACACGTCGACATCGGCCCCGACGACACATTGGGCGACGTCTACTTCAAGAAGATCTTTCCGCTTGGTGTGGATTCCACCTTGGAGGTGATCGACGCCTTCCGGTCCGGCAATCCGCCGCGCACTACCCAGGATGACTCAAAGGCCACATACGAGTCCTGGTGCAAGAAGGCCGATGCCGAGATCGACTGGTCGAAACCGGCGGCCGACGTCTACAACCTGATCCGCGGCACCAACCCGCAACCCGGTGCCTGGACAACGCTCAATGGCGCGGAACTGAAGATTTTTGACAGCGCCAAAGTGGCGGGCGAGGGCGGAAATCCGGGCGAAGTGGTTGCCATTAAAGATGACGGCTTCGAGGTTGCCGCGGTCGGTGGCCGTGTCCTTGTCAAACGGTTGCAGCCGGCGGGAGAAAAGAAGCTCCATTGGGCTGACTACAAGGATAGAGGGTCGATTGCCGTTGGCACCCGGTTGGGCGGCTGACACACGGATTGTGACGGTTCATTTGGCCCCCCCTTTGTCGCAATTTGGCAAGAAACGGCAACAAGCCCGTGGGATAAACCCGGCGAACTGTCAAAAAATGTTTTTCAACGAAACTGAAACAACGGCTCATCCAGGGGAGTAACTACATGCCCAAGAGCGATATCGAAATTGCCCGCGAAGCGACCATGAAACCGGTCGTCGAAGTTGGAGCGTCCAAGCTGGGCATTCCAGCCGACGCGTTGCTGAATTACGGCCCGCACAAGGCCAAGGTTTCCATGGAGTACGCCGAGTCGCTGGCCGACCGTCCTGACGGCAAGTTGATCCTGGTCACCGCCATTACGCCGACGCCTGCGGGCGAGGGCAAGACCACGACCACGGTCGGTCTTGGCGATGGCATGAACCGTATCGGCAAGAAGGCGATGATCTGCCTGCGCGAACCTTCCCTTGGGCCCTGCTTCGGCATGAAGGGTGGCGCTGCCGGCGGCGGCTATGCCCAGGTCGTTCCCATGGAAGATATCAACCTCCACTTCACTGGTGACTTCCACGCCATCGGCATTGCCCACAACCTGCTTTCGGCTCTGGTCGACAACCACATTTACTGGGGCACCGAGCCTGCCATCGATTCCCGCCGGGTGTCGTGGAAACGTGTGGTCGACATGAACGACCGGGCCTTGCGTGAAATCACCAACTCTCTGGGCGGCGTCGCCAACGGTTTCCCGCGTAGCGACGGTTTCGACATTGTCGTGGCCTCGGAAATCATGGCGATCTTCTGTCTTTCCAAGAACCTCGAGGACCTGACCGAACGCCTGGGTCGGATCGTCGTCGGCCAGAACCGCGACCGCGAACCGATCTATGCCAGGGACGTCAAGGGTCCCGGACCCATGTCGGTTCTGCTGAAAGAAGCGATTGCACCGAACCTCGTCCAGACCCTGGAAAACAACCCGGCCTTCGTTCATGGCGGTCCGTTTGCCAACATCGCACACGGCTGCAACACCGCGATCGCCACCAAGACCGCTCTCAAGCTGGCGGACTATGTGGTTACCGAAGCAGGTTTCGGCGCTGACCTGGGTGCTGAAAAATTCTTCGACATCAAATGCCGCCTGACGGGCCTCAAGCCTGATGCCGCCGTGATCGTTGCAACCGTCCGCGCCCTCAAGATGCACGGTGGGGTCGCCAAGGGTGATCTCGGCACCGAGAATGTCGACGCGGTCAAGGCTGGTTGCGAGAACATGATCCGCCACATCCGCAACGTGAAATCGTTCGGTGTGCCGGTCACCGTCGCCGTCAACCAGTTCATCACGGACACGGACGCGGAAGTTGACGCCATCAAGGTGGCAGCCGAAGCCGAAGGCATTAAGGCCTTCACCGCGAGCCATTGGGCGAACGGCGGCGCCGGCACCGAGGATCTGGCTCATCATGTGTGTGCCCAGGCCGACAGCGGTGTGGCTGACTTCCAGCCGATCTACCCCGACGACATGTCCCTGCGCGACAAGGTCAAGACAATTGCCCAGAAGATCTACGGCGCCGACGACATCTCTTGCGACGGTGCGATCGAGAAGCAGTTCGAAGACCTGCAGAAGGACTACGGTCACTTCCCGGTCTGCATGGCCAAGACCCAGTACTCGTTCTCAACCGACCCCGATCTCAAGGGTGCCCCCAGCGGTTTCACCATCCCGATCCGCGAACTGCGCTTGTCCAACGGTGCCGGCTTCATCGTGGCCGTCACCGGCGCCATCATGACCATGCCCGGCCTGCCGCGCGTGCCGTCGGCCAACAACATCTATCTGGGCGAAAACGGCCAGATCGAGGGCCTTTTCTAAAATTCTCCCTATAACAACCGACGAACAAACTGCGGGTCTCTCGAAAGAGAGACCCGTTTTCTTTTGATGGATCGGGTTCGTCCATTCCCCGTTGCCCGGACACGCGAAGCGTGAGCCGGGATCGTCCCGGTCTCAGGCGCTTGCGATTGGTGCGATCCCGGTTCAGTGAACCAGCACGGACATGCTGAATTACGGCCGGGAAACGACATTGATCCCCGACGGCGTGGTACGCGCTCTACTCGCGCCTGCTGCGGATCGCGAAATCCACATTTTGATCCTCAGCCTTGAACTTGTGAAAGACTTCAGCTTGCCTGATTGCAATTTGCAGGACGCGACTTGTATCCAAAGCGTCTGAACAGGGCACTTGCGAAAGGCCAAGCAAAGGCCAATGGCAGGCCCGACCTTAGTTTGAACTCTTCATACCGGAAATGAGTTCGCTTGAGCCCGGCGGCAAAGAGGTCATTACGAAGACTGTTGCGCATGGCTTCGCCGCCACAGAAGGAAACAACGGCGTGTTTCAGATCCGGCACGTGTTCCCGCATTAGACCGACGGTCAAGCGCCGGCCGGCAAGCGATTCGCATGGGTGGACATGAAAGTCTGGATCTGAGGCGGCGCGAGCACGAAGCTCATCAAGATGCGCCACATCGTCTCTTGTCTTGCAACAGACAAACAAGTGAACCGGCGCATGATCGGCCTTCAGTTGATCCGCCCATGCGAGAAATGGCGTAACACCAATTCCGCCGGCAATCCAAACCTGGGACTGACCGGTCTCGCGGTAGCGAAAATGTCCGAAGGCTTGGGAGACCTGTGTCTTTTGGCCGACCTTCAGGTTATCCGACAACGCCTTGGTGCCGTCGCCAAGCGACTTGATCGTAAATCGGAGTCTGCCCGCCGAATCCGGTGCCTTTGAAATAGTGAAGGGGTGAACTTCTCTGTGAGCCGGATCATCAAAACCGACGAAGGCGAACTGGCCCGCATGGTGCTGTATGCCTTTTTCCTCGGGCGTCAGGGTAACCGAAATGGCCTTTCCTGTTCTCTCAATCTCAGCAACGCTGTAGGAGGTCATGCGCCGCATCCAGCGTGCCGGAACCAGCGTGTAGAAATAGGCAATGACCCCGAACGCACTGAGGGTGAGAATATACACACCCAATGGCGAAGAGTTGGAGAAGGACTTCTCAATGAAATAGGCGTGGAAAGCCGCCAATGCGAAGATCGCTCCCATAAACTTGTGGCTGGCGCGCCACCAGTGATAGGGAATTATCGTTGTCAGCGTAATCGCGACGAGAGCCAACAGCCCGTTGTAACCCAGTTCACCTACATCCTCCGCCAGATCGTCAAAACGGCTGCCGAATTCCAGTCCATTGATTTCCGGGTCAATGGCTTCGTGCAGAAGGACGGCGGCAACAGCGATGATCCCGAGCCACTTGTGCAGGACGTAAACACGGTCGAGACCACCATACATCAATTCAACTCCTGGCCAGCGTGTCGCCAACACCATGATTTGTGCCATCGCAATCAACGCGGCAAAGCCCAGATATTGGCTCAACACGGCAGGGAAGCTCTTTGTCGCCAGTAATGGTGCAAAGTGAAGCAGGGGAGCAGCCAGTAAGGTGCAACAGACAATCAGGCCAAGAACTCTCATGGAGGTGTATCAACCGGTAAGTTGTTTCGACAAGGCGGGTTCTGTCTACATGTAGAAAGCTGCGAAGCTGTAGCTATTGAACCTAGGTTGATTGAGCTCCGTGTAAGCAAAGGTTTATGAACAAAAAAGACGGGATCTGGTCCGCGGCGGAGCTCTGAAATTAGCTATCACCCGACCGTAGTTAGCCTCATTGGGAGAGCGAGGAAGCACTGGCGTGCCGCATCGTGCACGGGATACGGTATCCGTTCTCCGAATTTGATCCGGTGTTCACTCGCGACTGCTATGGGGCGGATCGCCTGTGCCTTTGTTTGTCTCTCAACCTCCGGTCGCCGGATCAATCGTCGTTGAGACTTCCGTGATTTTGTTGGCCGGAAATCCGCTAAGTTCCGAGTGCTTTCGGATCTCGTCCTCGGAATTGGCGAGGTAGACGCAGAATGTCTTGTCGTCGGTAACATAGGAGTGTTGCCACTGGACGCTTGGTGCAAGTTGTGCGAGGGCATCATTGGATGTTCGTGCGGCGTCACACAAGTCGGCTTCCGTCATCGAGCCCACGCTAGGGATTTCGCGTTCGATGATATATTTCTTCATGTCTTCCATCCTTATGCTGCTTGACGAGGTAGGAGGTGGGTGTTGATGGCTGTGCGATACGCAGGTCGTTGCGCCACCGCCCTGCGAACCGCTGCAAGTGCAGGTCGAGTGGAAAACAGGGCATCCTTGTCATCAGACCACTCGGTCAGCATCGTTAGGTAGATGTCGAGGGCCGTGAAGCCTCGAGCCAGGAAGAACGGACTGCCGGAAACCGCCCTTTCCATGATGTCAAAGAATGCGTCCAGTTCTGACGCGGCTTTCGCTTCGACCTGTTTCGTGGCGTCTGCGTCGACGGCGTAGCGTTCGGGGTGGGCCTTGCGAGAGACTGTCAAATAGCCCGACGTTGCCATGACGCTCAGCCAGAATAAGAAGCCTGCGCGGTCCGGATCGCCCGGTTGCGGGGCGAGGTTTGCCTCCGGCAACTGTTCCCCCAGAACGGTGACAATAGCGGCAGTCTCGCCGATGGTTGTCCCGTCAGGCAGACCGAGGGCCGGAACCCGTCCGGCCGGGTTGACGGATCGGTACTCCTTCAGTTTGTGCTCGCCTGCCTCCATATCCACGTGATGCAGCCGGTAGTTTGCGCCGGATTCCTCAAGCATCGCTTGCGCGATGATCGAGCCTGCCATGTACTCCCAATGCAATATGTACATTTTCACCTCCTTTAACTATCAAGTTTTTCTTTAGTGGACTCTCACGCCAGAACCACAATCTGTTATTTTATTGATACTCACCGTGGCTGCACGGCATATTAAGTGTGGCATCCATAAAGATATCCTTTAGTATAGAATGATGCGGCTTTCTCACCTGAATTCGCTGAGAGCTCTTGAAGCAACCCTGCGGCACGGCAGTTTTAGCGCTGCCGCCGATGAGCTGGGCGTTACGCCCGCCGCGGTCGGGCAGAGGGTTCGCACCCTTGAGAAGTATCTCGGTAAGGCTCTGTTCGAGCGAACCAGCACGGGCAGCAATGCAACCGAAGACGCAAAGCGCGTGGAAGCCCAACTGACGACCGGATTCCTGGCAATAGCAAGCGGACTGAAGCAATTGAGGTCCCAACATGCCAGAAACCGCGTCTCGGTTACCTTGCCGGCATCATTCGCGGAGAACTGGCTGACGCCGTCGATTTCGCAGTTCTATCAACGACACGCCGAAGTCGATCTTCGCCTTGATGCGTCCAATCGCGATGTCGATCTGCTCGCTGAGGATTTCGATTTCGCGATACGCTATGGCCGTCCGACAGCAGATCCACTACAGGAAACCGTGTTGTTTGGCGATTATGTCCTTCCGGTTTGTTCGCCTCAGTTCGCCGGACAATACAGGCTTGATCCCGATGTGAAGTCACTCGCTGGCGTACCGCTTATCCATATTCTGAATCGGACGAGCGATCCGGGTTGGGTTGGCTTTGAAGGATGGGGAAATGCGTTCGGGTTTACCCAGTCGCATCTGAGCCATGGCGTGAGCTACTCAAGTATTAGTTCGGGACTTCAGTCGGCCGTTTCGGGGCAAGGGCTTGTCCTTTGTGGTTTGACCGAGGCGTACAATGCGATCAAGGCGGGTGAGCTTGTGGTGCCGTTCGGACCGTCAATGCGATACCAGACACATTACGAGTACCGGCTTGTTTGGGTTCGGGGTAAGAAATTTACCCGGCTGCAGCAAGACTTTATGGATTGGATTCTGGACAAGGCCAAAGCGTTTCGCCGCGAGGCATCCCGGCTCATTTCCACCCACCCCAATACTGCACACAATCAACACACAGGGACCGTACCAGACACCGACGTTTGATGTTCAACGATCCGTGTCTGCAACGCATCACTGGCGTGCCGCACCGCGTACGGGAAACGGTGGACGTTTATTGGGGCGGCGTGGGTCCCCCGCCTCACTTCGTCCCGATTAGGTCCATCGAGATCTTGCGCTTGAACAACCGCTCCGCATTCCGGAAGGCGATCTGCTCGGCCACCTCTCGTGGAAAATGGCTGAGCCACTCCCGGTTTTCCGCAATCAGGCCTTGATAGTTGTCCCACTGCCCGTTGACCCACGTGTCGGTGCCGACCATCAGGCGGTCAGCGTGTTTCAGGATCAGCGCCCGCCATGCCGGATCGATCGGATTGCCACGGAGAATGTCGCCCTCCCGGTATGACATGTCGGCGTGCAGTGTCGGATAGCTGTCGAGCATCGGCCCGACCACGCTGGGCGGCTCGCTCATGCCGGCATGAGCCCAGATGATCGTCAGGCCCGGTTCCAGGTCATAGAGCAGCTTAACGGGGGCGGCACCTGAATGAACGTGAATGATAATTTGACGCTCCACGGCAAGCTTTGCCACCTGTGTCAGAAGGGGCCGGTCGTTCGGGTCAATCGAATGGATGTGAAACTCACCGATGCCCTCATGAGGGTATTTGTCGAGCCTTTGCTTGAGGTAGTCGTACATGCCGGGGAACTGGGCCCAGTTGGAGGAACCGGCCGCGCCGTGATAGGGGCGCAGTTCGGGCACGATCCGGCCGGGCGCGTGCTCCCACAGCATGATCGTGCCGTCGTCGGGAGTGGAGGAAACCAGCGCCATGGCGACCCCCGACTTGTCCATCAGCCCGATGACGGTCTCAACCGGATAGGGACTCCAGGCCGGTTCCTTGTAATGGACATGCGCGTCGAATATCGGCACGGACTTGATTGCGTCGCCGATCGGTGGGCCTGCGTCATCTGCGGAGACGGGCAGTGATGTCACGCAAATCATGAGCAGGGCAGTTGCGAGAGTTTTCATGGTTTGATCCTTTGTGCTGCCCATCTTACGGCCTCATCGGATCAATGAAAATCCCGTGATTTCGGCATGATCTGCACATTGCGCGGGTGACGGCGCAGGACGGTTTCAGGCCGCGGTTTGGCCACTTCGCCGGTTGGCGCTACGGGTGGGTCGAGATGGTGTTCGGAAAGGCGGTAGAGCCGGTCATTGTGATTTTCCAGCCGGTCGACCACCACATGGATGACCTTCTCATGGGACTGGATGCGCCCGCGTAAAAGCACCAGCCGGCTTGCCATGACGATCTTGCGGTAGGCCTCGAAGGTCTTGGACCAGATCACCGCATTGGCGACACCGGTCTCGTCCTCAATGGTCATGAAGATGACACCCTTGGCCGTGCCCGGGCGCTGGCGCACCAGCACAAGGCCGGCGATTTTCACCCGCGCGCCATCTTTCATCGTGCGCAGGCTCTGGGCAGTTACCGCACCTTCTGCACTGAAACGGGCGCGCAGGAATTCCATCGGATGGGCTTTGAGCGAAAGCCTGAGAGTCTGGTAGTCGGCGACCACATGTTCGGGCAGGCTCATGTCGGGCAGGTCAACGTCGGGGTCGGGACCCTGGTCACGGGTCTGCGCATGGTCGAAAAGCGGCAGGCCGGCGCTGCGGGTCAGCGCGCGGACATTCCACAGGGCCTGACGCCGGTCGAGACCGGCCGACCGGAAGGCGTCCCCGTCGGCGAGCTTTTCCAGGATCGCGACCGAAACACCGGACCGCGCCTGCACTTCCTCGATATCCCCGTAACGCCTGATCCGGGCATCGACGATGGCCCGGGCCGGGGCCTCGCCGACGCCGTCGACCTGCCGGAGTCCTAAACGAAGGGCGAAACGGCCGCGCGGCGTGGCTTCGAGCGTGTTGTCCCGGTCGCTGAAATTGATGTCGACGGGCAGCACCTTGACGCCGTGCTCGCGCACATCGCGCACGATCTGGGCTGCCGCGTAAAACCCCATCGGCTGGGAGTTCAGCAAGCCGCAGGCAAAGACATCCGGATGGTGGCATTTGAGCCAGGCCGAGACATAGGCCAGATGGGCAAAGCTCGCCGAGTGGCTTTCGGGAAAGCCGTATTCGCCGAACCCCTTGATCTGGTCGAAACAGCGCTTGGCAAATTCCTCGTCATAGCCGCGCGCGACCATGCGGGTGACCATCTTTTCCTCGAACAGGTGGATCTTGCCGCGCCGGCGGAAGGTCGCCATGGCGTGGCGCAATTCGTTGAGTTCATGGTCGGTAAAGTTGGCGGCCACCATGGCAAGCCGCATGGCCTGTTCCTGGAACAGCGGCACACCGAGGGTTTTCAGGAGCACGGCAGTGAGTTCGTCGGCCGGCCCGTGTTCGGGAGACGGCGAGGGGATGACGGTCGGCTCTTCCTGGTTGCGGCGTCTCAGGTAGGGGTGAACCATGTTGCCCTGGATCGGCCCCGGCCGCACGATCGCGATCTCGATCACCAGGTCGTAGAACTCCCGGGGCTTGAGACGGGGCAGCATGCTCATCTGGGCGCGGCTTTCGATCTGGAAGACACCGATCGTGTCCGCCTCGCAGATCATCTGGTAGGTTTGGCGGTCATCGCGCGGAATGCTGGCAAGGTCATGGTCGACGCCGTAATGCTGCTTGAGCAGTTCGAAACACTTGCGGATGCAGGTCAGCATGCCCAGCGCCAGCACATCCACCTTGAGAATGCCGAGCGCGTTGATGTCGTCCTTGTCCCATTCGATGAAGGTGCGGTCGTCCATCGCGGCATTGCCGATCGGAACGGTTTCGCATAAGGGGCCCTCGGTCAGCACGAACCCGCCCACATGCTGGGACAGGTGGCGGGGAAATCCGACCAGCTCCTCGGTCAGCGCCAGAACCCGCATGAGGTAGGGGTCCTGCGGGTCGAGGCCGGCTTCCCGGATGCGCTCCTCGATCATGTCGCCGCCACTGCCCGATCCCCACATGGTGCCGGCAAGGGCGGCGGTGGCGTCCTCGGTCAGCCCCATCGCCTTGCCCACTTCGCGGATGGCGCTGCGTCCGCGATAGGTGATGACGGTGGCGGCAATGCCCGCCCGGTCACGGCCGTAGCGGTCATAGATATATTGTATGACTTCCTCACGCCGTTCGTGCTCGAAATCCACGTCGATGTCGGGCGGCTCGTTGCGGGCCTCGGACACGAATCGCTCGAACAGCAGATCGACCGACGTCGGGTCGACGGCCGTCACACCCAGGCAGTAGCACACCACCGAGTTTGCAGCCGACCCCCGGCCCTGGCACAGGATCGGCGGCTCAAGGCTGCGGGCATAACGCACGATGTCGTGGACGGTCAGGAAATAGGGCGCGTAATCGAGTGTGGCGATGAGGGCGAGTTCGCGTTCCAGATCGCCCTTCACCTTGGGCGGTATGCCGTCCGGAAACCGCCACTCAACGCCCGCCCAGGTCAGCTCTTCCAGATGGGCCAGCGGGGTTTTGCCGGCCGGCACCGGTTCGGTGGGATACTCGTAGCGCAACTCGTCGAGGTTGAAGCGGCACCGGTCGGCAATCTCCATGGTGCGGTCGACTGAGTCTTCAAATTCCTTGAAGAGGCGCATCATTTCTTCCGGCGGCTTGATGTGGCGCTCGGCATTCTTGTGCAGCCGGTAGCCGGCCTCGTCGATCCGGCATTTCTCCCGGATGCAGGTCAGCACATCCTGAAGCGGCCGGCGTGCGGGCACGTGATAGTGGATGTCATTGGTGGCAATCAGGGGCACCCGGGTACGGTCGCCCATGGCTGCCAGAAGCGCGATGCGACGGCGGTCGTGGCCGTTGTGAAGGCAGTGGATGGCCAGGTAGAGCGATCCGGCAAGGATCTGGTTCAGGCTTTGCAGGCTTTTTTCAAATTCAGCATCGGGCGTATCCGGCGCGAGGGCCATGAAAATCTGGCCTTGAGCATGGTCCAGCACATCGGCCAGATGGAGAATGCAATCGCCTTTCTCCGCCCGTCGTTTGCCCAGGGTCAGGAGTTGGCAGAGCCGTCCGTAGGCGGCCCGGTCGCTGGGATAACACAGCAGGCTCAGGCCGTCCTGCAAATCGAGCCGGCAGCCGACAATGAGGCGGATGCCCTCAGCCTTGGCCGCCACATGAGCGCGCACGACGCCGGCAAGCGTGTTGCGGTCGGTCACCGCAATCGCGGCAAGGCCTTCTGCTTTTGCCGTCGCGACAAGCTCATCGGGATGCGACCCGCCGCGCAGGAAGCTGAAATTGGTCGAGACCTGCAGCTCGGCATACCCGGTCATCGCAATGCCGCCTGATCACAGATATCTCTCCACTGCGTCATTCTTGCCCGAGCCTTCAGCGAGGGCGAGAATCCATTGGCATCTGCTGCGAACTGTGGCAGCCGCGAATGGATCTTCGCCTTCGCTCGCGCTCCGGCAAAGATGACGAAGAGGAATGGACTTTGGCCTTTCATGCGAACAACCCGTGCAGACGCCAGACGGGCGGGCCCTTGGCGCCGGGGTCCTGGTAGAGCCCCTCGCGAAAAATCCAGTAGCGATGCCCTTGCGCATCCTCCACGTCGTAATAGTCGCGCACCTGTTCGCGCTCGCCCAGGTCGTGCCACCATTCGGGGAAGATCCGTTCCGGCCCCTGGGCATGGACCACCCGCCTCAGTACACGGCGCCAGCGGAACATCATGGGCGGGCCGTCGGGGATTTCGGCCACCGCGTCGATCGGCTCGGGACGCTCGAGCAACCGCAGGGGCCGTGCCGGCAGCCCGACCTGCGACCACGACGCAGGCGACTTTTCAGCCGGCGTACCGGCGGGCACGGACTGTTCGGCGCGCTCGGGGATATGGCTCTCGCGCGGCATCGTGCGGCGTACCGCACCCGTGCCCAGCCGGTTCGAAAGCCGGTCGATCAGTTCATCGAAAGCGGGCCCGTCCTGAGGGGCGGCGTCCGCGCCGGCAAATCCGGCTTGCGCATCGTCAAGTGGTTCGGCGATATCGGCATTGAGGATCACCATGTCGACGCCATATCCCGGATCGATGGTCTCAAGCTTGCCGGCAAACAGCTTTTTCAGGTGTTCCGGGTTGCGGGTCGGCCGGGCCATGCCGATGGACACAGGCGAAACCCCGCCATCGGTGCGGTAGGCGGCATAGGTGAGGCGGCGCGCACCGACACCGTCTTTTTCAAGCAATGTCTTCAGGTCGTCCAGCAGGCGGTCAAGCGTCGCCTCAAAGCTTTCCGTGGCCAGGATCGGTTCGGCAAACCGCGCCCGCGACCGGTAAGCGGGGGCAGGGGTCAGGGGCGACACCGGTTCCGCATGGTCGCCCAGCGCCTGATCGAGGCGGGTCAGCACGGCGTCGCCCGTCTGCCGGGACGGAAAACGGCGGGCGACGCTGGGCCGCGGCAGGCCGGTCAGCTGGCCGATGGTTTTAAGGCCAAGCCGGTTGAGCAGCGCACTGGCCTGGGGTTCAAGCCGCAGGGCTTCGACGGGCAGGGGCGACAGGGTATCGGCAACCTCACCCGGCGCGATGATCCGGTTCTGCCAGGCCGCGGGGCTTGCACGCGAAAACCGGGCGATCGCCCAGGCAGCACCGGGTGTTTCGGCAAGACCCAGGCGGTTTTCAAAACCCATCGTATCCAGCCGGTCTCCCAGGTCTCGTAGCAGCGCCTCTTCGCCGCCCACAAGATGAGCGGCTCCGGTGATATCGAGCCACAGGCCGTCATGGCGGTCCGGATCATCGCCGGTGTCCACATTGGTCCAGGGTGTGTAGCGTACGCACCAGTTGGCCAGCGCATGCAAGGTCCGGGCGTCCTTGTCCGGTTCCGCCGGCTGGGTCTCCAGGGTGGGCAGGATGGCGCGCGCATTGGCCAGCGCCATGCCGTCCTGCACGCCGCCGGTGCGGGCGTGCGCGTCGGCCATCATGATCGCGATGCCGCGTGCGTTCTTGGTGGTGAAAGCAAACGGCGCCGGCTTGTCTTGTGTCTTGTCCGAAGGCTTACCCTGTGGCGGCAAGGGTGCTTGCGTGCGGCGCGCGGCGATCGCGCGGTTGCGCCGGTCGATCGGCAGTTGCGGCAGCCATACGGAAACGATACGTCTCATCAGATCGCTCCCCGTTCAAATGATTTATCCAGTCGATTTGCCATGACCCCGGCCGTCCGCCCCGGCAGCGGGCCAGTTCCACCTGCCAGCGAAAGGCGCCCGGTGCCCTTGTGTCGAAAACATCGGGTGCCCCGACAGCGGCGGAAACCCGCCAGCGGGTGTGGGCAGCGGTTGCGGCCAGGTTGTTATGAGGGCGCATCAGCAAGGCCGGTGTGCAGCCATTGCCGGCCATCAGGCCCAGGCGCCGGGTCTGGGTAAAGGTCGCATCGTCGACTTCACCGACCACCGCCCCAAGGCATCCGGTGCGCATTCCTTCCTCCATGGCCCATAACAGATCGGTGTCGCGGCGCACGTCGACAAAGACAAACCGTCCGGGATCGAGGCCAAAGCTGCGCAGTCCGTGACTGTAGACCGGCCCGTATTCGCGCCGTGCCGATGTGTTCTGGCACCACAGAACCGGTCGTGCCCTTTTTGTGTCCGGTTCCGTGTCGCCGGCGGACAACTGCTTGAGCAGGGCAAGTGCAAAACCAGTGGCAGCCCCGGTGTCGCCGGGCCCCATGCCGCAAACTTCGTGGAGCGCATCGGTGGCCAGACCGCCGCCATTTGAACCATCGGGCAGACGGGCGTCGATCTCATCGAGCCCGAACCGCCAGCCGGTCTTTTCCTCGAGAACAGCATCGCCGTCGCCGAGCCGGGGCGTCTGCTGCTCCATTTTCATCACCTGCGCCTTCAGCGCCGCCAGCACCTGTTGCCGGTCGCCCATCTGAAGAGGCGTTGATTCTGTCTCATCCCTGACCGGCAACGCCGCCACACCGTCATTCCGGCGAAAGCTGGAATCCAAAGGCCGATCCGCTGTTTCTGCGGCAAGGCCCCCTGGACCCCGGCTTGCGCCGGGGTGACGGGGAGTGTCGAGGTAAGCCGTCATTGAGCGTTCCAGGGATTGCCGTTCAAATGTTCACTATTTGTTCTATCTTTTTCAGCAACCGAGAGTCAAGCCTGTAGCTCAAACCTCTAACGGTACAGATGCGCCCATGTCGCCACGTCTTCAGCCCCGGTCCTGAAAGGCGACGACGGATTGTGTCTGTTCGCCAAGCTTGTCGATGCCGAGTCGCATTTCGTCACCGGGTTTGAGAAACCGCTCCGGTGACATGCCCAGACCGACACCCTGAGGCGTGCCGGTGGTGATAACATCGCCGGGTTCCAGCACCAGAAACTGACTGACGTAGGAGACGATCTTCGCCACCGAAAAAATCATGTCATCGGTATTGCTGTCCTGCAACCGCTCACCGTTGAGGTCGAGCCAGAGGCGTAATTTCTGCGGATCGCCCACATCGTCGCCGGTCACCAGCCAGGGGCCAAGCGGACCGAACGTTTCGCAGCACTTGCCCTTCATCCATTGCCCGCCGCGTTCAAGCTGAAACGCCCGCTCCGAAACATCGTTGCAGATGGTGTATCCAAATACGGCGTCGAGCGCGTCTGCTTCGCTGACGTAAGACGTGCGTTTGCCGATCACGAGAGCAAGCTCCACTTCCCAGTCGGCCTTGGACGACTCCCTTGGTAGCATAACCGGGTCATTGGGGCCGGACAGGCAAGACGGTGCCTTGTTGAAAAGGATCGGTTCTTCGGGAATCGGCGCATTGGTTTCAAGCGCATGCTGGACATAATTGAGTCCGATGGCGACAAAGTTGCCGGTACGTTTAAGGCAAGGCCCCGTGCGCAGGTTCCCCGCGACCTCCGGGCAGGCTCGAATGGCAGTATCATCGAGGCTGGCTAAGGAGCCGTCGGCAATGGTCTCCGGCGATATGTCATCGACCAGCGAGGAGATGTCATATATTTGGCCACTTGCCAGCATGCAGGCAGGGGTTTCATTCCCTGCTGGTCCAACTCTCAAGAATTTCACCTAAATTCCCCTTCCAGATTCGACTATGACAAGAAACTGTCTACTCATGGTCGCCCCAACCTCAGCCATCGCCTTCGCTCAATGCTCTAGGCTTGGTGCGCACGTATTCCAATCGGTACAGGCCGTAACCGGGTTCGCCCAGCAAGCCGAGTTGCCGGAGTGTGTCTCCGCCAAGATAGGCGTTGCGCACCCGGTCGAGGTCGTCCCGTCGCGCGGCCTCGATCAACAGCGACCAGCCGGGCATGTCGGTGCCACCACTGCGGCGTTTGCGTTCCGTAGTCGGTGTGTCGGAAATACTGTGGTCCGTTTCACCCAAATGAACGCCGCATATGCCGTATTCAGCCGCAATCGGGTCGAGCGCCTGGTCGATCATGCGTTGGACGAAATCCCCGGCAGACATCACATCCCCGTCGATTTCGAAGAAATAGCTCAACAGATGCCCGCCTATGCCGGGCCCCTTGCTATAATGGACCCGCTGCAGGGATCGGGCGACGTTGGTGAAATATTTCACCGTCTTGGTGGTCCACTCAGTAGGATCATTGAGCCGATCCAGGTAGTCCCGCCCTCCCAGCGTCTCAATGGTCTCAGCTTCATAGAGCGTAAAAAATTCAGGAGCGCCGTCTTCGGCTATGTAGCGCCTGCCGCGCAGGAACCCGGGAACGCTTACGCGTTCGGGGATATGTTCATGGACATGCCACCAGTAAAACTCGTCGCGGCCTTCATCCATGATGTCGTGCCAGATGGCCACAATTGCTTCGCCCGCCAGACTCATTCGACACCTCGATCCCGGTCCCGATTGCAACGATCATTCATGTTTCAGTCCTCAACTTTCAGTCCTCGATTTTCCTGGGCCGGATCTCGCGCCGACCGCCGCGCAGAACCCCCTTGGCCAGGAATATCTGTGTAATCGTGTCTACGGCCTCGTCGAATTCAGGGGACTTGCGTGCCGTGAGCCCGCGTGGACGCGGCAATCCGATATCGATGATCGTCTCCACCTTGCCCGGACGCGGCGACATCACCACGACCCTGTCCGCAAGCAGGACCGCTTCATCAATCGAGTGTGTAATGAACAGAACTGTTTTTTTCGTTGCGAGCCACAGCTCCTCCAGATCGATGCGCATCTGTTCCCGGGTCAGCGCGTCGAGCGCACCGAAGGGTTCATCCATCATGAGAAGGGGAGGGTCATGGATCAGCGCGCGCACGATTCCAGCCCGTTGTTGCATGCCGCCCGAAAGCTCATGCGGGTACCGGTCTTCAAAACTACCCAGGCCCACCGAGTCCAGGAGGTCATGGGCCCGCTGTTTGTAATCAGCCGTATTGAGTCCGCGCATCTCCACCTGAAGAAGTACGTTTTGCAGAACATCACGCCAGTCGAGCAAAACCGGTTTCTGGAAAACTATCCCCAGATTGGTGATAGGTCCCTTGACGGATTCGCCGTCAACGCTGACGGTTCCGGTCGTCGGCATGGTCAGCCCGGCGATAAGACGCATGAGTGTTGATTTTCCGCATCCCGATGGACCGACGATAGCAACGAATTCGGAACGACCGACAGCAAGGTCGAAACCCTCCAGGGCAACAGTTTCCGTTTTGCCGCGCCGAAATGTCTTGCCGGCATTCTCGATCTGGATGCTCATGTCAGCCGCGGCTGACATCGAGACCCCGGATGCCTCCGGGGTCTCGGGTTCGCAAGGATGAAGTGCCATTATGGAGCGCACGTCTGACCGCCCTCTACGAACCGGGGAGGAACTCGTTGGTATAGAAAGACGAGGCCGGGCGATCGGTTTTCAGGCCACGATATTCCTTCAGCAACGAAATCGTGCGATCCCAGTCTTCAGCAGCACCGTAACCGATACCTTTTCCCTTTGAGGCAGGTGATTCCAACAGCCCCAGGTCGACCATGAGCTGACCCTTCAGAACGTCTGCCTTGACATCAGGCTTTGACTTGACGGCCGAAGCGATCGCCGCATCAGGGTCTTTCTGGGCGGCTTCATACGACCGCCGCATCGCTTTGACGAAACGCTTGATCAGGTCGCCCTTCTCCTTGACCGTATCCTCGTGGGCGATGATGCTGAGGCCCACGGTGTTGACACCGATATCGGCAAAATTGAGAGCCGACGCCTTGACGCCCTTTGCCTCGATCTGGAAGAACTGCGCATCGGCGCTACCGAGTAGTGCGTCCGCCTTTTTTTCAAGAACAGAAACAACCTTGGCGGCCGGATCGACAAAAACCATGTTGATCTTGCTCTCATCAAGACCATTGGCCTTGATCACGGCTGGGAAAAGCTGGGTAAGCGAATCGCCTGCCGTAACCGCAAGGCGTTTTCCCTCGAGGTCTTTCGGCGTCTTGATATTGGCGTCGGCCCGGGACACAACCCCGAATGGAGAAATGTTCATCGGCGACATCACGGCCTTGATCGGGATGCCTTTGGCTGCGGCAATGATCATGGTGCCTGCGTCCGCAATACCGAACAGGTCGTCTTTGGCGCCGACGACTTTGGCAGCGACACCAGACCCACGCCCTTCGTTGATTGTGAGGTCGATGCCCTCGTCGGAAAAGAACCCCTTTTCCTTACCCAGGTAAATCGGGGCATGAAAACCGACGAGATACCAGTTCAGCCTGATGGATACTTCATCGGCAGCTTTGGCAACCGATCCGCCCAGGACGGCCATGGACAAAGCCACGGCAAGCCCGATAATTCCAGTACGTTTCATGTAGTCCTCCCTTGTTGGATTTCTGGTTTGGATTGCTGGTTTCTAACCGGGAATCTGAATGTTCCCTTTATCGCCGCGTTGCGAGACATGCCACGGAATGGCGAGCCTCTCGATGTATTCGACCACGTAGTAGACAATCAGCCCGACGATCGAGAGCACCATGATCGTGGCAAAGACCATCGGTGTTTCGATATCGCCGTTGTATCGCAGAAGCAGATAACCGAGCCCCTTGTCGGAAGCCACGAATTCGGCAACGACCGCGGCCGTCGACGACAGAGCAGCGGCGACTTTGAGTCCGGTGAAGATGGCCGGCATCGCATGGGGCAGCCGGATCTTGCGGAATATCATCCACGGGCTGGCGCCGGTTGATTTGGCGAGTTCCATGGTCTCTTCGTCGATCGACTTGAAGCCGGCTATGCTGGACACCACGATCGGAAAGAACGAGAGCAGGAACACCAGCAGGATTTTTGGCGTGAAACCGAAGCCGAACCAGATGATGAACAAGGGCGCGATCGCAATTTTGGGGACGATCTGCAGAAACACAATGATCGGGTAAACCGTGCGCTCCATCGACGGGAAATAGGCGACGAAGACAGCCAGTGGCACACTGACGGCGATTGCAAGCAGGTAACCGACAACGATTTCGCTGGTCGTCACCCAGGTGTTGTCGAGGACATAGGACCAGCGCGTTGAGAACTCCTGCCAGATCAGCGACGGGGCCGGCAGCAGATAGGATTTTACATCGAAGACATAGACCGCAAGTTCCCAGACAACGAACAAAACAACAAAGCTGATCACAAACTGGCGGAACCCGGCAAGCCGTTGCCATAGCGTGTTCCAGGTGTTCGCCGTCGAAGGATCCGAAGAAGGATCCGAATTCATCTCCCGTTCGCCCGTCACGCGCTCATCCTCTCTGCAGAAGAGGGCTGGAAGGCGCGGATCGGCCACAGCGTTGACAAGCGGGTCGCAAGATCCATGACCTGGGGTGCCCAGGCTTCGAGTTTTTCCAGTGGCGTTCTCACCGTCGGCGCCGCGACGCTCACCGTGCCGACATACGGGGCGTCGTCGGCAGTGCCTGGAATTGCCGCAGCAATCGCGCACATGCCCGGTTCGCCTTCCTCATAGGCAATGCCGAAACCGCGTTGGCGCGTCCTGGCGATTTCCTCCAATACAAGATCGATGTCCCTGAGGGCCATTGGTCCGACTTCCGCGGGATCGCCAAAACCCTGGTCGTCGATAATCTTGCGGACCCGTGTTTCTTCCAGTGTTGCCAGCCAGCATTTGCCGGTTCCGGTTGCCGTAAGATTTACGGTCCGTCCGTAGTTGCCGTCATATCGCAGCCCGCGTTTGGCGCCCTGGGCCTCGGCTGCCCAGATCAGGTTGTCGCCGTCGACGACAGTGAGGCGGACAAGTTCGCCCGTGAGTTCGGCAATCTTGTCGAGTTCAGGCTGGCAGATATCAGTGAGCCCGGTATTCGTCAGGTGCTGGAAGCCGAGAGCGACAAGTCGAAGGGTGAGCCGATATCGCTGGCTGATGGGATCCTGTTCGAGATAACCCCGTTGAACCAGTTGGCTCAACAAGCGGTGAGCAGCGCCCTTTGAAAGTCCCAGGCGGGTTGCAGTTTCGCTGAGTGGAAATCCATCGGAGCTTCCTGCATGAAGCTCAAGGGCATCCAAAGTTCGGTCGATCTGCTGTGACATGAGCTCGTGTGGTTTTTATCAAAAGAAACTGGAACAGTGTTCCGGAACGCTGTTCCAGTTTCAACACACAAGCGTTGAAGAGTCAAATTCTGCGCCTTTGCAGGCCAGAACATTGTTTCAAGGCGCGTGTTGCCGCCACAGGATAAGACCTGATGAAACTTTACTCTCCCTCGCCCAGAAGTGCCTTCCAGACAAGTGCACCCAGGGCCGCACCGACCAGCGGCGCCAGCCAGAAAAGCCACAATTGCTGCAGCGCCCAGCTGTCGGCAAAAAGCGCCACGGCAGTCGACCGGGCCGGGTTGACGGAGGTGTTGGTCACCGGGATCGAGATCAGGTGAATCAGCGTCAGTCCCAAACCGATCGCGATCGGCGCGAAGCCCGCCGGTGCCAGCTTGCCGGTGGCGCCCAGGATGATGATCAGGAAAAACGCCGTCATCACCACTTCGGCAATCAGGGCCGACATCATCGAGAAACCGCCGGGCGAGTGCTCGCCAAACCCGTTGGAGGCAAACCCGCCGACCGACGTAAAGTCGCCTTTGCCCGAGACGATGACAAACAGCACCAGCGCCCCCAGCGCGCCGCCCACCACCTGGGCAATGACGTAGGGTACAAAATCTTTCCATTCAAACTTGCCGGCAACCGCCAGCCCCAGGGACACCGCAGGGTTGAAATGACCACCCGAAATTCCACCAACCGCATAGGCCATGGTCAGCACCGTCAGGCCAAAGGCAAGCGACACGCCGAGCAGGCCAATGCCGACCTCGGGAAAAGCTGCCGCCAGAACGGCACTGCCGCACCCGCCCAGGACGAGCCAGAATGTTCCGAACGCTTCTGCTGCAAGTTTGTTGGTCATGTTCCCTCTTTCCCCCGCGTTGCGGGCTGTCCGTGACATGATTGCAACAGGATAGCGGTGCACGGCGATTCGACAACCCGGAAGCCGGGGACAGGGTTAACCGGTCTCGTCGATCTTCCGGGCGACAACGTGGGTTGACTGGAGGGATGCCGGCGCCTCGATGCTAACTGAATGCGCGATCAGCCGGGGCATGTCATGCCTGTTGACGCCAATCGTCAGCATCGACTCTCCATACTCCTTGCTGGTGGACCCTGCTGCCAGAGCACAAGGGAAGGGCCGAACATGACTGAGCAGTCCGGTGTCGCCATGGCGGTTGTCTCCAGCATTCTGGGAGGAACCGCCCTTGCCGTTACGCGCTATCTGGCGGGTGAGGCAGATCCGATCACGCTTGCGGTCCTGCGGTGGGCCATCGGTTTCTGTTGCACTCTTCCGGTTACCGTGGCCCTGCTGGCAACCCAGCTTGTCGGTGAGCCGATCACGGTGAATCTCGTCATTGGGATGGGGGCTGTGCTGGCGGGGATCTGGCTGGCAACCACGAAAGTGGGCGAGATTGGCCAGCGATGATAGCGGGTCAAATTGCCCTCTCAAGCCCCGCTTCGCCGCCGAGCCCGCGTCGTCGCCACAAACACCACCACGAACAGCCCCGACATCAGCAGCACGATGGTCGGAGCCGGCGCGCTGTCGATGAAGAAACTTGCATAGACGCCGAAGAACGACGTACCCACGGCGATGGCGAGCGCGATCAACAGCATGCGGTCGAACCGGTCGGTGAGCAGGAAGGCGATGGCGCCGGGGGCTACCAGCAGGGCGATGGCCAGGATGATGCCGACCGCCTTGAGCGCGCCGACGATGGTCAGCGACAGGATCGAAAGCAGGCCATAGTGCAAGAGCCGTACGGGCAGGCCGATGGCACGGGCCTGTTGCGGGTCGAAGGAATGCAGCAGCAGGTCGCGCCACTTCAATGCGATGATGCCGGAGACGATAACGGCAATCGTGCCGCTTTCGGCAACGTCTCCCCACGACACCCCCAGCATGTTGCCGAACAGGATGTGGTCGAGGTGAATATCGGTGGTGATCTTTGTGTAGAGAACGATCCCTAAGCCGAACATGCCCGAGAACACGACCCCCATGACGGTGTCCTCTTTCACCCGGCTGTTTTCCTTCAGGAAGCCGGTCGCCAGGGCGCAGGTCATGCCGGCACCGAAGGCCCCGATTGCCAGCGGTATCCCGGCGATGTAGGCCAGCACCACGCCGGGCAGCACCGCGTGTGAAATGGCGTCCCCCATCAGCGACCAGCCTTTCAGCACCAGGAAACACGAGAGCAGGGCCGCCGGCACAGCCACCAGTATCGAGATGACGAATGCCTGCTGCATGAACGGCAGGATGAATGGGAATGACAGGGCTTCAAGGAAACCGCTCATACCGGCAGTTCCTCTTGCGACTCCAGCGTGGCACGTCCACGGCGTCTGGCAGCGATCATGCCGTGTTTGGGCGCCAGGAAGAAGGCCACCAGAAAGCCTGCCGTCTGCAGCACCACGATGACGCCGCCGGTCGCCCCGTCGAGGAAATAGCTGATATAGGCGCCGACAAAACTCGATACAGCCCCGATCGCGACACTGATCAGGATCAGGCGCGGGAAACGGTCGGTCAGCAGATAGGCCGTGGCGCCCGGCGTCACCACCATGGCGATCACCAGAAACGCGCCCACCGTCTGAAGAGCTGCCACTGTGCAGGCGCTGAGCAGGGTGAAAAACAGGCCCTTCAGGAACAGCGGGTTGAGACCGATTGAACGGGCGTGGTTTTCATCGAAGAAGGTGACCATCAGGTCTTTCCACTTCAACGCCAGAATCGTCAGCGAGACCCCGGAGATGATCACCAGCTGCAGGGTGTCGCCGGGCGTGATCGCCAGCACGTTGCCGAGCACGATGGTCTGGATGTTAACGGAAGTCGGCGACAGCGATACCATGAACAGGCCCAGGCCAAAAAACGACGTGAAGATGAGCCCGATGATGGCGTCTTCTTTCAGTTTGGTACGCTGGTTCAGAAACAGCATGGCGGCGGCTGCCAGTCCGCCGGCGATAAATGCCCCGAACGCAAAGGGCAGGCCGAGCATGTAGGCGCCGGCAACGCCGGGCACGATGGAATGGGACAGGGCATCACCGATCAGCGACCAGCCTTTCAGCATCAGATAGGCTGACAGAAACGCGCAGACAGCCCCCACCAGGGCGCTCACCCACATGGCGTTGACCATGTAGCTGTAACCGAACGGTTCGGTCAGGCTGGCGATCATGGTCCACCGCCGCTGGTATCGTTGGGCGGGCTGTCCTGGCCATCGGGTTGCTCGCCGTAAATGACGAACGGACGCTCGTCATCGGTCAGAACTGTGACCTGGCGGGTGTCCTCGTCGTCGTGGAGGTCGGCCCCGCCCAGGATAAAGTGGCGCAAGACACCGCCGAAAGCCTGTTCGAGGTTGGACTGGGTGAATACATCCGCTGTCTTGCCGGCCGCCAGCACAGTCCGGTTAATCAGCACCGCGCGGTCGCAGAATTCCGGCACGGATCCCAGATTATGGGTCGAAACCAGTATCACCCGGCCTTCATCCCTGAGTGAGCGCAACAGGGTAATGATGGCTTCTTCGGTTTTCACGTCGACCCCGGTGAACGGTTCGTCGAGCAGGATCACTTGGCCTTCCTGGGCAAGCGCGCGGGCTAGAAACACGCGTTTTTTCTGACCGCCTGACAGCTCGCCGATCTGGCGGTCGCGGTAGGCGCTCATGCCGACGCGCTCAAGCGCTGAGGCAACCATCTCCCGGTCCAGGGTTTTTGCAATACGCATGAAATTCATGTGGCCGTAGCGGCCCATCATCACCACGTCCTCGACCAGGACGGGAAAATTCCAGTCCACATCCTCGCTTTGCGGCACATAGGCCACCGTGTTGCGGGAAAGCGCCCGACCGGCATCCTCGCCGAGCACCGATACCGAGCCTTCGGCCAGCGGCACGAAACCCATGATCGCCTTGAACATGGTCGACTTGCCACTGCCATTGACGCCCACAAGGGCCGTGATCGTGCCGCGCGGGATCTGGAAACTGGCATTGCGCAAGGCGGTATGACCGTTGCGGTAGGTGACCGTGATGTTGTCGATCTCAAGGCCTGGCTCGGTCACTGCATCGGCATCCGGTGCGGTAATCGCTGGAGTGCCGATCTGGTTCATTGCGACAGTGCCCTGGCAACGGTTTCGGAAGTGACGCGCAGGAGGTCGAGGAAGGTCGGGACCGCCCCGTCCTCTTCGGTCAGAGAATCCACATAAAGCACACCGCCGTATTTGGCGCCAGTTTCACGTGCCACCTGCTGGGCCGGGTCGGGCGACACCGTGCTTTCGCTGAATACCGCCACAATGTTGTTTGCCCGGACGGCATCAATCACCTTGCGCACCTGCTGGGGGGTCCCTTGGGCATCGGCATTGATGGGCCACAGGTAGAGTTCCTTCAGTCCGAAGTCGCGGGCCAGATAGCTGAACGCGCCTTCGCTGGTCACCAGCCAGCGTTTTTCCGGGGGAATTCTTTCGATGGCCGCCCGTATCGGGGCGGCAACCGCCTTGATCTTCTCGCTATAGGCCGCAGCATTCTTGTTGTAGCTCTCGGCATTCGAAGGATCGTGTTTCACGAACGCCTTGCGGATGTTTTCGACATAGACCAAAGCGTCCGTCGGCGACATCCAGGCATGGGGATTGGGCTTGCCGGTATAGGGACCCTCGGCAATGCCCATCGGTTCGATACCGTCGGATACGACAGCACTCGGTACATTGCGCAGGTTCTGGAAGAACTTTTCGAACCACAGTTCCAGCCTTAGCCCATTCCAGAAAATGAGATCGGCGTCGAGACCCTTGACGATATCGCGCGGCGTCGGCTGATAATTGTGAATCTCCGCGCCGGGCTTGGTGATGGACTCGACCACGGCGGCGTCGCCCGCGACATTGCGGGCGATATCGGCGATCACCGTAAAGGTTGTTATCGCCTTGAATTTCTTGGCATGTGCGCCTGACGGCAGACACGCGACGGTGACGACCAGCATCACGGCAAAAAGACGTCCGCGCAAACTCATCCGAAACTCCAGAAGCAACAGGGAACACATTTGTTCATCAGGCTTCAATATCGCCCGGGGGGGTGTCTGTCAATGCAAATGCAAATCGTTCTCATTAAAAACTAGGTGATTATGGCGCCGGCTTCAGGCATCCTGCGTCCCGGTCAACCGAACGATTGGGGCGGCAGCTATGGCAGGTCGGACAGTAGTCCCCTTTGATACGTGGTCGATGCAGGTGGATGTGCCGGTGTCGCAACTGGTGCGGCACGGGGATCTTGCCTGGAGCTGCGGACAGTGCCCGCTCGACGCGCAGGGACAGGTTCTGTTCAGCGGAGATCTTGTCGCGCAGACGGCCAGTGTCTGCGATTACATCGACCAGATCACCCAACGGGGCGGCATGGACCGGTCCGCAATTGCCAAGTTGGTCGTCTATCATGTGGCAGACCGGCCCGGCGCGGCCGACGCCATGGTGGCAGTCCTGCGCCAGCGTTTCGGTGCGGTGCCGCTTCTGGTCCCGGTTGCGGTTCCCCATTTCTATTATGACGGCATGATGATCGAGGTCGATGTCTTCTTCGGGCCGGACATCCGACGCCTGGCCACGGCAGGCGATGCCGAAGCCGGCGTGAACGTCGAAGCCGTCGAAGGCGGCGGCCTGGTGTGGGCACAGTGCCATGTTCCGGGTTCCGGATCCGGACCCCTGTCGGGCGCGCGCAGCACCCGGGCGCTTCAGTCGCTGCTCGGCGGTTACGGCCTGTCGGCGTCCAACCTGCTTTCCGATCACTGGTTTCTGTCTGCCGATGACGAACCCGATGAAGCGCCCGGGCAGCAATTGTCGGGCCTTGAAGACAGCGGCCTGATTACCGACTGCAACGCCGCCGTCATCACATCGGCGGCCCGGTCCTCTGCCGGTGTTCTGGCCGGGGACCTGACTTTCGTGGCCGGCATGCAATGCACGCTCGATGTTATATCCTCAGGCACGGCATCCGTCGCGGCCTATTGCAGGCGGTCGGGGACATTCCTCTGGGTCAGCGCCTCGTGCGGCGATCCGTCATTGGGGCTGGTCGGTCAGACCGCGGCAATGATGCGCGACATCGAGGCCGCGCTTGTCGGCCAGGGCATGGCTTTCAGCAATGTCGCCAAGCTGACGGCGCATTATGTGGGTGGCGCCACGCCGGAAGAACTGCACGGCAACATGACCGTCCGCCACGGCTATTACGCAAGCCCCGGACCGGCCTCCACCGGCCTGCCCGTCGCCCGGTTGCACGGCACCGGCGCCCGGATTTCGATCGATGTCATGGCGCTTGCCTGACCGGGCACAGGCGTCACCGCTGCACCAGCACCGAACATTGGGCGTGGCGCACGACCTTGGCGGCGACCGAGCCCAGAAAATAGTCGCCCAGGCCCGGCTTGTGCGATGCCACGATGATCAGGTCAGTGCCGCTGTCTTTGGCAATCGCCAGAATCTCCGGATAGGGGTGGCCGACCCGCACGATCTTCTCGACCTCCGGCGGCAGGTTGCCCTGATCGGCAAACCGCCTCAGGCCGGCTTCGGCAAACGCGCGGGCTTTGTCGTAGCTGTCGCTTGGAAGCTCCGCGGTGACGAATTTGGGGACTTCGGGAATGACATACAGCAGCCTGATCTTGGCATCGCTGCTTTCACACAGCCGGCCTGCAAGCGCCACGGCTTCGCTGCCGCCGGCCGGTTGGGCCAGATCGATGGGAACCAGGATGTTCTTGTACATGACCACCTCGCGTTTTTGCACTGGCGGCCACATTGGAGAAATCCCGGCGCACAGGCCTTGATGCACATCAAGGCCTGTGCGCCGGGCCGGGATCGTTTGAAGCCGGAGGATCAGGCTTCGGCGCGGTGCCGGGGTAGGCGGGGTGGTTGTGGGTGGCTGCCGAGCTACCGCGTCCGTCCAGGTTGATAGGTTCTGCTATGCTGTTCTCCGTCGCTCCAGCCTCGCGAAAAAGCGTGCTTTCGGCGGTGGATTCAACTGATCGACGCAACACATTCCGCAAACTTCTCAGCTGGGGTCTGATATTGCAAGGTCTTGCGTGGTCGGTCGTTTAGTTGTCTTGCGATTGCACTCAGCTTTGCCTGGGAATGCGCTGACAAGTCGGTTCCACGAGGTAGATATTGTCGGAGCAGACGGTTGGTGTTTTCGTAATGTTATGACTTGAACAAGCTGGTGACGCCCGGTTTGGCCGAGAGCACACGACCACCAAATATGCCGAATAACGGGGTTACGAGTCCCGTCTCAAAGATTCCGATCAGCCACCCGACATCACACGGCCTATCGCATCGACGAAGACTTGCGCACCCATGGCTATGTCTTCGTCGGACGTGTTCTCTGTCCAGTGGTGACTAATGCCCCCGATTGAGGGTACGAACATCATCGCCGAGGGTATCAACGGTGCAATCACTTGGGCGTCGTGACCGGCACCTGACGGCATGACTGACCACTTTTCGGGAGCATGGACCTTGGCCGCATCAATCAGGGTTGATTGAAGCGCCTTGGACATATGGGCGGGCTTGCTTTCGCCCATGGCTTCGATCGTTGCCGTGCAGGGACCTTCGCCCGCCTCCTTGACCAGTTCGTACAGTTTTGCCTTTAGACGATCCAACGTAGCCGGTTCGGCATCGCGAAACTGGACAATCATCTCTGCACCGCCGGGGATGATCGACGGCTGGCCCGGAGAGAGCGTCACGCGCCCAACCGTCCACACACTGTGCGGCCCGGAGATTTCGGGAAACTCTTCCTCGATCCGGTGCCAAAGACCCATCAGGGCCTTACCCGCATCACGGCGGATGGCCATCTTGGTTGTGCCTGCGTGGTTCTGAATGCCGGTGAATGTGATCCGGTATTGCCAGATCGCCACAATCGACGTGACGACACCAATTTTCAGGTCCTCTGTTTCCAGAGTTTGACCTTGTTCGATATGGGCCTCAAAAAAAGCCTTGTACCGGTCGGTGTCGATCTTTACGCGTTCGCGACCCGCAAGCCCCGCGTCGGCTAACAGGTCACGCAAGCGCCCTCGGCCCGAACGGCAGACCGACCCGTCCATGACGCCTTCTGAAACATCGCCTGCGAAGCTTTCGGAACCCAGAAAGGATGCACCGCTGAAATGACCCTCTTCATCCGCGAAGGCAATGACATCGACACCGCCAGAAATACCTGTTTCTTTGGCGACACGCGCGGCCTCCAGTGCATAAACAACGCCCAATGCGCCATCCAACCAGCCAGCATGATTTTGGCTTTCGATATGACTGCCGGCCAGCACAATTGGACCGTCCGCAGGCGCACGGCCATAGACGTTCGCAATGCCGTCGATCGTGGTCTTGTGCCCGATTGCGAGCAACTGATCGGCGAGCCACTTGCGCGCGATCATATCGTCCGCCGACAGTGTTGGCCGATGCACTCCGGTTTTGTAGCTGCCGATTGATCGGAGATGATACAGGTCCTTCAGCACCCGTTGGGTATTTGCGCGCAACATTGTCAGAACCCTTCTTTGCGTGTCGGATAGGATTTAAGTCAGCCATGAATTTTGCGGCACAGCAACCCGGTAGGGTGCTCTTGCGAGAACATGAATAGGGCTGCGAGATCTTAAAAATGGAAATCCTAATGATGAGCACTCTTCTTCCGCGCCCTAAATGCCGTATCTAGGAAAAACCCGACATTCGTATAATGTGCAGCGAGTGACAAAAAGGGCTCGCTGCCGCCATTCGCAGTGCTCAATGACCCGGCGAACATGACCGACGCTCTCGGCCCTTAGCGGAAGTGAGCCTACTCCCCTGTCAACGTCCACTTCATAATCAAAAATGAACTTTCAGAATTCATGCGCCCGCGATTCCTGTTCGTGGCAGTATCGATTGCAGGCCGTCGTGCTGGAGGACAACGCCATACGACCAGACAGTATGCCGCCTCATGTCGAACAGGATATCAATCATTGGGTTAGATGCATCGTCCTTCGGAACCCAGTCTCTCCGGCGCACCAAAGTTACATTGATCTATCGGCGCACCGGAGCCTGATGCGACCGCTTCACCATCATAGCCGAACGCTATCAATTCAATCACCAATCGATATTGGAGTGAGTGTCCAGCTGTTTCTAGGCTTTGAACAGACGCAAGACGACTTGCGTCAAACCAAAGTAGGAGACGGTTATGAGAACGACGCTATATGCAGTTATGATTACTTCCTTGATGACGTCGGCGGCTTTCGCCAAAGAGGTCAAGGGATATCTCTACACCACGCTCAACGGCGAGACGACGAATCAGGTCATTTCATTTGAGCGCCATGATGATGGCACCATCGGAGAACAGGCGGCCTATTTTACGGGATCGCTTGGTGGAGCCAACCGCGCCGCTGGCGGTGATGCTGCCGGTGACTTCGACTCCCAGGGCGCCGTCCAGATCATCGGCAATCACCTGCTGGCTGTTAACGCCGGCGGCAACACCGTCTCGATATTCGCGCTCGACCGCATGGACGGCGGCCTGGTCCGTAAGGCAAACGTTGCATCCGGCGGCACAAGACCAGTCAGCATCACATATCATCGAAAGGCTTCTGGCAGCGACGACTATTGGGTCGTGGTTGGAAATCAATGGAACAACCCGAATGCACAAAAAGGTGGCGCCGGAGAAGGTCCTATCGAAATGTATCCGGACGCCGATTTCCACGCCGACGGTGGCGGCCATGAAATGGTGCTGACTGACCGCAACATCCATCTGTTCTCGTTCAATGGTGCGGCCGGTACCTTGTCACCGGAAAAAGTGCTCGACACCTATCCGGGAACGAATGGTGGGCCGACCACAGTTGCCTTTAACCATGACGGGACCAAACTGGCAGTTTCGACTTGGGGCATCGCCCACTTTGGAACCAAGACACCAACCAACCAGAAACCGAGCCGGGTGTACGTCTATGACTTCGATCGAACCACGGGTAATGTGAGCAAGGAACGCTTCTTCGAAGAGCAAGGCATTGCCGGCAGCATCGGTTTCAGCTGGGACAAGCACAACGACAAACTGTTTGTGTCAAACTTCAACCTGGTGTCGGAAAAGCGTGACCACAGTCTGACGGTACTTGACGACAGCGACGGCGATGTGAAGAAGGTCGCCAATTTTGGCACCGGTCAGGGCGCCGATATCGACGAGGCCTGCTGGACCATCACTAGTGCCGACGGCACAAAGCTTTATGTGTCAAGCTTCGGTGGCAACCTAATTTCAGAGTTCAATGTCAATCCCTTGGGAATGGTGTCAAAAGTCGGTGCTGGCGATGATACAGTCTACGCGTCGCGCAAAGCCGGCACTCCGGCTGGCGACACCAAGGACATGTATCTGAGCACCGGCGGCCAGTTCATGTACGTGCTTGGCGCGTATCAGACCTTCTCCTTGTCGAAGTTCGACATTTCCGGTTCAGGTTCGCTGACATTCGACAAAGAATACAAGGTCAAGGCCGCCACGCTATCTGGGCCTGGCTCCTACAATTTCCTGGGGTTGGCCGGTTTTGATAAATAAACCCGGCACTTTAAGCACCAACATACCGCCGCGCAGTGAAGTCTGTGCGGCGGCTTTCACTCATAGGAAACAGCCGGCGCTTCTCATTGCCCGGCAACAGGTATAGTCTTTCGCCGGTGACAGGCGAACCCGGCTGTGTGCTGGGTTGGTCCATGCAGACGGTGATTCACAATGGAAATGCACCAAATTCGATATTTTATAGCTGTCGCGCGGACGTTGAATTTCACGCGTGCGGCAGAGGAATGCAACGTTGCACAACCATCACTCACCCGAGCCATCAAGAACCTGGAAGCAGAACTGGGTGGCGAACTGTTTCGCCGTGAACGGGCGAGCAGCCATCTGACCAATCTTGGCAGGGCAATGCTACCGCCGCTGACTCAAAGCTATGACAGCGCCCTTGCCGCCAAATTCCAGGCGGACTCGTACAAAAAGGGCGACAGTGCATCGGTCCGTATAGGCCTGTCGCGAACGGCCGATTTTGATCTTGTGGCGAATGCCTTCAGCGAACTCGAGCGCGCTTTTACGCATGTCCAGCTTTCATGTCGGCGGGGGTCTGCCGATGAAATCCTCGATCAATTGCGTGCCGGCGAAACCGAGATCGCACTGGCCGGACCGATCGATGGCTCATGGGAGCGACTTGATTCCTGGCCTTTGTTCGTCGAGGACTTCCGTGTCGTCGTCAACCAACAGCACAGGTTTGCTGAACTAGAGTCCGTTGAACCGGGTGACCTGGCCGACGAACAGGTGATCGCGCGGCCTTTCTGCGAATTGTGGAGCGAAACGCAAATTCTGCTGGACGCTGGCGGGGTCGATGCCACCCGGTGCTGTGAAGTCACCAGCGACCGGGACGCGATCCGCCTGATAGAGGCCGGACTAGGCGTCGGGCTGTTACCGGCAAGTACTCGTGTCAGTGACAAACTGCGCAAGATCGCGTTTGCCAGCAAAATTGCACGCACGATCCGGATCTATTCCGTCGCTGGCCGTCAAAGATCGCCGGCCTTGTCGGGATTGATGAATTTGCTACGAACCGCTGAGTGGCCGCAACAAGCCAAGTTTACATGAGTCTCAGTATGTCGTCCTGATCCATTCGTTGCCGGAAATCTGCATCGGCAAAACTGGCCAGGACCGTGCCATCGGGACCGACGACAAATGTTGCCGGGATCGGTACCATCCAGCCATCGTTGCCATGAAATTCGCTAAGTTCATATCCAAGTCGCTTGTACATCGAGCGGACCTCGGCATCGCACCAGACAACCAGACCTAATGACAATGCATAGGCATTGTCGATATCGCTAAGGATTGCAAAGGGCAGCTGACACTGTTGTTTCAACTTGCGCGCATATGCTTGGCGCTCCGGCGTAACGGCGATGATGTTGCCGCCCCGCTTATTGACCTGAGCATGAAGCTGAGCGAGGCTCTCAAGTTCAATCCGGCAAAATGTGCACCAATGTCCGCGGTTGAGGCTGATGACCAGAGGACCTTCGTCCAGCAGGCCGTCCATACTTACCAATCTGCCAGCATCGTCGGGCAACCGGAATCCTGGCATCCGGTCTCCGGCTCTCAAGACATTTGCCCCGGTCCCAGCGGCGATCAAACGCTCAACCATTTTGTCATAAACCTCGGCGAATTCCGGCTGGCCGTCTTTGAGGCTTTGCGCATAGGCAGACAATCTGTCTGCGAGCGAGGTTTCTATCGGGATGGGAGAATGGGTCATAATGGCGGATCAACGTTGCGGTGGGCGGAATCAATTCTGCTGAACGACAGATTGCATAACATCATGCGCGATAGCCGTGGGCTATCAATTTCATCAACCATCGATATTAGTCCGTTTGCAAGTGCTCCGGTAACAATTTGCCATACGCAGATCCTGCGTAAATGAGAAGGGCCGCAGTCGGCGACTTCCCCGTTCCTGGGCCTGCGCTCTGATCATTCCTCAAGTGGGAGAATCGATATGAAGAGAATAATTATCGGTCTGATGGCCGGCACAATGTTCGGCCTTGCAATAGGTTTCGCAGTTGGCATCTTTGTTTATCCGTACTGGTTTCTTCGCGACGTGGCCACTGAACAACTCGACGGGTCATCTGCACGAATGAAATTGAGCAGTGGCCGGTTCATTGACGTCAATCCGTCCGATCCGGTTCATTGGGGCTTGGGCGCCGTCACCCTGTTCCGCGAGCCACAGGGTAAAGCGGTCGTCTTTCTGCATGATGACTTCGAGGTCGGTCCAGGCCCGCGCTTCCACGTTTATCTGCTGGAAACCGATGAGGTGAAAAGTGCCGGCGACTTTGAGTCCAGTCAAAAGACCGACCTCGGCCGGTTGCGGGCTTTCAAAGGCAGTCAAATTTACGCCATTCCGGCTGGTATCGACATGAGCACTCCAAAAAGCGTGGTGATCTGGTGCAAGGAATTCGGTGTTCTCATTTCGCCCGCGGCTTTGAAGAGGGCGCTTGAAACCAGCTAGCACGAGCAATTTACAGTGATACGAAGGGGGAGTTCAGATGACCATGTATCGTGAGAAGCATGCTTCGTCAGTATCAATGACCGCTTTGTCCCGCTGAGCTGAAATTGGTGCACGGTGCAGCGATCGGTTGAAATCACCCCCCAAACTACCAAGCCCCCCTCAAACCGCTTCCCGCCTTAACCGCAGCAGCCAGGTATCGAACGGCAGTTGTGCCAGCAGGGCGCCGGCGATGACCAGCACGCCGCCCAGGATCTGCGTCGGGTAGACCGGGGCGCCGACGGCAGCCGCCATGATCATGACGTAGAACGGCACCAGGTTGTGGTGCATCGACGTGATCGTCACGCCCAGGCGCCGGGCCGAGCCGAACCACAGCGCGGTAGCAAGCCCGACCCCGAGCCCGCCGATCCAGATCATCAGGCCGACCGAGCGCAAGGTGAAATCGACGGCCGGCTCGACCAGTCCGGACGCAAGCGCTGCAACCGCGAACAGGCTGCCGGTGACGGTGGCGGTGACGAAGGTGAAGGCCGACTGGGCGACCACGGAAATGCCGGCAAGCTTTTCCGAGGTCTCGCGCGAATACCACACGAACAGGACGACGGCGGTGAACAGTACCGGTTCGCCGCCGCGGATGTTCACCGACAGCAGGCCCGCGCCCGGCTCCAGGCTTGCGAAATAGCCGCCGACCACCGCCAACACGACTCCGGCGGCGATCGGCGCCGTGATCCTTTCGTTCCTGGTGAAAAACCCGATGACGGCCGAGATCACCGGCATCGTCGACAACAGGATCGCCGCGGTCACCGGACCGGTGTTGCTCTGGCCCCAGACGAACAGGACGTTCGACAACGCCAGAATGCCGCCGCCCAGCCACCAGATGCGGCCCCAGGGCGCCCGGTGAAAATCTCCCGCACCGCCCGTCAGCAGCAGGAAATAGACCAGGAAGACCGCCGCGATCCCGACCCGCATGGGGGTCAGCAGCAGCGGGTGCCAGCTGTCGAGCAGTTCCACGGTGCCCGGAAACGTCGTCGCCCAGAAAATCATGGCGACGAACGCCATGACATTGCCGCTGAAACGCTGGGACATTGCCCCTCACTCGAGCCGGATTCTGTAAAAGCGGGCGTTCCGGCTACCGATGCTACCCCTGACCGGGCAAGACTATAGGGCCGGCCGGCACCTGCAAGCGAAATTTGATGGCGTGCCTTTCATGTTGTGCTTTATCCTGCCGGGCGTAACCAGAGGTCGGGAACCGTCGTCATGTCTCAACAGACGCCAGCGGACAGCCGCGAACTGCCGGTCATAGACATCTCCGCGCTCGCGGCCGGATCGGCGGCGGGCCTGCGGGCGGTTGCCGGCGAGATCCGTGCCGCCACCCGTCTGAGTGGCTTCTTTTATGTCAGCGGGCACGGCATTCCCGACCGCGCGGTCGAAGATCTGCGCGCTGTGAGCCGGCGCTTCTTCGCGCTTGCCGATGTCCAGAAAAGGCAGATCGCCATCAACCAGGTCAACCGGGGTTATCTGGGGCCGGGCGAGGCCCGCATGCGCGGCGCCGAACATACCGACTTGAAGGAAGTCTTCTTCTGGGGGCGGGAACTGGCGCCCGACGATCCCGACCTGCTGGCCGGCGCCGCCATGTGCGGTCCCAACCGGTGGCCGCGCGAACCTGAAGACTTCAAGCCGTGCGTGATGGCCTATCACGCGGCGGTCCACGATGCCGGCAACCTGGTTCTCCAGGGCATTGCCGCCAGCCTGGGCGCGCCTGCGGATTTTTTTGTGCCGCACTACCGCCGCTCCATGCTCCGCGGGCAGCTCATCCACTATCCGCCGCCACCACCCGGCGCGCCCGAAAACCAGTTCGGCGTCGCACCCCATTCCGACTTCGGCTGCATCACGCTCCTGCTCCAGGAAACCGCCGGGCTGGAAGTGCTGACGAGGACCGGCGACTGGATCGCCGCGCCGCCGCTGCCCGGCACGCTCGTCGTCAACATCGGCGATCTGCTTGAACGCTGGAGCAACATGCGGCTGCCGTCGACCCGTCACAGGGTCCGCAACACCACTGGCAGCGGCCGCTATTCCATCGCCATGTTCCACGATCCCAGCCCGCGCGCCGTCATCGACCCGCGCGCGTTGGCGCCCGCCGAGGCCGCCCGGTTCGAGCCGGTCGAAGCCGCCCGGTACATCCTCGGCCGCAACAGGGCATCCTTCGCCCATTACCAAGAAGAGACCTGAACGCCACGCCGCTAAATCAAGGGTCGAGGCCCATCGAAGCGCCGTTTGTTGCCGGACCGGTTGCCGCCGGGCACCGTGGGTATGATTAACCGAAATTAACCATGTTGCCGATCTCCGCTCCCCGGCCTTCACGGTTCGCGCGCGCTATAGTACAATGGGACAGCGGCGCATGGGTTGGCCTTTCGCGGGGGTGACGTCGGGACAAGGTATGAGTACGACAATTTTCGTTGGGTTTTTGGCATGTCTGGTCGCGGTGCTCCTGTGGGGCGCGGCCATGTGGTGGCGTTATCGCTGGCGCGGTCCGGTGGAATCTTCCAGCCGGGCTTCCGCCGAATTCCGGGACCCGGCCTTTTCCGAACCCGGTTTTGCAGCCGACGGGCGGCGGGAACCGGCGGGGTTGTCTCAGGATCCGGATGGGCTGTCGCGCGTACGTTTCAAGGATCCCGGCGACCTCGGCCACGACGTCAACGTTGCCCATCGCCCGAATCCGAAGGCCGCAGAACGCCCGAAGCCCAGGAAGAAGGATCCCCGGCAGGCAAAAAGCAAGGCCGGCGCGAACCGCTTCTCCTTTGTCGTTCCTGCGGCCGAGAAACTCCGGCGCGAAGCGCAGCGGCGCGAGGTACCGCGGCCCGGCACACAGGAACGCCCGCTTCCGATGGAAAAACCGAAGCCCCGCGAGACCGCCGTGACCGGCGCAGCCGACCCCCTGGACGCCTCGCGCACCTGGCCGCCGGTTGCCGATGTGCCGGCACCGGTCGCGGTGAAGAAGGTCGCCAAGCCAAAATCCGTGCACAAGGCGTTCAAGGCGGCACCACCCGCCAATCAGTCCGCGAAAGCCGCGCCGCAGACCGCGGTCTCCGGCGAAGCCGGCCCCCCCGCCCGGCGCGGGCAAAGCCTGCGGCAGATCCTGGAGCCGCTCGGCGGACAGCCCGGCAGCATCACGGTCGGCCAGCAGATCGTCGTGCGCTCCATGCTCGGGCGGCCGGCGCCGGAATGGATGTCCGACATCCAGGCCAGAACCCTCCTGAGCGTGCGGTTCTGCTGCGAGCACATTCTGGCGAGCGTGATGGGCACCTTTGGCGATGCCATCGTCGATCCGGTTGTATTGCGGCGTCTGACTGTTCTCGTGGTTGCCGACAAGCAGACCCGCGAGCAGGTGGTGAAATGGGATGCGCAACGCACCCTCAATTCGGACGGCAACCCGGTCTTCCGCCAGCGCGACCCCAAGACGGTGCGAATGATAGAGCGTCTCGCCAGAAGGCTGCTCGACGAAAGCGGCGACGACCCCGGTGCAGCACCCTCGGCGCCTGAAAGCAATCATCCGATATCTGCCTCGGGCAGGCCACATTAATACCAACGGCGCCCGGAGGCCAAAATCGTCCGGCCTGCGGTGGGTTATCCCTGCCCACCGGGGGCGTTGCGGCGCTCGACCGATACACCGTATCGCCCTTCGCGCCGCGCCTGCCCGGATGAGCAAGGATAACCCATGAAACGGATCAATAGTAGGCACCGTTGGTATAAGCCGTATCTGATCTACACCATCGCAATGACGTCGATCTCGATCACCATGTCCTCATAGGCGAGATAGGGCACCGGCACGCCGGTCGAGACCGGCCACGGCTCGCGGTAGTAGCCGGACCGGATCGCGACGTTTTCATGAAAAAGCTCAGCCCCCGTGGCGCCGGCATAGAAAGTGTTGACGCGCACGATGTGCTCGGGCCCAAGGCCCAGTTCGGCCAGCACCTTGTCGATGTTCTGCATCGCCGTGTGGGTCTGGGCCGCCATGTTGCCCGGATCGATAACTGCAGCATCGGCCGTCAGCGAAACCTGGCCGCCGAGAAAGATCATGTCGCCGACCTGCAGCCCGTGGCGGTAGGGCAGGTGAACCGGCCAGTCCCAGTGTCCGGTCGGCCAGACGCCCTTGCGGTGCAGCCGCGCGCCGTCGAGACCGCGCATGGCAAAGACATCCGCGCGCACCATCAGCCCGTCGTGGGCCAGCCGGCGCACGGAGATGCCGGTGGCGGCAGGCCCCGGTTCCTGGTAGAAGCCCGCGCGCGCAAGGGCGGCCGTCTTCCAGTCTTCCATGACACCCGGTTCCACGTTGAACACATTTGCTTTGACGGCATCGTGCAGGTCGGCACCGAGCTGGCGCAGCAGCCGGTCGAGCTTGCCGAGTGTGACCCGGCTCTGGTCGGCCAACTTGTGCGGGAAGGCGATGCCGCCGGCCTTACCGTCGCCGGAAAGCGCCGTCTGGGCGCTGGTGAAGATCATCTCGCCGCAGCGCAAGGCCTGGCTGAACGCTGCAGGCAGGGCGGCGCCATCGGGGATCCAGGCAGCAGTCCGTGCCAGCCGTTCGCCGTTGTGGCCGCGCATGGCGATGCCCTCGATCTCAATCAGCATATCCTCGTAGACCAGCCCGTCGAGCGGCACCAGCGAGACCGTCGGACCCGGCCGCCCGTCCGCCGGGATCAGCGCCGCCATGGCCTGGAGGATCTGTTGCTCGACGTTGCCATTCGCGGCACCGTCGTCATCGAGCACGTAAAACGCCCTCAGGCTGACGAGGTCGCTCATCTCCGCCTCGAGGCCCGTCAGGACACGGTCCACGCCCTCCATGCAGATCCGGGTCTGGGCAAGGAGATCGCCTGGTCTGGTCGGACGGGTGTTGTCGTCGAGATCAACCTGTCCGCCGATGAACAGCATCTCGCCGCAGGCGAGCCCATGGCTGTGTTTGATCGGCACCCCGATCGAAAAATGGTCGTCAGGGTGATAGCGCCGGCGTGGCAGCATGACAGGTGTCCTTCAAGTCTGGTTCCGGGCAGCGCCCAGGGGTTACTGGCACTGTTGCGGCACGGTGACCATGAACATGCCGAGCTGGGCCAGTTCATTGGGTTTCATGACCCCCTGCAGCCTGGTTGCCTCGCTCTGGTCCTTCTGCACCGACGCGACCAGCCAGCCGCGTTGGTTCTCGTTGAATTCCTTCATCGCCCGGTCGGCCAGACAGCCGCAGCTGCTGCCCGGCAGGAACGCTTGCGTCTTGCACGCGGCTTCTATGTCCTCGCGTTCCCCGGCCATCGCCGGACCCATCGTCATCATCGCTGCGATCACGGCAGCACCCAGAAACCCCACAACGCGCATTGTCCATTCTCCCTGTATGCCGTCAGCCTGTTGAGATGATACCCAAAGCCCGCCGCCGGTCAAACCCGGCTGTTCCAGGGGTGAAGAATTTTCAGTTGCGGCCGCCGTTGCGCGGTGAAACTGTTGCGGCTGGCAAACGTCCCCGGAGCGTCAACACCATGGCAGACCGCGATCACTGGAAACCCAGACACCTGGCCCGGGTCGGCTTCACCACCACGCCCAGCTGCTGGGACGACGTCGTCCAGCAGTTCCTGACCGTAGTGCCCCAAGGGGTCGGCGCCATGCAGCGGGTCCTGCACATTCCGGCCTACGAATACGAGCTTGCTCAGCGGTCGAAGAACTTCCATCTCCAGGAGGAGGCAGCCCAGGCGCTTGCGGACTCCAAGTGCGATGTGGTCGGCCAGATCGGCACCAACTGGGTCCATGCCGGCGGCACTTCGCCCGACGACATCAAACGCATGACCGATGAGATCTCGACGCGCGTCGGCGTGCCGTTCCTGATGGCCGGCCTGTGCATCGTCAATGCGCTGAAGTCGATCGGCGCCAAACGCATCACGGTGGCCAACGGTTACTACCGGGAAGACTGGAAGGCCGGCATCAACCGGTTCCTGGAGCAGGCGGGCTTCGAGGTGCTGGCGGCGGGCAACCTGGTCGACCAGGGCCTCTATTCATCGCTTGACGAAATGAAAGAAGTCGAGGCCGCCACCCACTGGGACTACCCGGCAGCCGATGTCGCGCGCGCCTGCATCCTGGCCCACGAGGCGGCGCCTGACGCCGACGCCATCGTCCAGACCGGCTCGGGCTTCCGCACGCTGCCCGTGGTTGAGGCGGTCGAGGGCATCGCCGGCAAGCCGCTGGTCGCCTCCGACGGCGCCCTGTTCTGGGCCATCCTGCAGGAACTGAAGCTCGGCCTGCCGGTCACCCAGTCGGGCATGCTGCTGAATTCATGACGGGCTCCGGGACGCCGCCGGATCAAGAACCTCCCGCCAAAAACTATCATCTTCGTGACCCCTTGCGTCATTGCGGTGAAAACCGCAATCCAGAGCTACAACGCAGAGCCTGGCAATGGTTGTTCTGAACACCGGCCTTCGCCGGTGTGACGAGAAGTGGTTTGGCGCCGGGCCGCGGCGGGCCAACCGCTCTACCCCTTGCGCGGCAGGGACGGGCTGAAGCGCATCAGGCTCAAGATCTCGAACAGCACCTGTGCCCCGTTCATCGCCGTGTTGGTGGTCGGGTCGTAGGCCGGCGCCACTTCGACCACGTCGCCGCCGACAATGTCGATGCCTTTGAGCCCGCGCAGCAGGTGGACGACTTCACGCGGGGTCAGGCCTGCGGCCTCCGGCGTGCCGGTGCCCGGTGCGAAGGCCGGATCCAGGCTGTCCACATCGAACGAGATATAAGTCGACCCGTCGCCCACCACGTCGAGCGTCTGGGCAATGATGTCGTCGAGACCGCGCCGGCTGAACTCGTGGGCATGGACCACCGTCATGCCCGACAGGGTGGAAAACTCCCAGATGAACTCCGTCGACCCGCGAATCCCCAACTGGATGGTCCGCTCCGGGTCGAGCACCCCGTCCAGCACCGCATTGCGGAAGGGTCCGCCGTGATGGAAGCGTTCGCCGTCGAACGGCCCGCCGGTGTCGCAATGGGCATCAATGTGCACCAGGCCCACCGGCCGCTCGGCCCCCACCGCCCGCAGGATCGGATGGCTGATCGAATGATCGCCGCCGACCGAAAGCGGCAGCGCGCCCAGCCCGACTATGGTCGAGATGCATGCCTCGATCTCCGTGTGCGACTGCGCAAGGTCGAAGCGGCTCGAGAACGGCACGTCGCCGGCATCGACCACGTCCATCTCGTGCACCGGCGCCACCCGAAGCCCTTCGTTGTAAGGCCCGATCCGCTCCACTGCCCGCATCGCCCGCGGCCCGAACCGCGAACCGTTGCGGTTGGTCACCGCCAGGTCCATCGGCACGACGACGATCGCCACCTGCGGCGTGTCGGCGGCCAACTGGTCGAGCTCCCGTGCGGGTGCATCGAGAAACGTCGACCGCCCGGCATAGGGTGCCGACCTGTGGCCACCTTCGCCAAAGATGAACGAGGCCACCTCGCGAAAATGCGGATCATGCATCTCGCCGCCAGCGTCATCGGCGAATTTGGCGCGCAAGGCGTGCAGTTTGTCGTTGGTCCAGGTCATGGTTTGCTGCCTGTGTGAGGTTGTGTGTTCTAACTGTGGCGTAATATATCGGAGTTTTTAACGTGTGGATTGGAATTTTGACGACGAGAATCCTGTGCGCCTTCGCAACCATGACGCCGATTAGTTACAGGAAGTCTACGGCTGTTTTATCCCAAAAGCAGACATTTGAGCTTAATGGCGTTGATCCCTAGGTTTGGCTCACTAAAGTGCTGAGCCGTATTGCAGATCACAAGATCAACAGGATTGAGGAATTTTTGCCTTGGTGTTACCTTGAACGTTGAAGCAAATCCGGGGCGCTCATTTTGGAACGGTATTTTTGTTGAGTTTTCAGTCTTCCCCCGGCTTTCTCGCTCGCCGTCTTTTCGTGAGACCGGTTCGCGTTGGTCTGTCAGCACCTTCGTGGCCCTTCAAACCTTTTTGCAGACGGCTAGATATCCGCGGGCGGCGTCGAACTTACTGCTCGATCACACATTGCCATTCTTTTAGAAACTAGACTATTAGTCGGGCGCTTAAAGATACCGCGACGGTCCAGTCGCGTCGGCAATAAAACTGAATAAGAATATGCAATCCAGTACCGAGACTGATTCCAATCGGATGTTTCGTCGTACAAGCTCTGTTGACCGACAGCAGGGCCTCGACGCCGTGGCACGTATAACGCGGATGGCATTCCGATACCCCGTCCAGGCCGGGCTGGCATTGGCGGCAACCGTGGCGGCCGCCCTGATGCAGTTGTCGATCCCTGTAATTCTGGGGCGCGCGGTGGACCAGACCCAGGCGGTGGCTGCGGCAAAGGCCGAACCCGAAACGCTCTACTGGATTGCACTGCTGTTGTTTTTGGTAAGCGTCGGACGCGGTATATTCACACTAATCCAGAACTACACTGCGGAATCTGTCGGGCATTCGCTGGCGCGCGATATCCGCAATACCGTTTATGAAAAAATCCAGAGCTTGCCTTTTTCATTCCACGACCGGACCCATTCGGGTGATCTGATCACGGTCGGCATGCTGGATTTGGAAGGCGTGCGGATGTATTTTTCGACCGCGCTGGTACGCTCTGTGCTGCTGGGGTTGTTGATTGGGATTGGGGCAACCCTGTTATTGTCGACCAACTTGGTTCTTGGCCTTCTGGCATTGTCATTCGTACCTTTCGCGGGATGGCGCAGCACAGTCATGCGGCTGGCGCTGCGCCGGACCTGGCTGGTCCTGCAGGAACGGCTGGGCGTTCTTAGTCAGGTGATGGAAGAAAACCTGGCCGGTATTCGTGTGGTGCGGGCGTTTGCCTCATCCGGGCACGAAATGGAAAAGTTTGAGGTCGCGTCCAAATCAGCGTTGGAACTCAGCCATGAAAGGATCGAGATACGGGTTAAAAACACTTCTGCGATGACGCTGGCATTCTTTGCCGCCATGGGACTGGTTCTGTTTTTTGGCGGGCGGAAGGTGGCGTCAGGCGAGATCACGCTAGGCACTCTTGCCACTTTCCTGACCTTTATGACGATCCTGCAGATGCCAGTGCGCCAGCTCGGCATGATGGTGAACGGGTACGCCCGCGCCTCAACTTGTGGGTCGCGCCTGTTTGCTCTGATCGATCACGAAGTCGAAGTCGACGACCCTCCGGGCGCGCGGGATCTGGAGATCACCGACGGCACGCTAAAGCTAGAGAATGTAAGTTTTGCATATGCCGGAAACATCGCCCGCAATGTACTGTCTGGCATCAGCTTTGAGGCGCGCAAGGGTGAGACAATCGGCGTTGTCGGTCCGCCCGGTTCCGGAAAATCGACGTTGATGCACCTGATCCCCCGCTTTTACGACCCGACGCACGGATCGATCAGCATCGACGGGCAGGACATTCGCGACGCGACTCTATCGTCGGTTCGTCAGGCCGTGGCTGTTGTCCAGCAGGACAGTTTTTTGTTCACCACCTCGATCGAAAACAACATCGCCTATGCCGATCCTTTCACCGAGGCGTACCAAATCCGCGGTGTCGCGGAGTCCGCACAACTGCATGACTATGTTCTTGGCTTGCCCGGTAAGTACGGCACGATCGTCGGCGAGCGCGGTGTGTCGCTGTCCGGCGGTCAGCGCCAGCGACTGTCGATCGCGCGTACGCTTATGATGGAGCCCGCGGTGCTGATTTTCGACGATTCCACTGCGGCCATCGATGCCGGGACGGAAAGACGTATCCGCTCGGCACTGAAGGAATATGCCAAAAATCGCGTGACGCTGATCGTGGCACATCGGCTGGCCAGCCTGATGCACGCCGATAGGATCCTGTTTTTGGAACACGGGCGGATCGTTGAACAGGGCAGCCACGAAGAACTACTGAAGCTGAGAGGGCGCTACAGCGACTTGCACAATTTGCAGATGCGTCCCTCTGCCGAAATGCTGACGAAGAAGGAACCTGGGCCATGAGCCCGACAGGATCCGGTGAACCGCGCGACCCGCACGAGGATGAACGCCCGCGCATGCGCGCCGTTGTCGGATCGGACCGCATCGAGGAAGAGATCTTCGGAAGGGTGTTCGATGGCAAGGTTGCTCAGCGGATCTGGCAGTTCGTTCGCCCCTACAAACGTCACGTGGCGATTTCGGTTGCAGCCGTGGTGACCTATACAGGTGCGCAGCTGACAATCCCGCTCTTGATCCGCTATGCGATCGACAATGGAATGGCGCTGGATGCGTCGCCCAGCGTGCTACTTGGAATCCTGACGATGTTCGGCATCGTTATCGTCATAAATTTCATCGCCTCGCATGTGCAAGAGGTCGTGACCGGCCGTATGGCGGAAAATGTCCTGTTTGATATTCGGCGCGCAATGTTTGGCCACTTGCAGAGCGTGTCGCTCTCATTCATGGACAAAACCGAGGTCGGCCGGCTGATGTCGCGCCTGCAAGGCGATGTGAACTCGATGCAGGAATTTCTGGAAACTTCGGTGCTGGCTGTAGGCGACCTGCTGCTCCTGTTCGGGATCGTAGCTGTCATGCTTTGGCTCGACTGGCAACTGGCAATGATGATCCTGATGGTCATTCCGATACTGTTCGGTGTTCGCATCTTGTGGCTGACCCGGGCTCGGGCCGCTTTCATGGCCGCCCATGAGGCGAACTCAATCACCAACGGCGCCTTGGCCGAGGCGATTCACGGTGTCCGTGCCGTTCAGGCTATGGACCGTGCAAACCTGAATGCCGAACTTTATGGCCAGCTTGTCGACAACACTTACAAGGCCCATCTGCGCGCCTCGAAACTGGCACAGATCATGATCCCGATTGTTGACACGCTAACCGGCAGTGCAATGGCCGTGGTGGCCGTGGCCGGTGGCCTGATGGTGGTGTCGGGCCGGATCGAAGTCGGCGTTATGGTGGCCTTCCTGTTCTACATACAGCGGTTCTTTGACCCGATCCGTTCGCTGACAATACAATATTCGGTGATGCAACGCGCCATGGCGTCTGGCCATCGGCTGACAGAGGTCTTGGACGTTGATGTCGATGTCGAAGACGCCCCCAATGCGACGTCGCTTGGGGACGACGACGACGGTTCGGTCGAGTTCCGCAATGTGACTTTCGGTTACAATCCGGAGCAGCCCGTGCTCAAGGACGTCAGTTTCCGCGTGAACTCTGGTGAGACGGTGGCACTGGTCGGTCCGACAGGCTCCGGCAAATCAAGCTCGATGGCGCTGATACACCGGTTCTACGAGGTGCAGGCCGGCGCGGTTCTGGTTGGCGGGCGCGACGTGCGCGACGTCACGCAGAAGAGCCTTGGGCGTCATATCGCGATGGTTTTGCAAGAGCCGTACCTGTTCACCGGCACAGTGCGGGACAACATCCGCTATGCGTCCGACTGGGCCGATGACAAGGCAGTGGTCGAAGCCGCCATAGTCGTTGGGGCTCATGAATTCATCGAGTCTCTGCCACAGGGTTATGACACGATGCTGGAAGAGCGTGGCAGCAACCTGAGCCTTGGGCAACGCCAGCTTCTAAGCTTTGCCCGCGCGCTGGTGGCGGATGCGAAAATTCTGGTGCTGGACGAGGCCACCGCCAACATCGATAGCTACACAGAAATGCAAATCCAGAAAGCGCTGCAACGGCTGCTGGAGGGACGCACCGGGCTGGTCATCGCACACCGCCTCGCCACTATCCGTAATGCCGACCGAATCATCGTGCTTCAACAGGGTCGCCTGATCGAAGAAGGCGATCACGAGGCGCTAGTCGAGCACGGCGGTCTCTACGCCCAGCTCTACCAGCTCAACTACGCCAGCTTCGATGATCTGCCCGATGAGATGTCCGACGAAGACCGGGCACTTGCTACTTGATCCGATTCGGACGAACAAAAGGCTTTTTCCGGAGAAGCTAGTATAAGGTGGGCAGCGTCACTGAACTTGCCGAGACTGATTTGCATTCGTCTGACAGCACCGCCATCAGCAAGCCATCAAACTCAGGTTTACTCCGCAGCAATACCGACCTTTTCTACGACACCATGAACGGCGATTTATGGCACTTAAGGGACCTGTTGGTTAGAAGTTGCAACGTCCGCATTCACCTGTTGAGCCCACCCCCCAAACCCAGACTCTCCCCTTCACCCCCCCAACGACGCAATCTCCCGGTCAAACAGCCCCAGGAAATCCTGCCACCGCCCATGCTCCGCATTCCTCGCCAGCGGCGCGATCATCGCCCGGCCTTCCCGGAAGGTCGCCAGTGCCTCCTCACGGCGGTTCATTTTCACGAACAGCAGGCCGAGCTTGCCCTGGCCGACCACCAGGTCCACCTGCAGGCCGGGATTGCCGGGGTCGGCGGTGGCGAGCTTTTCCATGATCAGGAGGCCGTGGCGGTAGGCGGTGAGGGCGGCCTCGTGTTCGCCCAGTTCCACCTGCACCCGGCCCACATTGGAAAAGGCCACCGACAGGTCGCGCTGCCACGACGCGTTGCGCGGGTCCGATGACGCCAGCTTCCGGGTGATCGACAGGCCGCCGCTGTAGGCGGCGAGCGCCTGGTCGAAGGCGCCCTGGGCGAGGCGCACGGTGCCGATTTTTTCCAGCGACATCGACAGGTGATGCTGCCAGCCCGCGTTCATCGGGTCGGACGCGGTCAGCCGTTCCATGATCGCGTGGGCATGGCCAAACGCGCTCTGCGCCGCGTCGTGCGCCCCGTGCGCCACCTGGACGTCGCCGAGCTTGTTGTAGGACACCGCAAGGTCGCGCTGCCAACCGGCATTCTTGGGGTCCGAGCCCGCCAGATGCTGGCGGATCGCCAGGCTGCGCCGGTAGGTGCTGAGCGCGCCGCCAAGATCGTTCTGGGTCAGCTGCACGTCGCCGACCTTTTCGTATGACACCGACAGGTCGCGCTGCCAGCCGGCGTTCTCGATGTCGGACGACGCCAGCCGTTCGGCGATCGCGAGGCTGTCACGGTAGGATTTGAGCGCGCTCTTCAGGTCGCCCTGGGCCGCCAGCGCACTGCCCACACGGCCGTGGGAGACCGACAGATCGCGCTGCCAGCCGGCGTTGTTGGGGTCCGACGCTGCCAGGCGTTCGGTGATCGCCAGGCCCTCGTGATAAAGTGTCAACGCACCTTCAAGATTGCCCTGGCGCATTTCCACATTGCCGACCCGCTCGAAGGAGACCGACAGGCCACGCTGCCAGCCGGCATTCTTGGGGTCGGCCTTTGCCAGCCGTTCGCGGATCGCCAGGGCGCCGCGGTGGGATTTAAGCGCGCTTTCCAGGTCGCCTTGCGTAATCTGGATGTTGCCGACCCGTTCATGGCTGATCGACAGGCCGCGTTGCCAGCCGGCGTTGTCCGGGTCCGTGGCGATCAGCCGTTCGGCAATCGCCAGGGCCTTGTTGTAGTTACGCAGCGCTCCGGCCAGGTTGCCCTGCGCCATCTGGACGTCGCCTACCTTTTCATACGACACCGACAGTTCGTGCTGGCGGTCGAGGTTTTTCGGTTGCTCGGTCAGGCGCCCGCGGGCTATCGCGATCGCCTGGCGCTGGTGGACGAGGGCGGCCTCGAGATTGCCCCGGTCCTTGACGATTTCGCCCAGGCGCAGGTGGGCGCGGTAGATGCCCAGACGGTTGCGCTTGAGCGTCGCGACGTCCATCAGGCGGGTGAGGGATTTCTCCGCCGTGCCCAGGTCGCCCGCCCGCAGGTGCAGCGTGCCGTGCCAGTAGAGCGTATCGGGGTGATCGGGATCGAACTCGAGCGCCCGGGCATAGGCCATGCGGGCCCGGCGGGGATCGGCCAGCCGGGCGATCGCGCCCAGGTTGCGGAAGGCGGCCGCCGTCTCGGTCTCCTGGCGCTTGATGTAGGTCCGGGCCTTTTCGATCCGGGCGGCCTTGTCGTCGGCCACCTCCTGGAACAGTTTCTGCGCTTCGACCACGCGCCCCCAGCTCAGCTGGATCAGGGCCCGGGCCATGCGCCGGTCACCGGCATTGGCCCGGCGCTGGGCGAACTTGAGTGCCTTTTCCAGATCCTCCGCCGTCTCGGGCTCAGGGCTCCCCGCCGTCTCCGCACTCGACGACAACAGGTCCTTGACCAGGCCTTCCAGTTTGGCCAACTGTTTCTGGCTCAACTCCTGCTGGGTCGCCAGGTGGATCGTCTTCCAGTAGTAGAACCCGCCCATGAAGGTAACCATCAGGAACGAGGCGGCGGCGATCGTCGTCTGCAGCCGGGCCCGGCTTCTGGCCTGCCGGGCCCGCTGCCGGATCTCGTCGTAGCGCACCCCCAACAGGCCGGCGACCACCTTGGCGGCCGCCCGCCTGCGGCCGTCGCCCCTGTCGCGGAAGTCGGGCGCCAGCGGTTCGGCGGGCGTGTCGGTGATCTGGCCCCAGTCGTCGACGGTGTATTTCACCGCCGGCGGAAAGCACTCGAAGGTGTCGCTATAGGGCTCGCCCGCTATGATCACCGGGATCACCCGGTCGGCCCGACCCATGGCTTTGAACTTGCGGACCTCTTCGTTGACATAGTCGCTGGCCACCGCACTGGGCGAACACAGCACGATCAGGAATTCCGACGCCTCCAGCGCTGCATGGGTCGCCTGCTCGAGCGAGTGGCCGCCGGCAAAGTCCTCGCGGTCGCGGAAGATTGGGCGCAGGGTCTCGGGCACCGGGCCGATGGTTGTCTCCCGGCCCACCAGGTCCCGGTCGATACGCCATTCCTCCAGCTTCTTGTGCAACCAAGCAGCCTCGCTCGTGTCCCTGTGGCTATAGGACAGAAAGGCGCGATAGGTTATGTCTTTGACCGGCGCGGTCATCCAGGCTCCAGCGGTTACGTCAAGGTTTCCGGCCGGGCGAGCATCTGTCTTTCGATAAGGGCGTCGGCAATGTGCGGGCGGCAGGAAATGCCACCGGATCCGACAAAATACAACTAAGGTTTAGGGGCGCACACCAACGGTTCTTGAAGACAGAAACAACGCATCGACCGGTTTCCTCGTTCTCATTGCCTCGATTATTGCGGCCCCGGCTGAAGAAAGTTTCCGAAATTCCGGTACAATTTAAGGCAGATTTCCGCGGTTTTTCGGCGGATCGATTCAAGCGCTGTTAACCCTGCGGTAACGGATGCGCAGAAATCCGCGCTGTAATGGCGACGGAGGGTGCCGGGGATAAACCGAAGTTGTAGTCCGGGCGATGTGGTGATCTGGCGGTTGAGAAATTTCTTGGGTTGGGTGATGGAAAATGACCGGGACCCGCCATCGGCACCCGTTTCCCGGACGGCCGCAAGGTCAATCCGGGATCGCCCCGTTTACAGGCGTCAGCGTGTGCCGCGCTCCCGTGTCTGCGAAGCAGCACTGGCGTGCTGCATTGCGCACGGGAAACGACCACCGTTTCCCGGACAAGCAAAGCGCGATCCGGGATCTATTCGCCTATCCACGCGGCATGCCCGTCATTACCGCTCAAGGTCTCGTCAATCGGGCAGGTGGCCTGTACGCTGACCGGCGAAGCACCATCGGTCCCCCAACTCAAACAAGCAGACACCCCATGCACGAGATTTCCGTTCCCTGCCGCAGCAACCGCACCTACCGGTTTTTCCCCGCCACCACCGCATTGCTCGCCATCGACATGCAGCAGCAGTTCTTTATCGATGACGCCGGCGACGGCATAAACGACATGCAGGCGATCATCCCGCGTGTGGCCGGTCTGATCGCGGCGGCGCGTGCGCTTGGCTGCCGGGTCATCCACACCCGCGAATCCTACCACGCCGACTTGCACGATGTGTCGCCCTACAGACGCACCCTCGACTACGTCGGACGGCCCGGTCCGCTGGGCCGTTTCTGCATCAAGGGCGAACCGGGGCATGATTTTCTGGGCGACGTGACGCCGCTTCCAGACGAAACCGTGATCGACAAGGCAAGCTTCGGCGCCTTCCATCAAACCGATTTGGATGAAATACTGCACACCGCCGGCATCGATCACCTGATCGTCTGCGGCGTGACCACCCAGTGCTGCGTTCACTCGACCCTGCGCGAGGCCGTCGACCGCGGCTACTGGTGTGTCACCGTCGCCGACTGCTGTGCCGCCACCGAACCCGGCCTGCACGACGCCGCACTCTCTCTGATTGCCGGGGAAGGCCATCTGTTCGGCTGGGTCTGCGACCTTGAGGACATCAGGCAGCCGGCCGGAGGATGAAAAAAGCAGGTGCTTGCGTGCGGCGCGATCCCGTGTCTGCAACGCAGCACTGGTGTGCTGCATCGCGCACGGGAAACGATAATACTGTTCCCCGCCTGCGGCCTCAACCAAGATGGCGCGACAACCCGGCACACAGATCCCGGCCAGCATCTTCACCGACCCCGATATGGGTGACGATCCGCACGCGTCTTTCCGCAAAGGCGCCGATGACGATGCCGTCTTTCTCAAGCGTGTCCACCAACCCCTGGCCGGTCGGTCCGCCGGCCGCGATGTCGAAAATCACGATGTTGGTTTCCACCGGCAGGACGCTCTCAACCTTGGGCAGGCCTTGCAGATGCGTGCCGATGGTGGCCGCCAGCCCGTGATCGTCGGCCAGCCGGTCTACATGATGATCGAGCGCATAAAGACAGGCAGCCGCGATCACTCCCGACTGGCGCATGGCGCCACCCCATTGCTGCTTGAACCGCCAGGCCTCGCCGATGAAGCCCCGTGAGCCTGCCAGCACTGCGCCCACCGGTGCGCCCAGGCCCTTTGTGAAATCGACCCAACACGAGTCGAACTGGCTGGTGTAGGCCCGGGCCGAAACACCTGCCTTGACACAGGCGTTGAACAGCCGGGCGCCGTCCATGTGCGTCAGCAGGCCGGCATCGTGGGCGGCCGTGACCACCGTCGCCATGTCATGTTGCGGCCAGACCTTGCCGCCGCCCAGATTGGCGGTCTGTTCGACACTGACCAGCCGGCTGCGCGGGGCATATCGGTTGGGCGGGCGGACTGCCGCTTTCACGTCGTCCGGCGAGAAGATGCCGCGTTCGCCGGGCAGGCCCTTCAGCACGACACCGCTGAGGGCGGCCGGACCGCCGCCTTCGAAATTGATGATGTGGCTGGTCTGGTCGCTGATCACCTCGTCGCCCGGCCGGCAGTGAACCCTGATTGCGATCTCGTTGCACATGGTGCCCGACGGCAGGAAGACGGCCGCCTCCTGTCCCAGTTCATCCGCCACCCGTTCGCACAGGGCATTGGTGGTGGGGTCCTCGCCTTTTTGCTCGTCACCGACCTCTGCGGCGATCATGGCTTCCAGCATGGCGCGGGTCGGTTTCGATTTTGTGTCGCTGTAGAAATCGTACATGGGCGTTGTGCTTTCTCCGGGGGCGGTGGTGCGGTGTTTGGGGCAGACACATTGGCAAGACTGCAGCTTTCGCACAAGGGCCGCGAACGGCTGCGCGCTCAACGGTCACGCACAGTTCACGAACCGGGTCACGAAGAAGTGGCGTCCGGTTGATCGTCTTATCCGGGACAGCCTCCCATCTGAGTGTCAGACAGGCGAGGCCGCGTTCCCCATCGGGTTCCGTCTTGTCCATGAACTTAAGGTGCGGGCCCGGCCCGAATTCCATCGGACCGTTGCATCCTGCACCCGCCAACACGCGAAGGAGAATGACATGAACAACAAGGCGATCTTGTCTGCACTGGTCGGTGCCATCGGCCTTTTCTCGGTGGCGGCCAGTCCGGTCTCGGCAGCACCCGGCTCCGCGGTCTTCGCAGGTTCTGGCGAACACCACGCGAACGTCATCAACGTGTCCGGCCGGTACAAGCGGCGCGGCTTCGGCGGGCGCCGTTACTCCCATGGCGGCTTCAAGCGCGGCCATGGCTTCTACCACCGCGGTTACGGCCGCCATCACGGCAGGCGCGGTTACCGCAACGGCTTCTTCGGTGGCTACAAGCGGCGTCACCACGGCGGTTACCGCTATGGCTACCGGCACTTCGGCGGCCGCGGCTTCCATGGCGGCCAACGGTAGGTGAGGTGACGCTGCCTCCCTCGAGGGGCGGTCACGAGTTTGCGGCGCAACGCGAAACGCAGCTACAAGCGCCAGAGCCAGAGACGGCGCCGTTACTGAGTCTGCCTGACAACACCGGATGCCGCGGCCTGTGCTGCGGCATCCGAATTTCCTCTCAACGTTTGAAGGTTAAGGGTTTACCGACGGCCTCAATTGCTCACAGAACACATGACCACAACGAACCCGGCGCCAATGCAGTCAGCCAATCGATGGGGAAGCGGTCATGAGCAAAAAGAGCATCCCCGCAAAGCCGACATAGCTGTGATTGGTGCTGGTGTCACGGGGGGCCAGCAACGCCTACCAGCGCGCCGGGCGATTGGGCAAATGCGCCATGGTAATCGATCAGTCCGCTCGCCTGACCGCCGTAGAGGAAAGCGGCGTGTGATTGATGACCGGGTTGTGGGTCGACGCCATCCGAACAAACAGCCGGCGCGTTGCCGGCACCGCCAATGAACAGGGCGTGACAGTGACAAGCATCGGAGGGTAGCATCTGCTGGCCAGGAATCAGGGCCAGCTAGGATCCGCGCGCATCAGAACCTTCCAGGCTCGCGTCCATCGCCTCGACCATGGCATGGAATGCTGCCTGTTGATCGTCCGAGAGACATTCGACGACCCGTTGGGTGTGGACAAGCGCCAAGCCCCGCACTGTGTCGTAGGTCCGCCGGCCTTTCTGTGTGAGCGACACATTGCGAACCCGGCCATCGCTGTGGGCGCGTTCGCGCTCGAGCAGACCGTCCCTTTCCATCTTGTCCAGCAGCCGGCTAAGAGTCGACTGCTCGATCATGGCATAGTCCGCGAGATCGTTTATTGAACTGGCCGGTCTGGAATCGAGAACCGAGAGCACCCGCCAATGGGAAATGTGAAGGCCGTGGCGCTGCAGGTCGGCGTTGAGATCCCGGTTCATCTTGTAAGCAAGGCGGTTGATCAGATAGGGAATGATTGTCTCGAGCAGGACCGGCTCGGCAGATCTTTTGGTTCCTGCGTCGGGTGGCGGATCCTGTCCCGACTGGTCTTCGATGCTCCGGCCTGGGCGCTCCTGAGGTCTGTTCACGGGACGCTCCATTCAATGCACAGGTTTGGAGAAAGACCGGACGGTTTCCAGGGCGCCGTCGAGCGCCACGCCTGCTTCGTCCTTGAGGGCGGCGTCACGCAGGCGCCGCACCCAGTCCGCGGCATCGTCGCGGTGTTCCACAATGCTTGCGCCGTCATTGACGCGGTCGAACTTGGAAAGGCCACGCGCGTGCGTGTCGCTGTATCCCTTGATCAGTCGTCGGCAGTTGACCAGTTCGACGGCAAGATCGTAGTTGACCGGTATCCGCGAGCGGACGCCCTCAAGCCATGTATCAATGTGCGCGGTCTCGACTTCATGGCGCCGCAACGAACGCCGCCGGCGCCTTAGTCCGGCTATGGCGTAGAGCAGCCCGAAACCGGTTACTGTATCGGTCCGGATGCGCCGGCCACGGTTGACGATCCGGTCAAGAACGCGGAACAGGTGAGGGTTGTTTTCGATACGCTGCCCGATCCTTGCCGGCAGCATGGCGCAGATCTCCTCGCCTCTGGGATGAAAGAACTCGGTTATTGCCAGCACATGGTCGTCGGTAACGCCGAGTTCGCCTTTGACTCTGGCAAACCGGGCCGCGCGCGTCTTGAGATCCGCCACCCGAATGACATCGTCATAGGCCATGGCGTTGGCCAGATGTTTTGCCGCCGATTGCGACAGGGCAAATGCCTTGGCCTCGCCGCCATGGGCAAGGTCCGCCTCGATAATCTCTTCGAGGCGCAGCAAGTATTCTCGACCGTAGTCGATGTCCTGGAAGTCCACGACTTTCCTGAGGCCGGCCTCTGCGATGGCCGAGACAGTTTCAGGCAGACCCTGGATGCGCAGGCGTAGACGATCCCAGTCCTCAACGGCCGCCTTTGGACCCGTGGCCTGCACCGGGACAGCCGCAAGTTTTGTGGGTTTGGCATCCTCTTCGCCCCGGGCATTGCCGGAGGCCACATCGCAGGCCCTGGAGAACGCATCGAGGCTGGCCTCGACGCCACGTCCCGACAACTGGATGGTTTCTTCAAACTTTTCGCGCTCGAACGGCAGGGCGCCTGAACCGGCGAGCGCGCCGAACAGGCTTGCGGAAATGACGCTGCCGGAAGCATCCGCAATCTGTTCCATGTCAAAGGCGATATAGCGTTTGGCAGCCATTTCGGCAGCAGTCACCACATCGTCGTCGGCGGTCACGCCGTTGCCCGGTTCCATTTTCTCCTGGACCGCCAGTGCCCGGTGGGTCGAAGTGATCAGGGTGGTGCGGTCAGGCGTCACAAACCCGCGCATGATTGCCCGGCCGCTTTCCATCAGTTCAGCGGCGACCAGAACATCGACGTCTCCCGCTGCCGGCGCCAGGGAGAAGACCGGCTGCCGGCCGGTGTCGGGTGCCATTTCCACATAATAGATCGTCGCCCCGGTCCGCTGTGCGACACCGGCCACGGATGTCGACTGGGCCCGGTAGCCGTTGGCCTCTGCCAGGGCCACGACCCAGTTGGTCAGGACACCGCCGCCCTGGCCGCCGACCGCCATGATGGCGACTTTGACGATCTCGGTGTCAGTTCGTTTGCCCTTGGACCTGGCATCGATTTCCGGATGAAGGTTCATGCCGCACTTCCTTCGAACCCCAGCCGGCGCGCTTTCCGGCGGCGTTGCAGGCGGGTGATCACGGCCCCTCTGAGGCCGGCAAGCAGCCGGTCGAACCAGCCTGGATTGTGTACCACGTCGCCACGATAGAATGACGGGCAAAGCACTGCGGCGTCGGCCACTTCGCCGCAATTGCCGCAACCAACACAGGTCTGGTCGATATAGGCTACCGGGTCGTCGCGCAGCGGATCGTCCAGTTGCTTGAGCGACAGCGAAGGGCAGCCTGACAGGCGCATGCAGGCGTGATCGCCGGTGCAGACATCCTCATCGACCCCGAAACGCGGTTTCACCGTCCGCACGCCGTCGCCGATGGCCTTTTTGACGAGTGGTTTTTCACGACGTTGTAGATTGAGCATGCACTCGGACGAGGCGACGATCACCTTGGGTCCCACGTGTGTCGTCGTCAGGGCTTCCTTCAGCGTGTCGCGCATCCGGCCCACATCGTAAGTCCGGTCGATTTCGCGCACCCAGTCGACGCCTATCCCCCTGACGGCCGCGCTGATCGGGTGATTGGTCGACTTCGAGGTGTTATGGGCGCGCGACGACGGCAGGTCCTGGCCGCCGGTTGCCGCTGCATAGAAATTGTCGACGATGACGATCACGCCGTCCGACTTGTTGTAGACCGCATTGCCGACACTCGACGTCAGGCCGTTGTGCCAGAACCCGCCATCGCCGAGAATCGAGATCGGGCGCCTTTCGCCGCCGCCGTCGAACGCTGCATTCGAAGCCGGTCCCAGACCGAATCCCATGGTCGATCCGCCGATCTCGAAGGGCGGCAGGGCACCGAACAGGTGGCAGCCGATGTCGCCTGCGATCTGATGGTCGCCGAGTTCCTGGTTGACCAGTTTCATGGCGGCAAAGATTGGTCGCTCCGGGCAACCGGTGCAGAATCCGGGCATGCGCACAGGCACGGTCCCGGTCAGATCGGGAAGGTCGGAATCGGCGACCTCACGGTTGGGCGCACGTTTGGCATCGGGCAGCAGGCCTGGTGCGTGTTGGCGCAGGAATTCCGCGACACCGTCGAACACATGCTGACCGGTGTATTCGCCGGCCTGCGGCAACGGGCCCTTGCCCAGGAGCCTGGTTTTGCCGCCGGCCTTGTAGAGGATCGAGGCGAGCGCCTGTTCGATAAACTCCGGCTGGCCTTCCTCGACCACCAGCACGGCATCCTTGCCGTCGCAGAATTTCAGGAACTCCCGGTCGACCAGAGGATAAGTGACATTCAGCACATAGAGCGGAACTTCGGTCTCCCCATAGAGATCGGCAAGTCCCAGACGTTGCAGGGCGCGAACCACGCCATTGTACATGCCGCCCTGAAGCACGATCCCCACTGCGCCATCGTCAGGACCGAAGATTTCGTTCAAGCCGTTGGTCTCGATGAAGTCGATCGCCGCAGGGGCGCGGGTTTTGACCTTTTCCTGTTCGTGCATGTACGAGGCCGGCGGCAGGACGATCCTGTCCGTGCGCCGCTGGGGGTTGGACAATGCCTCCTCCACGCTCAGGGGCGGGTGGGCATTGGTCTTTGCCGTAAACGTGCCGTGCACATGACACGCCCTTATCCTCAGTTCCAGCATGACCGGTGTGTTGGACGCCTCCGACAGGGCAAACCCGTCCTCTACCGCCTTGACGATCGAGGGCAGGTTGGGACGCGGGTCGAGCAGCCAGATCTGGGATTTCATTGCGAACGCATGACTGCGCTCCTGCATGATCGAGGAGCCTTCGCCATAGTCTTCACCGATGATGACCAGGGCGCCTCCCGTGACACCGCCCGATGCCAGGTTGGCCAGGGCGTCGGAGGCGACATTGAGACCGACCGGCGACTTGAAGGTCACCGCGCCCCGGATCGGATAATGGACCGATGCCGCCAGCATGGCGGCAGCCGCGGCTTCTGACGCGTTGGCCTCAAAACGCACGCCCAGTTCGCCCAGGATTTCCTGGGCATCGGACAGCACGTCCATCAGGTGTGAAATCGGGGCTCCCTGATAACCGCCGACGTAGCCTACACCGCATTGCAGAAGCGCCTTGGTGACCGCCAGAATGCCTTCGCCGCGAAACGCCTCGCCATCGCCGATCCTCAGGTGCTGGACTTCCTTGGCAAACGACCGCTCCGCCATTCCGGGGTCTCCCTGATGATGCAAAAAATATGCGTATGCATATATTAGAGCGGCAAGCGGTCCGGTCTGTCAATCGATGGTTTTGCGCGCAAAGTGGCCCTACTGCCTATGATGCACGGGCTTTATCTCTCGATTGGCACACCCACGATGCTTCCCCACTCGGTCCACGACCCGTCGTAGACGCGAACATTCTGGTAACCGAGCAACTCCGTCATTGCAAAACTCACCAACGTCGCCCGATGCGCAAGGCGGCAATAGGAGATGATGGGCTGGGTCGGGTCCGGCACGCATGCACTTACGATTTGTCTGAGTTCGTCTGTGGGTTTGAATGTCGCATCGTCGTTGAGAAGCGCATCGAATGGGATGTGCAACGCACCCGGTATGCGTCCGTAGCGCTCAGCGCCCGCGTCCGGCTTGCCGGGGAGACCGACGCGTGCCCCGGAATACTCCTCGTGCGAGCGATGATCGAGAATGGTGCACGCAAATTTGCAATTTCCCCCATGACGTCATCCCGACCCGCCCGAATGGTTTGGTTTCGGTCGGGATTGCGGTATTGGGCTGAAGAATGCACCGGGACGTCGCGAGTGAGCGGCCGTCCGTCACTCTCCCATTTTACCCGCCCGCCATCCAGCAATCGAACATCGTCGTGGCCGAAGTACTTGAACACCCACCATGCGTAAGTGCCGAATTGAACGGGGACACCATAGAAAACCACAGTCGTGTTGTTGCCGATTCCCGACTCGCCCAGTCGTCGGCAGAATTCTTCATCTGACGGAAACTGTCGTTCGAAAGGGTCCCAGAGCGCGTCCTTCCAGTTCCAGCCAATCGCTCCGGGAATATGGGAGGTTCTGTAAGCGTCAAGACCGTCCCAGTCGACCTCGATCAGTTTTACGGTCGGGTCGTCGACATGTGCTGCGACCCAATCGGTGCTCACCAATGCCAAAGTCATAAAGTTCTCCTCAGCCGTCCACCACGGAGAGACGGCGTGAAAGCTTTCCTGAAGCTGTCATCGTGCATGACCGGGTAATTGGTGTCACTACAATCTGTGGCAACAACGGTCGTTGTCGGAGAAGCATTGCGATCAACCAGTTCGCGGAGTACTCCCGGACTGGGATGTTGAAATGAACCGGCCCGAATGAGCCGGCCCATTTTTCATTGGTTCATTGCTGAATTGAAACTGGATCGCCTGGTAGTGCGCTATCCCGCCTAGTACCAGTCGCCCAACTTCACTTCCGAAACCTTGCCAAGAAGTTTTGCAAACTCTTCCGGATTCTGGGTGCCGCCGTCCTTACCGCGATAGTGGTATGGATAGACGAATTTCGGCTTGAATTCCGCGACTGCGGAGGCCGCCGCCTTGGCATCCATCGTGAACGGCAGGTTCATGCAGACAAACGCGAGGCTGATGTCCTTCAGGGCGCGCATTTCCGGAATGTCTTCGGTGTCGCCGGAAATGTAGACGCGGAAGCCGTCGAAACCGAGCACATAGCCGTTGTCGCGGCCTTGTGGATGATACTTCTTGCGGTTCGCTGTCATGTTATAGGCGGGGAGGGCATCTATTTTCAGCGATTTAAATTCTGCCGACCCGCCATTTTCAACCTGTGCCGCCTTGGCTGCCAGATCGGCGGGCAGCTTACCCATAACTTCCGGATTGGTGATGATCCGGGTGTTTTCGCCAACCAGTGCCGCCAGTGTATCCGGCTTGAAATGGTCGCCATGGTGGTGCGTGACCAGTATCAGATCTGGTTTGGGAAAGCTCGAGTAGGCTGCAGCGTCTCCGACCGGATCGGCGTAAATCGTGCCGGCCGGTGTTTTCATCACGAACGATGCGTGGCTGACCGGGTTGACGGTGATGTCTCCGGCACCGGTCTTGAAGACGTCGCCGGAATGCGCATCGGCGTGCGCTGCGTAAGGGAGCAACGTAATTGCGCCCAGGGCAGCGGTACCGGTTGCCAGAAATTCGCGTCTTGTATGTTTCATCGGACATTACTCCTCAATTTACGGCAGGCCATACCTGCCTGCACAAGATGTTATCTGACAGCCCGGAAGTCAATTGAATGACTGTTTTTGGCGGCGGTCTGTCCGGCATGGCACCGACGCAGCCTTCTGTACCCCGACGACTGGCCGTCCAGCAGAAAGGTCGGCTTTCTCATTCCGTCCTTTCATGTATCGTCAACGGACTTGACGGTGGGCCTGTCTGTTAGTGCAGAGAAGACCCAACCCGGAAATTGATGATTCTCAATAGTTTCGCTTTGACGATGTTCATTCTATGAATTTGGGTAAATGTGCAATCTTGGAGAGCCCAATGGTGAACAAGGCTCTGCCTCCCGTCATGATCTTAGGGTGTGGGCGTAGTGGAACATCGATTTTCGGAGAGATGTTCGATTACATCGGTGATTACTCTTACACAAGTGAGCCACCCTTCGAAGATGTCGTGAATTCTGACTATTCGACCCCACAGGCGTTCAAGGTCCCCCGGGAGTCCGACACATTTGATCCTGATCCTGGACTGTCATTTCCTCTTTCCGCCGTCATGAGGTGCGCACCGGATATGAGGTTCTTTTGGATAGTGCGTCATCCACTCGATGCGATCAGCTCTCTCCGAGTAGGCATTTCACAGAATTGGGGGCATCATCCAAGACCGCCAGATTGGCAGCACTGGCTAAACCGTCCGCTTGTCGAACAATGTGCCTACCATTGGTCATTTCTCAATTCCGTAGGATTCGATCAAATTTCTGAAATCGCAACAGTGGTTCGGTTTGAAACTATGATATCTGATCCAAATGGATTTGTTGGTTCAGTGTGTGATGCAATTGGAATAGAGCATCCATGTCAAACTGCGCGAGTCGGCGAGTGGGTGAAGCGAATTCAAAACGAAAACAACGCCGAGTTTGTAGAAGCGAAAACTTCCCGACCTTACTCTCGTCCTGACCATTCTGTCCGCATTGGAAGGTGGCGAGAGAACCTTTCAACGGCTGATGTTGCCCGAGTTCTGCCAATTGTCGCACATGCGGGAAAGTCGCATGGATACGAACTGCCTGATGTCTGAAGATGACACCCGACAGACCAACCGGTGGTCGCTCAAGGTGGTCTGCTGTACCCCTGATAATTGACCTTTGGGCGGCGACGTCTGCTGTCGACCGCCTGTCAGACGGTCCAGGAGGCTGGCGATAAAGGGAATTTTTGACCCCTTTCGGACTTCGCATTTTAGTCAACGTTAGGCAGAAATTTACTCACCGATCAAATTCTCTACAATCCCGACAATCGGTTGACTATGCTGGGTCACCCAAAACAGATTTGGTCAGAAAGCGTGTCAGACCCGCTAGACATTGATTGCGTTGTTGAACTTGCGGTTCAATCAAAATCGGATAGTCCGGAGGTTGAACTCCGACGGATTGTTGACGAGTTGTCTTCAGAGAGTGTTAGCTTTGTTGCGCACCTTGATGACGACTCTCAAACTGTGATCATACGGGGCCGTAATGAATTGCAGTTGGAGCAAAGCGCCGCTCTCTTTGACGCCAAACTAGGGAATGGGCTGCTGTTCGGTGAGCCACGAGTCATCTATCGCGAGACAATCAGTAAACCAGCGGAGGTGGACCAAACACAAGATGGACGCTGGTCCCCTGCTATCAGGCTGCTGATGGAACCGATGGAATCGGGTTCAGGCCGCAAGGTCGAGATCGGAACCAATTTTGATACCGTACCTAGTGGGTGCGCCGCAGAAATCACGAACGCAATTTATGAGTTGCTTGACCGTGGGGTCCTGGCGGGATTCCCAATGACAGACCTCAGAGTCACATTGTTGGGCGTTGCCCACCAGGAAGTAGACTCAGGCGGTAACGCCGTCCGAAAAGTTGTCCGTTTGGCATTTCTTGAGGCCGCAAAGAAAGCAGCCCCGTTTTTGCTTGAACCGGTTGGTCTGGTCGAAGTTACAACACCCGAAAACTGGATGGGCGATGTGTTGGGCGATCTTAACGAAAGGTGGGGCGGGATTCGTGGCACGCGCTCGTATAACGACAAAATGATCATTGAAGCTCATGTGCCGATTGCGCAAATGTTTGGATACGCGAACGCCTTGGCTAACATGTCCGAGGGGAAGGCCACATACACGCTGACACCGAGCCATTTTCAACGACTTCAGCGTCAGACAGATGATCCGCCGCCATCAGAGCCGGCATCAAAAGCGATGTCTGCTTAGCAGGTTCTACCATGAGAGTCCGGAACATCTGGCGCGGGTGTCAGATCTCTCCGATCTATTTGGAAATATCTTGCAGCAAGCGCAACTGACTGACGACAAATTCTTGACTCCCAAAAAAAGAGTAAAACATGGATCACGTTTATATTGTTTACCACATGTATTATCTCGACGAAGATAAGATAGATGATGAAGAAAGTAAAATGATAGGTGTTTACACGACACGCAAAAAGGCAAAAAAAGCGATGGAAAGAGCATTGAAGTTACCGGGATTCAAGGAGTATCCAGACAAATTCATAATTGATAGGTGCAAGTTGGATGAAGATCACTGGAAGGAGGGTTTTATTACTGTGTACGCCGGGAAGATAGATTAGTGTAAACGGCGAGGCATTTTCAGTCATAGAGCTGAGAATTGCGGCTTAATCCTGCAGATGACCGAATTGCGGACGTTTCTGCAGTTCGACGTAGACTGGTTTCCTAAGCTGAAACCAACTGGTTTTTGCAAATGAAAATTGTCATTTTACCCGGCTTGGACGGAACTTGTGGGCTTCTTTCTGAGTTTTCGGATTTGTTATCAGAAAACCATGAACCATTGACATTTGAATACCCGACGAACTTAGTCAAATACGAAGAGCTCCAAAAGTGGATAGAGAAGCGATTACCCGACGGTGAATACATCATTGTTGCTGAATCTTTCTCCGGACCACTGGCGGTATTGGTCGCCGCGTCGAACCCAGACGAGTTAAAGGGAGTCGTGTTCGTGGCAACCTTCGCATCGACTCCCAGAAAGGTACCTCTTGTTCTGACTTATGCCCTTGAATTCCTACCGATAAAATCCAGGTTGTTCTTGTGGCTAGCTCATCCTCTTCTCATGGGCGGATGGTCCACGAGCGAATTCATAGATACTTTTCGGCACGCACTCAAATCTGTCCCAAAAGCAACACTTGCTGGTCGTTTGAGGGAGGTGCTAGCCGTTGATGTCAGAGATCGGATCGCGACACTCACCATCCCAACAACTTATTTTGCTGCAACGAAAGATCGCCTTGTCTCCACCAAATCTTCACAGGTGTTTCGAGACCATCTGAGCACAATCGTCACTATTGACGGTCCACATTTTGTGTTGCACGCCAATCCGACCGAGGCTGCCAGGAAGCTTTCAGAATTCGCCAACAGTTTAAGTTGATTCATTCGAAAACGCAGTCCTGCTCCGATGAGCCAACTGTAACCTTGGGCTCGCTACCAAAGTTTGCTGTACAGTGGACGATTGTCGCTTTCTGGTACATTTGACACGTGGCGCGCACCTTTCAAACATAGCAGAAGTACATCCGAAAGCTGCTGTTCCAGGACTACAGCAGTCAGTCAGGAGGCACGTTGAATCAGTCGACCACAACAATCGGTCTTGCTGCAAATCAGGAAAGAATGCCAAAGAACGAATTCGTCTATCTAAGCGGGAGAGCTTCATGACCGAAACATGCCACGGCAGATGTTTTTGCAAGGCGGTCAGCTTCGAAATCTTAACGCCCATCCGATGGTCCGTCACTTGCCACTGCGAGAGTTGCCGGCGGCAGTGTTCGGCACCGATGACCACCTACATAGGCGTGCCGGACACCCAGTGGAAATGGACGGGAGCCGCGCCCAAAGTCTACCGGTCCTCTCCAGGTGTGGAACGGACCTTCTGTGAAAACTGCGGTACGCCGCTGTCGTTCCGATCGGAAAACATGACTGGCCTCATGCATTTTTACGTCGCCGCCATGGAGGAGCCTGAACGATTTGAACCGCAACTGCATGTGGCCTACGAGGAAAAGCTCTCCTGGCTCAATATCTCGGACGACTTGCCGAAGCGGGAGGGGCCCAAGGTCGTGATTTCAGACTGACTGCCGAAGTACTCCCGGGCTGCGGGATCCGATACCGGCATGTTCAGGCGTCTGTCATAAGTGTCTTTTGCAGAGGCTCGAGATGGCGCGCGTAGCGCTTCCATCGGCCGCTTGACGTGCCGTAGACCGGTTGGCGGACCTGCCAGACACTGGCGGTTTTGACACCGCCGGCTGCTTCGTGAAACCGAAGGCACCGGTCATCCCAGTCGAGACCGGCAAAGGCAACGATCTCCCGGCTCACGTCGTTCTGGTCTGCAACCAGGGCTTCGTAGTCGACGTCCAGTACGGAAATCGGCAGAACGTCGTTCCAGTGTTGCATCAGCCTTCGGTAATGCCGGTAGTAGAACCCGATGTCCTCGAGACTGTTGGTGAAGGCAAGGCCTTTGGTGTCGCTGAAATTCTGCATGAAACACGACAGGCCCAGGTCCATCGGGTCCCGCCTGCAGTGAATGACGGTTGCCCTTGGAAAAAGCAGGGCGATCAGGCCCAGATTGAAAAAATTGAACAGATACTTGTCACAGACCTTATCGGCGCCCGACCTGTGTCGTTCGGAAACACGGCCAAGATAGCCCTGGGCCATTTCAGCCAGGGCCCCCTGGCCGATCAGGCGTGCATCACGGGGATAGCTCAGTTGGCCCTTCTCTTCGGTCCACAAGACCGCAGCGATATCGGCCATGCCCGGGAATTCGCCGACGCTGTCGACACGCGGGTGGCTTGACAGAATCCTCTCGACCAGAGTCGATCCCGATCTCGGCATCCCGACGATGAAAACAGGGCTGGCGCATTGGGATCCGGCACCCGTCTGCTTCCGGAACGTCTGCGAGTTGAACCCGTCAATCAGGTCGCCCACGATCCGGACCAGGTGGGAGCGGTCGAAACCGGCGATAGAGCGCAACTCGGCATTTGCTTTTTCGTAACAGCCGAAGGCCTCGGAATACTGTTCTTGCCGCCGCAGCAGGTCGCCAACCGTAAAACCGGCAGTCGCGCGGTTCTGCGGCGTCCTGTCCGAGGCATCCGCTATAGACTTTAGCCGTGTTATCAAGGCGCCGTCATCCTGCACCGGCCCGCGTCCGAGCACCACGCGGAACAGGGCATCGTCGAGTTTCGGGTCTATCCGCAGAGCCTCGTCGTAGCAGGCGTGGGCGTCATCGAATTTGCCCAGAACCTGCAACTGATTGCCTTTCTCATAATGGGCTTCAGCAAAGTCCGGCCTGAGGTCGATGGCACGATCGAATGCTGAAATCGCCGCGTCCGTCGCCTGCTGGACACTGCAGGACTGGCCAACATAGAAATGAAGCTTAGCCTCACCGGGGCGCAATTCGGCGGCGTTTGCGTAGGCAATCTGGGCAGCGGCATGGTGCTTGAGGGCCATCAGGCAGTGACCGAACTGGCGCCAGGCCTCAAAATTTCCCGGCTTCGATTCCACAGCGCATTTGTAGTGTTCGTAGGCATCCTGCATGCGGCCGTGGTGTTTGAGGATCTCGGCAAGTGCCAGATGGGCGTCGTGGTTTTGGGGCTCGAGGGACAGAACCTTCCGGAATGCGGCCTGTGCCTGTTCAAGTTGACCGCCGGTCAGACATGCCACACCTCGATCCAGTAGCGCCTGCACGGGCGTTGCAGGGATCTGCCGCGACCGCACGTCTCGCTGCGATTTGCCGGCGAGTTTCTGGAGTCTGCGGCGTTCCTTGCGGCTGACGGGCTGCGGCGATGAGGATGTTTGATTGAGTGACATACGGCAAAAGAGTCCCGGGTGCGTGAGTGTTTGGCACAGTAACCGACGATTCGATTAACACCTCGTTAACCATAGGGCACCCTCGCGAAACTGTAGGATGCCACGTCATTTGAAACGCTGGCGGTAGAGCTTGGCCTTTGATAATTTACCGCCAGTCAAATTGTCGAACTGCTGAGGGCGCTATTTTTGCGATGGCTGCCCGACGCACACGGGAGATCGTTCTAATGCTGAATGCCGCAGAAGTGGCTCAATACCATGAGGATGGCTTTGTCATTCCTGACTTTCGGTTATCCCAGGATGTGTTGTCGGATATCCGGTCCTGCCACGACCGCTTGCTCGCGCGCCATCCCGAGTTCGACAACTATTGTCCCTCGCTGCTGGCTTATGACACCGGGTTTCTGAATTACGCCCGAAACCCCGAAATTCTGGACATGGTCGAACAGGTGATCGGACCGGATTTTGCCCTGTGGAATTCAAGCTTCTTTGCCAAACCGGCAGGTGGCGGCATGCGCACGCCCTGGCACCAGGATGGCGAGTACTGGCCGATCCGGCCGCTGGCGACTTGTACGGTGTGGATTGCCGTGGACGACGCCACACCTGAAAACGGTTGCCTGCGCGTGATCCGGGGGTCGCACAAGGACCGTCAGCTCAAACGTCACCGTACTGTTGAGGCAGCCGACGTCACGCTCAATCAGGAGCTCATGCCCGAGGAATACGACGAGGATCAGGCCGTCGATCTGGAGCTAGAGGCCGGCCAGATTTCCCTGCACGACATCTATCTCCTGCACGGTTCCGAAGCCAACAATTCCGGCCGGCCGAGGCGCGGCATGACCTTGCGTTTCATGCCGACCACATCCGTATTCGACCGCGACAAGGCCCACGAGATGCACAACCGTATCGGCATCACGGATCATTCCGTGCGGACGGTCTACCTGATGCGCGGCATCGACCGGTCGGGCAAAAACGATTTTCGCGTGCGGCAATAGGAACGAAATCCGGTCACGTCAGGTCCTTGCCCATGAGGCGCACGGGGATCGAGGGTCCGGATCGGGTTTCGGCCATCGATTCTTCCATCAGGACATAGCCACAGGCCCGGTACAACGGTTCGCCTGACAGAGTCGCGACAAGCTCGGCGCGACCAAAGCCTTCCGACCGGGCGGCGTCTTCGCAGGTTCTCAGGATCATCCGCCCGACACCGCGCCGGGCATGGTCGGGATGGGTATACATGGCCCGGATCCGGGCGGCATCCTTGCGGGGATCGAGCAGGGAGGCATCCCGGTTGGCGGAGTGGCTGCCGCCGTAAAGCGTCGCGCGGCGGCTCCAGCCGCCGCACCCTATGGGCGTCCCGCATTCTTCGACCAGAAAGTACGTCCCGTCTTCGACCAGTTGACCGTCTAGCCCCATGATGTCGAAAGACGACTCGATCTGGATTTTGCTCAGGAATGGCGCCTGCAGTTTCCGGATTGCCAGATCCATAAGCCCGGAGACAGCGGCCAGATCGTTGGGCGTGGCAAGCCTGGTCACGAAGCTTGGTCTTTCGTGCATTGAATACTTTCTGCCGTACGGATTTTGAATTCAAGACAAGGTTGCTGCGCCGGTACTCCGATACCGGCGCAGCAAGGCAATGTCTTATGCAGCCTTCGCGTAACTGCAGGCGCCGCTGATGGCATGCACGTGCCGGTGGTCGGTGCCGCAGCATCCGCCCATGACCACGAGGTTGGGCAGGTACGCCATCAGGGACCTGTACTGGTCGCCCAGTTCGGCCGGGTTGCCGTCATCGAGCACTTCGGCGTTGTCCAGTTCCTCGTGGCTCATGCGCGACGCATTAGCCCTGAGGCCCATGATGCGGCTGCGCCAGGTGCCGCCGTCACGCAACACCTGCGTGAAATGGTCGGGATGGGCACAGTTGATCATGTAGTAGGCGGGCGATCCGCCGGTTTCCGTCTCAACCTGTTCGATCGCTGATCCAAGAGGCTGACCGGACGGCAGGCGGCCGTCGGTTTCAACCGTAAACGATATCACCGCCGGAATGCCGGCCTCGTTCGCCGCGTGAGCGACACCGAGGGCCTCTTCCACATATGTCATTGTAATCGCCGAGACCATGTCGGCTCCCAGTTCCGTGAACCAGCCGATCTGGTGGCTGTGATAGGCTTGCGCCTGGTCGACCGACATGAAGGTATCCGGGTTGTAGCCGTCGTCCTGCGGTCCGATGGCGCCGTTGATGACGAACGGGGAGGCATCGGTCTCCAACTCTTGCCTCAGAGAGAAGAGAGACTCGACGGCCTTGAAATGGAACGCCTTGAGGTCGGCCTGAGTGTAGCCGAGTTCGCTTGCCCAGCGGCTGCTGGCACGCCAGGTGGGCGTGTCGAGAATGAAGCCTTTGGCGTCGGCCAGGGCGACATCGCAATAACGGCGCAAGTAAAGGTCGATCGCGATGCGGCCGGTTTCGTCGTCGATCAGGGGAAAGGCTGCGAACAGCGGCAGGTCGAATCCGTCATGAAAAATGAGGGTGGTCTCCAGACCGCCGTCGGTGACAAAAGGTTTGCCGCTCAGTTGCGGCAGGTTGTTTCTGTATTTGGGGGTGTTCATGAATTTCTCCGTCAGTTTGGACTTGGCGGATATGGTCGTCACGCCGCGTCAATGAAACGGCGGGGTCGTGAAATCTGCGTCAAAAAAAATAATAGCTTCTTATCAAAGTGTTATGCGCCGATTTTGACGCAGAAAGTATCTCAGCGGTGAAAGATTGACGGGCATGTCGCCAAATTCGGCGCTGGTCAGGCGGTTTTGCCGGAGAATTGAAGCAACGCCTCTTCGTCTACTTCCACACCCAGGCCAGGAGACCCGGGCAGTGTTGCAGAGCCATCTGTAATCTCGAAACTGCACTGTGCGAACTGCCGGCCGAGGTCCACATAGCTTGGATACAATTCCGCCATGAGCAGGTTTGGGATGAGAGCGGATACATGGAGCATCGCCGCCATGGCAACCGTTGTGCTGTTGTAGTTGTGCGGCGAGACGGCCACGGAAAAGGTCTCCGCCATGGCGGCGATCTCGAGAAGCTCAAGAATGCCGCCGCACCCGGCAATGTCCGGGTTGAGCACATCGGTCACGCGGCGTTCCAGCATTTCCCTGAACTTGTACTTGCCGCTGTGACGCTCCCCCGAAACCACCCGCATGGTCACTCTGGAACGGACGTAGCTCAGGGTCTCGAGGTCATCTGAAGTAACCGGCTCTTCAAACCAGAACGGGTGATGGGGTTCAAAACGCCGTGCGGCCTCCAACGCCACGTGCGGATCGTCCATCACGTTCATGTCGATCATGATGTCAGTATCCGGGCCGACCGCCTCCCGGACACGGGCGACGAAGTCTTCCGATTCATCGAGCCGGGAGAACTCCATCGGGTAGATCTTTACCGCCGAGAATCCGTCCTGTTTCAACCGGACCGCACGATCCACCATTTGCTGAAGTGAGGGCGACCGGTCGCTCCACGTGTTGGCGTAGAGTGGGATCTCCGGCCTGATGGCACCACCCAGAAGTTGATAGACAGGCGCTCCCAGCCGTTTGCCCTCGAGATCCCACAAGGCCAGTTCCAACGCGCTCGACGCGCAATGGAAGTCAAAACTGTTGCGCTTGTCGGCGATACGGAAAGCGGTATGGCGTCGGAAGGCGCGGGGGCCGGGAGCCTCCCGGTCCGTCAGGCCCTGGGCGAGCAGGAAAACAATCTGCTCGATTGCGCGTTCGCGTCCCTCCAGAACGTAGGCTTCGCCCCAGCCGTGAAGACCGGCGTCGGTTTCGATTTTGACGAACAGAAGGGGCTTGATGTCTGTCCAACCATCCAAAGATGCAGTGGCACCGACCAGATAGGTTTTGATTTTCGTGATGTTCATGGGTTTCACCATGGTTGCCTACACGGCTATCGCCACTTGATCGAGCAACCCATGGAGGGAATCTGGTGCTCCGGGCCGCAGCCTGCCGTTGAAACGAGCCGCATCGCCTCTAACAATTCAGGGGTGCGGTTCGAGGCAACGCCCATTTTGGCGTCATCGAGTCTGCCACGGTACTGCAATTCGCCCTTGTTGCTGAAACCGAAAAAATCAGGCGTGCAGACCGCGCCATACGCTTTGCCGACGCTCTGGTCCTCGTCGATCAGATAGGGAAACGTGAAGCTGTGCTTATGCGCGAATCGCTTCATCTCCGGCGGGCTGTCGGCAGGCACCTTCCTGTAATCGTTCGACATTACCGCGAGAACGCCGAAGCCGTCATCTTGCAGCGTCTTTGCATCGGCGACCAGCCGTTCGATTATGGCGTGTACGTAAGGGCAGTGATTGCAGATGAAGGCAACCAGCAGGCCGTTCTCGCCCATCGCATCATCGGAGCTGTATTGCCGTCCGTCCGGGTCGCAGAGGGTGAAGGCCGGCGCTTTCCAGCCGAAATCACAGATAGGGCCGTCGAGTAGCATTGGTTTGCTCCTGCGTTTCGCATTCAACAAGATTGGCGGTCATGCCAACTGTAGCTGGGCCGGCAATTGTGATCAAATTTCGTGGTCGCAAATTCGACAGAATGATGACGGCTCAGGATGCGTCGGCAACTTTCGCTGCCAGCCAGCGCGACGTCCGCAGCAGCCGTGCGTCGTCGCCACGGGGGCCGACAAGCTGCACGCCAAGCGGCATGCCGTTCGGCCCTTCCATCAGCGGAAGGCTGACAGCGGGCACACCGAGATAGGTCCATGTCGAACAGAAAATCGGGTCGCCGGTTGCCTCAAGCCCCAGAGGTGCCTCGCCGCACGCCGCAGGCGTCAGGATGGCATCGTAGTCGTCGCACAGGCTGCCGATCCATGCCCTGAGCGGGCCAATCTGATCAACACAGGTGTTGTAGTCGACGGCAGTTATCTTTTTGCCGTCTTCGATCATGCCGCGCAGCCTGTCGCTGATCTGGGCCTCACCACGGTTCATGTAACCCGACAGAGACCGGGCGAGGTCGGGACACATGATGCTCGTGAGGTTTTCCACAGCGCGGTCAAACTCCGGTGGAGTCGGCACAGCGTCGCAGTGATCCCCCAGAAAATCGCTCAGTTCTTCGAAAGCTGCCTGTGTTTCGGCTTCGGCATGTTCCCAGACCGGAGTCTTGATGAAAGCAAACCTGGGTTCCGCTGGAGGTTCCTGCGTAGCAATTTCCTGCATTCGCGGTGCCGCGGCTGGCCGGGTGTCCGGATCAGCCGGGTCATGGCTGATCAGGCAGTCGCTGATCAACGCGGCATCTTCCAGGGAGCGGGCGAAGACGCCCACATGGTCGAGCGTCCGCGACAGGGAGAGAACGCCGGCCCTTGATATCCGGCCATGGCTGGGCTTAAAGCCGACGACACCGCAGAACGATGCGGGCCGGATTACGGAACCGTTGGTCTGCGAGCCCAGGGCGAGCGGCACCATACCGGATGCAACTGCTGCCGCGGAGCCGCTGGAAGAACCGCCTGGTGTCCGCCCCGGGTCGTGCGGGTTGCGGGTCTTGCCTGGTGAGTACACGGCAAACTCGGTGGTCACGGATTTGCCCATGATCACGGCGCCGGCGCTCCTGAGCAAGCTGACTACCGTGCAGTCCTTGTTGGGCTGTCGACCGGCATCCAGGATCGAGCCGTTCTCCGTCGGGAGATCGTCTGTATCGAATATATCCTTGATCCCGACGGGAATGCCGTGCAGTGGGCCACAGGGCGCCCCGGTGGCGCGGTATGTATCCCGGTTGGCCGCCTGTTTGCGCGCATATTCCGGATCGAGGTGAGTCCAGGCCTTAACGGCTTCGTCCCTGGCATCTATCCGGGCAAGGCACGCTTCGACCAGTTCAGCGGAAGTAATCTCGCCGCCGTGAATCATGCGCGCAAGCTGCGCGGCACCTAAGTCTGCCAGATCCATGTTATCGGTCTCTTCTTGTATTGCCTGTTGAGGCGTCAGTCGGATGAGTTCTTGCGCAGGCAGGAGTTCCAGAAGTCGTAGAAGACCAGCGCCAGCACGATAATGCTGATGACCCAGAACGGTAAGCCGCCCCAGAATCCGGCAAACCCCGATGTAATGCTTTCCGCCAGTCCCAGCACAAACACCGCCACCAGAAGGGAGCCGACCAAGCCGCCAATCTTTTCAGCCATCATAAGTCCTTTCTTTGCCCGGACCGGCCGCGCGGGCCGACATTATGGAATGTAGGGTCCGAACAGGGTATCGGGGAGCCACAGAGCAATTCCGGGGAACTGATACATCATGACCATGCAGAATATGACGATAAACAGGTAGGGCATCAGCCCTCTGAAAATCTGGACAAGTTCGATCGCTGACCCCAGCACCCCTTTCAGATAATACGCCGACATGGCCATCGGCGGCGTCAGGAACGAGGTCTGAAGGTTGAGGGCCACCAGCATCGCAAAGAAATAGGGATTGACGCCAAAGTTATCCAGCATCGGCAGGAAGATGGGCACGAAAATGATCAGGATCTCCGACCATTCCAGCGGCCAGCCCAGCAGGAAGATGATCAACTGCACGAGGACAAGGAACTGCCAAGGCGCCAGTTCGAACGACAGGATGAAGTGTTCGATGATCTCGTGACCGCCGAGATAGGAGAACACGGAAGCAAACGTCCAGGAACCGACGAACAGCCAGCAGACCATGGCCGTTGCTTTCGCCGTCAGGTAGACCGACTGCTTCAACATCGTCCAGGAGATCGAACGGTAGACAAATGCCAACACCAGAGACCCCAGCGCGCCCATGGCGGCGGCTTCCGCCGGTGTTGCCAGGCCACCAAGAATGGACCCCAGAACCAGCATGATCAGCAGCGTCAGGGGCACAAAAGACGTCAGCAACTGCGTGTAGATCACACTTTTGGGCGGAATGTCCTCTTCCCGGGGTTTGGGCGCGATCGAGGGTTTGATGAGAACCCGCACGATCACGTAAACGATGTAAAGACCAGCAAGCATGAAGCCTGGAATGACTGCCGCCGCGTAGAGGCGCAAAGGCGAGAGGTCGGCAATCGCGGCATAGACGATCAGCATGATCGATGGCGGGATCAGGATCCCCAGGGTGCCACCGGCGCAAATCACCCCGGAGGCAAATTCCTTGTCGTAGTTGGCTTTTGCCATGGCCGGGAACGCAAGCAGTCCCATGAGGGTCACCACCGCACCGACGATCCCGCTGGCAGTCGAGAACACAGCGCAAGTTATCAAGGCTGCAATTGCCATCGACCCGGGCAGATTGTGCGCCGCCATTTGCAGAGCATTGAACAGTCGGCCAACGATGTTGGCACGCTCAACCACGTAGCCCATGAACAGGAACAATGGAATCGCCACAAGCGTGTCGTTTTCCATCACCGAATAAGTGTTCTGGTTGAGGAGGTAAAAAATCTTGTTACTGAATGCGTCCGAAATTACTTGGATACTGCCAGCTTCAAAATAGGCGTAATATCCAAAGCCTACCCCCATCGCGAGAAGCGTGAAGGCCACCGGAAAGCCCAGCATCACCAGCACGATGAAGAGGGAGAGCATCAGAATTGCTACTTCGGGGTTCGTCATCCTAAAAGGGGCTCCAGCCGGGTGGGCTTTATAGTTGAGATGCGTTCAGGCGTATTCTGTCGCTAAGGCGTATCACGCGTTTTTCGCCTGCTGAGCAAGAATGTCTTCGGTTTCCTTGGCATCCTCCATCCGCTCCGGCCATCGGCCCGTCTTCATCGCCAGAATGCAGCGCATACACTCCGACAGTCCCTGAAGGATGAGGAGCGCGCCGGCGAGCGGGATAAGGGTCTTGAAGAAGTAGATCTGGATGCGTGCCGGGCTGTTCCAGCTGACTTCCTTGTAGCGCCAGGAATCTGAGGCGATCTCCCAGCCGAACCAGAACAATGCAACCATGCCGGGAAAGAAGAAGAGAATATACAGGACGATATCGATCCGTGCCTGCCAGCGGACTGGCAGCAGCCGGTACACCACGTCAGCACGAACGTGAGCGTCCTGGGCGAGGGCATAAGGGCCAGCCATCAGGAACAGGGCGCCATACATCTGTACCATCATGTCGAAGGCCCAGACCGTTGGCGAATTGAGGACGTACCGGACGAACACTTCATATGCGACGGAAAGCGTCAGGATCAGGATGCACCAGCCAAAAGCCCGCCCGATCCAGATGTTGAGACTTTCTATGGCGTGTATGATGCTCGTCATATGCTTTCTCGCCCCGTTAAAGCAAAGTCGCGATGGTGGATGTTAGAACAGAGGGACAGCCAGACCGGCTGTCCCTCCAAATTCATGTGACCGTTGGTTTCAGTCGTACGGAACCGCAGAAAGAACTAGCCAAAGTAGTGCTTGTACGCCAGTCCGTAGTCAGGCTGGTTCAACAGCAGGTAACCCATCACCTTTTTCGCGTAGGCCTTTTGCGAGTCGACAACTTTGGCGAAGAACGGATCTTCACCGGAAATCCGGTCAACGACGATGTCCCATGCCTTCAATTGTTCCGCCATCACGGACTCCGGCGTGCGATAGACATTCACGCCGCTCTTTTCCTTGAGGCTGATCAGATCGTCGGCATAACGCAGCGTATTGTGCCAATAGAAGTTGGAGTTCTCGGCTTCGGAAGCGTGTTTCAGGATTGCCTGATGCTCCGCGGACAAAGAGTCGTACTTCTTCTTGTTAAACGTGATTTCAAAGGCTTCCTGCGATTGGTGGAAGCTGGCAAGATGATAATGTTTGGATACATCCTGCATCCCGAAATCCTTGTCCGAAGTCGGGTTGTTGAATTCCGCGGCATCAATCAGTCCGGACTTCATGGCGGGCTGAATTTCACCACCGGGCAACTGCACAACGGACATACCCATTTCCAGAAGCACGTCAGCTGCCAGACCAACGGTCCGGTACTTGAGGCCCTTCATCTGCGAGGCGTCCTTGATCTCTTCCTTGAACCACCCCAACGGTTGTGCCGGCATCGCACTGTTGAAGAAGCTCACCAGATTGAGGCCAAGGCTGCCCATCAATTCGTTGAAGAGCTCCATGCCGCCGCCATAGTGGATCCAGCCAAGCAACTCCTGGGCCGACCAGCCGAAGCATGGGCCGGTGCCGAACAGGGACGCGGCCTTGGACTTGGAGTACCAGTAGGCTGGCACATAGTGCGCGCCATCAAGCACGCCGCGGTGAACCGCGTCCTGCATCTGGCTCGTCTTGACCACGGAATTCACCGACAACAGGTCGATCTTGAGATCCTTGCCGGCCATCGCGTGGACCCGGTCCACGTAGCTCTTGGCGTTTTCAAGGAAAATCCCGCCGCCCCAGGCAGCCTGGACTTTCAGAACTGTTGGCGCCGCGTTCGCAATGTTCGGGGCCGCCAACGTGGCCGCCGCCGCACCTGCAGCAATCGTTCCACCTTTGAGGAACTTGCGTCGGGTTACTTCCGATTTCTTATCAACCATGACAACTTCTCTCCCTAGATTGGACATTGGATTCGAAACCAAGAATCTCAGTCCGATATCGATTTGTTAGATTCACCAGCTTGCGGCTACGGACGGTGGACCCGGTAACAGACTGGTTTCTTTGTCTAAAACCGGACATCGTTGTTTGTGTCAAACCAGCGCCCGCCAATGCATTCCATTTTTCGGCATCGCGCGTGTTTGCGCAAGTATTTATCCTGCATTGTGGGACCGGCACACCGCATTGTGAGATTGGTCGAGGCTGATGTCCTTGCGGACCCGCCCTAAGCAACCCTGTCGATTGGTTCCTTGCCGGAAAAGAAAGCGTCGAGGTTGTCCAGGGCTCGAAACCCCATGGCGTCACGGGTCTCAAAAGTCGCACTGCCGATGTGCGGCAGCATGAAAATGTTGGTGAGTTTGGCAAATTCCGGATTGCCGCCGGGCTCGCTCGCAAAGACATCCAGACCGGCTGCAGCGAGTTTCCCCGATCGCAAGGCGTTTGCCAGCGCCGGTTCGTCGATCAGCGCACCGCGTGCTGTATTCACCACGACGGCACCGTCAGGCAGCAATCCGATCTTTTCGCCGTTGAGAAACCCCGTCGTCTCCGGTGTCGCCGGGCAGTGGAGTGAAAGGAAGTCGGACACCGGCAGAAGCGAGTCCATGGTGTCATGATAGATCGCGCCGCATTCCTTGTCGGCCGCGAGACGGTGGCGGTTGTAGTAGTGGACTTCCATGTCGAACCCGCGGGCGCGCCGGGCCATGACCTGCCCGACCCTGCCCATGCCGACGATCCCGATGCGTTTGCCGCTCACCTGAGTTCCGACCATGAACGAAGGGCTCCAGTGCACCCAGTTGCCGGAACGCACCATGTGATCGCCTTCGGCTGCGCGCCGGGCGGCGCCCAACAGAAGAAGCATGGCAATTTCCGCCGTCGCATCCGACAGTACATCGGGGGTGTTGGTGACGACCACCCCCTTGTCCTTCAAGGCCTTGAGGTCGCAGTGATCGACGCCGACGGAGTGGTTGGCGATGATCTTCACGCGGTCGGGAAGTCTGGCCGTCAGTTCGGCATTGAAATGTTCGGAGTGGCAGGGCAGAACGGCATCGACCCCCTGGCATTTCTCAAGCAGTTCATCAGGCGAGTACAACACGTCATCCGGGTTCAGACGGACATCGTAGTCTGCCGCAGCACGGGCCTCGGTGTTGCGCGAGAGTTTGCGAGTAATCAATAAGACAGGTTTCTGGTTCATTGGCATATGTCCGAAGGTTCACCACGCAGTGAGTGTGGCGGACGCGCTGAAAACAATCCACCCGTCTTTCCGTCACGTAGAATGATGTGATAGGCGCTTGCGGTTCGCCGCAGACGCCATTGAACGTCGGTCCAGCATTGCGGGCGTGACGTACGGCGCGTTTCCCGGACTCGAGTCGGATCGTTCCACCCTCAGGCTTTGATCTGGTACGACCCCGTCTCTGCGAGGCAGCACTGGCGTGCTGCGTCGCGTACGGGGAACGGGCTCGTTTCCCGGACAAGCGCAGCGCGATCCGGGACCGTTCCACAGTAGGGCCTCGATCCGGAAACCACTCGCCGCGGCCTCAGTCTGCTAGGTTCTCGGCAACCTTGCCTCGGCCTCGATTTCGACCTCATAGTCGCCAACCAGCCGGGATACCTCCAGCAGCGTGTTGGCCGGCCG
>JAJFHD010000152.1 GCA_021775805.1 Alphaproteobacteria bacterium | reverse complement strand
TATGACCAAGATGTCGAAAGACGTTAAGGTGAAAGAGTTGACCGCCCAACCCACCCTGTTCTAGAAAGGACAAATAATGCTTCTAACTAACACCCTTCTCACCGTGCTTGTCATAGAGTGGTTCGGTGTACTTTTCTTGGTGGCGGCTTGTGCTATGCGAATAGGAAAAGAAGTGTCATCCGTCAGAAATGAAATCATGCACCTGACGCAGATGTTACTCAACCAAAGGAACAGACCATGAAGATACTTTGCTTAGACTTTGACGGCGTTATCCACTCATACGAGAGCGGGTGGGAAGACGTCCACATTATCTCAGACCCTCCCGTTCCCGGGGCCTTCGACGCGATCAAGGCTTATCAGTCGGCAGGTTTTGAGGTCCAGATATACAGCTCACGTTCCGGCACCTACCTGGGCCGTGCGGCGATGATGTCATGGATGCAGAAGTGGGCTTTCGAGGACGGTGAGGCTGAAGACCTCGAGTGGTTGTCGTTGATCAAGTACCCTCAGGCAAAACCGCCGGCTTTCGTCACCCTTGACGACAGGGCTCTGAACTTCACAGGGACGTGGCCTGCCGCCGACGACCTTCTCAACTTCAAACCGTGGAACAAGAAATGAGTGAATCTGACGTCCATGAATGGGTGTCTGACCTCCCCTTTAAGATGCAGGCGGTTTTGCTGTCTGCTCTTCGGGGGTGTGACGGGGTCAGAAAAGAAGACCCATCAAAGGCTCTAGTGCGAAAGTACCGAGCACTTATATTAAAGCCGGCTGCTGGATCCACTCCAAGATCTTTCATGCACGACAATGTCACGCAGTCAGACGTTGAGCTGTTTTTGTCGGACATTGACCACTACCCCCTCCACTGGTATATCCATTTCATGCACGCCGCCGAAATCGTAGGGTGGTATAAGCCTGATGACTAGTGGCTCAGGATGTACTGTGATATGGTAGCGGCTATCCACCTTGAAATTGAAGATAGGGATAGTCTAGAAAGGAGGCTCGGATGAGCTTTTGGATGATAACGGCTCCTGTTCTGGGGGTCTTTACAACAATCCTTCTCTACATGTTGGTGGAGGTGGTTTTCGATGATGCATGTGATGACGATGATGATTGGAGGTTGTGATGACAGCAAACCCTAACATAAGAAAGGAGTCCTTCGAATGAGGGCGGCTATACAGTGGCTTGATGACGCGCTGGGAGCGTCGACTCTTGTCCATGAGATGACTCACTTCCAGTTCTCAGAGGACGGGATATCGTCGACTGACGGGAGACTCAAAGCCTTCCGTCCGTGTGACACTCACGGCATTAAAGCCCTGGTTCCGGGGTCTGAACTCAGACGCATACTGAAAGCCACTGACAAAGAGCTCACCGTCTCTGAAGAAGACAACTTTGTGAGGCTGTCTGCCGGCCGGTTTAAGGCAAAAATACCCATCCTGGACGAGAGAGCTGTCTGGGATACTTATGAACCTGAAGGTTGGGCACCTCTCCCCGTCAACCTGGTTGAGGCAGTCAGACAGGTGCGCCCCTTCGTAGCGGAAGACGCCACGCATCTCTGGGCTATGGGCGTGGTTCTCTCGGGCAACAACGTAATCGCCACTAACAACGTATGCCTTGCCTCTGTGCCCTGTGAGCTACACGGATCGCCCGAGATCATCCTTCCCGTATGGGCGGTCGATTTTCTTCTGGATCGGAGCAACGCAAAAGCCTGGTCGGGTGACAGCGGGCGGCTGGCTTTCAAGTGGGAAGACGGGTCTTGGATGACGAGCGTCCTGATTGACGACAAATTTCCCGCGAACCTCGTCACTATGCTCGAAGAGTTCCAAGGAAAAGAACCGCCTACAAAGATCACAGAAGATTTTAGGGCGGCTTATGGGACTCTGGCCCCTCTGGCGGATAGCTATATTGAATTTCATGCTGAACACATGTCAGTTCAGCATAAAACTGCTACTGTCGAAGAAGGCGTAGGGTGCGCGGTTCCAGAAGGCTCCGAGTATACTCGCTGGACAGTGAAGCACCTCGACAAAGTTATGCAGGTGGCCACAGAATGGGACCCGGGAAGTTACCCGAAACCGAGTGCTTTCAAAGGTCCCCTCGTTTCAGGTTGTATTGTAGGAAGGACTTAAGATGTTTGGCAAGAACCCCATAATGAAAAGAGAACTGACGGACGGTACCCGGCTGCGGGTGGTGAAAGGGTCCCCATTCTACACCATACAGGGGGAGGGCCCGCTTGCCGGACACCCCAGCATCTTCCTTCGACTGCACGGCTGCAACCTCAGGTGTACCTTCTGTGACACTGAGTTCAGTTCTCCCGAAGACCCATGGATGAGTGTCAACGAAATTCTCGACGCAATATGGTCGCTGGACACTCCGAGGACGGACGTCGTTGTTATCACCGGAGGGGAGCCTATGCGTCAGAACATCGTCCCTCTCTGCCGGCACCTCAGTCACCGGGGGTATACAGTTCAGATCGAAACGGCCGGGAGCTTCTACCTCGAAGACATCGAGAAATACGCTATGATCGTATGCTCTCCGAAGACACCGACGATTCACCCTCGACTGAAACCAGACGCCTACAAATATGTCATATCAGCCGGGAACGAGCATATTCGTTACATCCCCGTAACGAATACCCAAACCCTCCTTCAGGGCACCCCCCGGCCCCTCGCCGAGCCGTGCAACCAGGCGGAGGTTTACTTGTCCCCGATGGACGAACAAGACCCTACCCTCAACGACATGAACAAGAAGCTGGTGGGAGATCTAGCCCTCGCCCATGGAGTCATAGCCGGGACGCAGATGCACAAAGAGCTTGGAATCGAGGAGCCGGGCTAGTGCTCCTCTTCTGGGACGAGCCGCCACCTCGTCAAAGGGGCGCAGTCAAGCCTGAAAATAGGCCCCTTCCCGCTATACCTGACACCGGGTGGTTTCTCCCTGAAGGTCCCGATGCGTTCCCTGACCTCAGCGGGCAGGGCATGATTGCAGTAGACGTTGAGACGCACGATCCTGACCTCCTTGCGCGGGGACCTGGCGCCTACCGAGACGGGTACATAGCCGGGATATCAATAGGTACCGAGGCGGGGTTCCGTCAGTATTACCCCGTGGCACATCAAACCGGTCCGAATCTCCCAAAGAACACCGTCTTCAAGTGGGTTGAAAAACAACTCAGACTACCTGTTCCAAAAGTCGGGGCCAACCTGCTGTACGACCTTGAGTTCCTGCAGGCGGCGGGGATCGACCCCATAGGGCCTTTCTGGGACGTACAGGTGGCAGAGCCCCTCCTTGACGAAAACCGCCTGTCTTATGCTCTCGAAGTGCTGTCAAAAGAGTGGCTGGGCGAGGGGAAAGAGTCAAACACCATGCTTCAGTGGCTCGAAGACGCTTTTGGGCCCAAGGGAGTTCGGAATAACATCTGGCGGGCTCCTGCGACAGTGGTCGGTCCCTACGCTGAAAGTGACGTAGACAGGCCCCTCCGTATCTTCAAGAAGCAGCGGGTTCAGCTAGAGGCACAAGGACTGTGGAAACTGTTTGAGCTTGAGAGTAACCTGATACCCATGCTCCTCGCAATGCGGAAAAGGGGTGTCCCCGTTGACGTTGCGAACACAGAGAAGACGGTTGACGTACTTCGGCATTCTTTTGAGGCGCAACTCGACGAGATTAAGAGACAGTCGAGTATCAGACCTGACGTGTGGTCCGCAGAGTCACTGGCCTCAGTGTTTGACAAACTCGATGTGACTTACCCTAGGACCAAGCAAACGGACAGGCCGTCTTTCACTAAGAAGTGGCTTCAGTCCCACCGGTCTCCTATAGCCCAGACTATCTCCGAAGCTCGGCGATTAGACAAGTTCATAGGAACATTCCTTGAGGGGTATATTCTGCGGGGCCACGTTAACGGTCGCATCCATGCCCAGTTCAATCCCCTTCGTGGTGAAGAGGGGGGAGCTGTCACAGGGCGTTTTTCCTCCTCACATCCCAACCTGCAAAACATCCCCAAGGCGACAGACAAGAGCAACGTGGTGAGATCGCTGTTCCTCCCGGAAGAGGGGCATATGTGGTGGAAGCTTGATTGGAGCCAGATCGAGTACAGACTCATGGTTCATTTTGCAGGCGTTCTCAATCTGCGCGGGGCGGATGAAACCATCGCTCGATACCAGAACGACGCTGCTACCGACTACCACCAAGCTGTCGCTGACATGATTGGAGGAAGCAGAGACGACGCCAAGAGCATCAACTTCGGAATTGCATACGGTCTAGGGGTGGATAACCTGTGTTACGCTCTGGGGGTGTCACGAGAAGAAGGGATGGAGATCCTCGACAACTACCACCGTAAGGCGCCGTTTATGAAGAAGCTTTCTGAGCACGCCAAGAAGAGGGCGGAGAGCAATGGTGAGGTGGTGACCCTCTTGGGCCGTCGGAGGCGCTTTGAGATGTGGGAGAAGGGCAGTAAAATGATGAGGTCAAAAGAGCCCCTCCCGGGAGCGAAGAGGGCCTTCACCTACGCCGCCCTCAACGCGGGCATACAGGGGTCAGCTGCTGACATTATGAAAAAGGCAATGCTGGACATATGGGAGAGTGGAGTCTGCGACGTCATAGGGGCTCCGCACCTGACAGTTCACGATGAGCTCGATGGGTCGGTTGACGCCCACAGTAGCCTTCATATGGAGGCCTACGAGCACGTCAAACACATCATGGAAAACTGCGTCACCCTCAAGGTCCCACTTTTGGCCGAAGGCGGTTTGGGGCTAAACTGGGGCTCGATTCAGTAAAAAGGAAAACGCATGAAGAACAAGTTTAGAACACCGAAAAGAACCCGCTCCCCTGAACGTCGTTTGACGCAGGTGGGGATGCCTTTTGCATACCGTGTGAAGACGCGCGGGAAGATGCAGGATCCCCGGACAGTTCTCAACACATATAACGCTCAGGCGTCGGACATGAACAAGATTCACCCGACTAAGGGGTTCACCGGAAGGAGAAAGAGATGACTGAAGACATTGTCGAAGAGCAGCGGGCGATCAAACGAACCTCCGACTTGGACTGGACCCTATACCTCTGCGCTGTTGGGCTGGCGGCGATTATCATTGCCGGCACCGCCTATACTACCAGCCGTATCGTGGCATCTGAGACAGCCAACCAGTATCTTCAGCGGGAGGCCCAAAAGTGTCATGGCACTCGAATGAAGACCTTCAATGAGCCTGCCCCGAAGAGGAAAGACACTCCTGATGATTGAACACAAAATCAAACACCTCTCTTCCGGTACCGTCCAGTTTACTGCTGAGATTGATTGCGACAAAGGCACGTTTCCGTCGGTTAAGACCGGAAGGGCCGTCCAATGGGCGATCAAGACTGGTGCGGATCTCAAGGGTGCGGACCTCGAGGGTGCGGGTCTCAGTGGCGCGAACCTCTGGGGCGCGGACTTCCAGGGCGCGAGTCTCAATGGCGCGGATCTCAGTGGCGCGAACCTCCGTGGCGCGAGTCTCAGTGGCGCGTACCTCAATGGCGCGAACCTCAGTGGTGCGAACCTCAGTGGTGCGAACCTCTGGGGCGCAGACCTCCGTGACGCGGACTTCGAGGGCGCGAACCTCAGTGGCGCGTACCTCAGTGGATCGGATCTCATTCATGCAGGGATACGCTCGGACGGTTACGAGTTTTTCGCAAGCATCCGAAACGGTGAATTGTGGATAAAGGCCGGTTGCCGATACTTCTCAATCCATGACGCCCGCACTCACTGGAATGAAACACGAAGAGGAACTCAACTTGGCGGCGAATCCCAGGCGCTGATCGACAATGCGGAACGCTTGGCAAAGTTGCGTGGATTATTGTTTGTCGAAACGGAAGAACCGGCATGACTACCACACAATGGCACAGGGTTCGATTCCACGCGAACTACGATGACAGCCGTCCGGTAGTGTGGCCACCGCTCGGCCCCTATTGGGAGACAGGACTGGCGGGAGATGAGAGTTACGCAACGGTCGTAGCCTTCTTCCCTGTCGGCTCAGAATGCCTTCTCACTGAGTTCTGGCCGGAAGCTGATAAGGTGGACTGGCACGATGTAACAGATGAGATTGCGTATACCAGTCGATTTACGAAACCAGATTGGTGGAGAGAACTGGAGGCGCAAGATAGCTGAGTATGAAGAACGAGACTGTGCGTGGAATGCTTACAAGAGTTGTACCGACAGAGAGGACAACTCGCCCCCTGCCCGGAGCCTGAACAAGGTGGCCGGGCTTAAGGGGTATCGCCCTTCGGGGCGCGATTGTTAAGCCGACGCGGCGCAGGAGGATGAAATGCAAACAGGTGCGGTAACGCCCACCAGACCCACGTTCGGGCAAGGCGGTGAAAGTCCGCCACCCGCCCCCACTTACGCAGGAGAGACGACATGATTGTGACAGAGAATGAAGCCAAGACGAAATGGTGTCCCGCCGCCAACAACAGCGGAGCATTACGTGACGGCAAAGCTCACGAGAAATGCATTGCCTCTAACTGTATGGCTTGGCGTCCAGCTTCTGACGGTTGGCAGTTGCCGAGCGGCAAGATTATCGAGGCAGATAAAGAGCCGCAAAATTCTCACGGAGGCATGTGGATTGCGCGCGGCTACTGCGGCCTCTCAGGAGTCCCCTCAACATGAGTGAACTGACAGTGGCGTTGCCGCCAATTCTCTGCAGAGATTGCGAAGGAAGCGGCCAAGATTGGGACTTTGTTGAGTGGTACGAAAGACCGCCAGAACGCTGTTCGACATGCGACGGAATGGGTTGGTACGGGCGACGTTTCAACCATAACCGCAAGGCCCTGGAGGAACAGCAATGACCACTGACCTACGCCAACGCATCATCGCCTCAACCGGGCCTGACCGGGAGATAGACGCTTCTGTTATGGAAACGTTCGGATATGAAATCGTATGGCCAGACGCCCATCCTAACAGTCTGACAAGACCGTCGCCGCTCATGTTTATGGGCGACTCAGAACGGGCGGAGGTACCGCCCTTCACCGCCCAGCCCATTGGCATAGGCCACTGCATAGCATTGATGCAGTCGAGGTTGCCGGAATTCTTGAGCCATATCGTTCAGATGCACGATGGGTTCGATGTCACCGGGTATGTTCCAGCGGATGACTGCGCCGAAGAAATCAATACGCAGCACCCCCTCCTGACCCATGCCCTACTTCTCTCCGTTCTCGATGCAGCGGGGGTGCAAGATGGGTGAGTATGACGAACTTGAGAAGGCGAACCGGCTCTACGCGGTGACGTTGCGGCAAGTCGATTTGGAGAATTCACAAAGAGAGGCCGACTATCTAGAAAAGAACGCCGACGCCATCCAATCCCTCACCGCTCAGGTTGAAAGCCTGGAGTCTCAACTGGCAGACGCCCACGTACAGCGAGTTGAAGCTGAACAACGAACCGTCATTGTCGGGCGGGATCTCGCCGCTCAGGTTGAAAGCCTGACAACCGCCCTACGTGAAGACCGCGCTACAGGCAGGGCTGAAGAAGAATGGCAGCCAATAGAGACAGCGCCGAAGGATGGAACCCATATTCTGGTCTGGCGGCCTGACGAAGGCGACAGAAAACACAAAGCTCATGCGGGGATTTGTTATTGGAGAAAAAATTGTTGGTATACATCGCGCCGATACCAGCAACCAACACACTGGAAGCCTTTGCCCGCCCCACCCGGCTCGCTCTCATCCCCTCCCACACAGGAGAAGCCGGATGAGTGACAATGTAGTCATTCGTTGGGGTGACTTCGCAAGAGACATAATCCTTGTGCGGAGCAGAAAAGGCCAATCTCTTAGGGGACTTTCAAAAAGCCTCGGAGTAGATAAGTCAACAATGTGCCGAGCAGAACAAGGTCAACCAATAAATGCCGAAAATCTCATCCTAATTTGTAAGAGGCTGCGCCTAGATCCGTTCAATTATTTGTCTGTCCCCACCAACCCCATAACGGAGGGTGAATAAATGAAGGATGACACAAAGTTTGCAGTGAAGGCTGGCCTAGTGGCAGTCAAGGACAGAGTTTTTATGTGGTCAATGGGCGCTTTATGCGTCGGCTGGTTCTTCGTCGGGATTGTCACGGGAGCGGTGCTGTTGGGGGGCTGGTAGCTACTTCTTCCGACGAGCGTAACCCTCGGTGACGAGGTAGAACGCAACGACTGATGCCATGACCCAATTCATCTGGTCGTTTTCGATGGGGTCTACGCGGCAGGCGCTTTGCCACAGGATGACGGTGAGGTTCAGCTTGATGCACAGGACCTTGTCGATCATGAAATAGCTGAAGATGTAGGCCGCAGGTCCTGACGCTATAGCCAGCCTGACCCACCCGTTTATTGTGTCGCGGGCCTCAGCTCGCAGGACAGACGCGCGAGCCTCCAGCCCCGCGATCTCCTGATCAGCCTCTAGCTTCTCGTGGGCGTTTTCGGCCCGAAGCTTTCTTTCATGCCACTCACCAATCCCGTCCTTGATAGTGCCCAGCGCCCCGCCCGTCACAAAGTTGAGGAGAAAGCCTCCGATAGACATCAGTTTGTCCCTTTGATGAATCCTCTGATCCGGGTCAGTATAAAAGCAACAGCCATGCAGGTCGTGATGGCGACAGCCTGTGTGTGAGAAACGATAGTGTCCCACGGGACTTCGTTACTGAGGTACTCGAAGATCGGGCCCATCTGCGTGAACACCGCCGTCGTCACGGCCCAGATATGGGACATAGTGGACTTTGGCGCAAATATCCAGAGGGCGAGAAACAAGAGGACGAGGATTGAAACGACGTAAATCATGCTGTTGCTTCCTTCTGTGAAAAGAGGCCCGTGAGGGCAAGTATGATCGAGACCACCCAATGCGGCCGGTCAAGATCTTCGGGGGGCAGGGGAGAAGGAACCTCGACGGGAGCCCTGACCATGCCCAGAGCGTGAGAACGGACGCCCTTGACCCGAGCCGTCCAGCCTCTCCTGAAGGTATTCCAGTGCGGCAGTCGTCGGAGAAAAGACATACGCCTGTCGCACAGTTTCTGGATGACGACGCGGGCGTCCATCGCCTCCGTCGCGGCAAGTGTGACAGATCCAATCTGGCCATCAACCCGGGTGCCTACGACACGTTGCAGCTCTTTCTCTCCCCGGGTGGTCCCGCTGTTCACGGCGTAGTCGAACACGGCGTAGTCAACCCCGGAGGGGAGGTGGTCTCCTTCAACCCTGTCCCAGTATTGGGCCTTGTAGATGTCCCGAACCTCTTTCGCGGTAATGTGCCGCACTGATCTCAGCGGGAGACCCTTGCGACGTCGGTAGCTTCGGTACACTCGTGTGGTTATGCCCCGGTTGGTAGCTCCGCCCGGATCTCGCGGGTGATCGACGTACCCTCCCTCATGCTTGAGGACCTCAACTAGGCTTTCGTCGAAATTTTCTTTCATGGTGCCTCCCGCGCCATCCGGGCGGTTATGATGCGGTGAAGTTTCGGGCCTATAACGATCTTCGAGCACTGCCGATCGTTCCCCAGAATAAGTCCCAGCTTGCTCTTCCCGGGAATACCAAAGAGCAGAACGAGGGTTCCTTCGAGGTAGGTTTCTATGCCGTACTCATTGTAGAGCTTGATGTAGGCCTGCGCCCGAGACCCTCGAAGGATTTCATGTTTGTGGTTGGGGTACAGGGTGGTCACCGCCGCTTGATAAGATGCGAGGGAGTAGCACCTCGCCTCAGAAGCGTACGAGGAAAGCAGAAGTATGACAGCAGATATGAAAACTTTCATTGTCTTATCCTTTCATACTATAGGACTATAGGGCCGATAATGACTTCTTGCAATTACACCTCTTCCCGCGGAATTACGCGGAAGACGTTTGACCTTACGCAATAATGTTTGGCGAAAACCAGAACCTTGCGATCCCAACAGGTGTAAGCAGTATATTCACCCGCTGGAAGCTCACAGGGTTTGTCTTCAACCCCAACATATCGCCATAGAGGCATGGGCCGCGTCTTCCGCGGACGCACGTCATAGGCGTACCTGTCACTGCCGCGGCACTTCTTTGCCATCGCCACACCTGATGTCGGCGTAATCTGTACCGTGTACGTCATCGCCCCCGCCTTGTAGACGGCGCTGGTATATCCGACTAAAGGGTTCTCCCCTTGCCGGAAATCAGGAATTGCGATCTCAGCCTCAAAGTACCATGATGCCGGAAGCGCCCACAAGACCAACGGTGCAGCAAAGAGTATAGAAAACAGGGCCGCGTACAGGTGGACGAACCACGACGTGCTTAGTCCGAACTGCTGCACCATCACGCGCCTGCCAATCGCTTGACTATTTTCGCCATGAAGTCCCATCCTATTGTCAATCCTCCTGCGACCGCCGTGATCCAGATCGCCCATGTCCGCATGGTTGTCCAGAACCAGCGTGCCTTTTGATCCGCATCAAGCATCCGCCTGAACTCAACATTTTCTCGTGGCGTCAGCGGGTCATCCGAAAACTTCTCTGCCATTTGCATTTACCTGTTTTTGGCTGACCGGTGTCAAACGGACAGAGGGTTAAAGGTACTTTCCAGCTACGAAGGCAATGATTACGGACCATCCGTAAATCGCTCCGAGCGTCTTGCCTGTGGTTTCCTGCCTCCAATACCCAAGGTACTCCGTGAGAACATCCACCCACTCGTGCAGGATGCCCCACGGTCTCGCTTTCAATTTCTCTAACGAGTTCGCGACTCTGTGTGTGTCAAATCCGAAGCCGTCGTTGGCAATAGAGTTCTTGCCGCGCTTGGTGATGAGCGTGACGTGGAAGTCCAACCAACACGCCCACATTGAGCCTATGAGGACTAGCAGGTGCATTGCTCAAACTCGATTTCGCGATTGTACGGCGTTGTACTCGCGTTGCCTGACACTCCAAGGAGTTGGTAGTACAGGTACCCGACTGTGTTCCCGTTCAGTTGTGTCTGGGTCTGGAAAGGAGTGGCATTTCCAAGCGTGAAGGACGATCCTATGTCAGTCCAGTCAGAGCCGTTGTCACTGCCCTGCCACTTCCACACGCCGTGAGGATTGGCGCCGGACATATACCATTTGGCTTCAGTGATCAGGGTTTTCGACGCGAACTGAAAGCGGATGTAAAGACCAGCAACGGCGGCTGCTCCGGTCCACCAGAACGAGTCAGATGAATCATCGTCAAAGGCACCATCGACAAGGTTATTGATTGTACCCGTTATTGTCAGATTCGACGTAACGGTTATTGAACTGGTTCTGTCTCCCGTGGCGTATGCCGGGGTACAACTGCATCCACCCTCTTCGTAAGCTCCAAATCCGGCCAATTGATTTGTTTGAAGCATCACAATTCCGCCTTCAACGCCGCTCTGAACTGGGCCTTTGTAATCGGGTTTTTAGACTCTAGGTCCCTGATCCTATTTTCGTGATTGAACAAGATTTTGAACTGGAGGAGGTCGATCTCCCTGTCCACTTGTTGCTGTTTCTCGTCGTCGAGTTCCTGCGCCGTCATGTCCCGGATTGAAGTGACGTGTTCCACCTTGTCGGCGTGTATGGTTTCCTCAACCGTCGTTACTTTCCGGGAACCTGTCGACTGGTCGTCGACCGACTCAACATAAGGCAGGAGGTACGACGCCTTGTGCGCGGGCACGCTGTCCGCCTCAAACCGCTTGTAGATCCTGCCCTCATGGACGTGTACAAATTTTCCCATAATCAATCATCCGTGTTTACGTCGGTGGTGAAGAAAAGCCTCACGCCTTCGAGTCGGGCGTCAATGTCGAGGTCATCGCCAGCGTCCGAGACGTCGCGGTAAATGTTGAAGTAGGCGATGGTGTCGCTTGCGGCGTTTGCGACAGTGATTGCTCCGGTTTCTGCCGTCAGCATAGTGTCATCCGCCGTCGCCGAGTGGTCCTGAGCTGCGGGGCCTACCGCCGTTCCCAGAGCTGCCCGCAGCTGGCTATCACTCGCGTAACATCCCGCTTGGATAAACCACTTCACCCCGTCAAGTCCCGCTGTCTGTGAACCGTCGGTTGACCACTGGAACTTTGCTGTGATCGTCGAGTCGTTGAAGGACTTCGGGAACCACATTTTGAAACCGGCGTTGTCGTCAGCGTCTGTTGCGAAGTCCATCGACACGAGGGGTATCAGGGACGTTGCAATTTCTACGGTGTTCTTGGTGGCCCCGTTCGTTGACGCCCCTGTCATGGACTCCGCAGGAATGAAGATGGTGTGCTTCCCGGCTCCGATGGCGGTAGCTTCCGTGCCGTCCACGAGGTCCGCGTCGAGGCCCGTTCCCGTTCCGTCAACCGTCTTCAGGAGCCTCAGGATGACAGCCGCCGACGGGCTGTTGAGCAGGACAAACTTATCAAGGTCAGACGAGTACACGGCGGCGAGGGGCTCGTCAGCCACGAGGTCAGCTGCTGCCAGTGCAAGATCTCCCGGCCATACGACCGCCTTGGCTCCAATTAAGTTGATGTTCAGTGTGACGGCGTCCGTGTTCTCCGTGACGTTCCGTCCAAGTACCAGCTGACCGTCTGTGTAAGCGGCGGGGGTGGAAAAGATTGACGAGGCCGTCTTCGTGTCAGCAGCTGAAATGTCTCCCAACCACAGGGCGCTTCCGTCCCCTATCTGAGAGGCGCGGAGATAGTCCGTCAGGTTACCGGCGTTTGCGACGCCGGTATGCTTGAACCCGCCCATGGGCAGATTAGCAGCGGCCGTGTTCCCGCCGTTTTTCTCAATGCACGCATTGATCCCCGCCGCAAGGTCCTGGTCATGCGTATCGTGGTCGGTTGACTCAATGTTGACTCCAGCGTCTTCGGCCAGACTCCAGGTAGTGGCACCTGTTCTTGATCCGTCGGTTCTCCCAAAGGTTTTACTGGGAGCTGCTCCATTCCAAGGCATACTGTTATCCTCCGAGCAACATCGCTCGTATTAAGTTCTCTGTTCCTGAAACACCTTTGCCCGCCTGCGTGCCGCCGACCTGGGCGGCGGCCTGGCCCAACGAATCCATCCCTGTCTTGAAAGCATGAGATGTTCCCGCCTGGCCCAATATCTGGCGCAGGGCGGCGGGGTCCGTTGTCGTAAGGATCTCTGACAGGTGTGAGCTGACCAACGGGTCAAAAGTCTTCTTTCCCTGGTTCATGATCATGCGGCCTGCATTACGGGCGACACCTATGGGGTCATGCCTTCCCGCCGCTTCTGCCATTCCCAGCGCAGAACGAGTCAAATTGCCTGTCGCAGCCTGGTTCGCGTTGGTTCTTGAGCCGTGCCGGACAGCGGTGTCTGTCTTCTGCAAGCGGCTCTCACGCTCCATCGATTTGACGAAACGGTTATACTCTTTCTGGTCTCCGTCAAACGCGGCCAAAAGAGCGGCGCGCTTGTTGGGTGATCCGATAACGCGACGAGCAATATCTGCTGCTCCATCAAGATCGGACCCCGCTCCCGCTATTTTCTTGATTTCACGAGCGACCCCGATCTTGAACATGTCATGCTCGACCCCGCTCATCTGGTTCACGGCATGAGCAGTGACCTCAGCGTCACCCTTCATAAAGTCGCGTCCCAGTTCCAGGGCATTCAGAGCCGAGGACTCACTGGCGAAGATGCGCCGGCCCATCTCATAGTCTTCGGAGACGAGGTCCATCTGCTCGAGGAGTTCTTTTTGCATTCGTACGAGGGCTCGTTTCAGCGTTTTTCCGATACCGTTCTCACGAGCGGTCTCGATCATGTTGTCGATTTCCATCTTCGCGGCATGGAGCCCTTCAATAGAGGTGTCAAGGACCAAGGGGTCAGAGCTGGAGCCCGGGGTGCCGTTGTACAGGAGCCCCTTCACCTTCTTCCATACCGCCTTAGACCCGCCCTTGGTCTTCGCGATGTTATCTTCAATGGTGTTTAAAACGGGAGCGGTATCAACCACTGCGCCGCTAGCCCTCGCTGCGTCATAGTACGGTCCTGCGAGATTGGACCTGTTTATAATGATATTGTCTTGCGTAGCGAGGAAGTCGTCCCCGTCTCCAAAGGCACCTTTTGCGATGTCTTGTATACGCGCAAAAGCCTCTTTTCCGCGTCGGCGAAGAAAGGACTCAAGTCGCGCTTTGGCGGGGCCGGGGCTCTGGCCCGAGGCGGCGCCCAAGTCACGCATGTTGGGTCCAGACACATCCATGACCGTCTCAGGGACATCATCAACAAGTCTACCCCTTTCGAGAGATCGTGCCAGTCCTTCAGGGGTCTTGTTGTCCGAGGCGGCGGCTTCAGCGACATGGCGGATAGCTTCTTTGTTCGGTTGTTTTGACTGAAGAAGCCTTCTTGCTCCTGCGGTGACCCCGCTCCCAACGAGGCCGGCGAGGGCTCCGGTCCCTGTACCAAGCGCGGTATCCACCGCCACGTCTTCAACATTCTCACCTTCTGAGTGTCCTGCGGCATTGATTCCGCCCCATTGCGCCCCGCTCTTCACGCCTTGTTTGATGAGGTCAGCGGCCCCTCCGGCAATCCCGCCCGCGGGGCCACCCTGAGCCAGACCACCTGTGATCTCCATGATGAGCCACGGCAACGTCCCAAGGCTGTTGTCAAAGTCTTCCACTCTTTCGCGAACGGCATCGCGGCGTTCCGTGTACGCCTTTTTCACTGTCGGGTCGATAGAAAGCCCTGCGGGAACACCGTAAGGCCCCCGCTCTACTTCAAGGACCCCAGCATCAGGGTTCCCCGCATTTGAGACGGCCTGTGTCGCAGCGGCCGCAGCCCCGGAGGCTTCATCACTGAATCCTGCCGTGGCCTTGTTGATCATGCTGTCTGAAAACCTGTTGAACCCTGAATCGGTTTGGTCCTCGAAAGCGTTGTACCCGATGGAACGGTCAAAATCAGCCCTCTCAAGAGAGGGCATCTGCTTGCTCTCACGAACCTGAGAGTTCTTCATGTAGAGAGCCTCAACGAGATCGCTGTCCTTCAGATCGTCGTACTGTGGAAACTGCTCTCTGAATTGTCTCAGTTCCGTCATTGCCTAAGTCCTAGCGGGTCATTCTCGATCGTCGAGGGGGTTCCTCTTTCTCCGGCCCTGACTTCGGCCAAGATACGATTATACTCTGTCAGGGGCGACTCAAGTTTGTTGATCATAACCTGTGCCTCATCTCGGTCAATTTTTCCGGAAAGGGCCATATGCGCGATCTCACCACGACGCTGATCGTATCTATGAACATCTAGCACAGTTTGAATGATCAGCCTATTACCACCGGGCTGGTTGATGATTTTCGGCAGGCTGTTCTTGAACTCTTCAAGGTCCTTGTCAGACATAGTGCCCGAACCAACCGGGCGCTGCTGCGGGACCATCTTACTGATGAGGGCCTGCGCTGCCTGGATCTCGCTAAGTCCCTCACTCGGAATACCCACCGCACCCAGGATCTGCTTCCACTTACCTTCAGCCCCCTGCGTGGAGGGCTCTTCAAGAAGCTTCTGGAGACGAATCGTGTCGTTGATCTTCGGACCCGCGGCCGTCCCCGCTTCAACTATCGCCGAGAACCGCTTGCCCTCAGCCTTCGCTGCTTCACGGTTGAACCAGTCATCGGGCGAAGGCTTATCAGAACTTGCCGCCGCCTTAGACAGTTCCCATTCCGTGTACGTCTGTGAACGTTCTTTCCCGGTCTTGGGATCAACCGTCATCGGGATCTTCCCTCTTTCGAGTTCGTCGTAGTACAGGCGCTCTTTTTCGCCTCTGCGGTCTTCGTGGGAGCCGACTTGGACGACAGAACTTGTGTCAGGATCATAATACCCACGAATCTTGACGGGGTTTCCGCCTTTCCCGGGGACCCATAGATCCGTTATCGTCGGGGACTTCTTGTTCGACGCTATCTTTTTCCCTGTTCGTTTCCCGACGAGTGAGGCGCCTTCCGCAAGGGTGACAGACTCCTCTGGGCTGAAACGCTCTTTCGCGTACGATACTCCCGGGGCCGTATTGCCCGCGAGCGCCATGCCTCGGATATACTGTTCCCGGGTCAGGTTCGGGTTGGCCAGGAGGTCCGCTATAGCGATTCGACGATCATTGGCGATCTTCGAGTCCTTGCCGCTTTTGATGCCGACAGCCAGGTTTCCGAGGCCTTGGCCGACGCCGCCCCAGAAAGTGTTGGCGGGGCCTTGGCGGGCCATCGCAGCGATTAGAGCCGCGTTGTCTGAGGGCGCTGTGTTCTGTAACGTAGACACGGGCGAGCTCACGGGCGCGGCCTGTTGAACGGGCCTGAAGGGGGTGGGCTGACTGTAGAGCCTATCTTGGGCCATAAAGGTACTCCGTCTCGGGCATTTTGGGTCTCTGGGACACGGTATTCTGCGGGGGCCGTGCGTTTAGTGGGATCGAGGGCGGCGGAGCGTACTCATCCTGCAGAAGAATCTTCGTTAAGGCATCGATCCCGGCTTTGACCTTCTTTTTGGGGGCAATAGTGGCGGGAGGCGTGACAGCCCCATCTCGTGCTTCTCTCGTGGGTGGCGCCACTGTGGGCCCACTAGGCGTGTCGGTTCCTGCGGCTCTCCCACTGAATCGAAGCCCGTCAACCACCACTTCACCCCCAGATTCCTTCGCGGTCTGTGAAAGCCACGGAGGGACCAGGTTCTTCTGATGCCCCTCAGCCACCAGTTTTTCCATTCCTGGCCTTTCCCAGAAGTGGGTCCAAGGCTGGCGCTTTCCGGCGTTATACTGAGAGACAACCTGGTCAAAGATGGCTCCCATCCTCTGATAGTTCTTTGACCCGGCCTTCGTCGACCAAAACCGCCTGTTTCCCCCAGCCCCCTTGTTCAGAGCTGAAAACTGTTTCGGTTGGTGAATGACCCCTGTCAAACTGTTCGGCCACCTCGGGTCAAACATCCGATTGAGGAGGAGGTGGTACCCCGCCAGGGCTTGCCCGTCGGTCTTGTCAAATTCAGCCGCACCAATCCTGATAGCATGATCACGTTCCTCAGGAGTCGGTTTATACATCATTTAAGTGCCGATACCAGAGCCCCCGCACCTCCGAGGGCTTGTCCTACTCCGCCGCTGCTTCTGTTTGCGTTCTGGGAGGCAGTATTTGCGTTCTGGGCGTTAACGATAGACCCCGCCTGCGCGTTGTACGCAGGTTGCGGGATGAAGGACGGGGCGATGGTAGCAGGGGAGCCTTGCATCGCTGCTGCGATTTCGTTGATGCCTGTCGCCCTCTCTGTGAGTTTCCTCTGAAGCTGGCGATCTTCTTCCGCCGCCGAACCAAGAACCGCGTCTCCCGCCAGTTGCCGCAGGGACTCATCACGTTGTCTCCCGAACCTATCTCTTTCAAGATTCCACACCTCAGAGCCGACAGGGATCCCGCGCTCTGTCAACGTTGTCAGATTGCGGTTATCTATCTCGTCGAGTTCTGGGTCGAGGAGAGCTTTCCTCCGCTGGAACAGAGTTTCAGCGACAGGCAGTCCCGTTGGGACATCGGCCAGGCTGAAGGCCCTGTTCGGGAGACCTCCTGCGAGACCTTCAGCAGAACGCGCGATCTCGTTCGTGAGTCGTGCGTTTGTGTCGAAGAGCTCTTGTTGGGCGGGGGCAAGATTGATTGTCTGAGAACGAGGGGTCCCTTGGATGTCTTCTTCACCCTCTCGTAGGACGTCGCCATCAACCCCGCGTTTGGTGAAGGTGGTGCTTCCCCAAGGCGCGAATTGCTCAACCGCGTTTACACGGGAGCTGGTTACAACCGCTTCCTTGTTCAACGCACTCTGTTGGGCGGCTGTGAGCTGCGGGTCTTGCTGCCCCCCACCTCCTCCGCCATTTTTGCCGCCGCCTCCCATTATCCAAATCCTGACGTTCTGAAGTTGGGGTCTTTCAAGATGCCTCCTCGGTCAAAACCGAATTGCATGTTTCTGAATTGGCCCTTCTCGTTCTGCGCCCCCGGAGTCGTTGACCGGTAGACACCTTTTGAATCGAACTGCGGAACATGGCGCAGCTCAGGAACGAAGTACCCGTTGCGTAATGACCCAAGATCAGGGTAGGGGCCGAAGTCAGGCGGTGGGACCTCAGGAGCCGGGACAGACGCGACCGGGCTGGCGACAGGGGGCGCTGTCCCTGCTACCGGGAAAGAGGGGCCTGGGATCGGGGGCAGTATCTGCCTGTTGGGGCCCGCCAAGCTGGCGGGGGGCGTGGATCCGGGGAGGGGTGCCTGTTGCCCTGTAAGAATCTGTGACAGGTAATCAGACCCCGCGTTAGACGGAATGCCCGCCCGCTGAGAAGCTTCTTGCCCCAAGGTCAGAGGAATCATTGCATCGCTCCATTCGGTAAATTCAAGAAAGCGCCGGCTCTGATCTTGTTCGGGTCTTTCAGATCGGGATTGGCGGCCGCGATTTCACGCCACTTATGACCTTGACCTTTTCCGAACAATCGCTCAGCGATCTTCCATAGAGAGTCCCCGCTCTTGATCTGATACTGAACGGGCTGCGTCACGAGGGAGTGTCCTTCGGGCAGCTCAGGCTTCGGACGCGGAACAGGGACCGCCAGTTCACCCGTCCCTATGCGAGGCGGGTTCATGTCCGGCGGGAGGTCAATCAACGGAGGGCCATCAACTGTCGTATCCGCGGGCAGGGGGCCCCCTTGCATGGGAGGCTGCTGTACCTGCGCGACAACCGGGTCACGAGGAGCCTGCACTGCGGCAGTCGCAGGTGGCACTGCGGCAGTCGCAGGAGGCACTGCGGCAGTCGCAGGTGGCACTCGGCTCGGGTCCTTTGAGAACGACTGAGGTGGCACTCGGCTCAGGTCCTTCAGCTCAGGCCCAAAACCTGCCACCGGAGGGGGTTCAGGAGGAGCCGCGGTCATCCCAGCGTGATTACCATCGCGCCCTCCCGGGTATAACAGACCGCCGCCTAGAGGGGCCTCATCCGCTGTTTTCTCGGGAGCGAGGACGGAGCTCAAAAGACTGTTGGTCGGACCCTTTCTTTCAAACACAGGGTCTTCCTGTTGAACAGGTTCATAGCCCTCCTGGTTTCTCCGAGTAGTGTCACGAACCTGGGCTTTCCAGCTTCCGGGTTCAGCGTCAGAAAACCTCTCTCCTTGGGGTCCTTTGGTCATCGGTTGGCCGCTGTTGAGCAGAAAGTCACGAAGGGCATCAAGAACGTTCATCTAATCCACCTGCATTCCCTCTTTAGAAGTCCGTATATTATAGCATCATCGCCGTTTGACATACCCTCACGTGCGTTACCTTCTTCGACGAACCCGAGGCGGCGCTGCATCTCACGTGACTTCTTGTTCTTCTTAGATACTATGGTTGTGAGTCGAGTGCAACCATAGTGGATAAACGGGAGGGAGAAATAGGCCCTGATCAGCTTCCTGCTGAGCCAGAGCGGGCCGCCTGATGCGGTGAGTTCCATGGACACGGTCTTCTCTCCCTTGGTCCAGGCGGAGTAAACACAGGCCCCATAAATTTCGTTGGTGTCTAGGTCGATGGTGGCGAGGGTACAGTACCACCCACCCATGACAGCGTCGCGCATATTGGGGCCAGCTTCAGTTCTATCAAACACCCAGTTTGCGACAATTTCCTTTTCACCAGTCAATATAACACGGTTTCGAATCATTCCAAATCATAATCCGCCAATGGCGCCGCAAGCCCTCCAGCAAGAATGCTGGCCAATAGGTTTCTGCTACTCTTCTTAGCGGGATCAAAGAGCGCATGACGTGAACGGATATCAGCCGGGTCAAAGATAACCCGTGAGATACTTCCTCGATCTTCGTGATCGTTCACATATGATATCCCTCCATAGCCCTCATCTTTTAAAATCCCCTTCAAAGTTAGTATATCGTACCCCGGGGTCCCCGAAGTAGCGGGGTCCATCATCCCTTGTAAAGTGTTGTCATACTTTTCCGGAAGAGCGCCGTGGAGAGCTTCAGCCATAGCCCTTGGGTCAGACCAGTCATCATCCATGTCTCCCATCTCAAGCATCTTTTTGTCCGCGAGTTGAAGGGGCATTACGGAAGTATCATTGAGGTCTCCGTCCCGCTTTTGGTTCAGCCTATCATTTGCAGCTTTTTGAGTCCCAACATGAACCCCCAAAGAGAGATCATCGTCTTGGAAGGAGCTAGGGGGACCATAAGTCGTTCCATGATATGCCTCAACGGGATACCCCTCCTGCATACGCCTCTGGCGCGCTAGTTCATCGCTTCCCGGCCCGGGAACAAGGATGTCTTCGTCACGGAGAGCGATATAGGAGTCTCTCGGAGAATTTTCATGAAGAAATCTCCTCGCTCCCCAAAGCTCAGACCACTCACTTGGGGTTACTCCTTCACCTGAATCTATTTTCTTAGAAAGATCTTGAACAATCCTTTTAGAGTTTTCTAAAAAAGCGAGAGGAACGACCCCCTCTGCTTCATTTTCGTAGACGACCCCTGAGTGCCCTTTGTTAAGAAGAACCCCGCGCATTGCATCAAAAGCTCCACGAGAATCTCCTGACGCAAATGCTTCTTGCCCCCGCACCCACTCATCACTCTCAGGCCCAAAGAGCCCCGCCCTTCTCATCGCGCCACTGACTTGAACAGGGTTATCCCAGTTTCCCACATCCTCCATCCGAACAGGTTCACCTTTACGGAGTCGGGCCTCAATAACTCGAGGATTGATCTCTTCTGCGGGAGATCCTTCTGCTTTTAGTAGTTTATTGATTTCCTCTTGTACATCAACAACGGTCTCTAGCCTTTCTTCAGCTTGACGTCGAGTTCCGAAATGATGCCCAAGGTCACCTCCCGACTCAAGAGAGAACTGATCAAAAGATCTTGGAGTCCCGTGGTAGGCGGTCACAGGGTAATCTGCATCTGCTAGACGGGTAAGTTCACGGGTTCTTTCCTCGGGCGAGGTTAATACGTCCTCGATCTTTGAAGACGGTCCGTTTGAGTAATTGTACTTGTGGAACTCTGATCTGACGGGGTAGTCTTCTTCGGGGGATCGATATTGGCGCTCTATGTCGTTCAAGTCCATTCGGTTCTCGGTCGCTCGAGCAACGTTCTCTCCTCTGTCCATCGCATAGTCAAGGGCGGCTAATTTGGCGGAGTCAATCTCCTCTAAGTCATATCTGAGTTTAGTCAAGACTCGAGGATCGCCACCCTCGATGGAGACCCTGTCAATCAACCGCTCCAGCAGGAACTTATCCGCGTCTTCAGGAGAAAACCCGTCTTCCCGTATCAATGCCTCTCGTTCGGCGGTATTGCTGGCCATCAAACCTTCGTAATACTTCTGTGCCACAGGGTCTGCCGCAACATCTTCATCAGCCCCCTCTTTTAAGAGTCGAGCAGCCCTGTACCTCACCGTATCTCCCTCATGCCCCGAGGGATTGCCCTCAAACCTATCAACCAGGTGCTGCGTCTCATGGAGTACAGTGGCGAGAGTATCACGAGGCGGGTTATCCGCTGCTATAAACATCTTCTCATTTTTGGGCTGAGTCAGTACCTGGCCCTTGACGTCTTTTGGAAGAGTTGAGGGATCTCTGACGTATACGGGAACGTCCGCGAGATGCGGATAGTTTTCAAAAAATTCTGGGTGGTTCAAATACTTCGACAGAGTCAGCGTGGTTCCGGCGGGGGCGGCGTTGTACGAAGCGGCGTGGTCAGACAGCTCCCAAGAAGGGATCCCGTCATCGTTAAACGTGACCCCGGTTGATTTCCTGATGTCGTCTTGATCGCCCCCAAACCAGCTGTTACTCAGGTACTCGGCCTCGTCTATCTTGTCGTGCGGGGCGTGCTTGGCTTTACGCCCCATGAACATCCCGGCGGCATTCTTGGGGCCCTGCCCGAGAACCAAGCCCCCGCCACCGACCTCGAGAGCGGCCTCTGTAGAGGTATCAACAAGTTCGGGGGAGACGGGGCCTGGCGCTTTTCCCTCTGTGAACTCATCAACCGCGGTCTTTGATTGTTCCATCATCTTCTGGGGGATGCTGGCGAGGTATTTTAAGGCTTCAAACCCCACCCCTTGCGGGATACTTTTGTAGATGTCAACCAAGTTTTTCGGGATCTGGAAGACTCTCTCAGGGAGTTGCGACGTGTCATCGATAAACTGTTCCGGAGCAGCCATGACCGTACGAGACAGGTAATCCGCTAGGCTCCGGGACTCATTCCCGACACCTTCAAACACGCGCCCCGCGGCTCCCCCCGTTCGGCGAGCGCCTCTAGCGGCTCGTGATTTGAGTAAAGCGTCAACAAGATCATTCATCGGGCGTTTCCGGCTTGGGCCAGAATATCAGTTGAGTCCCACACGACTTCACTGGCAGAGGTGACGACCCTTATCGCGACCGCGACACTGCGCCCACGTCCATTCACGTTAAACCATTTCTCTGGGTTCTTCTGCTTGATGCCCCACGGGCTTCCCCACGGGCTTCCCCACGGGGTTGAGGAGGCGGCGGGAAGGATATCGACAAGAGCCGGCGCGGACAAGCTCCGCGTGGCAAAGTCGGGGTCGATGTTCAACCTCCCCTGTATCCTCCCCTTCCCTGTGATGTTCGGCCTCATGGCGGTGTACTTCAGGTTCCTGCTCGGGCCTCCGGGATAATCAAACCCAGAGCGCGCGTCAAGGGTGAGGGCGGTTCCGTTGTCTGTGGCGCCGTCAATCTTCCGAACAAATCCCCCATCAAGGGACGCGAAGTAGAGGTCATTGTCGTATTGGGCGAATTGAGCGGCCGGGTAATCAAACGTCGTCCAAGCCGGGGTTCTCGTGTTGAGTACCCACTGCTTTGAGGCGGCGCCTGTTGAGGTAGGGACGACAAAGTAGAGCACACCATCGTGGAAGAAGGAGTTCCAGCCCGGGTTGTTCCGGTACAGGTGCGCGTCTGTCACTACCCCCGGAGAAACTCGACCTGCGGGCTCAAGTACCCGTAGGTCAGAAGTTCCCGTATATAGCGTTGAGACGGGCTCAAATCCGCCGTACGTCGTAACGATCAGCTCCCCGCCCATCTTTACCAAGCATTGCCTTCCAACCGGCTTCTGCCCCTCAAACTTGCCGATCAGGGAAAAGCTGGTGGCTGGATCTCCCTGGTACACGATAACCTCTCCCGTACTCATAACGAACACGACAACGTCATCTGGGCCATCTCCGCTGTCACGCGACCATGAACCGATCGCCATGCAGAAACCGCCTGAGGCGATTTGGCTCAACTGGAATTTGGTGAGGGTTCCTGTGACGCCCCCGAGAGGACCGTACCACACGTCCGCAGAGTCTTTTTCACAGAACCACAACCTAAACCGAACGTCCGCCACGTTGATGAGGTTTGTCAGGGTGAGCCCTGCTCCTGAAAGCCCTGTGGCTCCGAAGGTCGAGCCATCGTACCTCCAAGGAGTCTCAGATCCATTAACGCCGAAGAGCCAACCGTCTTTGTTCGCTGTCTGGAACCGAGTGTCTGAGTAACCAGCTGCATTGATCACAGAGGCGGCGCCTGAGTTGGTGGCGTTATAGACCGTTCCATTTGATCCGATCGCCACGAGCTTGGGGGCGGTCTTTGATTGGAGCTCGGCGAGGGTTTTCACTTCCCCCGTCCCGATGCCCGAAGCATGTGCCACCCACCCTTTACGAGGGCGAAGCTCTCCAGAGTCCGGGAACCAGTTGCAGAGCTCACGCGCCTGGTCTGCGGGGAGTGCAGACCTGTTCTCACGAAGATTGATCCCGTTATAGGGAGCGGGGAGGGTGAAGGGCTTTCCGGTACCTAGAGCTCGTGATTGCCTAACATTACGTGCCATATCCTGTCTCCGGGAGGCTGTGACCAATGACGCCTACTGTGGTATCTGCGAGATTGATCTCGGCGGCCGAGCCATCATCCGCGAGATGCGAAGCCCTAATGCTTTCAGCCTCCATCTTCTCTTCTTCGTACGGGAGGCCCTTAGAGGACAGGAAGCGCCATTTGATTTCACGCTCCATGAGGTAGTCGTCGATTCGGGAGTTGTCAGAGTCGAGAACCCACGAAATCTGATCCGCGTTATCGGCGGCCTTTTCACACCAATACTCACTGTAATACTGGTACGTCATCTCTTCCACCGCCGACGGAGTAGGGAAGATGTACAGTCGCTTTTTCGCGATGCGGAAATGCTTCCTCTCAGTGGCCACGATTCCAGATGACTGGAGCCTTTGCCACTGCGCGTTAGAGGCGGGCCCAATCATCTTCCAGTCGTTGGCGTTGTCCCAGTGGGTGAGAGGGGCCCATTGACGGAAGCCTGCCGGCAAGGCATAGTTGTCCGTTCCATCAGCCGTGTTGAAAGTGTGGGTCTCAAGGAGATCAGTTAACCTGTATCTCCTTGAGAGGTATCGCCCGACAGAGTTCGCTAGAGCCAGAATCTGAACCGCCGTAGCGTCATCGGAGTTGTTGATGAACGAGGACGGTACGTCGTACTCCCCAATTTCTTGGAGGACGTTCTGACAGATGGTCAATAGCGTCATGTCGATTACTTCTTCTTCACCTTGCCGAGGGGCACTTTGGGTGCCGTGGTTTCAAGCTCCGGCTCCAGCTCTTCAGCCGTGGGCTCCCGCTCTTCAACCATGAGCTCAAGCTCTTCAGCCGTGGGCTCCGGCTCCGTTCTGGGCGGCATATTCTGAGACGATTGAATGATCCGCATCAGGTCTTCGTTCTGGGAACGAAGCTCATCGAGCTGCTGCTGAAGATTCGAGATGTCGCCGCCCCTGCCGGCTTCTTCCTTTTCGCCGATAAGCTCTTTCGCCTTGTCCCTGAAGTCACGGTACCCGTACCCGCGAGCAGAACACTGGGCGTCAGAGAGGGTGGCCAGGTCTTCACACGTTCGAATTCCGTCGAAGGAGAGGAACATGATCTTTTCGGCATCAAGACCCTTGATTTCTGTCAAGGGAATTCCGGTGATGTCGATCTTCTCGCCCATGAACTTCTTCCAGGCTTCCGGGAACCGGGTGATCCAATGTTCGGCGTTGTCCTTGTTCACCTTATGGCTTGAAATGTCGGGCGGGTTAGAGCCCCGGATCTTTGTCAGGCAGATGATGATCCGCTTGTTGACTTCCTTGTCGGCCTTCTGGCTTGCGACAACGTCGATGTGGTCATGATAGGTGAAACGTCCGAGGATGTTGACGATTTCACGCCCCTCATCATCTTTGAACCGATCAGCCTTGTGCTTTGAAGTGAACCACCCAGAAGCAAGGTCTTCAGCAGAATCTGAAGGATGCCAGGTGGATTCATCGTCGAATGAGAACCCTTCGCTCATATCTTCCTCTTTTGGTTAGGCAAGATTGCCTGTGAATATAGCAGCTCAGTCCGCTTGGCAGTGAAAAATTTTTCAAACGGCCCAATGCTGCATGATCTCCGAGACATGGTGGGGCCTCGGAAGCCCGTGGAAACAGATGACTCTGGCGTTCTCGGGAATGCCCATGAGACAGTTGACTTTGAAGCTCTGGACGTGATCCCACGTCTCAGGCATCTTCTGCCACCTGTCCGCGTGGGGTTCACACGAGGCAATCCAGTTCTGATCTCCCCCGGGATCAAAGTCTGGCTTCCCGCACTGAGCCCACCTGTCATATATGTGAGACATTGTCCCCGCCTCCCATGACATCACTCCTGACGCAAACCGCCCAGGGTTGTTGAAGTCAGACAAGCCACAGAAGCGCCCCTTGTACGCGGCAAGGCCTGAGAGGTCTCCCGTTATGATGGTGTCAAGGTCGAAGAAGAGGACCCGGGAACCTGAAGGAAACAGGCCGTTCTTAAACAGATGTATCTTTGCCCACCAGCCTGTGGCTCCTTCGATTCCGTCCTCCTCCGTAATCGTAACGAATTTCTTCTGTTGTCCGTGGAGGTGTCGATCGACGGAGGCTTTGAGCTTTTGAACATACTCGTCACCTCGCCCGAGGTAGTTATGATAATTGAGAGTCGCTACTATCAGCATCCTCGTACCTTCTCCAAAAGTGTTGCAGGAGCCCGTCTCCGTGCATCGTTATCTCAAGATCGGGCAGATCGGACTCTTCATACCTTTCAATGATGGCGAAAAAGTCAGCCACCTGCGCCATGTAGTTCGGGCGCGTCTTGTACCCCTCTACTATTACCGTTCCGCCCTTGTGGTCAATGTGGTGGGGGTAGGCGTGAGACCGATCTTCTCTGAAGGAAGAGTCAAACCCATGAAGAGAAAACCGGCTAAACCCCATCAGGTTTCCGAGGTTTATCCAGCGGGTTCCCATCGTAGTGCCCCCGCCGATGAGGATGGCGTCAACGCCATCATGTCGCTCGACCAACTCCCGCCCTCCCGGAACCCCTGAAGGATGCCACAGGATGACGGTATAGCCCTCTAGTTTGTCAAACAGGTCTTTGTGGCAGGTTGAGGCCACGAAGTAATGGACGCCCTCTTTCGGGGTAACTTCTCGGGCTATCTCAGGGCTGGGATCTACAAACCCTGCGGCCCATGGGGTAACGCCCCGGTTGATCAAAAAGTCGTGAGTACCGTTGATCGACACGACAACGTCTTCCTCGTCGATCTGGCTCCAAGTGTCCTCCAGTGAAGGTCCACCTCCCACTACCACGAGAGTCCCCGCATGCGGATTAAAGGGAGTCATTCTTTTCGTGATACCGCGATTCATCGAGTGAATCATGTTTTCGTGGAATACCTCAACCGGGGTCACCGGGATGGCGATCGTCATGTCTCTTTCTGGTGTGCCCATACTCGTTCTCTTCCTGTTTCAATCTTGAGGCAGCGGTAATTGACTGCTTCTTTAACATCGGGGAACAAAGGGTGGTCGTAATCATGCCCCATCAACCAGCCCCCCACCTTCACCTTCGGATACCAGTGATCTATGTCTCGGACCACACTGGAGAAAGAATGATCAGCATCAATGAATACGAAGTCAAAAGACCCATCTTCTTCTAGTCGGGAGGCTGCGTCCGATCTTCCTTTCACTATCTTGCACCTGTCTCTTGTCAGAGACACGTTCACGAGAGTTCTAAAATAGGCTGATATTTGAGCGGCGGCGCCCAGCCCTGCGTGCCAGTCTGACTTGTCGAGATAGGCTGCGCCTAAAGGCTCCCAGCTGTCGACTAGGACGAGGATCACGCGGGGATCACGTAGGAGGAACTTTGAGAGTCGACCCTTAAAGACCCCCACCTCAACGCCGCGGATCTGACCCTCAAGGCCTTTGAACCTCGAAAGTATCTCCTCTGCGACGATCTCTTGCATCTAGCCCTTTCAAGAGACCCCGGAGGTCTATCCCTCCGGGGTCCTTCCTGCTACGTAGCAGACGAGATGTTATCGACAAACGGTCGAGCAATCTCGAAGTCAGCAACGCCGGAGTCAGCGACCGTGGCCGATGCACCCTTCGCATTATTGACAAGGTCACCTGCGACAGAGGCGTCATCCACCTTGCCGCCGGTTGCCGTGATCCAGACCTGAGCATTGTCGGCGAACTGCGTGAGACACGCACCCACCGCCTTGCCGCTGATCTGATACCAACCAAACTGGTTGGCCACGTTGGCCGACATGGCGACAGCAACAGGCCCGATGGCGTTAGCCGCCAGGAGTGCAGTCGAGCCGTCATCCATGTTGTAAGTCACCCACGAGCCGAGGATTGTCGAAGCAACCCCCTGCAGGTAAATGAACTCACCAGCGCCGTAGTCGTCATGACGAGCCTGAACAATCTGACCGAGGTCATGAGCGTCATGCTGCGCCGTTTCGGTGTTGGCAATCGGCTGGTGGCCGATGTTACCGAGAGAATTGATTTCCCACGCCATGATAGACCTCCTTTCCTATGCCAGAATCAGGCCCTGAAGGGACCGATTGGATACGCACATGTTGCCGGCCCAAACCATGGGAACAACGATGGCATCCTGGTTGACAGATACCTTATCAGGCAGCGTCACGAAGTTCCGCGTTGAAGCCGGACGGTATTTGATGTAGTCCGTATTCAGGCAGTACATGCGTGTCGCTGAGCAGTTGGCGTCGAAGAAGACGTCCGCTGCCCCGCCCCAGAACTTCAGAGACTTGAAGCCGGCAGAAGCCGACTCGTCAGACTCGAAACGCTGGTTGGCCTGCAAGGAGGCGAGGTAGTACTCGAAGTAGGTTGGGCCGGCGACGAAGTAGTCGGCTGTTTCACCATTTCGAGTCGTGTTGATGAACTGGTTGTTCATCGCTGCGGTGATCGTCGACGCAGAGGCTGTGATCGACAAGGTGGAGAAATCGTAAAACTGATTCCGCCAGAATGTCTGGGCCGAAGCGTCAATGCCGCCGACCGTACCCGAGGTGGGCAAGTCAGCCACAAGATGCTGAAGTCCGCCGATGGCCTTCCCGCTTGACTCCGTATTGGAGTAGAACAGGGCGGCACCGATGTTGTTCCGCATCGTGCGTTCCGCGTTTTTGATCCGAGACTTCAGAAGATCGTGCATCTGCTGTTCAGACGCATTCTGAAGCTGCTCGAGACCTGAGACGACAACGTTTGCATTAGCCTGCTTCCAAGCGAACGAGGCAGACGTCAGGACGTCGCTGGCCGATACAGACAGAGTTTCAAGTCCGCTGTACCACTTGAAGGTGCTGTTTTCAGCGTACTCCAAGTTCTCCAAGATCGTCACACCACCGGACACGGGCTTTGACCCGCCCCGCTTCCGCACACGAGCAAGAAGCGAGTTGTGTGTCTCGACGTTATCAGCGATTGTGTCGCTGTAGTTGTCGATCGTGGTCGTGATTATCTCGGTGTACGAGGTATTAGGTACCGGCATCGGTCCCTACCTTTCCGAGACGAAGCGTTGGATCAGTTTCGGACAGAGTGAATTGCGTCTTTCAGAGCGTCATCAAGGTTTGTGAACTTCGTCGGTCTAACTTCAGGGTTCGCCCCGCTTGAATCCACTGGAGGGTTCAGGCGCTTGGCTCTATCCACGTTCCGCTTCTTCTCTTCGGCCTGTCGGGCCTCTTTAGTTGCGCGTTCCGTCTCCTTGGCGATGTATTCTTCGCCGAGGACTGGATCAGCTCTCATAGCATAACGATAGGCGAGGTCGAACTTGTCGGCATCACTCATCGATTGGGGGTACGTGTCAGGGTAAGCCTTGATATGCTGTCCCATGCCGACACGCAGAGTCTGGTAGTGCGGGTATTTCAGCTGACCGGCCTCATCACGAGACTCGGTAAGTGAGGTCACCTCACTGTTGACTCGGTTGAACTCTGCAATCTGTTGACGCTGTTCCGCTTCCCTCGAGGCAATCTCTGCGACGTTTCTCGGGTCCACTTGAGCAGTGAGCTCTTCGATCCTTTGCTTCAGTGTTGCAATTTCGGGGTCCTTCCATTCCGCGTGCGGATCTGGCTCTTCCCCGGGTGAAGGTTGAACAGGCCATACCTCGCTGGGATCAAGTCCCGCCGTCTTGACAACAAACCTTGCATATTCGGCCGGGTTCTCGTTGAACTGCCTCTGGTAATTGGTCAGCTGTTTGAGAGCTGCCAGAGGATGGATCCCGTTGTTCTGAAGATGGGTCTTTTCATCATCAGAAAACAAAGTGTTGACATATTCAGCAGTTTTGATCTGCTCAGCTGCCTGTTGTGTCTTCTGCGTGAACCCTGCTTCCATTTCCTTCTCCCTGCGAAGGAGAAAGTCTTGGGAGCCTTTGGGCAAAGCGGCGAATGCTTCACGATCCGCGGCGGGCCAATTTTCAGGAGCGTGGTTCACGACTTGCGTATCGGAATCACTCTTGTCATCAGCGCCGGGCTTCTCGGCTGGTTCGTCGTCGCTTTCAACACCGGCCTCGGGCTTGGTTTCCTTAGTGTCGGTCGACTCGTTCGTGGTTTCGCGGACCACGCGCGCTTCTTCCGAGTCACTCCCCTCTTCTCTGCTCTCTAAGGCCGCGGTGAGAGCATCGTCAAGGGTAGGAAGGGACGATTCAGAGACCGCTGTTTCCTCTTCAGGAGTGCTGACGTCTTCTGCCTCAATGTTCATAGTAAACCTCATAAGATAGCGCGGGACCGGAGTATCCGCCTCCCCGGTCCCGCTGACAATGGGAGCATAGGACTGGGCTGTGGTCTAGCTCAACCATTGGTTCACATTCCAGCCCATATATCTTTGCCGTGATACCACTTGGTATCATCGCCTTTCCCATACATGCCTGACTCAAAGCCTCCAGAGTCAATCCCGTAGGGGGCGGGGATGGCTTGAGCGGCGGGCACTGGCGGATTAGTGGGTGAAGATCCTGCCGGCGCTGGGGCGGCACTCCGCGCCAAGGCAACCTCTTCGTCTGTCATAGGGGGTTCGGAATCACCTGACAAGGCTTGAATAAGATTTTTGAGGGGGTCAAGGATGTCTGGTCCTCGCGTGTTGGAGTAGTCCATCAGGTGGGGGGCCTGAGGTCGGGTGGCTTCCTGCCCGGGAACTTCGCCCCTGCGGAGATCCGGGTTCAGGCGCTGGAGGTCAGCCTGCGCCTTGTTGTAGGCATCAAGTTTTTCTTGCATGAGCGACATTACGTAGGCTCTTCCCAGTTCATTTCGACGTCAACCTTGAGAGGGTTCAGTCTTTCGCTAACCTCAGGTTCCGGGACGTCGTTGTCAAAGTCCGAAACCGTCTTCCTGTCCCCTACCTGTCGAACCCCATAATCTCTTTCGTGATCTCTGAGGCTCGAACGTGACGATATGAGCCCATTATGTACTGGGCTCACGAATTCTGCAATATCACCCATCACAGTAGGCGCGGGGAGGTCGGAGCGGTTGTTGGTTTTGCCGCTCGGGGTTGTTCGTCTCCCGTCTTCTGTGAGGTAGTATTTTTCACCGGTTCTGTGGTCCCAGCGGACACGATACCGCATTTTAACAACTCCTCTTTGACAGCCGCTCGAATAGCCCCGACTATCTCGGGGTGCCTTTCTGCCCAGGGCCTCACATGAACGCTCCGTTCTGTCGGGCCTTCAAGTATGCGTACCTTGTGGCGAGGATCTCAGCAACCATCGCATTTGACTTCGGAATGACCTCAACCGACGCAAAGTTGATAGCGTACAGGGGCGCCATTGAAAGCGGGTTCTCTTCGTGAAAGGCGGCGTCTTTCTCCATGTCTTCATACACCCACCGGAGAGCCTCAGTCTTCTCCTTCACGCTGAGGATGTTCACAGGGCGACCCTTCCAGAACACCCTGTTTGACCCGTCGTCTTCATTCCCGATCATACCTGGCGGATTCAGGTTTTTAAGATTGGGGATCTTTCCGTTCATCTGGCCCATCTTTCCTCGAGGTAAAGTGACTCCAAGGACATCGGGTCGTCTAATTGGTGCTCAAGCTCTGCGAGTCGCGTAAGTGAAGACGCCCTGTCCACGCGGGTAGCATACGGCAGATATATCGCCGCAAGCAAGAGGACAACAATGAAAGTCTTCATGCCGTGGGATACGGGAAGTCCCCTGACATCGTCAGGTTGCCCGCTCCGTCATTGGCGATGATCCTCGTTTTATGTCTGAGGCCGTCAAAGGTGCCACCATCGGTCACAACGATCTCAACATTCTTCCCGACGTTGATGGCGGTGCCTGAATACGAACTGAGGGCTGTCGAGGCATTCGTCGCCTCAGCTGTCCCAAGAGAGATGCCTCCCTTGTACAGTGTCACTCCGGTTGTCATGGTCTAGGGTCCTTTGCTGTAGAAGACGGTGACGCCGTCGTCGGTGGTTAAATCTGCGTAGATGTCCGTGGCACAAGAAATGCCCGCTCCCGGAATGGAGACGTTGAAGCCTTCCTCCGTTGCCGGAGTGTTGATGGTCAATACGACTGTCCCGCCGGCCCCGCCGTCCTTGAGGACAATCGTCCCCTCCGTCGCCGTTGAGCGCACGTAGAGACCACGGATGCGAGCGGCGCTTCCATAGATCTCGCCATCGGCTACTGCATTAGCGGAGAAGACTTCATCCGCCATCTTGCCTAGGTTCTCAGACATTGCTGCCTCCTATATTTGACTGCCGAGCTTTCTCAGCTTGAATTTCGATACTCGCTTGAGCCTTGTGGGCTTCGATGTTCGCCTTTTGCCTTGCCTGGTATTCGTCCCGGGTCAAGTCGGCGTTGAGCTTCTGGTTACTGCGGTCGATGTCCGCCTGGGCTTTGGCCTCTTCTATTTGAATGTCCGACGCCGCTTCCATCTGCTTCACTTCCGCATCAAGTTGAGCCTGCTGGAACTTGAGGTTAAACTCTTCTCGCATCATCTCAATCTTCGCATTGGCTTCGGCGAGCTTCATTTGGGTCAGCTCACGGTCCATAGCGACCTTCGCCTCAGCGACTTTCGCCTCACCGTTGTCCTGTGGAGGTGGGGGATTTTCGGAGATGTCATCAAAAGCATCTTCAATCGCGTCCTCAAGCACCCGACCGACCTTGAAGCCCCTTACCACGAACATGAAGGACTCCTTGACGAGAGGTATCGAGGCCGGGAAGCTGATCATCGCGGGCACTGTCCGTTCGAACATCGACGACACGACTTCCATGAACTCCATGCGGTTCTTCTTCTCCGCGTCCGCGTCTTGCAGGACAGAGTTATCACTTTCGACGGCAATCTTGTATCCCCGGGATTTGTCGTCCCTCAGAAACTCATGAACCTTCTCCCAAGTGATCTCATTCTCGAGCTCTTGGATTTTGTCTAGGACGGCCTGCTTACCCTTCTCAATCATCTGGTCCAGGTCTTCCGGGGGCTGCTGACCTTGCATCTCAGCCTGCTGTACGGCGGACATAACCTGCTGGGCTACCTTCGCCGCTTCGGCCATGAGCCCCTGTATCTCAGCCTGTATGTCCTCTGCGTGAGGCATATCAAGCCCCGTCATCTCTTTCAGTTTCTCTAGACTGAAGTGCTCGGCGATGAGCTCCGCCTTAATGCGATAGTCATCTTTTACGAACCGCTCAACCTCTGCCTGAGTCTTCCGCATGCGGATAGACCCGAACTGGGCTTTGAGTTGCTGGGCGCCCTTCGTCTCCCTCGGGTCCGTACTCCCTCGCTGGATGTCGCTGATGCCCGTCAACTGATAGATGACCTGAACGGTCGCGTTTCGCTGTTCACCCAGCCCGTTGATGACGGCTTGGACCTCTGTGATGGGAAGAGCCTGGAACGCATTGACGAGGCCTCCCTTTTCGAGCAGCTCACTGAAGTTCTTCCAAGGCAGGAAGGTTCCATCGTCTTTCTTCGGAAGATCCGCAAGTTGATCGCTCTCTTCGCCCGAGGAAGCGTCATACACCCCTCGCCATTTCAACGTGTCCGTGAGCTTGATTATTCTGGTTGTGATTCTGTCAAGCTCTTCGATCTGGTCCCAGTAGAGTGTGGGCTCAGCAAGAGGGATTCGGTTCTTGTTTGAGCGAACCTTGGCGCAAGGCTCAGGGCAAGGGAAGAAGTCTTTCAGCCCGTACGGGTCTTCTTCAGTTTTGAGGAGGTACGGATAGTCCTCAACGAGATAGATCCTCTGCTTCTGAATCTTGTCCCAAATCTCCCAAACATCCACCCGCTTGAAGACCTCGGTGGATTCGTCACCGGGGGTTTCGTCAGGGTTGGTGGTTCCGGTGTACGAAAGCTTTTCTGCATGGTCCGGGAAGCCCTTCTTCATTTCACTCTTCGTCCACTGGTGCATTCGGGCCACCCAAGGCATCTTCCGCCACGTATAAGCAGAGCCCTCCCTGTAATGCCTCCAGTGAACGTATTCACTTTCCAGCGTCTGGTCGGCTATGTATTCTTCACCCTCTTCGTCTTCCGCCATCTTCGTTTTGATGACGTTCCAGATGACTCCCCGCCCCGCGAGAAGCATGTCTTCGAGAGTGCGATCAACTGTCCCATCAATATCGTAGTCATCATTGCAGTACATCAACCCCCGCTCTAAGACGAGGGCTCCCTGTCTTCCGAGAGGATCGGAGGTGCCAAAGCGCCGGCGGACATCGGGCTGGGCTGTAGAGGGGTAGAGAGCGGACTTCATCACCTCTGTGTTACTCCACAAGATGTTGAAGGTCTTGTCGACTCTCCTGTTCAGATTGCGTTCGTCGCGGTACTTCTTCTCTATCTTGGGAACGATCTCCTCGCGCCACTTCTTCTCACGCTTGGAGGCGGCCTGTATCTCAGAAACCCAATACCTAGAGGACATCAACTTGTCTTCAAGGTCTTCGCGTTCGTCAATCAACGTGATGTCATTCATTCTTTCTGGTCCATTCTGAACACAGAGCTCTGTCGAGGGTGGCGATCGGCTCGCTTGTCTGAATCGTCAGGTCTTGCAAACGATGTACTTGGTTTTTCGGGTTCGTACAAGGGCCAAGCGTTTGATCGTCCCTCTGCGCTCCCCAAAACCGGCACGTCTTACATCGCTGGTCCGTGATTGTGGCGCCCGTCTTCCCTGCGCCTCTTAGGGAAAGGAACGCCCGCATCTGTGCCCCGAGTTTGCTGTCTGGCCACCTCTGTATGAATTCCCGGACCTCATTAAATGCGTCCTCACGCCCCTTCTCATAATCCGTCATCAGTAATGCCCCGCCTCTCTTTCGAGTTCCATCGCCTTCACCAGTTCGTCCAGCGTCGGCTTCTTTATCAGTCTCTGTTCTAGTGAGGGTCCCTTGGTCGGAGCGGGGTCAACCTCACGCCACGCCGTGGACAGGTATCGGAACGCGTCCGCGAGGTGGGTCGTCCAGTCCCGGACCTCCGACTGTTTGAAGTTCTTCTTCTCGTCATCCCACTCTCGTCTATACTGCTCAAGAGCGGCGATGCCGACGTCCTCACACCTCGGATGAAAGTGGCATCGCTTAAGTGTGATACGGGCCGCGTTGATGCCGTCTAGCTTTCCTGCGAGAGGGATGAGCTTCGGATTCAGGCGCTCGCGGATCATCGACTGGACTCGGGTCCTCGCTCCCGGAGTGCCCCACTCTTTCACCTTCGCGTCATGGGGAACGAAGTCGAACCCCCTCTCGTAACCGTGCTCCTTGGCGTGGTCGTGGCAGATCGTGGCGTAGTGGTCGACGCCGACGCCTGAGGCCGTATAGCAGTCAAAGACGAGGATCATGTTGCCTACGACTTGGAACCACCAAATGCTCGTATCATCTGTGACACCGATATCCCATGCCGTGTGAACAGGGTAGCCAGGTACAGGGTTAACCTCTCGGATCCTCCCCTCGGATCGGACCTTCGCCATTTCAAGGGCGTAGAACGCTCCCATGATGGCGGCGTTGAATGAGCAGAGATACTCCTGTTCAAACTGGGCCCGCCCCATGTCCTCCCCGTAGAGGGCCTGATACTCGTACAGGGTCTCAATCTGGTCCTCTTCACTCAAAGCTCCCGTATCGTTGACCGTGCTCCGCTCCGCGAACCACCTCGGGCTCTTGCAAGCCATATCGTACATCGACTTGGCGTGGTTCCGTCCACGGGGTGTCGTAATGAACATCGCCCAGCCGTCGTTCTCCTGTAGCATCGGGCGGTGATAGCCCCAGGCGCTCGGGTTGGCCAGGGCCCACTCAGAATAGACGATACCCGCCACGCCGGCGCCAACCGTCGCATCGTATCGGTCGCTTCCTATCAGTTGCCAGGTGGATCCGTTCTTGAACTTGATGAGCATCTGCTGCTCGTCCTTGGAGGCTCTGATCTCGGGCGGGAAGGCCTCGTCAATCCTCCTCTGTCCCGTGTGAGCATTGATGCCGTTCCACAGAGCCTTGCGGGCCTGCTCATACTCCGGGAGGCAGTGCCAGTAAGAGGCTGGACGACGGTGGGCAAGCTCACAGGTAACCGCAAGGGCTATCTCGTCTTTGCCCCACCGTCTATGGGCAATCTCAATGGCTCTCTTGCCACCATTGATCATGTGACGGTGCAGGGGTTGCTGATAGGGGCGGACCCGCTTGACTATCTCCAACGATCCCTCCGAAAGAGAAGGCTAACGGGGAAGACCACCGCAAATGTCGACGCACCAAAGAGGAAGGCCCCCGGAAATGTCGACGCACCAAAGAGGAGACAATAGGCCGTAATATACAGGGAGGGTCCGATCATTCGACAGGACTCCCTCGCTCATTCCTGCGCGCGGCATTTCGCGAGGAGCTGTCTGCGTCGTTACAAGTACGACAGGTGACGACCCGTGTCTCTCCGAACCACTCAATGGACCAGCCATCCCGAGCGATCATGTCATTGACCTGGGTCAACGAGTGAGTATCATCCTCGAGGTATTGCACAGTCCACCCGGGGTCTTTGCAGCCCTTCCTGTCACACTGAAGGACCGTCTTTCTTCTGTAGCCCATCAAACTTCATCCTTCTTCATCGCCTTTTCCTTTCTCGTAGATCGTCTTAAAGATCACAGGACCTCCGTCCTTGCCTTCCAACCTCAACTTGTCGTCGTACATTCCCATATGGCGAGCCAGCTTGTCTAGGGCGGAGAGACGGTCCTTTACGTCGGGCTCTAGCAATACGGCACGAAGACCGTCCGCCAGTCCCTCCTGCTTCTCCCCGTACTCCTCGGGCCAGGCGATGCGGGCAAATCCCTGAACAATCTTGTCCACAGATATCTCCGATCTCCGCTCCCGATCGCGCAATATGCCGCCGATATAAGACTGAATATTAGGCTTTGTTAGCAAAAGCGATGCCTGAGGAGCAGCGCCAGTCTTGCTGTACCCAGCCCGCCTAGCGGCAGCGGCCCCATTAAAGTCTTTCACGTACTCACGACAAAAAGCCTGCTGTTTCGCATTGGGCAGTTCTGGTCTAGCCATAGCAAGGTCTCCTTCTCCCCATCAATACAAGCTCAGCGGCTGTCCCACAAGGCACTGCCTAGATCCATCCAATCTATCTCCTCCAGCCACCACCGCGTGTAATGCCTGACAAGGAACATCCTGTCCACCTTTGCCCCGTAGTGCAGTGCATGGCCAGACACGAGGAAGATCTCAATTCCGTGCCGTTTAGACACTGTCCGAATCAACGCAAAAGCCCTTCCTCCCAGCTCACACCAGGTGTTCATCCACCTCATTTGAACCTTGGTGAGTCCCATGTTTCCTCCGTACCCATCAACGCTCTTCAATTCCACCAGACTCACGGCTCCTTGATACAGCACAATACAGTCCGGGAAACCCGAAGAAAGACTGTTCTCCACCCGCACCCATTTCCCGGGGGCGTTGTCCCGGATTTTATTCCACAATCGAGTCTCTCGCACGAATTAACCCCTCTCAGGCTATTGGCAGTTTTTGATATTTTGAGTTAAGTCCCTGAATCTATGAGCGAGTCGCTCTAGGACCGCGTCAATTCAATTAACCTAGAAAAACCAGCGGCTTAGCCCTATTGGTACCTATAGGCTGTTATTGGTTAAACTTTCCTCTAAGCTCATTAGGATTAACCCGCTGATCTTTATATACGTTTGTCCTGCCCTATTGGCTCTATTGGCTCTACGAACTTGCGAGTGTCAAAAACAGGACACTCCTATTTCGCTGTATTACTAATAGACTCAATAGAGAACCACGTCGCAGACTTCGTAAATCTTGCCCGACGCCCGGCTCCCAGCGCCCTCATGCGCCACTCGACGGGTCTCGAGCTCTACCGCTCCGCCCGCCTTCAAATGCTTTCCGATCACCTTCATCAGACCCCGCCATTGCACGGTGGTTCCAACCGTTGTGACAGCCCCCAACTCACCGGGCTTCCGCCACCACTTCCGAACCGGGACGTTTCTATAGATCGTCTTGCTCATCATCGTCACTCCTCAGTTGGTGTTCTTCACACATGGACGTATATCCGTAGGAAGGACTGAAGCTCTGGGAGAACCTCACCTTCCACAGGTCGGGCCTCTTCTCATCACGCGAAACGATGACTCCTTTCTTTGCTCGGTCTGTCGCGTACAGGCGGAACCACACAGTCTGCCCCGGGGAGAAAGTGCCAGAGACGCTCCTCTCCGTTAGACAGGTGCCCGGCACCGTGCAGAGATAGGGCACGATCGGGTGCTCTACCTTTATGTGCCAGTACCTGCTGTCTTTAGTGTCTTGCCGGACACGGCTGGCTCTCACAGGCCTCGCCCCATTCTCAGGAGCGTACCACACAAGCTCAGGGAGCATCGTAGAACCTCGGATGGAAGAAGACGTAGTTGGGAGTATCAGGCACTGACATCACTCCTTCCGCTACCGCCCGCAGAACGAGGGGGTCAGGCAGGCCTGCCTCCTCGAAGCCCTTGGCCCGCAGGAGAGAAGCATGATCGCGGCCGGTTGGGGGGTACTCCCCATCGTAAGCCGTATGCGACCACTGAAGCGCTCTCATGCAGCCCTCAAGCCCGTGCGCCACGAGCACCGACTCTTTCTTGGTCAGGTACATGAGCGGGGTGTGGATGAAGAAGCTGCCCAGAGCCCCGTCCTTGCCTGTGAACGTACCTTCCTGGATCGCACGAGTGAGGGAGTGGATAAAGGCCTCGGTGCAGTCGGGGTAGCCGCCAAAGTCTTCCTGGCACACTCCCGTCACCAGATTACTGATGCCAATGCAGTAGGCGTGGTTGGCCGCGATGGTGATGAAGAGCTGGTTGCGCATGGGCACAAAGGTCTTCTCCAGCCCGCCGGGCAGCGACTGATGGTCCTCGTATTGCTCCAGCTCACTAGAGGGATTGACGAGGGGAGACGTTCCGTGGAGTAAGTCCCGGATGGCGATGACCCGATGGCTGGCAACGCCGGCGAGCCTGGCGATGATCCGTGCCGCCTGCACCTCAACGGAGTGCCGCTGGCCGTAGTCAAACGTGACAGCGTGGACCTCGTCGAACTCCTTCTTCGCCCAGTACAGGCACGTGGTGGAGTCTTGTCCCCCCGACAGGATGACGAGGGCCTTAGTTGGTGTTGGTTTCATAGTTCGTTCCTTTTCATAAACAAGGAGCGGCCAGGCACAGCACCTGGCCGCGCTCGGCATTATTTTCCTTTCTTCGGAGTGTGGGCGGGGATCCCAGAGTCGCCTGGCGTCAGAAGACTGTAGCGGCCCTGCTCGTCTTTCTTGTAGCCATACCCCTTCACCGTGCAGAGGTCATAGGAGATGGTCGCAGACACCTGAGCCTTGGAGGCGTTGGTGAAGACGGTGTTGGCGATGAGCCATTCCACGATGTCTTCAATAGTCGTCGGCTCCAGTTCCACGAAGGCATCCACGACGGCGGCCTGCTTGGTGCCCTCGCGGCACGGGTAAACCGTGTCACAAGGCTCACGACGGTAGGCCTTGGCACCCGCCTTCGTAGCGGCGGGCTTCTTGGCGACCGGCGCAGGCTTCTCTTCCGTCTCGGGCTCTGCATTCTCCATGCGGGCGATCAGAGTCCAGACGCGCTCGGTTACTGCCTTCCGGTTCTTGAACTTTTTGACGGGCTTGTCCGCCAGGCGGTTGTGCAGCTCAGTGATTGCGACGCTGGTGTACCCGGGACCGAAGTCTTCGGGGCCCTCGACGATATCATATGCGTTGCCCTGGCCCTGGGCTTCAGACTTGGTCTTGAAAACGCCTTGGACGACGATCTTGGAGTTCTCGATCTTAATGGCTGCTGCTGTCATGGTCTTTCTCCTGTTTAGGCGGGCGCGCTTTCCCCGCATGAGTAAGATAGTAGGTCCCCTGTAGCGCCGCAAGGGACCTCAATGATTATGGAACCCACTTATTGAGCTGGACAGAGTCGAAGCGGCCGGGCTGGTTCGGACGGGGCGCGCCAGGCCCGACGTTTCCGTCCTTCCAAACATGCAAGGTGGCAGTGGTCAGAGGACGCTCAAACAGGTTCCAGCCTCTGGTAGTCTTTTTCAGAAGAGCCCATTGACCCTTGTACTCGCCACCGACGGTGACAGCGTAGGCCTCCCCTTCTTCGATGTCTTCCCACTCCACCGGCTCACCCATCTCGGCGATGTCTTTCTCAAACTCGGTGGTCATGATTTCTCTCCTTTGCGTCCACGGTTGTACTCGTCATGCCTGCGACCGGGCGGGTAGGGGTTGGTGCGGAGGCGGGGAGGGTAGGCTTCTTCTCCGAAGTAGCTGACAGCGCACCCGATGGAGAAGGCCTCCCAGACGGCGTCATCCTTCCGGCTTGCGTTTTTCCGGTCCATTCTCTTCTCTTTGCGGCGGTCCATAATCTTTCTCCTTTTTAAGTAACAGCGTAGTAAAGCTGATATAATGTGCCATATCAGCTTTACAAGGGGTGGCCCCAAATTATTTGATATAAAATGGAACCCACTCGAAGAAGGTGACATCCCCCGGGGCTCCCGGCGCGTTTACTGTGGGCCCTTCCTCCGTGTCGGTCACCACCAGCCTATCGTCGTTCAGCGGTCTTTTGAAGACCCAGCGAACGGAATCAATATCGCCGTCCAGGACCCACTGGCCGCGCCAGACTCCATCAACCTCGATGCCATATGCTTTCCCGCCGTAGCCCTTGCCCTGGACGTCTTCCCAAGAGACCTCAGGACCCTTCGAGTCATGCAGTGGCTCTTCGTCTGTCTCGTCCTCCATCGCGTCGCGGATGAATCCCTCCCGCTTGTCCTCGTCCACTTTCATGACGACGGTGAACTGTGCCTCGCCATCGACAGTGGTGGTGTGGGAGACTCGCAGGACCTTGTGGCACCCGTTGTTGGCAGTGTTGAAATCGAACAGGTGATTTTTGAACTCTTCCCACGTCAGCGCGTCGTGGATGGCCTCGGCGATGTCTTTCTCAAATTCGGTGGTCATAATCTTTCTCCTTTTTAAGTGCCCTTGTACAAGGGGATCATTTTACGACAGGCTTGCGCGGTCCGCCGAGCTGCCCACGCACCAGGCACCTTTAAAGAGGTAGGCGCCGAACGTCGATCCGTCCTCTTCTTCGAAGATAGCGTGGAAGTGATAACCATACTCTTCGTGATCGTCAGCCTGCTTCTGTTCCAGCTGGCCCCACGTCTTGCACTGTGCCCAATCCTTCAGGTGAAGAGCTTTGGCGAAGCGGGGCTTCTCGCTGTATTTCTCGCTGTTGTCCGTGAAGCCCAGGAACTTGCACTCGACGCCATGGCCCCTGTACGACAGGGTTACGAGATCGCCCTGCACCACGTTGTTGAATGTCATGCGGCGTGGCTTGGTGGGAGACGCAGGAGCAGGAGTGTCGTCTCCCGGCAGGGTGTCGTTGGCGAACTGGACGAGGGCAGCGGCGAGCTCCAGGGCATCGCTCTTCGTCAGTGAGAAGTAGGGCGGGTTGACGGCGCGTTCCCGGTCCGTGAGCTGGAGGCAAACGCCGCGCTCAGTTCCGCCGAAAAACCGGGTCAGGGTAAAATGCTTGGTGGGCTTCATTTCCGTGCTCATCTCTTCATCTCCTTTTTAAGTAACAACGTATCACTGATATAGTAAGCCGTATCAGTTATACAAGGGGGCGGGCTGAACTCTTTTGCCCGCCCCCTTGCCCCCTTAGGACAGGAGACCTGAGGGGGAGCTCTTATCCGTGATCCCGGAGCTCAGGTTCACCCTGTCTCCGGCCGCCTTGCCCTTCATGTGAGCGTCGTGCGACCCGTTGGAGTAGCGGTAGTAGTCGTCAGAGGAGGTGGTAAACGTCAATCCCAGCGACTGAAACTTCTGCTCGACGAGCTGGTCTTTGATGACCATGAGCGCGGTTCCGGCCTTCTGTTCGATCTGTTGACGATCCGCGTCCTGCTCTTTCTTCATCTCATCCAGGCGGCGGGAGACGCGACCAGCGTAGCCCCGGATCCAGGAAGCTTTCAGGGTGTTGCCGTGAACGCCCCGGGGGCGGTCGTCGCTGGCCAGGTACGCTGCGACCTCCTTGCGAGCGATGTTGCAGATCATCTCCAAGAGGAATGAGGCAATCTGCGTGTCCGCGTAGGCTCCGAAGAAGACTACCTCGCCCGACCGCTTGTAGCACCACGTCCGCGTGTCCGTGAAACGAGCGACGCTCATCATCGACAACCAAGCGACGGGGTCCAGGCGGCGCGTGTCCGCGGACTTGCGGAAAGTCTTCTTCAGCTTCCCGTACTTGTCTTCCTGGATGTCGAGCTCGGAGCGCTCAACCTCGTACTCCTTCATCAGCTCCCCGGCCTTGGCGGCGGCGAGCATGGACTCCGCTTCCGTGCAGCCCGCGTCCTCAGTCTTCGCGATGAGGGCTTTGATCTTAAGAATCAGCTTGTCTCTGTTCATGGTCTCTTTCTCCTGTTTAAGTTAACTCATCGAATGTAGTGCGGGAATTATCTAATACAAGGGGTTCCGGGGCTTTCTTTTTATCGGCTTGGAATGATCTACCGCGAGGTAGTGATGTTCTTCGCAGTAGACCGACCCTTCGTCAGTCTCCCTACCGCACAACGGAGAGAGCCCTGTCCCTCGCCCATCCCACAGAGGCCAGCGGCATTGCCCCTGCTGAACGCGAAGGGTGTCTGTCAGCCCCTGTTCGCCCGAAGACCAACTCTTGAGGACCCGCCGCGCCTTCTTTGAGCGGGGGGTGGCTCTCTCTGAGATTCGCATCCCAAGACGATGAGCTTTGCCGATGACCTGATTCTTGGTCATCCCCATCTCAACTGTGATGTACCTGAGGGTCTTCTTCTCCTTGATCAGCTGAGTGAGCCGAGCAATGGACGCTTCATTCCACGGGCTAGGCATCAAATGATACCTCTAGCGGCTGCTCGGATCTCAGCTGAATCAACTAGGGCGATAGACTCTTTGCCGAGAGAGGTCTCGCCTCTCGTTTCTATCCAATGATGTCGAGCCTCCTCCGCAGAGAAGTGACGGCACCCCGCCTTTATGAATAAGACACCCTCTCTTTTCCATGCGTAAAAAGTGTGCCCGTCAAATCGTTCACCGACACGGATGAGACTGGCTCCCTCGAGGTTGGCTCCCTCGAGGTTGGCTCCTTCGAGGAAGACTTCTTCGAGGTTCGCACCACTGAGGTTCGCTCTACGGAGGTCCGCTCTACGGAGGTCCGCACCCTGGAGGTTCGCTCTACGGAGGTCCGCTCTACGGAGGTTCGCGCCCTGGAAGTCCGCGCCACTGAGATCCGCGCCACTGAGGTCCGCGCCCCAGAGGTTCGCTCTACGGAGGTGCGCGGCCGGGAAGTACGCGCCACTGAGGTCCGCGCCCCAGAGGTTCGCTCTACGGAGGTTCGCGCCCCAGAGTCCTGCGCCCTGGAGGTTCGCGCCCCAGAGTCCTGCGCCACTGAGGTTCGCGCCCTGGAGGTTCGCGCCCTGGAGGTTCGCTCTACGGAGGTTCGCGCCCTGGAAGTCCGCGCCACTGAGATCCGCGCCACTGAGGTCCGCTCTACTATTATCTTTTTTCATCATCATTATCCTTTTTCCAGTCGTTACAAGTCTCTTCAGGCCTGCGGTAAGAAGCCGGGATGAGTCTGAAGAGACAACGAGCCCTAAGGCCCTCTTCAAGCTGGTACCGGTCCTCCTTTGACCAGTACCGGCAGTTCTGGCATCGCTCCTCGGGCGGGGGCTTCAGCCTCATGGATCACCACGCCCCTGCCTGAAGTTTCTGGGCCTTCTTGCGAGCCTTTTCGTAGGCATCCAAGTCTGCCTCAAAGATCTTTTCGCCACGGCCGGGGCCATAGGTTTCGATGTACCACACGAGGGTGGGGGTCCGATCAACCTTGAAGAACTCCGTCTGGCTGATCAATTCACGGGCGGCGGCGAGCCTATTCTTCAACTGTTTCTTCTTCATCTTCTCTTCTCCTTTTTAGGTGCCCCGCCATCCTAGAGCAGATGGCGGGGGCTGTAAAGAAGGCTATCACAGAGTGTCGTTGATAGCCTTGTGGACCTTCTCCGAACGCTGCTGAAGCGTGATCTGGTCGCCGCTGGTTCCCGTAGGCTTCAGGGCCTGGGTTGCGGCGTTGAACAGGCGCCAGGCAGTAAAGCCATCCTCGGCGTGCGCAGGGAAGGTAGGCGTTACCCACTCCAGTGCCGCGCGCCCGAGCTGTGCCCCAGACAGCGCCCCATCCCTGTACATCCGTACCAGGTGGTGGTCGCCTTCTTCGACGGTCAGCTTCTTCAGGCGGTAGGCATCAAAGTCGTCCGCCAGAGTCCCTGCCGCCTCGGGCAGCTCGTTGATCGCTTCCTGGATCATCCCGGGGATTCGATCGCCGACGTTGTTCGTCTGTCGGGTCTTCCAAGTGCCCAGGTTCCCGTGGAAGCAGAGGTTACTGCAAACCATCACGCGGGAACCCAGAGTGACTCCGCGAGCGAATTCCTGGTCGTGCGCACCACGCCACCCGACGGTCAGGTTCCAGTCGTGTCCGAGGACGGCGTTTTCGGGCTCCACTTCAAGAAGCGCGAAGCAACGGTCGTGGTCCTTGGTGACAGCATACTCCTCGTCGATGATGCGGTAGCCCGTCGCCACCAGGCTGTTGACGACCTCTTCAGCGAACTCGCTGAACGGATACGGGTTGTGGCGGGGTCCGCGAGGGGTCGGGGTTTCCAACTGAGCAAGGCTTGCGCGAGTGACGAGCTTGTCAGTCATATTCGAGTACATGAGTCCGGTCATTGTGTTTTCTCCTGTTTAGTGTTGCAGTCTCTAAGATGTAGTGCCCGGCAGTTAATTCTGCAAGAGGATAGAGGGAATTATTTTAGAACCCCCACCCCGGCCAGCTCTCAACGTCCGAATTCAGATCGTCGATGTAGTTGTTGAAGTCCTGCTCTTCATCGTCCGATCGTCCCGCCTGACGGAAGGCGAGGTTCATCTCGAGTTTGAAAACAGTGATGGCGTTGAGGGCCCGACTGCGAGCCTGAGCCGCCTCTTCTGCCGTGAGGTCAATGGCGGCCTGCTCGTAGGCGGAATACTGGATGTCGAATGTCATGAGCTCTCTCCTTTTTAGCGGTTGAACAGTTGGTTGATTTCGGCTTCCAGCGAGTAGGGGATGCCGACGGTGAAGCAGTACCAGCTCGCGCCGTACATGTCGAACCCTTCCGGGTCGCCGGTGGCTTCAATGTCCCAGCGGATCGCCGTCTTGCGGTCGATGCCGAACTGGTTCATCATTTCCTCGATGCGGGCGTCCCACGCCAACTCGGCTTTCACGTCCTGGACGGACTGGTCTTCAATCTGGTCATCCAGCTCTTCGACGAGCTTGTCCCATTCCGCCTGCTTCTTTGCATGGGGCAGATCGTTGAACCATTCGTAGTAGGCCTGGCTGGGGCGGAAACCAAATACGTCCTTGTGAAGATCGCTGATGAGTTCAAAACCGTCTAACATTCTCTTTCTCCTTTTTACCTGTGTCACTGTGATGTAATGTGTCCTTCTGACGATACAAGAGGAAAAAGGGAATTAAATGTGGTAGAATCTTCGCTTGCGGTTCCGCATTATATATAGCTGCTCTCTCGCCCGGCTCGCTCCCACGTACCAAACCCGGTGCTCACTGTCTTTTTCGTGGTGGTCGTAAACGCGGGCATTCGTGTCTGGGAGAAGTACCACGTTATCAGCTTCGCCTCCCTTGACTCCGTGGATGGTTGATATGGTGACTTTCCCGGGATCCGTGAGGCTCTGTCCCTCTCTTCGGAGACGACGAATGTACTCTCGCTCCTCGCCCCCGATGCCGTACAGTCCGGTCATCCAGTCGGGTCGTCCTTCAAACGGCCACACGAAGTCTTCCCACGTCGTATAATTGCTGGCGATTGAGGGAGCCTGGCACCCGGGGCAATAGCGCGCCACACGGGCTCCCTGCCGCGCCGTTACAGTGCCACCCCCTCTTAGGTGCTCATACGCCAGCACCGCTCTCACGGGCGCTGTCTGGTTTGACCACTTCCCTTGGTACTGATACACGACCCCTTGGTCGCGGCACATGCTCCTCAGGTGCATTTGCTGTTCTTTCAACCTGCTGAGGAGAAACCATGAAGCCTCCCCTTTTAGATCAATGTGGTCTGTACTATCTGCATAGATCACGCTCCCGTCCGCGTCCCGGGGGCCCCACTCTTTGGGCCTGCGGTGACGTATGCGAGAGACAATGCGTTTCGCCACGTCATACACGGAGCGGGGCAAACGGTGGGAGACAGGGAGCACGGTGAGATTGCCCTTCAGAGACAGGAACGTCCGGACGTCTGCTCCCGCCCATTCGAAAATGGCTTGGTCGTCGTCTCCGGCGATGAGCACTCGCTTCGCTCGAGCTCCCAGACGCCTTGCTGCGGCCCATTGCTGTCGCGTCAGGTCCTGCGACTCGTCGAGGATTAGAAGGTCCAGTTCAAGCGGCTCGTGTACCGCATCAAGGAAGTCGCTGAAGTCGAAGACTTGGAGTTCTTTCTTGTACTGGTTCAGGCCTTCGGCGAAACGCTTCGCGTCACGGAGAGAAATTCTGGGGTCGTCGACCTCTCGCCAAGTGGTCTCAATCGACTGCTGTTTTGATCTCGAAAGGGAATAGAGAGACATCGCAATATCGCCGAGTGCTCCGAAACTTGGCACCCTTTCAATTTTCTCATCGTAGGTGTGCTCAAACGTGAAAGGCCCGAGTGATCGCCCAAGGTCTGTAAGGTGCTCCTGTTGCATTACGTCAGAAGATGAGAGGTTAAGGATTGAGAAGGCCGCGGAGTGAAGAGTCCTGAACCAAGGCAAATCATTCTCCTCCATCGAAAACCGACTCAGTGCTCTGAACTTTGCCTCGTGGGCGGCTTTGCGAGTGAAGGCGAAGAAGGCGACCTTTTCAGGTGATACCCCCTGTTTGAAAGCCTCGTCAACCTGATCTAACAGGTACGTTGTCTTCCCGGTCCCGGGAGGCCCAAACAAGAGGGAGGTCCTAGTCATGACTCTTCGTAGTTCTTGAGGGCCTGACGCGCCTGTTGTTTGACGCCCCCCACCCAAGCGTCCCACACCTCCTCCCTCTCCTCTTTGGAGTACACCCCTGCGGCGTCATCCTTCCCGGGACGAAGGCAGCCCGTCTGGTCATAGAAGTCTTTCGCGACCCTCTCAAAGTGAGTGAGGTGATTCTCTCCCTCCCTCGAGTAAAGCGATGAGAGCCTGAGAAGGGCGTGGTAGAGCTCTTGTGTTATGTCATCCGTCTTCATGAGATTTCCTTATTTCTTCAAGTGTGGGCAGGACCCCGTTCACCGCGTAACTGTAATGGGTTGGGAACCGCCCTCGATCGGACAAGGCGTCGTTTGCTTCGTCAACCCACCGAACAGTTCGGGGATCTTGCCCCTTCCACATTCGTGGAGACCGATAGTGCGCGAGGCAAATGAAACGAGGAATTGAGGTATACCCTGACAGACCCAACACCAAAAGTGTGGTATCTGTTGGGGGCGGTTCATCACTGATCCTGAACCACATTATGTTACTCATCGATGTTCTCCTGTTTAAAATGCTTCCGTGCCAAAGTCAGGCAACGGAGGCTCATCAGTTTGCTCGTCTTGGCTGGGTATCACCCACACGTTGAACCCTCTTCCCTTCGAATTGATAAACTTGTTCTCTGCCCCCATCTTCCGGAGCATTTGCCAGACGTGGTGCTCAGAGGTGATTCTGAATCCGTGCGTTGACAGGTAGTCGAGCAAGCCACGGCTCCTAAACCATACTTCCCCCTCCCCGTTATTATAAGGGCTCATGCGGAAAGCCAGTTCCTCCGGCGTCGTAACCTGTGCCTGCCCATACGCATATTGTTCAACCAGAATCTTAAACTGCCCCAGCGGGCTGGCGTCTTCGGGGACTTCGATGACGTCACAGTTCTGCATCAGTTCGTCGATGTACCTATCCCACCTCGCCTGTGCCACAGACACGATGACCCTGTTCATCTGATCAGCGACAAAACGTTTGAACCTATTCTGGTTAAGCAGGTCTTCTGTCGTGACCATGATGCGGTGGCTGTCGATTTCAACGAACCACAAGACCGGGTCACCCACATGTTTGACGAGATGACCTATCGTGGGGGCATTGCGGCCCCCGACCATCTCACCGACCCCGAACTGCCTCCGTTGACACAGGCGTTTGTCACAGTGGGTTTTGATGGGGGGCAAGCGACAGCGGTACGCATAGTCGCGTTTGTTGACGGACTTTACGAGAACGCTAACCTCTTGCAGGGAGAGGGGCGGATCACAGATGGCAACATTGTATGCCTGCATCTTATCCTCCCAGTCGTCGGGGTACCTGCGCCTGAGATACACGGCGACGTTGTACATACCGTCGTTTCTGGTCCCCTCCGGGAAGCCTCCTATGTTGAACAGTAACTGAAGGCATGGGGGCCCCTCAAAGAACAGACCTTCGTTGAGAGAGGGGTCGTGTGTCCCCTTTCCGCTGACGGAGTCGAGTTGCTCTTCAGTGAGACGGCACGACTCAGCGTATTCGAGAAACTCGTTGAGGTCGAGCTGCTCCCCGTCTTTGATGCCATACCGTAGCGTCATGTCGGCGTGGTAATAGGGCATATTGAGCCAGTTGCCAATGTCGTTTTCGTCGTAGCGTGACGTCTGTTTGGGGAACACCTCACAGCCCCCGTGACCCAAGGCAGCGGCCCATGACTGCAAAGCCGACACAACCTTTTGGGCCTCTACTGGTTCAATCATAAAAACGAAGAGGTGGGCTCCCCCTGACTTTGAACGAGTCATCACCAAGGGGAGGTCAAGTTGCTTGATCTTCTCTTCAAGCGCGGAGTGGTCTAGGTCGTACTGATCAACATCAATAACGCCCCAGACCACGGTATTGTCTGCAAGAAGGGGAATGATTCCTATACCAGAGGCGGTGCCCGCGAGGTGGGCGTCCCAATCAGATTGGAGGCAGGGCTCACGCTTGGTTAACGCTTTGCCCTGCACCTTGCCGCCGTCAGTGGTACGACGCATCTCATAGCAACCGTGCGCCTTGTCATACCCCCGAAACAGATCCCATATCTGCATCGGCCGGCCTTTCTCTAGAAGGGAACCTCGTCGTCAATGTCGGTCTTTTCTTCGCCGGGCTCGCGGTCATACTCAGCCGCGCGGGCTTTTCCCGTCTTGACCGCTTCGAAGAACTCTTTGCCCCGGTTGTAGAGGTGGCCGTCGGGATCAATTTCCATGACGTTGCCCGACACCACAAAGTTCCAGAGCATCCAGTCTCCGTGCTCGTTCGACGTCGGCGCCGAGTGTGCCCGAACCACGTTGTACCACAGCGGGGGAGTAAAGGCCTGCCCCGATGCTGCCTCCAGCTCGACGGCCTTCAAGTTGTACATCAGCTTCCGCGACGCTTTGAACTGCGTCTTGGCCAAGCTGATAACCGCCGGGGTCGGGCGACCGCCGTCGGGGAGAACGAGGACGTACCAGTGCCCTGTAATGATGATCTCGCTGCCGGCATCCGGGAGAAGGTTCTCCCCCGCCGGCCCTTCAACGACATCGTTCATGATGCTTCCGTCATGGGATCCTTTGAAACCGCCGTCCCCTTCACGGGGGTACTGGAATTCCAGGTACTGGCGCTCATACTTGACAGGGACAAAGGCGAAGTCTTCGCCGTACACTTCGTTGGAGGCCGAGTTGAAGAACATTCCTTCTTCCAGGCCGGAGATGTACTCGGGCTTCGCCTTCTTGAGTTCAGGGTTCATCGACTGGGCCAGTTTGACAAACGGGACAACCATGTCATCGGCGCCCACGCCCTCAGACCCTTTGCCCGCATCCGCAGCCATCTGCTTCATAAGAGCGGCGGGGAGTCCCGGGCTCTTCTTCACAACATCTTTCGCCATGATCAATCCTTCTTCGTTATCTTGGCAACTTTTCCAATGAAAACCCCAAAGATGTCTTCGGGGACGGGAGTGCCGGCCTTAATCATTTCGCGGACGAAAGCCGACAGAGTTTGTGGATGGACCCGCTGGGTGTCAGTGGCCATGATCTCGAACTCCCTGTACAGGTAGTCGAGAATAGCCCCAGCAATATTTCCCTGCTGCGGGGTCATCTGTACCTTGATCTCATGCCGTATGAGATCATCGTGGTTGTTGCTGCGGAGCCAGTTGAATGCGGGCTCCTTGTTCTTCTCCGATATGTGACCACCGGTGAAGTCTTTGACAACCACTTTGTATCCGTCAGTCGTGACGAATTCTTCAAGCCCGGCTTCCGTCATAGCTTCAGGGAGTTCCCTGTCAATGACGGCGCGGTACCGTGCCTTCGACTCTTGGAGCAGGGCCTCAAACTCCTGCACCTCCCTCTCTGCTTTGAGGGCTTTGTTGCAGAGACGGGTAATGTCCTCTCGGCCGCTACCCGCCTCAATTTTGCTGTCTTCAAAAAAATCTACCATCGTTCTTCCTTTTTACTGTATGAGGGGAACCTTGACGGGGACGTAGTACCCGCCTCGTGTTCTCCGGCCTTCCGTGTCTCTCTCCCTCTCATACCGGAGGATGGAGACTTCCCTGAACCCCATGTCGCGAAGGACCACCATCGCCAGGGCCAACGCCATCGCGTCGCCCCCCGCGTAGCACAGATAGTCCTTGGCGGGGTCAAAGCTCTTTAGCAGGCTCCTGATCTGCCGAATAGACGGGCCAGGGAGAAGGCTCGGTTGGTCGTCAGACTCAAGAAGCACCCGAATAGTCCCATACCGCTGGGCACTGGACAGGTCCTTGTGCAAAGCCTTCCCTTCACGGTAGATGGGAGGGGGCTGCTGGGCCATATATACTTGCGACTCTTTCATGTTTTCTCCTTTTTAGAGTTTCCACGGTAACACAAAAGGCGCCACCACAAAGAGTTATTGTTGGTGGGGGCCTGTTAATATACAGTCCTCTCAGCTTAAAAAGGAAAACGAATGATTCGCATCACAGATTACCCAAAGGGCAGGAATGCCGCTGTCATCACAGGCCACCTTAACGCACAGGTATATGACGTATTGCGCGACATGCCGGGGCGCAAGAAGATGGTGGGCGGCGACATGGTCTTTGAGAAGACCCGCACCAACATCGAGTACCTGCAGGAGGTTGAGGCTCGCAACGGACTCAACATACTCTGGGACCTCAAAGAGAGGCTGGAGTCACTCGAGCAACTGCAAGAGATTGAGAAGGATGCGATAGCTCTCCACAAAGATCCCGAGCTCCCTCCTGAAGCGTTCAAGTTCCAGTATAAGACCCAGCCCATGAAGCATCAAGAGAAGGCTTTCCGCCTGGCCCGTGACAGGGAGGCTTTCGGGCACTTCCTCGAGCAGGGACTCGGGAAGACAAAGGTCATCCTTGATGAGGCCGCGTACTTGTGGTCACAGGGGAAGATAGACACCTTGCTGGTTCTGGCCCCCAACGGGGTCCATGCTCAGTGGGTTAACGACCAGCTCCCCATCCACCTTCCCGACTTCGTCAAGAACGAATCCCTCGTGTACACGAGCAATCACACGAAAGCATTCCTCAAAGAGGTCGACAAGGTTGTCCGATCAGAGGGGGTGCTCCGAGTAATCGCTGTCCACCACCAGGCTATGCAGGGAAAGAAGGGTGTTGACTTCGTTCGGATGGTGTTGAGCGGGGGGCGTTGCATGTGGGTCATAGACGAGTCCCACTGTATCAAAACCCCCGGAACAGCCCGTACGAAGGCCGTCATGCGACTCAGAAACCTAGCGGACTACCGGCGCATTCTCACAGGGACTCCCGTCACTCAAGGTGTCGAAGACCTTTTTACTCAGCTCAAGTTCTTGCACGATGACGTCCACGGGTTCAGCTCTTTCTCAACCTTCAAAGCGCGGTACTGCATTAGTGTCCCAGTCTATGGGCATAATGTGTCCCGTTTCGCTACGCAGATCGTCGGGTACAAGAACCTTGATGATCTCAAGACCCGCATGGACCCGTGGGTGATCCGGCTTACTGCCAAAGAGTGCCTAGACCTTCCTGAGCGAACCTATAGCACGAGGGAGGTTGAGATAACTCCCGAGCAGCGGCGCCTGTACAGGGACATAGCGGATGAGATGATAACGCAGATGGACACGGGGCAAATCGTCTCAATGGAACAAGCCATCACTCGAGTGCTGCGACTGCAGACGATCCTCTGCGGTCACCTCAAAGACGATGATGACGTCGTCCACGACGTTCCTACGAACCGAGTGAAGAGCGTCGTTGAGATCATCGAGCAGATGGAAGGGAAGCTTGTCCTGTGGGCCCGGTTTCACAAAGACATTGACAACTTGACCGCGGCCCTCAAAAAATACAACCCCGTTTCGTGGGACGGTCGGACCTCTATCGAAGATAGAGGTCTGGCGAAACAGACCTTCCTCAATGATCCTGAGTGTCGTGTATTCATCGGCAATCAGGGGGCGGCGGGGACGGGTCTTGACGGGCTGCAAACCGTCTGCCATACTATGGTCTATTTTTCAAACAACTTCAAAGCCTCCGACAGGTGGCAGAGTGAAGCGCGGCTCCATCGCATGGGGCAACAGGGCACCGTCAACGTTATCGATTTGGTGACGCCGAATTCCGTTGACGGGCATATCCTGAAGGCCCTCAAGAACAAGCAAGACGTCGCCGTAAACATGATAGATTTAAGGGAAATGATCGTATGACACTGGACGCCACCCACACCGTAGGGACCCTAAACCCACAGACCTCTTTCACACGGGACGCGGTCCATTGCGCTGTCCTGCTAGTTGAGGCCCAGAACCTTTTCAAGCCCGGCGATCATGCGGGGAAAGAGGGTACACATGAAATGCCCATCGGGATCGTCGACCCTTTCCTCGAAGAGGTGGTATCCAAAGGGCAGAAGTTTTGGCTCTTCCTGTACCCCCGGACAATTACAGGCCTCACGCATCAGTGGACGCACCCGGATGTTCCGGAAGGAGCAACGCCTCCCAGCCTTCGATACGAAGACGCGAAAGCCTGGATTGAAGACTACGCTGATGAACTCGGAACCACGTATGATGTGTTGATGTCCGGGGCGGACAAGTGGATCAAAGATGGCTCTTACCTCAGTTTGGGAGGAACCCTCGAGGGTCAGATAACCCGATTAGCCTTCTGGGACAAGTATCAGGTTGTCCGGGGACTTTCCCTTGGTTTTAACGACTACGACAACTTTTTCACTTGCTCTTGCTGAAAGGAAAATGAATGACATGTGAGAAAACGGGTGCAGGGATCTACCTGCATGAATACAATGTGTGGGCCCACTGTGACGCCCACAGTTTCGGACACGCCCGAGTATTCCGCATCGTTGCAGCTGATTTCATCCCTCTCAAAACGGCTCTGGAAGAAGGACGCGTCCTTCATTATGACGTCTACGGGGTGGCAGAGTGGTGGGATAAGGACAAACCCGTCCAGACACTCGTGTCAATGGCCTGGCACTACCATGGAATGAGTGGAACCCGTGAATATGAAGGAGAAGACTGATGCCCTATTACTCGACCAAGACCTACGGGCATGAGAGGGGGCTGTCGGCCGCCTTTCGGCAATGGAGGGCGGAGTCCCATTGCAAGTACCTTCACGGGTACAGCCTTGCCTTCAAGTTCACCTTCGGGGCGGACCAGCTGGATCACCGTAATTGGGTGGTTGACTTCGGTTCCCTCAAGTCCCTGAAGGGTACACTCGATGACCTGTTCGACCACAAGACCCTCGTGGCGCATGACGATCCGAACATGCCTTACTTTAAGGGCCTTGATGCCCAGAAGGTTATCCAGTTGCGCGTCGTCGAAAACACCGGATGTGAGGCCTTTGCGGAGGCCGTGTGGCACCTGGCTGACACGTGGCTCGTGGACAATGGGTACAGTCCCCTCGTCTGGGTCGACAGTGTTGAGGTGATGGAGCATGGGGCCAATAGCGCGATCTTTAAGGGGGTGGTTGGATGAGTAGATCTACGCTGCCTCACAATTTTCGGTACCGGATGACTTGTGCTCTGAGAGCTGGAGGGGTCGGGTGGGTGTGGAATTACATTATCATCGGGCCAAAAGGGGCTATTGACTTTAGGGTTACCTCATACACTCCGGAGATCCCTACGGCAGCCGGTCTCGAGATCCACCGACGTTCTCCCTCCGAGTACCAGAAAGATTATGCTCCTTCTTTTGACGAGTGCCACATCCTCAAATGCCCCTGCTGGCATGATGGGACCACCCTGTACGCTGAAGACCACCTTTTGCCCCTGTGGCGTGAGTGTGTTGATTCTCCTTCAGATATGTTTAAGATCCTTTTGAAAGAAATGGAGCGTTTTTGATGACAGCACCTGACTCAATCGACAAGATCGTCTCCGCGTATTTCCGCGGGGTGGCGAAAGAAGCCTTCTACTACAAGGCTCGCTGGTGGGTTCCCAGCCGACAGTTACGGGTGTCTCCTCTAATCTTCAGAGGCTTCACCTGTCCCGCGGGCTGCGGGGGTTGTTGCTCACGCTTCAGCCTGGATTACCTCCCGTCCGAGAAGCGGCCCGCGGGAACCGAAAAGCGCGTCGTCTTCATGAACAATGAGGCCGTTGAAATCCGTTCCTTGATGCAGGAGACCGGCGGGCACCACTGTAGCAAACTCAACCTTGAAGACGGGCGGTGCAACATTCATGAGATCAACCCCTTCTCTTGTGACTTTGAGCTCATTCGTTTCCTGCACTCTTCACAGGGAAATGAGAAGTCACACTTGACACAGAAACTCTACGGCCGGGGGTGGGCACTGTTGCGGGTGGACGGTGAGCGCGGCGCCCTGTGTGAAATGACTGACCCCGACCAGAAAACGAAACGGGAAGTTGTCCGGAAGTTGCGCCGTCTTGAAAAGTGGTGCATGCACTTTGGTCTTGAAAAGACCTGGGTACCGGAAATCATTCACTGGGTGAAGACGGGCCCCCATGAAGAGCCCCTCGTCCTCGAGAACAAGGGTTGATACATGAAAGATGAAAACTTGATTCGGGCGTTGTTGAAGATGATCGGGGAAGACCCCGATCGGGAGGGACTCCGCGAGACTCCTGCTCGTGTCGTAAAGGCGTGGAAGGAGTGGGCGTCGGGGTACTCACTGGACGTCCCCCAGATAATGAAATGCTTCGAGGACGGTGCCGAGGGGTGCGGCGATGAGATGGTCATCGTCCACAATATCCCGGTGGTCTCAAAGTGTGAACACCACCTGGCGGATATCACAGGGATAGCCCATGTAGGGTATATCCCGAACGGGAAGATCGTGGGTCTGTCAAAGATCCCCCGCCTCGTCGAAATGTACGCTCGTAGGCTCCAGGTGCAAGAACGATTAACGAACCAGGTGGCTGATCAAATGGATAAGCAACTATGCCCCAAGGGGGTAGGTGTTATAATCCGGGCTTCTCATGCGTGTATGAGTAGCCGTGGGGTGAAGATACACGGCAGTACCACGACCACCAGTGCGATGCGGGGAGACCTCTTGTCGGAGGTGTCTTGCAGAGCAGAATTCATCGAACTGTGCAAAATGGCAGAAAGGAAATGAGATGACTACCGATAACTTTACAAAGGAGAAAACCGTGGAGAATGATACCCTCAACGCTCTGGGCAAAAAGGCTGATTACCAATTTTCTACTGAGCCGGCTACGCAGGTTCTTGAGACCTTCGAGTCTCCTTTCCCTCGGGGAACCAACAGCTGTATTCAGATGCGGATGCCCGAGTTTACCTCCCTGTGCCCCAAGACGGGGCAGCCCGACTTCGCTGAGATATATATCGAGTATGAGCCACGGAGTCTTTGCGTCGAGAGCAAGTCTCTCAAGCTCTACCTGATGTCGTTCCGGATGGTGGGCGAGTTCCATGAGTCCTGCGTCAACCGGATCTATCGGGATCTCGACGGGCTGCTGGACCCGATGTCTCTGTTCGTACAGGGTCGTTTCACTCCCCGGGGCGGAATCCCCTTCTGGCCCGAGCGCGGAACACGGGCGGCTCAGGGGGCGCTTCTTTGAAGTATTACTTCTCAGGTTCTCCGGCCTTAGACAGGTATGGGACGAAGATGGCTGCGATATGTGAGAACCGGCTTCTCTCGTGTCACTACCAAGCTTCCGCCCATACCTGGCTGAAGGTAGCACGCCACGACCCGCTGGCTAAGACCCGCGAGATCATGCTTGATAGTGGGGCCTTCTCAGCCTGGTCGAAAGGGGACACGGTGACCCGAGAAGAGCTCGTCAGGAAATATGACGAGTTGCTAGAGGCCTACGCCTCAGACTTCAAGGCATTCCACCTCATCAACCTGGACGTTATCCCGGGGGAACGGGGCCGTAACGCGACCCCTGAAGAGATGGATGAAGCCCTTCGTCTGAGTGACGTCAACTTCGAGGAACTGAACAAGAGATACGGGGACATAGTGCTCCCCGTGTTTCACCAAGGTGAGCCTATTGATCGACTGCAAGAGGTGGTTCAGCAGAACCCCTCGTACATTTGTGTATCACCCCGTAACGACCTGTCTGAAATCTACCGGCGTGAGTGGGCCCAGATGGTCCACGCCAACGTGAGCCGGGACGTCATGACGCACGGACTGGCAACGACAGGGGCACTTATGATGTCCCGGGTCCCGTGGGGATCCGTTGACAGCGCCACCTGGGTGATGATCGCCGCCATGGGACAAGTGTCCCTGTACGCCAACGGCCGCCTCCGAAATATCACCATTTCCCGTGAATCACCCGACAAACCCAACCTAGGGAAGCATTTTGACAGCTTCGTGCCCGAGCAGAAAGCGGCTGTCGTGGCGCTCGTCGAAGAAGTTGGGGCTACCATACAGGAGGTCAGCGAGAACGCCGCAGTTCGTTGCTGGGTAAACCTGTACCATATGACCAAGATGTCGAAAGACGTTAAGGTGAAAGAGTTGACCGCCCAACCCACCCTGTTCTAGAAAGGACAAATAATGCTTCTAACTAACACCCTTCTCACCGTGCTTGTCATAGAGTGGTTCGGTGTACTTTTCTTGGT
>JAJFHD010000151.1 GCA_021775805.1 Alphaproteobacteria bacterium | reverse complement strand
GCGGTCAATCGTGTGCGCCTTGGGCACCTCCGCTGGTTTGCGCGCCCGGGCCAGGTTCTTCCGCTCTCAAACCACAGTCGAGCGTCGATAGGTTCGCCGCCCACCCATTGTCTGGTACCTTCAAGACACGACAGTTCTTGGGTGCACGCCCGTCAAAAAGGTCAGACGCAATGATCCATCCAGCACCAAGCCCGACCACCCACGCCCCCATCACGCTCCCGGACCCGGGTCTCCCCTCCCCATTGGACCTCTGGAGAAAGGAGTAAGTATTCGACCCATAGAACACCACATCGCACGAATCTCTATCGTTTTCACAAAACTGATCGATCCTAGTTTTGATCATCCGGATCTTCTGGTGGCACGTCAGCAGGTGTTGCTCATCTCCGTCAACATTTCTACTTTTTGTGTGATCAGCAGACACAAAGATCATATTATTTAGAACACGCTTGTAGAACTGAACAATTTCGGTTCTGTCGCCGAAAATCCCTGCCTTGGAAAACAGCAACTCATGCGCCTTAGTTTCCAACGCGGAATTCCCCGCTCCTTCGATCACACGCACAAAACTCTCTTTATCTGCAGCAACAATTTTGTTACCAGCAGCAATTTCCGCCAGATCGGCGATGAAACCAGCATCATCGTCGCGACACTCTTTTACACGGTCCCAGAATTGATCAACACGCTCATTGCAGTCCAAGATAACAAGGAGTGGTGTTTCTGTTTTGCTTTTCACAATGCTTTTGAGTAACGCCAAGTTGGCTATACATGACGTGCCAACCAGAACCATGTTTGTTCCACACCGTTGTCCTCGAAGGGTTAGGGCTGCGGCCTCAAAGCCTTCTGCAAGAATGTCCTGGCCCAGAAGATGGCACTTCGTGTCCGTGTACAGGACATTTCCTGCATAAAGGCGTTTCACCATATGGTCTTCCGTTGGCGAAGCGCCCTCTGGCCAGGCCAACATTTGTCTTTCAGCGTCCGACAGGTCTGTCTCGAATGCCTGCCATGCCTCCACGTCGTTTTTCAACAGCTGTTCGGCGCTGGACCCGCCCGTTTGGCTGCCCGATCCTTGCGGCGGTTCGTTCTTCATTCTGGAGTTCTCTCTTGATGTGGATTGAGAAATCAACATCGGCTCTGGCGCACAATGGCATCACCGGACCTCAATACTCTCTGACGAACGCGGCGTCCTGTTGTTTCGAGGCCACCGTTCAGGTTGGTACGTTCGGTTTGCTGGCAATGATCCCTTTGTCCCGCGAAGGCATGGTGAGCGCACTCGACTTGTCGACAAAATCCTGCATGGTTGATCTCGTCTTATTGGCGAGTTCGACGGATCCGGCATAACCCGGGTTGGCCTTGTATTCAACACAGGTGAAACGGCCACCATTCCAGATAGACATGGACGGGGCGAAGTTCCGGCGCACGCTGACGGCGCCAATAATGTCCTTCGCTTCGATTTCGTTGGTCGCCCTTTCCTGGCCAAACATCGTCCACAGAACTTCAGCCGCCTCAGCGTCACTCTTGCCGGCCAGCAGTTTGTGCTTTGTCACATGCTCCCATTGAACTTCCTGGGTGTTGTAGACGGCGCTGACGTCCAGATCGACCGCAAAGACCCATGAATCGATAGTAAGGTCGCGCACAGGGAAAAGAGGGGCCGCAAGGAAATCCCGTGTAAAGCAAACCGCCGAGGTCGGCACGATATCGGGTGACTCGGTATCTCCGCCGGGAAACCGAAGTTGCGGATTCAGAATCGCCGCGTCGCGTTTGGTGAATCCGTTCTTGAACATCTCGTCCGGCGCATTCACCGGATGACGCGTATCGCTTCTGAAAAATGTTCCCCGCACAGTACGTTCCTTCTTCCACTGCTGCAAACTTCAAATATACCACACAAAATTCAAGCGATATTCACAATCCTCATCGAATTTCGAACACTAATTTTTGGTACAGGAACTACACTGCAAATATTTGCATTAGATTTGTCTTCAACCGGCGCTGTCACGCTAAATACGAGCAGGCGCACAAGGCGTCAGTGAACTTTCTGGTCAAGCTGCAGCCGCGACGGTTTGGCAGGCATCCCGTTTTATGTGACAGCACCGTCGGAGAGAGCGAGCGGGCGATGTCTGATCATACGACGCTTTGATGACGTTCGATGCAAGTGCGGAGTACTTCGTCGGGGTTTCGTTTCCACCAGTTTTCGGCAGAGAAGATTTCGACTTCACATTGGCCGTCGAAACCTGCCGTTTCAACCCAGTTTCTGATCTTCCTTATGTCAATGATGCCATCGCCCATCATGCCACGATCAAGCAGCATATCTGTTGTCGGAACCAGCCAGTCGCACACATGGAACGCCAGTATCCGGCCGCCCCGTCCAGCCCGCGCGATTTGAACCTCCAGATCCGGGTCCCACCACACATGATAGACGTCGATCGCCACACCTATGCCTTCTCCCAGGCGATCACAAATATCGAGCGCGTGTTTGAGCGTGTTTACACAGGCGCGATCGGCGGCATACATAGGATGCAGTGGCTCGATAGCCAGAGGCATGGCATTGGCCCGGGCATGGTCCAATACATTCGCAATTCCGTCTTCTATTTGGCAATGGGCATCACTCAGGTCCCGGGACCCATCCGGCAAACCGCCAACAACAAGCACCAGACATTCCGCCGCCAACGCAACGGCTTCATCAATCGCACGAATATTGTCTTCGATATTCTTTTTGCGCCCTTCTGAATCGATTGCCGGAAACATGCCGCCCCGGCAAACACCGGACACCCGCAAGCCCGCGTGTCTGATCCGCTTGGCCGCTTCGTCCAGCCCGCACTCGGCAATCTGGTCACGCCAAGGCGCGATACCGCCGATGCCATGTCGTGCACAGCCGTCGATAATCTGTTTCAAGTCCCAACGTTGGCGCACCGTCGCCGCATTGAGCGACAAAAGCCTGGTGTCGTTCGATAGATCACGCATGGCCTAACCATCAACCCCATGGACTGTCAGCAACGCTTTCATTCGGGCCGCCGACAAGTCCGGGTCTTGGAGCAATCCCGCCTTGTCTGCCAGACGAAACAGTTCAGCCAGATGTTGCAGGGAGCGGGCGCTCTCCTGTCCACCGACCATGGTGAAATGTTTCTGATGGCCGTTCAGAAAGGCCATGAAAACCACACCGGTTTTGTAGAATCGTGTCGGCGCCTTGAACATGTGGCGCGACAGCGGAACTGTTGGTGCAAGTATATCGTGGTAGGTCGCCATGTCCTGGCGCGCCATTGCCTGCAGCGCAGCACTCGCCGCCGGTGCGATGGCATCGAATATTCCCAGAAGCGCATGGGAATACCCCTCTGCATCACCTGCAATCAGATCGGGATAATTGAAGTCATCGCCTGTGTACATCACCACTCCGTCAGGCAACCGGCGACGCATGGCGATTTCTTTTTCGTCGTCCAGAAGCGATATCTTGATGCCGTCAACTTTCGCGGCATTTGCCGAAAGAACCTCGAGGCACGTATCCATCGCTGCCATGTGATCGGCGTTTCCCCAATAGCCTTCCAGTGCGGGATCAAACATCTCCCCCAACCAGTGCAGGATCGCAGGCTCCCTGAGCTGCCCAAGGATCCGGGAATAGACTCTGACATAATCGTCGGGCGATCTTGCTGCCGCCGCCAAAGCGCGGCTAGCCATGAGGATAACCCGCCCCCCGGCTGCCTCGACCGCCTCCATCTGCTCTTCATAGGCCCTTATGATGTCGTCAATTCTGAGGGAAGGGTCGGGCGTGATATGGTCCGTGCCAACGCCGCAGGCGACCAGCGCTTTGCCGTCAAAATCCTTGGCTGCTTCGACGGACCGTTTGATCAGTTCCAGCGACGTTGTCCAGTCCAGGCCCATGCCACGTTGTGCCGTATCCATGGCCTCGGCGACCCCCAGACCCAGCCTCCAGATATGGCGGCGATAGTCGATCGTTGCGTCCCAATCGATCGCCGTATCGACCCAGGGGTCGTTGTCCGCAGACGGATCGTTGACCACGTGAACCGCCGAATAGGCGATCCGCGGCAAGTCCCCGATCACCCCCACTGGGAAATCGCGCGGGGCCGATGTCGAGTAGGTCTCAAGACCGCCGCCGACGGTCGGCAAATTGAGTCGAGGCATCGCTAAAGCTCCAGTTCCGGCACATCCAGCCAGCGCCTTTCAGCCCAGCTCTTCATTCCAAGTTCCGCGAGCTGCACGCCTTTTGCGCCCGACAGCAGGTCGTACTCCCAGGGCGCATCTTCAACAAGATGACGGATAAAGTCTTCCCATTGCATCTTGAAGCCGTTGTCATAGATCTGATTGTTGGGAACGTCGACCCAGTGATCCAGAAACTGCAGGACCTGCGGTTCATCCGGATTCCAGACCGGTTTTGGGGTATTGACCCGGGACTGGGTCTTGCAGCTGTGCAGGCCGGCAACGGCCGAGCCAAGGGTTCCATCAATGTGAAATGTCACCAGATCATCCCGGCGCACCCGGGTACACCAGGAACTGTTCATCTGGGCGACGATGCCACCTTCAAGCTCGAAGGTTGCGTAGGCGGCATCATCGGCATCCGCTGCATATTCGTTGCCATTCTCGTCCCAGCGTCTGGGGATGTGCGTCGCGCCAAGGCAACTGACGGCTTTGACCGGTGCGACGGTATGGTCAAGCACGTATCGCCAGTGACACAGCATGTCCAGGATGATGCCGCCGCCTTCTTCTTTCCGGTAGTTCCACGAAGGGCGCTGCGCGGTTTGCCAGTCGCCTTCGAACACCCAATACCCGAACTCGCCGCGAACCGACAGGATGTCACCGAAAAATCCGTTGTCGCGCAAGGCCCGCAACTTCATCAATCCCGGCAGGGAAAGTTTGTCGTGGACCACGCCGTTTTTTGCTCCGTTGGCCTTCGCATACCGCGCCAGATCGAGGGCCGCATCCAGCGTTTCGGCGATTGGTTTTTCGCAATAGACGTCCTTGCCCGCATCTATCGCCTTCTTGAGCAAGTCTGCGCGCAACTGCGTCGAGGCAGCATCGAAGAACAGGCGATCATCCTTGTTGGCAAGCGCTGCATCCACGTCCGTGGTCCAACGTTCCACATTGTGGGCTTTCGCCAAACGTTCGACCTTGTCTGCATTGCGCCCCACAAGAATGGGGTCGACGACAACGCGGTCGCCGTTGGACAAACTCACGCCGCCGTTCGCGCGAATGGCGAGGATTGAACGGATCAGGTGCTGGTTGGTGCCCATGCGTCCGGTCACGCCGTGCATGATGATGCCCAATCGGTGTTCTGCCATTATTTTTTCCCTGTCATTGTCATTGTATTCCGCGGCCCGCTATTCAGGGGGCCAAGCTCATTTCCTGCATGGCCTTCCAGTCGGGTTCTGCAGCGGTTCCAAACCCGGAACAATTCAAGGAAGCGACAGACAATTTTCCGTTTTTGATCCTGGTGCACACGCGCCCGTTTACGCGTTCATAGAGATCCGGATGGGCTTCCAGAAATGCGGTTTGCTCTCTGTCACCAGCGCCGGCCATTCCATTCACATAGTGGTGCCCGTTTCGCTCCACATGCTCCAACCCGAGCAGGGCGACAAGCGCCAGATCCTGCTGTACGCCGACGCCCGCCTGACAGGTAAGATCCTCGGCACTCATGAAGTATCGGCGCCCGTCAGTTTCGGAGAACATCCGGCACCGGGCCAGATTGATCAACGACTTGTAGAACCCCTTGCAATTCTTCGAAGATACGCCGGCATATCCGGTGCTGCGTGCCGCTGTAAAAGAATCGAGATCGGCATCTGATTCATCGATGATTACGGGCATGAATGCCGCCAACGGTGCAACATCGCGCTCCAATGCATGCGATCTATGGATTGGTTGTTCGAGAAACAGAATCGATTCCAACAGCCTTTTCAGACCTTGTTCGCTTGCCATCGCCTTGAGTAACTCGATAACCCCATCGACATTCTCGTATTGTTCATTGCCATCCAGGGTCGCCATGTATGGTGCGGAACTCTTGTCCAGCACTCGGGCTATATTCTTCAACCGGTCTATGTCGGCCTTCAGGTCGCCGCCCACCTTGATCTTGAAATAGGTATGTCCGTAGGTTGCGATCACTTCTTCCAGAGTTTCCGGCAATCCGTCGCCCACGCGGTCCGAAGGGTCTTGGTCACTTGCAACCAATGGGTCGATCAGGCCAACTGTGTGACGCGCATGGAGTTCTGTCGCGGACTTCAGTTCCGCCAGAAACTGCGGCATCGCAAACCCGGAAAATTCCGGCAAGAGAGTTTCGGGACGAATTCCAGGCAGGTTGTTCCGGACGGCCTCTTCGAACGAGATGTCTTCCAGTCGGCAGAGGGCGTCCAGGACGGCCCGATCGATCAACGCCGGTCCAAAACTGGCCGCGAGTGGATTGAGGGCTGCTTCCTCTCCGGCTTTCAGATGAACATCGTACAGGCCCGCATAATGCCCGAAGGCGGTATTTGCCGCGCTGCTCTGAATTGCATGGCTATACAGGGTCAGTGCTTTTCGCAACTGATCGAAATTCTGTTCATTGGTGAGGTCCGGATTTTTGTCGAACCACTTGGGAACCATAAGCTCCGCTGAAAGGCCCCACCCTTCCCGGCCATCAGCCAGCTGGATTCTGCATCGAACGAACGCCTGGGGCGCTTCCCTCAGGGTCACGACCCCAAACCGGAATGGCAGGCGCAATGTTATCTTGCGTTCAAACAGCCTGACTTCCTTAACGCTCAGGAGCGGCGCGGTCATTGCAGCGCTTCCCAAATTCCCCGGACATAGCCCAGGGCATAGGCGGCGCAGGCATCGCGGCCAGGTTCATAAATGAACGGCTCCATGGCGATGACATCATCGTATCCGGTTTCCTTCAGCGCCGACAGAACGGGTGTGAAGACATCTTCACCCTGCCCTGGAGCCCGCCGGTTACGGTCGTTGAACTGAATGTGGGCGATGTGACCTGTTGGCATCCAGGTCCGGATCAAGTCCGGCACGGATTGCCGGTCGCTCAATCCAGCAGCGCTTGTATCAATCATCGTCTTGAACGCGACAGAACCGATTTCCTCGACGATCTCCACAGCTTCATCAACCCGGTTTACGAAGTTCGTCTCGCCGGAGTGCAATGGTTCGATGCAATAGGTGACACCGCTGTTTTCCGACGCCGTTGCAACTTTCGAAAATATCTCGATGGCACGCTCACGCGCAGCATCCGCGTTTCCAGCAGAGTCGATTGCGCGTTGAAGCGGTGATCCATGAACCAGAACACGTCCCCCCAACTCGGCACAAAGTTCGACATTGCAACACATGATTTCGAGCGTTTCCCGGCGAATGTTCGCGTCGTTGGACGTAATGGACAGGCCTTCCGGCTTCACCAGTAACCAATGCAACCCTGTCGCAACGATCCCAGCGGCTGCCAAAGATTGAGCCACCCGTGACACATCCGCGTCATTCAGCGTTCTTGGATCATCGCCCAATGTAAACGGCGCAATTTCCAGGCCGTCATAGCCGAGTTCAGCGGCAAACACGCATTGCTCGTCGAACGGCCGATCGGCTATCACTTCGTTACACAGGGAAAATTTCATTCGCCGCTCTGTTCGTCAGTCATTAGTAACCAATTGGTTATTTATTTCTATCTTCTCTCAATTCATCAATCAAGCTGAAACGACGATCCAGCGGTCGACGGGCATTTCAAATCTCCTATGTGGGACAAAATTCTCCATACAATTCTCGAACAATGCGGAACTCAAACCAGGTCTTCCAGATCCGTCACCTGACGCAGCAAGCCACACATTCCCAGTGTCGGCGTTTTGGCGCCCACATGAGCAACTGAAATTTCAGGACATAGCGACGGTCCGGTCTGCGCCAGCCCGGCACAACGGTTTAGGGCAATCTCGCCTGCCTTCACCGGTCCACGCTCGATCACGTGCCGGAATGTTTCTTGTCTGTCCACTATTGCCGATTGATGAACACCCAGAAATCGTTTGAGCTCAAGCCGATATGCTGGCTTGTCGCTTTCCCAAAGATGAAGCAAATGCTGATAAGCCAGCGTCGATGCATCCCTTCGCTTCAGCGCTCCCTCAAGTCCGTCTTTGGCCAGATCCTTTAGCCGCTCAAACTCCTTTGGATCGCCATCCACTTCTTGCCCGAAATAGATCCGTGCATCCCCCCTTTCGGCCAGCCCGCCATTGCCCATCAGGGCCATGACTTCCAGTCCATCCGAACTAACGGAACGATGCAGGGTTCCGGCCTCAAATTGCACGAAAGTCCCTTTGACGATCGGCACGACACGAAACCCCAATTCAACATCATGCAGCTCGATGGCCCCCTCGCCCGCGATCCCGAAATAGGCTTCATCCGTCAATGCGTGGATATGAGCACAACCGGCATTTGCGTCATCTGGCCCCGGACGTTGATCGTAGACTTTCAGATGGGTCAGTCCAACGCCACCAATGATGCCCTCAGCCATCCTTTTTCCGCCTCCAGTAACTCAGTCGAAAGACACTCAACCCACGCAGGATCAATGTGCGGGTCGGCGAAAAACTCATCACCACCGTAATCACGCAAAGCGCCATCAGAACAACGCTGATCGGCCGCGTGAAATAGAAAGAGAATTCGCCATCGATAATGAGCCAGGACCGCCGAAAGCTCTTGTCGAAAATATCGCCCAGCACAATGCCCAGCACCAACGGCGCCATCGGATATTTCATTTCCCTCAGGAGAAAGCCGCCGACGCCGAATAACACCATGACCCAGACATCGAACATCCGTTGCTGAATGGCATAACTGCCGATTACGCACAGAACGAACACGACTGGCATCAGGCGCTCACGGCGCACCGCCAGTACCTTGATCAGCAAGGGTGTCACCATGATGCCAAGCACAAGAATTGCTGCTGCCGCAAACAGCATCATCACGACAACTTCGTAAATGATGTTCGGCGATTCAATCATGATCATGGGGCCTGGTTTAACCCCGTGAATGACCATCGCCGCCAACAGAACGGCAGCCGGAGCCGAGCCCGGAATGCCAAGCGTGAGGACAGGGATCAGCGCACCTGGCGCCGCGGCACTGTTACCGGTTTCCGCCGCCATCAGCCCTTCAACGGATCCCTTGCCGAATTTTTCTTTTTCTTTGCTGACCCGCCTGGCCGCGGCATAGGACACCCACGCGCCGATATCTTCGCCAACGCCCGGTATCACTCCAATAATGGTCCCCAGCAAACCAGAGCGTGCGATGGTTCGCCGGTATTTGATTACGTCGACGAATTTGGGAATAACGTCCCTGAGTGCTGCGGAGGACTTCACCACTTCAGCCCGACGGTTATACATTACCGAAATGACTTCCGAGAAACCGAAGGCCCCGACCATCGCTGGGATCAAATTGATGCCGCCCTGCATTTCCGTGTAGCCGAAGGTGAAACGGTTGGTCATGTAAAGACCTTCCTGGCCAACCATTGCGACCGCCAATCCGAGGAACCCCGCAATCCAGCCCTTGAGAGGGTCCTCCATTGCCGTCAGCTGACCGGATATCAATATCCCGAACAGGGCCAGCCAGAAAAATTCGTGGGTTTGGAACTGGAGGGCATATTCCGCCAGAATTGGCGCCACGGTCGCCAGAAAAAACATGCCGATCATGGTGCCGAAAAACGACCCCGTTGTGGCAATTCCCATAGCCGGCCCGGCTTTGCCGGCCATCGCCAAAGGGTGTCCGTCAAGCGTTGTTGCCGCGTTCGCGGGTGTGCCCGGTATGTTCAGAAGAATTGCCGACCGGCTGCCGCCATAAATGGCACCGACATAAAGACAGATCAGAATGATCAGCGCACTGTCGTGTTCCATCTTGAAAGTTATTGTCGTGAGAAGCGCCACACCCATGGTGGCGGTTAACCCTGGAAGCATGCCGATCGCCATGCCCAGCAAAGTGCCGGCGATGACCAGAAGTCCCATTTCCCAAGTGAGGAATTTGACAAACGCCTGTCCCGCCAAATCAAATGTTTGGTAAAAGTAGTTCGTAAGCGCAAGCAAGCTTTCCATCGTTTATGACCGAAACCTTCTGGATCAAACCGCCTCACGATGGACTCATCTTGAGGCCGATTATTTGATCGATTTCAAAACGTTAGGGCAGCGTGACGTAGAATTCCCGTTCGAAGAGATACGTCACAGCCCAGGTGACCAAAAATGCCTGGATCAGCGCGGAAACGAAAAGCCAGCAATAAGGCGCTTTCGTCGTTCCCAGAAAACCGAACACGGTCGCCACGATCTTTGCAGTTCCAGGCCTCTTGTTTGTCAGCCACGTCCAGCGCTTGTTGCCTAACTCATGCGCCATGTCCCATTCAAATCCGACAATGAAGATGAAAATGAAAAGCCCTGTCGCAAGGTGATATGGCATCCGCCAGCCAAACCAGGACGAGCCGACAAGACCGACAGCATAAAGCGAGCAGCCCACGGCCGTGAGAACGCACCTGATCCGACCCTGCCTGCGGCCGTCATCACCGGCACTCTCTGAGCTTTCGATTACAGGAGATCTCAATCCGCCCTGGCCAAGGGACCTGACCAACAAAACAGCTGCACATAATGATATGATCACACCGAGCATAACTGGCACGCGGCCCGGTTCGCCCCCCGGTTCGATAATCGGTCCGGACCCTGGCATTCCCAGGCCCTCGTAGGTCAGATATACGCCCAGAACCAAAAATATGATGGACGTAAAGAAGTCAGCTCTCGCCATCAGGGCTTTCGACATAGACACCCCATTTATCCAAAAAAAAGCAGGTGGAGAGAACCCCACCTGCATAGTATTGCCCTAGGGAGGAAGCATTATGGGCGAGGGATACCCACTTTGTCAGGGCTGACTTTGGATTTTCCACCATCGTGGATCTGCCAGGCATTGATCTGGGTTGACGGGAAGGCTGCCTTGTAGGCTGCATCGCCTGACAAGACGTTGACGCTCAGGCCCTTGGAAGCCGCGTACTTCTTGAGATTCTCCGAGTTCTTGATGGCGGATTCCCAAACCGCGTTCATTTTTTCGACGACGTCGCCCGGGATTCCTTTCGGCGTCCAGATACCGAAATAGACCGGTCCCACCTTGACGTTCGGCAGAGCGTCGGTAATTGACGGCACGACTCCGATACCGGGAAGATCCACGGCGTTTGGCGTAAAAGCGCCAAGCGCTGTCAGGCGTTTCGCGCGCAACATTTCATATTGCTCGGAGATCAACTGGGTGGTCAGCTCAGTTTCGTGAGACACGGTCGATTTGACCGCTGGATTGCCGCCATCATAGGTCACCATCTTGTAGTCTCCACCGACCGCGGCTTTGATCGCCTCCGCCGATGCCCCGCTGGCGGAATTGATGCCACCGGTAGAAATAGTGACTTTCTTCGGGTCCGATTTCATCGCTGCCGCAACGTCGGCCACGGATTTGAACTTTGAATTGGGATTGGCGGACACCAAGGTAAAATTGATAACCGTGAGATAGAGGTGCCAGTCCTTGAGGTGCGTGTCTATTGCGCCGGTCACACCGTATGTGCCCAGGTCCTTGGCCGCACCGGCCGTCCAGGTGTAGCCGTCTTTCGTCGCATCGAACGCTGCTTTTGTTCCAACCGCTCCGGCCCCGCCCGGTTGATTGACAACCACAACCTTTTGCCCCAGCGCGCCTTCAAGATCGCCCGCAACGGTGCGAACCATCTGGTCAGTTGACCCGCCGGCTCCCCACGGCACGATTATGCGCAACGGTTTGGTCGGTTTCCACTCGGCAAAAGCTGGTGCGGCAATTGCGAAACTTATCGCCGCTGTACCTGCCAATAGCAGTTTGCTGAACATCCCAATTTCCTTCCCTGTTTAGTGTTACAAAATCACGTAATTCACTATTTAGTTACAAACAGGATAATTGGCCCAATCGTAAAGTCAACTCAAATCGAAAGATCGACCGGCGCGTGGGCTGCGTTCGTCAGGCAAGCAAGGACCGACATTGTCAGCGTCGCCACACAGCTCACTGGTGTTGTTCTGCAGCAACCTGATTTCGCAAGATGCCAATGCCGTCTATCTCCACCTCGACAACGTCACCTGGCTTGACACGGCCAACGCCGGAAGGCGTGCCGGTGATAATGACATCCCCGGGCAAGAGCGTTATCGCGCGGCTCATATAGGCAACCAGTTGCGCGACATTGAACAGGAGATCTGAGGTGTTTATCTGCTGGCGGACTTCGCCGTTGACCCGTGCCACCATTTCGAGATTGGTCGGATCGAGATCCGTCGCGATCAATGGACCCAGGGGGCAAAAAGTGTCGAACCCCTTGCCGATCAAAAGGCATCCCATGGCCATTTCCGCAAACTGGATCGGGCGGTCGCTGACATCGTTCGCGCAGGTGTAACCGAAAACGGCGGACAGGGCTTCTTCTTCGGACAGGTTTCGAGCCGTTTTCCCGATGACAGCCGCCAGTTCGCCCTCAAAGTGAACTTCCTTGCATTGGTCTGGAATGAGGATCGCCTCGTCGGTTCCAACTACGGCGGTGCTGGGTTTCATAAACAACATCGGGATCTCAGGTGCATCCTGGCCGGATTCCTTGATATGGGAAACATAGTTGAGGCCGGCACCGAAGATGCGGGGTCTTGGCACCGGAGCAAGAACGCGAACCGCCGCAATCGGGTCTCGTATCGACGTCATCTCTTGTCGCTCGAAAGGATCGCCTGTCAAACGATCCAGCTGACCGTCCTCACGCAGCACACCGTAATAGTTCTGCCCTTTGGTCTCATAACGGACTATTTTCATCGCATTCTCCCTGCCTTCATCAGAAATGATCACTTCGTTCTGCAATAGCGGCCAACCGGACTGGAACTGGAACTTGTTGCTGGATGTCTACGTGCATTCAGAATCATCGAGAAATTCTGCATCGTACCGCCCGCGCCGGTCTCATGTGGTTGGTTGTGACATGGCATTTTCTACAGTGGGCTCAACTGATGTTCATTGGTCGGCGCCGTTTACATAGTCGTCGTAAAGCCTGGCAATTTCGGTGGACACGGCAACGCCGTCATGGACAACCAAACGAAAATCGAACCTCACGCTATCGCCCTTCGAGATCGACGTTTTCTCGTGGCGGAAGTGTCCTACCGTGATGACACCCCAATCGGACACAAACCACCAGGATTGCCGGGGTCCCGGGCGCGACATCACGGTTATGCCGGCATGATGTCCGCCGCCTACCGATCCGCTCAGGTCAACCCATTCCGTGTTCGAGCCGGAGATCACATTGGCATCAGTGCTGCCGTTCGCATCCAGAAACTGGCCGCCGGAAGAAACCCGCATCGAGTCCGTCACGCGCACATTGAAATAGGCGTGCCGGGTAGGGCCAAGTTCAAGATCCCAGTTTGCTGGTTCCAGCTCGGAAAGAATGTCGATCACATGGTGTGTTTGACCAGGCGTGAAATCAACCGTGCGCCGCTCTCGCATTATCAAGCGTGTTTGCGGTGCGCCCCATTCCGGCGGACCATGCCACTCGAGCGTCTGCTTCAATCGAAATTTCTCTAAACCCAGAGGTTCTCCAGCCACGGCCGTCGACAGGATCTTGCCGGGAGAGCGACCCTGAAACGTCTCGTTTACATAGAAGTTGTAAGTGTAATCTTCGGTTTCCCCAGCTGCGGCCGGCACCTGGCAGCGCACCTGATCGCTGCCAATCCAGACTGAATTGTGATGCGGGTGATCTGCGGGACTTTCGGACGTCAGGGGAATACCGCTCGGCGTGTAAATCGGGTATAGGTAGGAGCGGAACTCTCCCTGGGACAAACCAAGTACGTCACGTCCGTCATATTGCAGCTTGCGTCGCCCGGTTTTCGACCAGGCGCCGCCCGGCAGGTCCATGGGTTCGGCATCAAAAAGGAATTCACGACTCATAGGCGTTGATATCAATTAGTAACCGAATGGTTATTTGACCATATTTGGAATATGCTTGAGCGTCAACGATACCAGAGACAGTCGGGCGTATGGCATACAATCAACCGGCTGTTGAGATCGAACTGGGGAGCGGGCTTTGGACAGACCGAGGAAAAGAAACCCGAAGTTGACCCGCCAGCGCGTGCTTGAGGCGGCGACGGAAGAGTTTGCGGAAAAGGGACTAAGCGGCGCCCGTGTCGATGAGATTGCGCGCCGTTCCGGCGCCAACAAACGCATGATGTACCACTATTTCGGCAACAAGGAGGACCTCTACGTCGCGGTCATGGAGGCGGCCTACAAAAAGAAACTGGAAGCGGAAATCGAGCTGGAACTGACAGGCATGGACCCGGTTGAGGGCATGGCGACATTGATCCGGTTCACTTGGCAGTACTATCTTGAAAACCCTGAGTTCATCAGTCTGGTCAACAACGAAAACCTGCTTAAGGCCCGCCACATTGCAAAGTCCGATGAGATCAAGGTCTTGCATTCGCCTCTAGTCGAACTGATCAAGGACCTCCTTGAACGTGGCGCAAAAGATGACTTGTTTCGCAAGAACGTTGACGCGGTCCAGCTCTATATCACCATCGCCGCCCTGGGCTATTATTACCTCTCTAACGCCTACACACTATCGACCATATTCAACCGCGACCTGCTTTCCCAAGACGAGTTGACAAAACGCGACGACCATCGGGTCGAGGTGGTTTTGGGTTATTTAAGGGTTTGACGGCGGTGTCAGATGAAACTGGCTTGTGCCAGCGCATCTTGTTTCGTCGCGTCCTTGGATGAGGTTTTCGTCAGGATCAACGACGAGATCCACTACCTCTGGCGGGCGGTTGATCACCAAGGAGAAGTCCTCGAAACGTTTGTGACAAAGAGGCGAGATCGCAAGGCTGCACTGAAATTCTTGAGAAAAGCAATGAGGCGGCATGGCCGGCCAGAAGTGATTGTGACGGATTGCCTTCGCTCGTACCGTGCGGCGATGAAGGTCACCGGAAATGCACGACGCCGGCAGACCGGTCGTTGGCTCAACAATCGGGCCGAAAACTCACATCAGCCGTTTCGACGACGAGAACAAGCGATGGCTAAGTTCAGACGCACCGCATCGCTCCAGAAGTTCGCTTCGATCCACTTTAAGATTCTCAATCAGGAACACCACCGCCACAGACGACAAGGTTTCAAGCTCATGAGGAGTGCGGAGTCGGCGGATTGGCGTCAACCCGCCGCCTGACATTCTAATGATCGAGTAGCCTTTTTGGTCAGGTAGATTTGCTCTGACAGAGCCCCTTGCCATGTTATGCCGGTGAAGGATACTATCTTCGCACAGATGTACGCATGACGAACTTGGAGGATAATGCAGATGAAAAATGAACATCGCTTGCAAGCGCTCGCCGCACGCAATCCAGTCCGAGACATGGGGCTCCGGTCCACGCAATCGACCCGCCGCCAGGTTCTTGCTGGCCTCGGCGCAGCGGCGGTTGTTGGTTCCATGGGTGCAAAGGGCGCGCTCGCTCAGCAGCGCGAATTGTCCCTGCTTACATGGGACGCCTATGCGGATCCGAAACTGCTAGATGCCTGGCGCAAGGAAACCAACGTGCCGGTTCGCTATGAGATCCACATTTCCGACCCGACCTCGGTGAACCGTCTGCGTGCCGGAGAGACAAAGGTTTGGGATTTCATCAATATCAACAACCCCTGGGCCCGCAAACAGCTGTGGCCCCAGAAGTTGATCCGCGATCTGCCGCAGGACCGGTTCATGCCGCTCTATGAGAAGATGGCGAAGAAGTTCAAGCCGCCCTATCATTGGGCGATGAGCGAGGACAACCAGCACCTTCTGGGCGTCGTGCAGCGGTACGAGACCTTCGATTTTGTGGTCAATTCGGACGTTATCGCACCCGCGACCGCCAAGGATGAGGGCTGGGACCTGTTCAACAACCCCGATTTCGCAGGACGTTACGGCATCCTCGCCTACGAGGACTGGAACGTCATGGATATCTGCATGGGCGCCGGCATCCATCCGTACAAGGAAAAGTCCGACGCCGATTTCGCGGCGTTCGAGAAGACGGCAAAGATGTGGATCAACAACGCCAAGATGATCACCACCGATTTTGTCCAGCTTAATCTCGCGATCCTGAACGGCGAAATCGATGCCTACTTCACCGGCGGCACCTACTCGATCACCTCGGCGCGGCTGGAAGGAGTGAAAAACCTCTACGCCATTACGCCGAATTCGGGGCCTGCAGATGGCAAGGGCGGCATCAACTGGATCGAGCTGAACTCGGCGGTGGCCAATCCTGATCCGCTCGATGCGACGCTCGACTTCCTGGAATGGATCACGACACCCGATGCCGCCTACACGGTGGCCAATGGCAACGGCAACCTTCAGCCGGTCAGTCAGATGGCGCAGCCCGAGGTGTTCGCGAAGTTCAGTTCCGAACAACTCAACGCGCTGCAATGGGACGAATTCGAGGAGCGGATCGCGAACGCGGTGGAATTCGACATTGTTCCGCAATATGACCGCCTCCACGATATCTACTCCGCAGCGATCCGCGCCAGAGGCTGACATATGGGTGACCAGCGGGGCCCGGCGGCGTTTTTGGCGCTTGAGGGCCTTGCCAAGACATTCGGATCGAACAGGGCGGTTGACGGTGTATCGCTGTCGATCCCCGAAGGCGAGTTTTTCACTATTGTCGGGCCTTCGGGCAGCGGCAAGTCTACTTTGATCCGAATCCTCGCGGGACTTGAGGAGCCGACCGCCGGCCGCGTGCTGCTCCGGGACACGGACATCACGCAAACCCCGGCAAACCGGCGCCCGACATGCATGGTTTTTCAGTCACTTGCGCTCTTCAGTCACATGAGCGTGGGCGACAATATCGGCTTTGCATACAAGATGCGCAGAGTCGCCGAAGCTGAGCGCCGTCGGCGCACGGAAGAACTTCTTGACCTTGTACGCCTGCCGCAAAGCTACCTCGACAAGCCGGTGACACAATGTTCGGGCGGCGAAAGGCAACGTGTGGCGCTGGCACGCGCGCTTGCTTCGGATCCCGAAATCCTGTTCTTTGACGAGCCGCTCTCGGCCATCGACTACAGGCTTCGGAAGATCCTCGAAGTCGAGATGAAGGACCTGCATCGGCGCACCGGCAAGACGTTCATCTACATAACCCATAGCCTGGAAGAGGCGATGGTGATGTCTGACAGGATCGCGATCATGAACAATGGTGCCATCGTTCAGGTCGGCCCGCCACAGGAGATCTATGCGCGTCCGGCTTCGCGCTTCGTCGCCGAATTCATGGGGGAAGTGAACATCCTTCCCGTGGACACGGGCAAGGTCGCCGGGCAGCCGGCGCACGGTGTGGAGGACGGCTGGCTCGTGATGCGTCCCGAGGCGCTGCGTCCGCTGGGTCCGCAGGAGACTGCCGATGTAAGCTTCAATGCCCGCGTGCGGAGCGATTATATGCTTGGCTCACGGTCCCAGTTTCATCTCGATGCGCTGGACCGGACACTGGTGGCGGAGTTGCCGGCCGGCCAGGCGGCACATCTCAGCCCCGGACATGCCGGACGCTGGGGCTTCGACCTGCGCGATTGCGCAAGCGTGAAGGAGTAGTTCCATGCGCCGCGGTCTCGCAGGATATCTTGCCATGCTCCCCTTGGGGCTGCTTCTGGCGATCGGATTCATTGCACCGATCGGCATCGTCGCGCTTTATTCGGTAATGCCGCCTCGGACCTTTGAACTGACCGGCGCGGCAACGGCGCAGAACTACGTGGCGGCCTTTACCGAAGGTTACTGGCGGCCCCTGATGTGGTCGGCCATCGGCGCCAGCCTGACGACGGTCCTCTGCCTCATCTTCGCGTGGCCGACGGCGAAAGCGCTGGAACGTGCCGGCCGCCGCTGGTCCACCGCTGCCGGTATCCTCATCGCACTGCCGATTTTCATCTCCGAAAGCGTGCGCCTGTTCGGAACCTCTCTGTTCCTGATGCCGGGAGGCGGGATTCTGGCGGGGAGCCTCCGGGCGTGGTTCGACATCTCGATCGGTTCGATCCTGAACACGCCACTCGCGGCACTTCTTGGCTTGATCTACATCCATTTCCCGTTTGTCTTGTTTCCTCTCATCCTCGGCCTCTCGCTGGTGGCGAAGGATCAGGTGGAGGCCGCCCACGATCTCGGTGCCTCGCGCTGGCAGGTGTTTTGGCAGATCGAACTGCCGCTTGCCGCGCCCGGCGCCGCGATCGGAGCGCTTTTATGTTTCGTGCTTGCCCTCGGCGCCAATGCTGAAGCCGCGATCCTCGGAGGTCAGGCCGTTTCGGTGGCAACACGTGCCATCGAGCAGCGGTTCAACTATGCGCAGGACTGGCCGCTTGGAGCCGCACTGACCATGCTGATCATCCTAATCACCGCGCTTGTCGTGTTCCCCATCATGCGGCGGCTGGATTTCGACAGGTTGATCCGGAAATGAGCCGCCGCCTGCAGGGACCGCTTCTGGGCGTCTGGCTCGGTGTCGTTCTGACGCTGCTCTATCTTCCAATTCTGTCGGTCGCTCTGGCATCGCTGGCGAACACGCGCTACATGCGCTTTCCGCACCGGGTCTGGACGCTGGACGCCTATCGTGAGGCGCTTGGTGCATTCGATACGATACAGCTTCACATCACCTCGCTGAAGATCGCATCGGTGGTGGTTGTCCTGGCCACGATTATCGGCGTCGCAGGAGCACTGGCATTTGCCCGTTACGATTGGCACGGACGGCGGATGTTCCAGAACATCGTCCTGCTGCCGATCTTTTTCCCGCAACCCGTGCTCGGACTTGCCCTGCTCTTGAGTTTCACCGCCGCGGGGATTGCGCCGACATGGCAGACAGCGGTCTTCGCCCATCTCGTCTGGGTAGCGCCCATCGTCACCCTGGTGATATCGATCCGGCTCTATGGTTACGACGTGGCGCAGGAAGAGGCCGCGTTCGATCTGGGCGCCAGCCGGCTGCAGGTGTTTCGCGAGATCACGCTGCCGGCGCTGATGCCGGGCATCATTTCAGGCGCGCTCTTCGGCTTCCTGCTGTCCTGGTCGAACCTGCCGCTGTCGATCTTCACCACCGGTGCCGACACGACGCTGCCCGAATGGCTCTTTTCGCGAACGGCCACCAATTACTCGCCGCTGGTTCCCGCAGTCGCAGTGATCGCAACACTTTCTTCCGCGCTCATCGTGCTCGCTGTCGTGAGTTTTATCCTTATCACACGGCGTGTCACGCGTTGAAAACGGCGAACTGCCTGCATTGGCGCTGTCATCTATGGACACCTCTCTGATTGCAAGTGCTTTGACAAGTTAACTCCCTGCAAACGTGGCGGTTTCCATCGCGGCGAGCGCCTATGCAGCTCTAACCACCCTCCCCCATTCAGATGATGCCGCAATTCGGAATTGGCACAGTGTCTTTCGGGAAATCAGATGTCGTTGGATGTTGAAGAGATTGTAGATCGAGGAATGGACTCAGAGAAAACATTGAGCTGAACCAGCTGACTTGAACCTCTGCATCTTGCGCTCTCGTCGTCGAACCGGTTGATGAGAATTCTCAGCGCGGTTGTTCTTTCGCCCGCCAAAGTCGTGACATCTGGACAATCCCGGAACCCACAGCGCAGCACTGTATGATGGCAACTTGTCCGTGACGATGGTGCGGGGCAAACAGCATTGTTTCTTCAGCAGCTTGCGCATCAGTTTCAACGCGGCCCTCTTGTTCCGGCGTGATTGAACCAAAACGTCCAGGACTTCACCCTCATCATCGACCGCGCGCCACAGAAACAGCCGCTTGCCGTTGACCGAGATGGAAACCTCATCAAGATGCCAGCGGCTATTTGAGCGCAGTCTACCCCGCCCAATTCTTCGCGCGTATTGGTATCCGGAATTGAGAACCCAAATTCGGATGATCTATGGTGGAAATCGGTGCCGTTTGTACGAGTTTCCTGTCATCAGACGAACATAACGCCACTCCAAAACCCAATCCAGCGCGTTAACTTGTCAAAGCCGGGGGCAGGTCAAGTGATCGAAGACACGCGCTCCGGTTGATCGAGGTCAATGACCTGCAGCACGAGGCGGGTCGAAATGAAGCAGATGGAACCGTGCCCCGCGACCGTCGGAAAGAGGTCACCAGAAATGACAAGTCGTGGTCTTGTCATAACCCTTATAGCCGCACTCCTTGTGGTGACGTCTGGCGCCTGGCTGCTCGACTCAAACTCAGCGCCACCGATACCCTCAAGTGTTAAGGCCGACGAAGTGATTGTCCACAAATATGACCGCAATTTGCTGTTGATAAAGAGCGGCAAGCCCTTAAAGCAATACACGGTTGCGCTTGGCTGGAACCCGCGTGGCCCAAAAACCAGGGAGGGTGACGGCCGAACGCCTGAAGGTAGGTATCGCATTGATTGGCGCAACGCGAAGAGCGGTTTTCATCGCGCACTCCATATCTCTTACCCCAACAAACGGGACAGGCAGAAGGCTCGAAAACTTGGCGTGTCGCCCGGCGGCGCCATCATGATCCACGGCATAAAGAATGGTGCGGGTTGGCTTGGTTCGTTTCATCGTTTCTACGACTGGACGAATGGCTGCATCGCAGTTTCCGATAAGGAGATCGAAGAAATCTGGCGCGTGGTGCCGAACGGAACACCGATTATCATCCATCCCTGACACCGCCACCACAGCAGGCCGCAACCTCAGCCGCGAACCGGGCTTGGATTGGGTGAATTCTAACTTTATTAAACGCGGGTGTGCACCACGATTGTGGGGGCATCTCTCGTGTATTCCGGGCGCTATTGCGGTGTCCCAAAAACCTGCGAAGCGTCCGGAACAGACCCGGCCGTTCCGGACGGACACATTATGTCCCACCGGTCGTTGGCATACGAAATGATCAGCTTGTCCGGCGGTATCTGCGGACAGGCCTGCTGTATTTTGCCATAGCCCGGATCATTGGCATTGATGAAAATCGTGCAGGTCCCGGTCGCACTGTCATAATCCAGCTCCCGGCAAAAACTCACATCCTCGCAAATAACCATGCAGGCGCCAGTAGTGACATCTTTGGTTTGCACGCTCTGGGCATGCGCCTGACTCATCATCATGGTCGTGAGAGCGGTCAGCACTGTAAACATGGTTCGATCGGCCATATCGATTCTCATTGATTGTCCTGATCCTGTCGGCTGCGTTTCGCCAAAGTGCCAAACAGCCACCAAACCACCCGCCCTTCCCGCCGCCGCTCGGCCATATCGCGGAAGGGAAACCGGAAACGCCACATTTTGCGTTGAGCAACCTACGCTCCGAAGAACCTACCAGACTTGATGTGGGTCAACATCGCGGCCGCCCGAAACGGTCTGGCGCGATTTCAAATCAGAACGTCCAACGCGACACCGGATACTCTTTTGCTCATCCCGCTCCACGATATCTTCTCATGGCTTAAGCTGCTGAGGGATACTCTTTATGCGTGACGCCAATTCTTGATCGTCATATTCCGTCAGGGCCATATTAAGGGCGGGTACAGCGGCTTTACCGATTTTCAGCAATCCACTCCGGGCGGCCTCGACGACGTCAGGCTCTTCTCCCTCGATCAAGCCGCTGATCAGAATGTCCGTTGATTGCGGAGATGCAATTCGGGCAAGGCCTTTCATAACAGCAAGCCTTACAGGCGCGATGTGGACCTTGCCCGAGAGCACGGCAAGTTCCCTTTCATCTCCCAACTTTGCCAATGCCTCAATCGCCATGTGGTCCATGCCCGCCAGATGTTCTTCGTTCAAATCTGCAATACGTAACAACAATGCGACGGCTCTTCTGTCTTCCAGCTCCCCCAGCAACGGTATGGCACACGCCCAGAAGCCCCGACGTTCCTTGAGGTCCCTTTCAATCAGTTTAAGCAAAACAGGCACGCTTTCGCGATTGGCCGATCCGCCCAAGGAACAAATCGCCTGCATCCGAACCTCCCCAGGTTCGGATGCGTCTACCGCAATGTTCTCCAACGCTTTGCGCACGGGCTCCGAAGATCGGTTCTCAAGCGAAATGATGAGTTCAATCCGTGTCTCGACGTCGGTCAACGTACGCAGTTGACGCAAAGCGACCTCATCAGTCGCGGACGCGTCAGCCCCGATGTCGCCAGAGAAAACCAGCAACGAAACAACCGCGAGAGTTGCCACAAACATCGCCAACCTCATCAAGCCGCCACTCCCGTCCCGGTATGTGTCAATGTCTGACAATTGAGAAAGTTCCACGTAATTAACTGGTTACGGCAATCAAGATCACGAGTTACATGGGATCCAGAATTGGACTGAACGGTTCCCCATCACCTGGCGCGCAACACCCGTTGCCCGACGCCTGTCACTATTCCTCTAGCGTCCATGACTCAAAACTCTAATTGCTTCATCCGTGCCCCAGCTTGATCTGGATCACAGTCCCGTCCCGGAAACTGTCATCCAATGGGCGCTGCCCAGTATTGACTGTAGTCTGCCAATTCCACCGCCACGAAGTGTTCCGAGTATCATGCTCGAAACCCAACTTTGACGACGGAACATCGGCAGTATAAAGCCGCAACAATGCCGTGCTTCAACGGAGGTCGTTATGATTACCATGGAAGATTGCCTCGCATTTTGCGGCCTGACAGAGGAAGAGGTGCTGGCCATTGCCGAGCATGAGAACATGCCGGAAATAGTGGCTGTCGCCTATGGTCAGTATTTGCTGAACAAAGAGCATGGCACAGAAGACATCTGCCGGAAGATTGTGGATGACATCCGTGCCGCCCAGCGTCGCAATGACCGCCAGCACGTGCAGACTCTGCTTCACGTTCTGCACCACTTTATTCGCAATCATCCGGAGGCAGCGCCGGAACAGCATCCTTGGCATACTGTTTTCTGAGCGGCTCCGTCACCTTGGACGTTACCAACTGGCGATGGAAACCGGTCACCTTGATTCCAGCTGCATGGGATGACCATCAAATCCTGATATTGACGCCCCAACTTCGTCATGCGGGGCTTTGATTTGCGTCAAGGCGGACAGATATTGTCAATCACTAGGATCAGATCGCCGAATTCAACAACTGCGTCAGACTGTTTCAAGTCTTCAGGAGAGAGTCCTTCCATGTCAAAACCGATTATCGACAAGGCCGAAGTGTCCATCGATTTTCCCGACAAGTACTATCACGGTTCGTTTTCACACTCGTGCCGCTACGACGTCAAAGTGGACGAAGACGGGGTGCATATAACCCTCGACCAAAGCGGTGAAGAACAACGCCACGTTGCGTTCCATCTGCACCACCACCTTTTCAGCGGCATTCTGGAATCCATGGCCGATCAGATCACCGACAAGAACGGACTCTCAGATTTGCATCGCGATCTGCTGAACGAGGCGGCGGCAAAACTGGCCCATGCTGCGAAACGATAGATACACCCAGGCCCGGAATCGGATGCCCGCCAGCACCATTTGTTGAGGCCGGAGATGGTGGCGTGACTTCAAAACTGCAAAGTCTGGAAACCCGGATC
>JAJFHD010000016.1 GCA_021775805.1 Alphaproteobacteria bacterium | reverse complement strand
CCGATCTGGGTTGCTGCACGCGCGCCGATCACTTTTGATTATGCGGTCAAGAACGGCTGTCACATCATGTCCTGGCCTCTGACGCGGCCGTTTTCCGAAGTCGAGGACTACAAGGGCCGGCTGGATTCGGCCATGGAAGCCAATCCCGGTGCCGCCCGCCCGATTTTTGCGGTGATGCGGCATACGGCCCTTTACGATACGAAAGACGAGTGGGAAGTCCCGGTCAAGGCCGCACAACGCCAGCTCGGTCAGTTCGAGAACCTGTTCAAGAACCTGGGCGATGTGGTCAACGGTTTCCCCAAACAACAGCCGTTCGAGGATCTCGCCAACCGCGACGAGTACAATCCGCAGATGCTCAGCGAAAACCTGATGTTCGGGACACCTGACGAGGCCATCGAAAAACTCAAACGTTATGAGGCGGCGGGTGTCGATGAGTTCATCTACTATGCCAGCATGGGACTGGGCCTGAAGGAACAAAAGCGCTCGCTTGAACTTTTCTGTTCCGAAGTCATTCCGGCATTTGCCTGAATTCGGCATGGCGAAACGAACCGATTGCGGGACGGTTTATGAGGTGAGCGGGCCTGCGGATGCGCCCGTGGTCGTGCTCATTCACGGACTCGGACTGAACCGGCAGATCTGGCAGCCGCATGTCGAGGCTCTGTCGGTGCGGTATCGGGTTCCGAGCTATGATCTTCAGGGCCTCGGGTGTGCGTTCGTGTGGTGAATTGAGAATCGCCAACGCCTGGACACGGTCACCATGATCGATGGCAAAACGGCTGGTGGAGGACCGCGCCGCACAGACCTGACAGGGCGGTCCGGGAGCAACGCTTGATGCCACCATCGAACGCTGGTTCACGCCCGAATTCCGGGAACGCGACACGGAGTTCATCCCCCGGGTGCGCCAGTGGGTCCTGGCAAACGATCCGGTGATCTACACCCGATGCCACCAGGTCTTGGCGGGCGGTGTCGTCGAACTGATCCGTCCGGACCCGCCGATCGAAAAACCGGCTCTGGTGATGACATGCGAGAACGACAGCGGCAGCACGCCGGCCATGGCACACGCTATCGCCACTGAGATCCCAGGCGCACAGACGATCATCGTGCCGCATCTTCAACATATGGGACTGTCTGAACAGCCCGCTCTGTTCACCCGTCCGTTGCTCGCTTTCCTCAGCGAGGTTGTCGCCTGAGGGCTTTCACCTGTGCGGTTAAAGAGACCCAGATGAAGAAACTGTCGGGTGGACAAGCCGCCGTCGAATCTCTCAAGGTCGAACATGTCGAACATGTCGAACATGTCGAGCATGTCTTCGGCCTGATCGGTTCGGCCACCACCCACCTCTATGCGCCGGGCGTGCGCCGCCACATGCAAAACGCGCTCAAAGGCGGCGCCATCAAGGAAGAGATCCTGGAAATCATTCAACCGACCACCGTCATGGGCATTCACGCGTGCAACCTGGCGATCCCGATCCAGATGGAAGAGGTCGAAAAATACGGGGCATGAAAACCGGGCCGGCTTTCCCAACAAGCGTTTCCCGGACACGCGGAGCGTGAGCCGCGACCGTTCCAATTGCAGGCGTTGGTGGGTGGTAGGGTCCCGTGTCTGCGAAGCAGCACTGGCGTGCCGCATCGCGCACGGGAAACGACATCCGTTTCCCGGACACGCGAAGCGTGAGCCGGGACCTACTCGCCGTTGCTGCCGGTTGGGGAAAGGCGAGCAGGCCCCTGATCAGGTCAGGGGAACAGGCGGCATTGTTCAATATGATCGTTCGCGGTCGACCAGGTTCTCCAGCGGTTCGCCGGCCTCGAAGCGCCTGATCTGTTCCAGAACGCTGCCGCACAGGGCCCGCGGGTCGCTGTCGGCCGAGTTGTGCGGTGTTACTGTGACACGCGGATGGGTCCACAGGGCGCTGGCTTCGGGCAGGGGTTCGGTCTCGAACACGTCGAGGGTCGCCGCTTCAAGTTCGCCGGCCTCGAGGGCTGCAAGGATGTCGGCCTCGACCTGCACACCGCCCCGGCCGGTGTTGATCAGGATCGGGCCCGCCCCCTGACCGTCGCGGGCAAGTTCACGCAACAGGTGGCGATTGATGAAGCCTTTGGTATAGGGTGTCAGCGGCAGCAGGGCGACCAGGATGTCGGTCCGGTTGAGGAAGGCTTTCAGCTCCGGTTGGCCGGCAAAGCTCTCGACACCATCCACACTCTTGCGGCTGTTCGACCAGCCGGCAACCTGAAACCCCATGATGGCAAGTTTGGCCGCCGCATCGCTGCCCAGCACTCCCATGCCGAGGACGCCGACGCGGACCTCGTCGGCACCGGCCTGCGCGTGCCCCTGCCAGATCTTCGATCCCTGTTGAGCGCCATAGCGGCGGACCTGGCGGTGATGCATCAGCACATGAAGCACCACATACTCGCTCATCCGCATGGTCAGGTTGTTGTCGACGGTGCGCACCACCGGACAGTCGGGCAGGGCCGGATCCTGGAAGATGTGGTCGACGCCTGCGCCAAGCGAAAAGATCACCTGCAGATTGGGAAGTTTTGCCAGTTCGCCCGCGGGCGGTTTCCAGACCATCGCATAACGAATGTCTTGCGCGTCGCCCACCTCCGGCCAGCCACGCAGGTCGATGGCAGCGTCGAGTGCCCTTGTGCGGTTGAGCCAGGTGTCGTTGTCCCACGCGGAACTCATGAACAAAAGCGCCATATCCCCCCCTTTGAACTTTCGTGTGCTTGAAGGTATCTCAGGTCGCAACCACGCCCTCGGGCGCGGTTTCGATCTCAAAGGCGGCCGAGATCAGCGCCTTGGTGTAGTCGGTCTCAGGCGCTTCGAAGATCTGCTTCGCCGGACCCGACTCCACGACCTTGCCCTGGCGCATGACGATGACATTGTTGGCCAGCGCCCGCACCACTTTGAGGTCATGGCTGATGAACAGGTAGGCCAGGTTGTGACGCTCCTGCAGTTCTCTCAGAAGGTCGACAATCTGGGCCTGGACTGACATATCGAGGGCGCTGGTCGGCTCGTCGAGCATGACGAACTTGGGCTCCAGAACCATGGCCCGCGCGATTGCGATGCGCTGGCGCTGGCCGCCGGAAAACTCGTGCGGGTAGCGGTTCTGGACATCCGCATCGAGACCGACTTCCTCAAGGGCCTGTGCCACCCGCTCCCGGCGGGTCGCCGCATCGAGGTCTTTGCCCTGGATATCGAGGCCTTCGGAGACGATCTGCCCGATCGACATGCGTGGGCTGAGGGAACCGTATGGGTCCTGGAAAACAATCTGCATTTCCTTGCGCAGCGGCCGCATCCGGGCCGAATTGTATCCGTCGATATCGTGGCCCAGGTAACTGATTGTGCCTTCGCTGGATATCAGCCTCAGGATGGCGAGCCCCAGCGTCGTCTTGCCCGATCCGGACTCGCCGACGATGCCCAAGGTCTGGCCTTCGCGCAGGGTTACGTCGATGCCGTCGACCGCCTTGACGTGGTCGACCGTCCGGCGCATCAGCCCGGCCTTGATCGGGAACCAGACTTTGAGGTCGTCGGTCTTGAGCACAATCGGGGCGGAATGATCGGACTTCGGAGGGTCGCCCTTGGGCTCCGCCGCCAGCAGATGCCGGGTGTAGTCATGGTCGGGCTTGGTGAACACCTGTTCGGTCGCCCCCTGTTCGACAATCTTGCCCTGGGTCATGACACAGACCCGTTCGGCAACCTTGCGCACGATTCCCAGATCATGGGTGATCAGCATTATGGCCATGCCGAGATCCTGCTGCAGCCTCTTCAGCAATGCCAGGATCTGCGCCTGAATCGTGACGTCGAGCGCTGTGGTCGGCTCGTCGGCGATCAGCAGGTCCGGCTCGTTGGCCAGTGCCATGGCAATCATCACCCGTTGGCGCTGGCCACCCGACAACTGGTGAGGATAGCCGCCCAGTCTCTTTTCCGCATCACGGATTCCGACCTGTTTCAGAAGCTCCAGCACACGGCTTCTCGCGGCCCTGTCGCTCAAGCCGCGATGAAGCGTCAGGATCTCACCCACCTGTTTCTCGATCGTGTGCAGCGGGTTGAGGGAAGTCATCGGTTCCTGGAAAATGATCGAGACGTCGTTGCCCCTGATCCGGCGCAGGGTATTCTGGTCCGCGCCCATGAATTCCTCGCCCCGGAACAGGACGCTGCCTGACGGATGGCTGGCCGCCGGGTAGGGCAGCAGCTGCATCACGGACAGTGCCGTCACGGACTTGCCGGAACCGGATTCGCCGACAAGGGCGACCGTTTCGCCCTTGTTGATGTGGAATGAAACCCGGTCGACGGCCAGCGTCGTCTTGCGTCCGGACGTGAACTGGACCGAGAGGTCCTTGATCTCCAGAAGTTTTTCCCGCGCGTCAGTCTGAGGCACAGTCATTGGAAGGTCTTCCGCGGGTCGAGCGCGTCGCGCACCGCCTCGCCGACGAATATCAGCAGGCTGAGCATGATGGCGATGGTGAAAAATCCGGACAGGCCGAGCCAGGGCGCCTGCAGGTTGGACTTGCCCTGGGCCAGAAGTTCGCCGAGCGAGGGGGAGCCCGGCGGCAGGCCGAACCCGAGAAAATCGAGCGACGTCAGGGTCGTGATCGAGCCGTTGAGGATGAACGGCATGAAGGTCACCGTCGCCACCAGGGCGTTGGGCAGAAGATGCTTGAACATGATCGTGACGTTGCCGACACCAAGCGCGCGGGCGGCATTGACATACTCGAAGTTGCGGCCCCGAAGAAACTCCGCACGCACGACCCCGACCAGAGCGACCCAACTGAACATCAGCAGGATGCCGAGCAGGATCCAGAAATTCGGTTCGATGATCGAGGCGATGATAATCAGCAGATAAAGCGACGGCACGCTGGTCCAGATTTCGATCGCCCGTTGTGCAAGCAGATCGACCCAACCGCCGTAATAACCCTGCAACGCTCCCGCGCACACGCCCACCGCGGATGAAATGATGGTCAGGGTCAGGCCGAACAGCACCGATATCCGGAAGCCGTACAGCAGGCGCGCGACCACATCCCGGCCCTGATCGTCCGTGCCCAGCCAGTTCTCCTCCGAAGGCGGCGCGGGGGCGGGAACCGGCAGGTCGAGATTGATGGTGTTGTAGCTGTAGCGGATTGGCGGCCACAGGATCCAGCCGTTCTTTTCCTTGATCAGGTCCTGCACAAACGGGTCCCGGTAATCGGTCTCGGTCTCGAATTCCCCGCCGAACGCGGTCTCCGGATAGTTCTTGAAGACCGGTGTGTAATAGCCGCCGTCATAGCTGACCAGGATAGGCTTGTCGTTGGCCAGAAACTCCGAGAACAGACAAACGAGAAACAGGAACAGAAAGATCCACAGGCTCCAGTATCCCCGCCTGTTTGCCTTGAAATTCTGCAGCCGTCTCCGGTTGATCGGTGACAGCCGGTTTGCGCGTCGGGCTGGTGCGATGTCCGTTGCCGCCGGGTCATCTTGTTTCAAGGTCTGATGCATGGCCTAGACCTCCCGGCTTTCGAAGTCGATTCTGGGGTCGATCCAGGTGTAGGTCAGGTCGCTGATGAGATTGATCAGCAGTCCCATGAGTCCGAAGATGTACAATGTGGCGAAAACCACCGGATAGTCGCGGTTGACGATCGAATCGAACGACAGCAGGCCCAGCCCGTCGAGTGAGAATATCTGTTCGATCAGGAGCGCGCCGGCAAAAAAGGCGCCGATGAAAGCACCGGGAAAGCCGGCAATGATAATCAGCATGGCATTGCGGAAGACGTGACCGTAGAGCACCTCGCGTTCGCTCAGGCCCTTGGCGCGTGCGGTCATGACATACTGCTTTTTGATTTCGTCGAGAAACGAGTTCTTGGTCAGAAACGATGTGGTTGCAAATGCTCCAATCGCCATCGCCAGGATCGGCAGGGTCATGTGCCAGATGTAATCCCCGACTTTCTGGTACCAGTTCAACTCGGCAAAGTTGTCGGACGTCAGGCCCCTCAAGGGAAAGACGTCGAAGAAACTGCCGCCGGCAAAGAGCACGATCAGCAAGACCGCGAACAGAAAATTGGGGATCGCGTAGCCGACAGTCACCACACTGCTGGTCCAGATGTCGAAGCGGCTGCCGTCGCGAACCGCCTTGGCAATGCCAAGCGGAATCGAGATGCCGTAGGACAGCAGCGTCATCCACAGGCCCAGCGATATGGAAACCGGCAACTTTTCCTTGATCAGCGACAACACACTCACGTCACGGTAGTAACTCTCCCCGAAGTCGAACCGGATATAGTCGCCGAGCATCTTCAGGAAACGCTCATGGGCCGGCTTGTCGAAACCGAACTGCTTTTCCAGTTTCTTGATGAACTCAGGGTCGAGGCCCTGGGCGCCCCGGTATTTTGAAGATACCCCGCCGCCTGATGCCGCGTTGTTTGCGGCACTGCCGCTGAAATCGCCGCCCTCGCCGCCGCCAATGCGAACGGTGGCGGAAACGTCCGTATTGGTGATCTGTGCAATGACCCGTTCCACCGGCCCGCCGGGCGCAAACTGAATGATGGCAAAACTGATCAGCAGGATACCGAACATGGTCACGGGAATCAGCAACAGGCGTCTGAGAATATAGGCGGCCATCGGTTCCGGTTATCCTGTGCACATGGTTTCAGTCGACTCGATCGTCATCTCGTCATCAAAGCCGTTATTGCGGCGTTCATTGAGACTGCTTTAGTGTTGCGGCCTTTGTTTCATCATACCACCAGGTTTCGATGATGCCCCGGCTGTAGAGCGGCTTGATCGCCGGTTTCGAGAACTTGTTCCAGTAGGCAACCGTGTGGCTCGCCTTGTACCAGTGCGGCACCCAGTAGTGACCGTTTCTCAGGACCCGGTCGATCGAACGGGTTGCCGTTACCAGTTCAAGTCTTGATTTGGCTGTCACGATTTTCTCGATCAGGGCATCGATAACCGGACTCTTGATGCCGGAAAGGTTGGCGCTGCCGTCGACTTCGGCGGCCGACGAACTCCAGTAGTTGCGCAGCTCCACCCCTGGTGTCACGTTGAGCACGAATCGCGCCGAGAGCATGTCGAAGTCGAAACTCTTCAGCCGGCGCTGGTACTGAGCGGGATCGACGAGGCGGATGTTGGCCTCAATACCCAGTTTGCTCAGGTTGCTGACATAATGATTGAGTATCCGCTCCGAGGTCTTGTCGATGATAAGAAACTCGATGCTGAGCGCTTCCCCGTTGCCGTTCAGCCGCTTACCGTTCTTGACGGACCATCCTGCAGACTTGAGAAGGCGCGAGGCTTCCCGTCTCATCCGCCGGTCATTGCCGCGTCCGTCCGTCTCGGGCGGCGTGTAGGGTACCTTGAAGATGGCCGGATCGAGTTTGTCGCGATAAGGGTCAAGAAGCGCAAGTTCTGCCGATCCCGGTTCGCCCGCGGCCTTCATCTCGGAGTTCTCGAAAAAACTGTGTGTGCGTTTGTAGAGCCCGAAGAACAGGTTCTTGTTTGTCCATTCGAAATCGAATGTCAGGCCAATTGCCAGGCGGACGCGCGGGTCGGAGAATTTCTTCTTGCGCATGTTCATGAAGAAGCCCTGAGCGCCGGACGGATTGCCGTCCGACAGTTTCTCGAGCAGCACCCGCTTGTCCTTCACGGCCGGGAAGACATATTCCGTCGCCCAGACCTTGGATGTGAACTCCTCGCGCAGATCGTATTCACCGGCCTTGAAAGCCTCGAAGCCCACCGAACGGTCACGAAAATACTCGTAGCGCAGTTCGTCGAAATTGTACCGGCCCACATTAACCGGCAGGTCTTTTGCCCAGTAATCGTCGCGCCGGCGATAGCTGACGGACCGGCCCTGACGCACCTCGCCCACACCGTACGGGCCGCTGCCGAGCGGTGGGTCGAGAGTCGTCTGAGAAAAATCGTGTTCGCTGTAATAGGCTTTGGAGAATATAGGCAGGGTTGCCACCAGCAAAGGCAGATCCCTTGTCTGGTCGCCCTCGAAGCTGAAACGGACCGTGTAATGATCAAGGGCCTCGGCATTCTTGACGTCGCGCAAGGGCAGTGCCAGCCCGGGATGGCCTTTCTCCTTGATCAGCTTGAAGGAGAACGCAACATCTTCAGCGGTGAGCAGGGAACCATCGGAGAACCGGGCTTCGTTCCGGAGTTTGAATGTTACGCTGCGGCCGTCGTCGGCCACGTCGGCCGATTGCGCCACCAGTCCGTAGACCGCGTCCGGCTCGTCCTGGGCCCGCACCATCAGGCTGTCGAAGAGATAGCCCAGCCCCTGGGCAGCGTCGCCCTTGAGGATGAAACCGTTGAGGCTGTCGAATGTGGTCCGGGCCGCCGTGCCTATGGTCGAAAGCCGGCCGGCTTTTGGAGCGTTTGGATTGACGTAGTCGAAGTGTTTGAAATCGGGACCGTATTTGAGATCGCCGAAGGCGGAAAGACCGTGGCGTTCGGCGGCATGGGCGAGCGACCCTCCAGCAGCGATCAGCGCGGCGGTTATTGCCCCGCGAAGTGCCGGTCGTCGCAATGCCATCATTTCCCGCCCTTTACACTGGCTGCTTTTTCCGCATCGTACCACCAAACATCGATTGCACTGAAGCCGTAGTCTGCTGTTTTGTCTGGAAGACCGAAACGGTTCCAGCGGGCCAGGCGCGTTCCGTTGAAATACCATTGCGGCACCACATAGTGATTCCACAACAGCACCCGGTCAAGGGCACGCGACGCCGCCACCAGTTCGGCCCGGTCCTTGGCGAAGATGATTTTCTCGATCAGAATGTCGATTGCAGGATTCTTGACCCCGATCAGGTTCTGGCTGCCGTTGCGGCCGGCGGCCTCGCTGCCCCAGAAATCGCGTTGCTCGTTGCCGGGGGAAAGCGATTGCCGGAAACTTCCGACCACCGCGTCAAAATCGAACTTGTCGATCCTGTTCTGGTATTGTGACGGGTCGACCGTGCGCAGCGAAGCCTCGATGCCAAGCTGCTCAAGCCGCTGAATGTAGGGTAGAATGATGCGCTCGAACAGGGGCTGATAAATAAGAAAATCGATTTTCATTCTTTCGCCCGACTGTGCGTTGACCAGCTTGCCGTCCTTGATCACCCAGCCGGCCTGTTTCAACAGTCTCAGGGCCATGCGACGGTTCTTTCGGGCCGCTGTTTGGTCGCCGCCAACCGGGTTCTTGTATTCTTTCTTAAAGACTTCCGGCGGAACCCGGTCTCTGATGGAATCAAGGATGGCAAGCTCCTGTCCCTCAGGCAATCCCGTTGCGGCCAGTTCGGAGTTCTCGAAGAAGCTGGCGACACGCGTGTACTGACCGTAAAACAGGTTCTTGTTGGCCCACTCGAAATCGAACACGTGGTTGAAGGCAAGTCTGACCCGGGGATCAGAAAATTTCTTGCGCCGTGTGTTGAAAACGAATGCCTGCATGGATTCGGCGTTCTTGGTCTTGAACACCTGTGTTATGACGTCGCCTCTTTTAACCGCCTTGAAATCATACGCGGTCGCCCAGTTCTTGGCGGAAGACTCCGCCCTCAGGTCAAACTGATCGGCCTTGAAGGCCTCGAGGGCTACGGTAGAATCCCTGAAATACTCGTGCGTTATAGTGTTGAAATTGTACCGGCCTACATTTACCGGAATGTCTTTGCCCCAGTAGTCCGGAACCCGTTCGACCGAGACGCGCTTGCCCGGTTCAACTGTTTTTACCCGGTAGGGCCCGCTGCCCAACGGCGGTTCAAGGGTCGTGGCAAAGACATCGCGCTTGTTGCCGTCCTTGTCGGTGCCCTCCCAGTAGTGTTTGGGCAGAACAGTCAACTGGCCCAGAATCAGCGGCAGTTCGCGGTTGCCCTTGGTGTTGAAGGAAAATTTGACCTGCCGGTCACCGATCTTCTCCGCCTTGGCCACGTTGGCATAGTAGGAAGCAAAGAAGGGCAGGCCGCCTTCACGCAATTTCTCTAGGGTGAAGATGACGTCTTCGGGCGTCACCGGTTTGCCGTCATGCCAGCGTGCATTGGCCCGCAACGTATAGGTGACCGACGAGAAGTCTTCCGGGTAGGTAACGCTTTCCGCAAGACGGCCGTATTCGCCGCTGATCTCATTCGGATTGCGTTGCATCAGAGTGTCGTAAATGTATGCGACAATTCTTGCGGGTTCGCCTTTCAGAATGAAGATGTTCAGGCTGTCGAACGTGCCGATCGCCCCTTGGCGGACATTGCCGCCCTTGGGGGCATTCGGATTGACGTAGTCGAAATGTTTGAAATCCGCTTCATGTTTGAGACTGCCCATGAGCGACAGGCCGTGGCGCTGGATCTCCTCCGCCTGAGCCGATGGCTGCATCGTGCCGACCGACAGTGCACACAAGAAAGCCATAAGGCCGCCGTTCAGGATCGCACGCATGAAATCTCCCTATCCATTGTTGATGCCGGCTGACAAATCCGCAGGTTACATGACATTCACGGTCATATGGCTTGGATATTGGTCCTTGCCAAGCCTGTTTGTCACATGAAACTTTCGTAATTGCCGCCAGGCGCAACGTGAACCAATGCTGGCGCAGTCGGAATCCGCAAATAAAAACACCGGCAACACGGGCTGCCGGTGTACAGATCTGGGAGAATTAGAGACGTTCCGTCTGGTCTGTCCGCCAGCTATTCCGCGGCCGCCTCCGGAGCTTTCTCGACAGCGGAGTCCATAGCCCCTTCCGCCGCGTCTTTCACGGCTTCCGTCGCCCCTTCCGCCGCGTCTTTCACGGCTTCCGTCGCTCCTTCCGCTGCGTCTTTCACAGCTTCCGTCGCCCCTTCCGCCGCGTCTTTCACGGCTTCCGTCGCTCCTTCTGCTGCGTCTTTTACAGCTTCCGTCGCCCCTTCCACCGTGTCTTTCACAGCGTCCATAGCGTCTTCTGCCGCACTTTCCGAAGCAGCCTCCGCGGCCTTTTCCGCAACAGGGAAGTCAACCGGGCTGGCGCTCAAGGTTCTCAGGTAAGCCAGCAGGTCGGCCCGCTGGTTGGGCTTTGAGATGCCCTTGTAGCCCATCTTGGTGCCCGGCAGCCATTTCTTCGGCGCCGCCAGAAAGCCGTCCAGTTCCTCATAGGTCCACGGTTTGCCGGAAGCGATCATGGCGTCGGAATATTTGAAGCCGTCTGTACTTGCCATGGTGCGGCCGACAATGTTGTAGAGGTTGGGTCCGGTGGTCACCTTGCCGCCTTCGTTGAAGGTGTGGCAGGCGGCGCATTTCTTGGCGACCTTCTGGCCTTTTTCGGCATCGGCTGACGCCAGGAGCTGACCCAGCGGAACCTTGTCCGCTTTGGTGCCGGCTTCGGCCGTACCGTCGCTGGCCTCTTCGATTTCCATCGCAAAACCCGGTTTCTCGGGCTTTGCCGGGTGATAGACAATACCGGCGAGGCTTTGCAGTCCCAGCACCACGAGGCACGTGAAAAGAAATGCCCCGGCGATTTTGTTAAGTTCGAATGCGTCCATTATCCGAAAGGCTCCAACTGGTCATTCTTGGAGTGAATCCGCCATGCCAGACCGTCGACGGCGTGGCACCCCCTTTACATGGCCGCGGAGACTAGTTCTTTCCGTAGGGCCATGCAACACGTATAAGCGGGTGCGCAAATTTGACGCGGAAGGATGGCGGAAACACGCCGTTTCTTCGTGTCTGTAGAGGGGAAGTATGGTGGACGGTTCTGACAATGTGATTGTGGTCATTCCAGCCCGGATGGAATCGCAAAGGTTACCGGGAAAACCCCTGGCCGAAATCGCCGGCCTGCCGATGATTGTCCAGGTCTGGAAACGCGCCATGGAAGCCGATGTCGGGCCTGTCCTGGTGGCGGCGCCGGATGAGGAAATCGTCGCGGTTGTGAGGGATGCCGGCGGCACCGGCGTCCTGACCGATGCCGCGTTGCCCAGCGGTTCCGACCGCATTGCCCAGGCACTGGCCCGGACCGATCCGGAACGGCGCTATGGCGTGGTGGTCAACATGCAGGGCGACCTGCCGACCATGGCACCGGATCTGATTGGCGCAAGTCTGGAACCGCTTGCGAATCCGGCCGTCGATATTTCGACCCTTGCCGCCCGGGTCGACGATCTCGAGGAAAAGCTCAACCCCAACGTGGTCAAGGTCATCGCCGGCTTCGACTCCGGCGGCAGAATCTGCCAGGCCCGCGATTTCATGCGGCTGCTGCCTGAGGGTCATGAAGGGCCACATTACCACCACATCGGCCTTTACACCTATCGCCGTGAAGCCCTGGAAGCCTTCGTCGCCCTGCCCATGAGCGACCGGGAGAAACAGAACCGGCTGGAACAGCTGCGCGCCCTCGATGCCGGCATGCGCATCGATGCCGTGCTCGTCGACACCATTCCGTTGGGTGTCGATACGCCCGCCGACCTCGAGCGCGCGCGCGCGACTATGGGCAATTGACACACAGGCGCCGCAGGCCCAGAACACTGCGTCAAATCTGAAGACCACAAACAGCCACAAGGCCCGACCATGACCGACTCACCGGACAACAAGATCGTCTACCAGGGCGTACCCGGCGCCAATTCGCACATTGCCTGCCTCGAAGTCTATCCGCAGATGGAGCCGGTGGCCTGCCGCACGTTTGAGGACGCTTTTGCCGCTGTCTCGGACGGACGGGCCCGTCTGGCCATGATCCCGGTGGAGAATTCCGTCGCCGGGCGGGTCGCCGACATCCATCACCTGCTGCCGGAGTCGGGCCTGCACATCATCGCCGAGCACTTTCTGCGCGTCCGCCACCAGTTGCTCGGCACCGACGAGGCAACTCTGGAGACCATCAGGAACGTCCACAGCCACCAGATGGCCCTGGGCCAGTGCCGCAACGTGATCCGCGAACTGGGCCTGCACGCCAAGGTCGCCGCCGATACCGCCGGTGCCGCCATGGATGTGGCGGAATGGGGCGACCCGACCGAAGCCGCCATCGCCACCAGGCTTGCCGCCGAGATCTACAAGTTGAAAATTCTGCGCGACGATGTGGAAGACGCCGAGCACAACACGACCCGGTTCCTGATCCTGTCGCGCGAGGAAGTCCTGGCGAGGCCCGACGACGGCCTGATCATCACCAGCTTCGTGTTCCGGGTCCGCAACGTGCCGGCGGCCCTCTACAAGGCCATGGGCGGGTTTGCCACCAACGGCGTCAACATGACCAAACTCGAGTCCTACCAGCTCGACGGCCAGTTCTTCGCCACCCAGTTCTACGCCGACATCGAGGGCCACCCCGACGAGCGTCCGGTCGAACTGGCGCTGGAGGAGTTGGGGTTCTTCACCACGCATGTGAAGGTGCTCGGCGTCTACAAGGCCAGCAGCTTCCGGGACGGTTTGCGGGGGTAGCGCATAACATGGGCCAAATGATCCTCGTCATTCTCAGGTGCGCGTAATCCGTAATGTCCCGGACTTGACCTGACATTCCGTGCCGACCGGTTCTCACTGAACCTGACACAACCCCATTTTGGGTATGTTTGCCGATGTGGGCGCACCCGAAACAAAGAGCGTCAGTTGTCGCGGCCAGTACGGACCGACACGTGCCAATAGGCTCATTGGACCGCTCGTGACCCCAAACCGCAAGTCACAAACCATCGCATCTTGCTGGTGATGGTGTCTTGCAGTGTCGGGACCACAACAAATGTCGCACATCTGAAGTTCAGGTTTCCGAGAGTTGAAGGTAATGTCTCGGATTGAGCGATCACTTTGCGCCAATCCTGATGTTAGGGGAGGCTAAAGCTTTGTCACGCAGCATCCGCCTCGCCCGGTCGTGCAAGATCGGGCGCATGTCCTAGACTTTGCATCAGAGCTTCGCGCGTGGTGGTGGTAACGTAGCATACGCCGTCGATAATCTTGGCGTGTTCGTCATCCCAGACAGTCGCCGCATAGTCCCAGCCGATGAGGTGGGTCTTCTTTTCCTGGTCGCCCAGGAGTCGGCGAAGTTTGCGGCTGAGGGCGCCCTGGAAATAGGAGAGCACTCGCAGGTCCTCGTCGCCGGTGACCGCCAGTAGATCGTGCATCGAAACTCGTTCGCCCTTGCGTGCAAACAAATACAGGCGCCGGCGATGGTTTTCAGCGAGACCGTGAAGCAGTCTGGTCGCGAGATCCGGTGTCAGATCGATCGGCCATTTCCAGAGGTCCGAAACGGCCTTATTCTTCTTTGCGCCTGGCTCGCTCGAGCGAGGAAGGGAGTGGGCAGTGTGTAGTGTGATTTCCAAGTTACCAGTCATGAATAGACTATCGTCCTTTCCATTTAAGTTGGCAGAATCAGTGATGCTCCCCGGCCACATTCCAGTGTCGAGAGGCATTTCTTTTGGCAGGGCCGACTCAACGCTTTGCTGTGGCCACACTCAGCTAGCTTCGGTAAGCGATCTGCATGTGACGAAGACAATAACTGTCCATGACGTCGGACTTAGCACCGCAGAGAAAAAAGCCGCCCTTTTTTGGATCTCCAATCGGCCAACGGCAGTGTGTTTGCTCAACTGTGATGATTGTTTGACGTTGCGAAACGGGAATGTGCTGGCCGTCTGGCTGACGGTTAGACTCGGCAATTATTCTAATATCGGGCAGTCGATGCCCTATCAACGCCTTCAAACTGCTATGCTTCGCGATCGTATTCGATGCCATGAACCTTAACCAGATTTTCGGTGCGATCCCGCACAAGATCTTCGTCTTGCACCTGTCGAGCATTGCCAATTGCATGGAAGCGGGATCATTGCCGTCGCGCCATTTGATTGAAGATCAGTTTTATGGCGCAAGGCTCTAGAGGTGGAAGTGAGCTTACTCTAAACCCAGCTGAATGTACACGAGTAAGAAGATGACCTGTTCGCGTGACTAGCAATCGGCCTTCCACCGCCATCATACAGAGGCAAGACGCCTACTGCGGCGGATCCGATATTGCCCGATCAACGCGGGAAATCATAGGACAAGCGTGTCGCAATTTATGGGATACATTCCTGGTGCTGATCGGCATTGCACCGCCAAAGCCTTGGCTTCGCCGCCCTCCCTGATTGTCGTCCTCGTGCGCCGACACGAGGACCTCCAGCGTTGCAGCTCTGGAGATGCACGCGTCAAGCACGTGCATGACAGTTTTTGAGGACATCGCGCAGCCGCGAAGTCTGTTGTTGAGTACAATCAAACGCGAATCGCTTTGGGTCCTTGTTTCCGTTTGTGCGCCGACAAGTCTGGGCGCCGACAAGGATCACAATAACTGAGCTGCTATTACGCCACGCAATACCGGCAGGATTCGTGACGTCAGTCCTGACCGTAGAAGCTCTTGATCATCTGGTGGGCGATCGAGATATCCGGCGGCGTAAACAAGCCGCCTTCGTGGGTCCGGTGGATCATGGAGATCACTTCCTCGCGGGGAAACCAGCGCGCGTCCTCCATTTCCTCGAAATCCACGTCGAGCGTCTTGTCGAGCGCCTCGCCAATCAGGCCGATCATCAGGTTTGAGGGAAACGGCCAGGGCTGGCTCGAGTGATAGGCGATCTTGCCGACGAGCACACCGGCTTCCTCGAAGATCTCCCGCCGCGCGGCTTCCTCGATCGACTCGCCGGCTTCAATGAACCCGGCAAGCGCTGAATAGCTGCCCTCGGGAAAGTGGGCCTGGCGTCCGAGCAGACAGTCGGTGCCGTGATGCACGACCATGATGGCGACCGGGTCGGTGCGTGGAAAGTGCTCCGCGCCGCAACCGCCGCAGATGCGCTTGTAGCCGGCATCGGCGGCTTGTGTCGGCGCGCCGCAATTGGCGCAGAACGTGTGGCGGGTGTGCCAGGCGCCAAGCGACCGGGCCTGAGTCAGGATGCCGAGCTGATCGCGGGCAAGCAGTCCCTGCACGGCAAGGCTGCGCAGGTCGATGAATTTGCCCAGTGACGAGAAAGCCGGGTCCGGCTCTCCGTCCGCGCCGACGTCGATGCGGCAGGCGAACCGGGGCGCCCCGGTCTTGCCGGCTGTCCGGCCTGTGCCTTGTTCTGCGTCCTGGGTCACGCCCAGCAGGATCAACGGCGACCCGTCGGCGCGATGGGTCAGAATATCCGCCGGCTTGAGCCAGACGATGTCCATGCGGCTGCCGTCGTCGCTGATGGCGATCAGCGGCCGGTCGTCGGCAAAGGCCACGATCCCGGCATCCGGTGACGCCAGCAGCCGGGCAACCTCGTTGGCATCGGTGCGCAGGACAGCCGCACGATCGAGCGGATTGCCGGCAAAAGCATGGGTGATGCGGTCAAAGGACATGAGAGGCCGGGTCAAGGTTGGCCGGACTCACTGCGCAGTAATGGATGAGGCCGGAGGTTTGGAAATACGGTCCGGACAGTGCCACGGTGTCTGCCAGCGCGCAACGGCTTTGACGCAAGCATTGCGGCCGGAACGTGTCCGGCACCGGGGCACATAGGCGCCCTTGTTGATCGAGATCAAGGCTGCCGCCCGCGTTTCTGATCGAAGGTGTACGTCCAATGCATAACGCACAGTTGCATAAGTCACAGACGCGAAGCGTGTTCGGCCCGGCATTCCGACACGTGACTGGCATGCTGTTGCTCTCGGTGGTCGTCTTGTCGGTGTCCGTCCCGACCTCTGCCCAGGACGTTTCGCGGTTGCCAAATGGTCCCGCCTGCATCGAACGGTGGATCACGCACGTCAGCGGCACCCTCAACGCCTATGACGGTGACAATGAGTTCGATGCCCGCAAACCCTGGCGAATCAATCGCTATGGCCTGTTCGTCGGCAAGGGAATCAGATCGAACTACGAACCGGACAACTGGGCGCAGTTCGGTGCAAACAAATATGGCTGGATGTGGGGCAACTACACAACCGAAGCCGAAAGACCGGATTGGAACAACCGCAACTTCAATGCTTCGGGCCTCAAGGGGCTGCGCTGGTTTGTGCGCCGATGCGTCGGTGATGCCGGCGCCGGAGCAAGTCAGAGCGCCACGCCGTCGCCCGGCGGCGTTTCCGTTGGCGTCACCCTCGACACCGCCGCCACCTGTCCAGCCAATTTCAGCATGCATCAGAACTCGACCCTGATCATGATCTGCTACTGCGCCCCCGGTGCCATCAAGGGTGGCGTGTGGGGAACCGGCGTCTATACGCACGACTCGTCCCTGTGCAACGCCGCCCGTCATGCCGGCGCGGTCGGTGTGTCGGGAGGGATGATCCAGACAAAGGGCGCTCCGGGCCGCGCTGCCTACCAGGGAACCGCGAGCAACGGCGTGACATCATCGAACTATGGCGCATACCCTTGGAGTTTCCGTTTTCCCGGCATCACTCCCGCAACGTCCAGCACGACGTCTGCGCAAGCAAGGGCCTGCCCGGGCAACATGACCGATTTGCGCGGCACGACCAGCCCGCGCACCTGCCAGTGCGCGCCCAACGCCATGTCCGGATCTGTCTGGGGAACCGATTTCTACACCGACGATTCCGCGATCTGTGCGGCGGCCCTGCATGCCGGAGCCGTCGGTCGGGCCGGGGGAACGGTAACTGCAGTTCCCGCGCCGGACCGCGGAGGCTATCAGGCCACGGCCCGCAACGGCATCAGGTCGAGGTCCTACGGCAAGTGGCGCGGAAGCTACTATTTCGCGAAGTAGGTGTCGGAGCACTGCTGTTGCATGCAGGCAACACATGCAGTTCATTGGCCGCTGTTTGATCTGGATCAAGTGCGCCGCGCGCGTCCCGATGCACGTTCCTTACCCATAGAGGCACGGTCGAACGGACTGGCAACGACAATCAACAGGGGGCCAACAAATGGGCATGGGTCTAAAGGGCGCAATTGCAGGAGCAGCGCTCGCCGCTGTTACCGGAATTCTTGCACCGGCAGTGACACAGGCTGCGGATCTTTTTACCGGGACAACGGCGTCGGAGCCTTGGGCAGGGACCCAGTGGTTGATTCGCGGCCGGGTGATCGGCATGATTCCCGATGAAAACGACGGTCAGGTGGGTGGCGCCTCAGTGAACCTGAAGGTCGACGATGCGGTCATGCCCGAACTCGATTTTTCCTATTTCTTCAATGACAACATTGCCGTCGAACTGATTCTGGCAACTACACCGCACGACGTATCCCTTGCCGGCACCGGCAAGCTCACCAGGATATGGCTGCTGCCGCCGACCTTGACGCTGCAGTACCACCACCCCATGGGCGCGTTTAAACCCTATATCGGGGCCGGCGTGAACTACACGGCCGTTCTGTCGAGCAAGGCCACAGCGGCGATCGGTGGCATCGACACCTGGGACGATTCGATCGGGTTCGCGCTTCAGGCCGGCGTCGACTACGCAATCGACGATCGCTGGAGCCTGAACTTCGACGTCAAGAAGGTCTGGCTCAACATGGATGCCAAGGTCACGGCCGGCAAAGTGCCGGCAAGCGTCGATCTAGACCCGTGGGTTGTTGGTGCCGGCGTCGGCTATCGTTTTTAGGTAGGCTGGCCTCGTCGATTGCGGGTCGGGTTACTGGCCGCCTTCGGTCGCCTGTCAGCTCCCTCGTGGCATGGCCATGTGTCCCAAGTCGTTGACCTCAGATCATTTGAATCCTGTTCAATGTTGAAGATGAGTGCAATCCGGATTACTGGATGGCCAAGCCGATTTCCGTTAAAGGGATGTTACACCTGCCAATCGAGCATCGTCGATTTGGTATGATTCGATTTTGTTCGGGTTCATCAAAACCAGAATACCTGGAGACGAAAGAGGCATGACATACACTTGCAGGAGCTTCCGGACCTTGTTGGCGGCCATGGCCGCATTCATCATCTGTTCAACTGCGCCCGGAAGCGCGTGGGAGTTCTCGCTGGCGGAAGAAGACTGGGGGCCTACCTGCTTTGCCAATCAGCCTCATGCACAAGGGCAAATCACGATCCTGAGTGGTGAGAACGGATTCAATCCAGCGCTTCTGGTGTCCCTGCCAACGTACCCGAAGAAGACGCAAGGCATTGCTGTCCTGATCCGGGTCGACGACGGCAACAACATCAGTCTGTCCGGCAATGTGGATGACTATTTCGGTAACGTTTACCTGCAGATCAAGCGCCGCCACATCGACGATCTCATGAGCGGCAAGAAGCTCGACATAGCAATCGAGGGCGGGCCGACGGTATCGGTATCCCTCAAGGGCACGCGGCGCGTACTCACGAAATTCCTGCACTGTGCGGGAGCCAAATAGCGACCAGCTTTGCCTTTTGTACCGGTAAGCCCGCCAGGGCAACTGCCGCTGCAAGGTTTACCCGTTGACGCCAAATCGCCTATGGTGCGCAACAAGAGAAAATGGGGCATGTCTCCGTTTCAACCTGCAGGAGGCGTACCCCACATGTTTAAAAAGTTCAGCAGAGCCTGGGACATTGCAAAAATGTGCTGGAAGGTTCTCCGGCTTGACAAGGAACTCATTGTCTTCCCGCTGATGAGTCTGGCAACCTGCGGTCTTCTTCTGGCGATGGTCATTGTGCCCGTTTGGGCGAGCGGGCAATGGGAGGCCGTTGTCAAACGGCTGGCTGCGGTGGACGAGGAGGGCAACATCAATTTCCTGACGCTGGCCTTCGATTTCGCCGGCTATTTTGTCGCTTACTTCGTGATGATCTTCTTCAACGCAGGCTTGGTCGCCTGTGCCAAAATCAGGTTCAGAGGCGGCGATCCAACGGTTGCCGACGGGCTGAAGGCCTCATTCGCACGGCTGCCGCAGATATTCGTCTGGGCTCTGATAACATCGGTCGTCGGCTTTCTTCTCAACAAGGCCTCAAACACCCAGAAAGGCATCGGCAAGTTTATCTTCGGCTTGCTCGGGGCCGGGTGGGCCCTTGCCAGCTTTTTTGTCGTTCCCGTCCTGGTGTCGGAAAATGTCGGGCCGGTTACAGCCCTCCGGAAATCGGTTTCGGTGATCAAGAAAACCTGGGGTGAACTGCTGATCGCCGAAGTCGGGATGTCGGCACTTTCTGTGCTGGTCGTCATGCCGGCATTCTTGATGTTCTTCCTGGGCATTGTTTCACTGGGCGAGGCACCCGTGCTGGCATTTCCGATTTTCGCGATTGCCGCAACCTGGCTTTTCCTGACCGGTCTTGCATTCACGACACTCAGCACCATCCTCCAGACGGCGCTCTACCTCTATGCAACAGAGGGGAAAATTCCCGATCAGTTCGATCCCGACATCATCCAGAACCCCGCCAGCCGACAGTAAGCACCGGTTGTATTCCCGCCCGGCCTCACGTTGCCACCCATGGATTGCAGTTTTCACCGCAATGACGCAGGGCGTTCAAGGTGAACCTGATTGAGTGCAGCACGGATTAGTCTCGGCGGATTGCCAAGCCTGAGCCTCAAAGAAAAAGAGATACTTCAGGTGCGTCCCAGGGCGTCGGCCATGACCTCGAGGAATTTCTTGTTGCCAAGTTCAGAGGTCATCTGGGCCGCCTTCTGTTTTGCCTCGATGCTGTCTCGGCCCCAGTAGGCCGCAAGTTTCATGGCATCGTCAAAGGTGAGCCCTGTATCGTCCCAGTCGCACGAGACTGTGTCCTTGGTGGAGGCGATATCCGCATCGGCCAGATCCTGCAGATTGCCGAGGATCTTGGCGCCGATGACGGCCTTCGCTTCCCCGACGCCCTTTTTCCAGACGGCGGCAATTTTCTTGGCGTCGCAGAACCCGTATTTGCTTTGTGCATAAGCTTCGAGTTCAGGGGACTGAGCGTGCGCGCCAAACCCGAGGACGGAGGTGACCGCCGCGGCGCTCGCAAATATCATGCGTCTTACATATCTGCTACTGGTCTGCATTTCGAACCCCGCCCGTTTTCGATTATCTCTAAAATTGCTTAGACATCAGCGTACAGAATGACATTCGGTTCGTCCACAACATTGAAATCGCCAGCGAAACGCGGCGCTTGCGCCAAGATTCTTGGGTCTTTTGACCGGGTAGAATTTGCCATCGCGTTATGCTTTGGCGTTGCCACGCTGCGACTGACTTGGCAATGTCTGTTGAAATGAGAAACTGGCACGACTCCCAACTGAACATCTGGTCTTCATGACGACGCTCAACTGGAAAACCGGTTTTGAGATCGAGCTTCTGGCGCCCGCCGGCATGTCCCGAAGGGATCTGGCGGCGGCCATTGCCAAGGGGGCGGGCGGTCGGGTCAGACGTTGTTTTTATCCCCAGTCCGAACCGAGCCTGGTGCCGGGCACCCCCGTCTTCGAAAACCTGATCCTGGGTTTTGACGCCTTCGATGCTGCCGGCACTCTGATTGCCAGGTGCGTCGACGACCTGACCATTCGCGCGGACCTGAACCGGAAAGCGCCGGGCCGGGACGGCTGGTACCGTATTGTCAGCGATGATGCGCGGCTTTTGCGCCTGATCATGGAACAGTGTGATCCTGATGCCGATCAGGCATCGGTGATGCTCCCGGTTGCCGAATTGTTCGGGACCGGCCTGCAGAACGACGAGCCCGGACTGTTCAGGCTTGCCGACGCCATGAACGCACCGGTTGCCATGGCCGCCAGCCTGCCGGGCGAACGCGAACGCCCGTGCGAACTCATAACACCACCCCTGAGTGACAACCACAACGAACGCCTGGCCGCGTTACTGGCGCCGGCGCATCACATGGGATTCACGGTGCCGAACGAGGCGGCTGTCCATGTGCATTTCGATGCCGTCCCTCTCAAGCGAGCGGATGTGCTTGCCCGGCTCGTCAAGGTGATCGATCTTCACGGAGAAAGCCTTCGCCGTCTCGTGGGCACCAACCCGAACTGTATTCGTCTCGGGCCTCTGCCCGACGGTCTGGTCGATCTGGTCCAGACGGCGGGTTTCAGGGATCTCGACTGGGACAAGGCGTGCGCCCTGGTCAGGGACACCGGGCTGACAAAGTACGCCGACTTCAATCTGCTGAATTTCATCCAGGACATTCCGGGCAAGCCGACATTCGAAGTCCGCATCCTGCCGGGCTCCATGGATGCATCCGTCATCACAGGCCAGGCGGGTCTGTTCGAAGCGATCCTGAACTGGTGTGTCCGCGCACCCGATGACGCCAGCCCGTCTGCTGGCTTCGGCGCATTTGTGCGAAGTCTCGATTTGCCGCACGAAGACAAGGATGCCTGGCTTGCCCGGATGCCGAACTGACGGGACCGCCTCTGCCGCACGGCCATCTCACCGGTTCCACCGGTCGTGGGATGCTGGAAATCAGGCGCTGAAGGCTGTCAGGATTTTCCGCAGAACAACTGCCGGGCTCCGGCGATGACTTCAGTCGGAATGTTTTCGTTGTACAATTGTTCCGTGGCCGGCGTTTCGCCGCCCCAGAAGGACCCTGTCAGCCAGAAATATCCCGACGCGCTGTCGCAGTTGATGCTCATCACGCCGTCAAAATCGACCGTCTTGCCCTCACCCTTGATATAGACATTTGCCTGGTCCGACGCCGGGTCGTTGACCCTGATCCCTGACCAGTTGTTGCCGTAGATCTCGACCGGCTGGTAAAAGATGAAGGTGCGGCCATCAAAATTCTTGTCCCCCAGCTTTGGTTCTTGGGCAGCAACGCCAGTCGCCATGACGGCGCCCAGCATGAACATGGCTGCAAACAGACCCCGATATCCCCACATGCGTCTATCTCCCTGTCCTTGTGCCCTGCTGGCGCCTTCAACGCCGCAGAATATCGGTAAGTATAGTTCCTCCGCCCCATCGGCGGCAATACGGCACGGTTCAAACTGCATCAGGGCAACGAAGCGGACAGGGTTTGTGATATGTTTGCGGCCTGATTTCGGGGTAACAGAATTTTGAGGCATCGTATGCGCATCACCGCTCTGACTGTCGCGACACTGATGGTTAGTCAGTGGCCGGTATCGTCGCCCGCGGGCGACCGGTCCTTCGACTGCGCCACGCCGGGAGGCGGCTTCACCATTGCCGAAGGTGAAAATGGTCTTGAACTCTACGAAGGTGACAAGAAGCGGGACCATGAACTGGTGCGCGAGGTTACAATCCGCAAACGTGAAGGTCTGTGCACGACCGGCGAAGGGGACCAGCACGCGTGGGAAACCCACGACTATCTCCTGGAGATCCGGACCGTGATCGACGGCCGGAAAGTCCCGCTCCTGTTCCTGTGCGAGCTGGCAAGCAGCGGCATTCCCGCATCGGTGTCGGAATGTACCGAAACCGTGACCCACGACAAGCGTCTGAAGGCAGCGTACGAGCAGAACACGCCGGCTCCCGAGAGCGGCGCGTTCGAAAAGGAGATCCAGGCCTCCTATGCGACACGGAAGAATGCCTGCGGCAAGGGTGCGGATACAAAGGTCGAGATCGGTGACGGCCGCATTGCCGGTCCGGGGTTCGACTGTTCGGTGTCGGATGCAAAGCCGGCCGGCACCGGACTGGTCGCCTATGCAGCCACCTGCACGGTCGACGGCAAGAAGTCTTCGGAAGGCATCGCTCTCGACCTTGGCAATTACGAGGACCATTTCGAGTTGTCGCTTCCCGGTCGCCCGGACTGGTTGAAGCTTTTTCCCTGCACGCCCGTCCCGGGACTCAAGTAACCGCCTGCCAGATCCGCGTTCTGGATACCCAAGGCCGGGCCGGCGGCGGGCACCCCGCAATTGACATTCTCCCCTGAAGCACCCACGTCTTAATGTGAGGGGCGCTGCGTCACAGACGCATTGCGCAAGGGAATTTACTCATGAAATGGCTATTGGCAGTAGTGGCTCTGACCGTTGCAACGTCTCCCGCGCGGGCATTCGACGCCGAGCATGTTACCCGGATCAAGAACGACGAGGACCGGCCCTGTCCCAAGTGCGATCTCAGGGGCGCCGATCTGCGGAATGCGGACATGCATTTCGACGTCCTGCCTGAAGCGGATCTGACGGGGGCCAACCTGCAAGCCGCAACACTTTCCAATGCCGAGATGATGCGGGCCAATCTGACACGCGCCAACCTGACGAATGCCGTTCTGACAGGTACGCATCTCACGCGCGCGAACCTGACCGGTGCGATCCTGAAAAAGGCGGACCTCACGAATGCACTGCTTTCGGACGCGGTGTTCGTGGCTGCAGACCTGCAGAATGCCAACCTGAACTATGCCGACCTGACGGATGCCAGCCTGAAAGGCACAAATCTGAACGGGACAAATCTGACCGACGCAACATTGCGCTATGCAAAAGTGACGGCTGCAGACCTTGAGGGCGCGGTCCTGTGTCGGACGACAATGCCTGACGGAACCGAAAACAACAGCGGATGTCCGTAAAACGGTCTAAGGCACGATACGCCGGATTGTAGCCGTGCCAAGGGCGATAATCCCGGCCCTGTGCAGAAAATGCGGGGTGGCAACCAGACGGACGGACTCCTGAGGTTGGCTGTCGTTGTCGGGGGCGAGAAAGGTCGCACCGCTGTCGGTGCCGGCATCCCAGGCCCACAGCGGCACGTCGATCTTGTCGATCCAGTCGCCATCCGCCATCAGGTTGATATCGGCGGCCCCGGTAAACCAGTCGGGGCTGGGGGCAATCATGGTGACGAACGAGACCAGGGGATGGTCCGCTGACGCCTCGAATTGCGTGCTGATCCTGCCGGGCACGCTTTTGACATCGTCGCCGTCGATCTCGCTGCCGATCCGCCGGCGCCGCTTGGCTTCGGCGAGCTCTGCACGCAGGATCGCCACCCGGCCGTTTTCTGCCACAAGTTCCAGGCCGCTGGAGGCCGTCTCACCGTCGCGAAACAGCACATACCGCGTATTGTGTGTGGCCCCGATGACGCCCGAAAGATGGGCATTTGGTGGAAACTCGAACGGCGACACCTCGGCGGACCAGGTCACGTCGAGCGTCAGTTCGAATTTCGCTGTCTTGTCGGCGGCAATGGTGCCGTTCAACGGCGCCATAGCCGCCATGAACAGGACTGATAGAACGATGGTCACAATGCCAAATCGAATCTGGTGACCGAACATGCGAATTTCCCTTTAAAGTCAGTGTAACGCCCAAGTATTGCACTTTATGGTGATTGCCGCTAACGGGCCAGTTAAAGCTTCGGCATATACCGGTGATAACCGGGTCGACCGCGTGTTGGATCACATCTTCAATCAGATAAAGAGATGGCTTGCCATTTGCCTTCGAACGTCTGATATAGTGCCTCTGGGAGGTTGGCGGCAGACGTGTTTCTCGCCAACCGGGTCAGGTCCGGAAGGAAGCAGCCCTAACGAGTCCGACGCGGGTTGCATGTCAGCCTCCCAACCAGTCCGTCGCAGTGCCCTGCCAGTTCGAAGCGGTCGAAAGTGCAGGGCAGGACACAGACAGCCGGCAGAGCTGTCCGGCGGCGGTTCAAACGGACAGGCGGCATTTCTTTGGCAGACACGGATCCATCGCACAAAGAAGCAGCAGGCGCCGGCGGGTCAAAGCCCGATACCGGTGCAGCCTACCGTGTGCTGGCACGCAAGTACCGTCCCCAGACCTTCGGCGATCTGATCGGCCAGGATGCGGTGGTCCGGACCCTGACCAACGCCTTTGAAACCGGCCGGATTGCGCAGGCCTACATGCTGACCGGCGTGCGCGGCGTCGGCAAGACGACCACGGCGCGGCTGGTGGCGCGCGCCCTGAATTACTCGCTCCCCGATGGCCCGGACCGGCCGACCACGGCCATGGACGCCATCGGCGAGCATTGCGAAGCGATCATGGAATCCCGGCACGTGGACGTGATCGAAATGGACGCGGCCTCCCATACCGGCATCGACGACATCCGCGAGATCATCGAGAGCGTGCGCTACCGCCCGGTTTCCGCCCGCTACAAGGTCTATATCGTCGATGAGGTGCACATGCTTTCCAAGCATGCCTTCAACGGCCTGCTCAAGACCCTGGAAGAGCCGCCGCCCCATGTGAAGTTCATTTTCGCCACGACCGAGATTCGCAAAGTTCCGGTTACGGTGCTGTCGCGCTGCCAGCGCTTCGATCTGCGCCGGGTCGACGCCGGCCAGCTTGTCGGGCATTTCACGGCGATCGCGAAGCAGGAAGGCGCCGATATCGAGCCCGAAGCCCTGATGCTGATCGCGCGGGCCTCCGAGGGGTCCGTGCGCGACGGCCTGTCCCTGCTCGACCAGGCGATTGCCCAGGGTTCAGGTGCTGCCGGAACGATCGGTGCCGACCAGGTGCGCAGCATGCTGGGACTGGTCGACCGGGCGCGCACCATTGACCTGTTCGAGCACATCATGCGCGGTGATGCGGCGGCGGCCCTTGGCGAACTGAAGGAACAGTACGACACCGGCGCCGACCCTTCCGTGGTTCTGGCCGATATGGCCGATCTGGTCCACTGGATCACCCGTCTCAAGCTGGTCGAGGACGCCGCCAACGACGCCACCATGTCTGAGACCGAGCGCACCAAGGGCGCGGAACTGGCCGGGCGCCTGAACATGCGCATCCTGGCGCGCGCCTGGCAGATGCTGTTGAAGGGTGTGGCAGAGGCGCAATCCGCCGCCAACGCGCTGGCTGCCGCCGACATGGTGCTGGTGCGCATGGCCCATGCCGCCGACCTGCCGACCCCGGACGAATTGATCCGGTCGGTGCAGGCGGGCGACTTGCCCGCATCCCGGCCGCCGTCGTCAGCCACAGCGGGGCCGCAGAGCCGGTCAAGCCAGCCGGCGCCTCAGGCCCAGCCTCCGGTCAGCGAACCCGTCGCTCAAAGCATTACGACCGAATCCGTCCGTCCCTCGGTCAGCGATGGGCCGCCCGACGCCACCGCTGAGCTCGACGTGCCGCAGCATTTCGAACGTTTCGAGGATGTGGTCGCCCTGGTTTCCGCCAAACGCGACATCCGTCTCAAACGTGCCCTGGAACATGACGTCAGGCTGGTGAGCTTTCGTCATGGGCAGATCGATCTGCAGTTCGGCCCGGATGCGCCAAAGGGACTGGCCAACGACCTTGGGCGCAAGCTGACGCAATGGACAGGTGAGCGCTGGATCGTTGCGGTGTCGCGTGAAGACGGCCAGAAGACGATCGCCGAGCGCAATCGTGAGGAAAGGCAGACCCGTATCGAAGAGGCCAGCCGTGACCCGCTGGTCCAGGCGGTACTGAAGAAGTTTCCGGACGCCAAGGTCTCGGCAGTAACCGATATGAAGGACCTGATCGCCGGCGACCCGGATGCGAACATCAGCGTCCCCGACGACGATGCTGCTGTCGACCCCTATGATGAAGATGTCGATTTCTGACGCAGACCGGAATATGGCCAACGCCCACCGGTTGGTCCCGGACAGTAGGGCCAATCGGTCCATCCAACACGGAGCATTGAACCCAAGATGAAAAACATCGGGAACCTGATGAAGCAGGCCCAGGAACTTCAGTCGAAAATGGCGACCATGCAGGAACAGCTTGGCGACTTGTCGATTGCCGGACAGTCCGGCGGCGGGCTGGTCACCGTGACCCTTTCGGGCAAGGGCGATCTCAAGAACGTCGAGATCGATTCGAGCCTGATGGTGGCTGATGAAAAGGAAATTCTGGAAGACCTGATCGCCGCTGCCCATGCCGACGCCAAGCAGCGCATGGAACAGGCGGTCGCGGAAAAAATGAAGGAAGTCACAGGCGACCTGCCGATTCCGCCCGGCATGAACCTGGGGTTCTAGGCTGTTGAGCGCCTGGTTTGAACCAGTGTCAGGGATGGGTTTCCCATGAGCCGCAAAATCGCCGGTCCGGAAATCGAACGCATGATCCAGTTCCTGGCAAAACTGCCGGGTCTCGGGCCGCGGTCGGCCAGGCGTGCGGCCCTTCACCTGATCAAGCAGAAGGATCAGCTCTTCGTGCCCCTGACGGCGGCTCTGGAAGAGGCTCTCCACAAGGTGGTCATCTGCACCAATTGCGGCAATGTCGATACCGTCGATCCGTGCACAGTCTGTACCGACCTGCGCCGGGACCGGACCGTGATCTGCGTGGTTGAGGAGGTCGGCGACCTGTGGGCGCTGGAACGGGCCTCGGCAATCTCCGGACAGTACCATGTGGTCGGCGGCACGCTGTCCGCCCTCGACGGCATCGGTCCCGATGATCTCAACATCGCCTCCCTCGTGGAACGCGCGGCCGGCGACGAAGTGGCCGAGGTCCTGCTCGCCCTAAATGCCACCGTCGACGGCCAGACCACCGCCCACTATATCACCGACCGGCTGGCAGGCTGTTCGGTCAGGGTATCGAGACTGGCCCACGGCGTGCCGGTCGGCGGCGAGCTCGATTACCTCGATGACGGTACCCTGGCCGCTGCCGTTAAGGCGCGTCGGCCGTTTTGAACGGCCAGAACGTCAGGTGTTCTTAAGCAGCAGAAGGGCTGATGGAGACCAGTTGAGGGCGAACCTGGTATCGCCGCCGCCGGTCAAAAGCCCGTCGTCTTCCAGATTCTGAACCGCCACAAGAATCGGTTCTGCGGCATCGTCGATACGAACATAGATATGGGTCCGGTCGCCGAGATAGGCTGCATTGCTGATCCTGCCGGTGACCGCCGCCGGGACTTCACCCGAGACCGGTGTCACCCGGATGTTCTCCGGGCGCAGCCCGACCGTTACGGTTTCGCCGGGCGCAAATCCGCCGGTCAACGGCGTCGACGTAACCGGGCCGAGTCGGTCGGCCTCGACCGTGTATCCATCGCCGTCGCGGCCCGTGATCCGGCCTTCAAAAAAGTTCATGGCACCCAGAAAATCCGCAACGAACCGGGTCTGCGGCTTCGCATAAAGCTGTGACGGGGCCCCTTCCTCCAGCACACGGCCGTCGGACATGACCGCGATCCGGTCCGACATCGTCAGGGCTTCTTCCTGGTCGTGGGTAACGAACACGAATGTAATGCCCAGCGATTTCTGCAGGTCACGCAGTTCGAGCTGCATCTGCTCGCGTAGTTTTTTGTCCAGGGCACCGAGCGGTTCATCCAGAAGCAGTACCTTCGGCTTCTTGATCAGGGCGCGGGCCAGAGCTATCCGCTGGCGCTGGCCGCCGGACAACTCGTGAGCGGCGCGCTCGCCATAGCCCTCCAGCCTGATCATCGCCAGGGCCTCGTGGACGCGGGCCTCGAGCTCGGGTTTGGAAAGACCTTCTTTGCGCAATCCGAAGGCGATGTTCTTGAACACGTTCAGATGCGGAAAGATCGCGTAACTCTGGAACACCATATTGACCGGGCGCTGGTATGGCGGCACGGCGGCCATGGGTTCGCCGTCAATATAGATCTCGCCGCCGGTCGGGATTTCGAAACCGCCCAGCATGCGCAGCAACGTCGTCTTGCCGCAGCCTGAAGGCCCGAGCAGGGCAAAAAACTCACCCTGGCCGATTTCCAGGTCGACCCGGTCGACTGCGCGAACATTCCCGAAATGTTTCGAAACCGAATCGATGGAGATAAAGGAACGTTCCGACATATCAGGGAGCCTTTGAATCGGGCGTTGTGTCGCCTGTTCGCCTGAGGCGTTCGGCGATGATCACAATGATGAAAGTGACGATGAGGATTGCCGATCCCAGGGCCAGTACGGCCGGCAGCTTGGCGGGAAACCGCAGTTGGCTGAAGATGTAGATAGGCAGGGTGGACTCGTTCCCGGTCAGGAAAAAGGCGAGCAGGAATTCGTCGAATGAAATCGTAAAGGTCAGGAGCAGGCTTGCAACGATGCCCGGCAGGGCGACCGGAAAGGTCACGCGCCAGAATGTCATCCACGGTGTTTCGCCCAGATCGAGCGACGCTTCCTCGATGCTGCGGTCGAAGCTTTCGAGCCTCGACAACAACACGAACAGGGAAAACGGCACACAGATGAGAATGTGGCCGATGGCGACCGAAAACAGCGACAGACCGATGCCATAGCTGTTGAACGCGATCAGCAGGGCAATCCCCAGAATGATGAACGGGATCACCAGCGGCAGGGTGAACAGGCCGGTCAGTAGTTTGGTCCAGGCCAGCTTGTAGCCGGTCAGCGCTTTGGCCGCGCACATGCCGAGCGCCGTGCTGATCACGGCCACCGGAACCGCCACCCGGAAACTGTTCCACAAGGCACGGTGCATGCCGTCCTGCTGCCACATCTCCGACCACCATTGCAGGGTGAAGCCCTTCATCGGGAAGGCCACGTAAATAGCATCGTTGAAAGAGAACAGGGGCAGCAGGAAGACCGGCAGGTAGATGAATGCCAGGTAAGCGATCGTATAGGACTTGAGCAATCCGGACCCCGACCCTTTGCGCCTGATTGTCATGACAACCCCTTCTTGATCCGGTCGAGACCGAACAGGAAGGCACAGACGACGCCCGTGACGGTGACCATCGAGACCACGGATATGGCAGCCCCCAACGGCCAGTTGTCGAGCCGTCCGAAGGCCACCTGGATCAGGCTGCCGATCATGATGCCGTTGGGCCCGCCCACCAGTTTGGGCGTCACATAGTCCCCGACCGTTGGAATGAAGACCAGCAGCAACGCGGCAATCACCCCCGGCATGGACAGGGGCAGGGTCACGCGTATGAAGGTGGCAAGCCGGCTTTCGCCGAGATCCTGGGACGCCTCGATCAGCGACTTGTCGATCTTCTGGAGTGACACGAAGATCGGCAGGATAGCAAACGCTGCCCAGGCGTGCGCCAGGGTGACGATGACGGCGGTGGTGTTGTAGAGCAGGAATTCCAGCGGCTGTGCAATCAGGCCGAGCCACGTCAGAGACGAGTTGATGACGCCGTTGAACCCGAGGATCAGTTTCCAGGAGAAAACCCGCAGGAGGTAGCTGGTCCAGAATGGCAGGGTAATCAGGATCAGCCACACCATCTTGTTGCGCTGGACATGGAAGGCGATGAAGTAGGCCGCCGGGTAGGCCAGCAGCACTGTGGTGATGGACACCAGCGACGAGACACCGATCGAGCGCCACAGAATCCGGAAATACTGCGCCTTGTCATAGACCGTCTGGTAATTGGCAAAACTGAAAACCCAGTCGGTGTTGCTTGTTTCCACAATGAAACTGCGGCCCACCAGCAGCAGGAACGGCGAGACCAGCGCAATCGCCATGAGGACGAGCGCCGGTGACAGCAGGGCATAGCCGCGCAAGGCCGGGTTCTGCAGCCAGAATTTCAGCACGGGGCTCATCTCTTGTGGTGTCGCAGAAATGGTTTCTCCCCCTGATGTCGGCGACCATCGAATTTATGATGCTACAATATGTTTGTCATACAAAAAAGCGATGATATGCTGCCAGACGCCGTCCGGGGCGATTGCAAGCGGACGGAAACGGTTAATCGTGGAGCGAACGTCGGCAATGCAGATACCGGAAGCGCAAGCCTCGAAAGCCAGTGGCAGTCTCGGTGCCTCCATGCGTGTCGGCCGCAAATCCATGACCTTGCGTGAACGCGCCACCGACATGCTGCGCCAGGCGATCATCGACCACCGCCTGCCGCCCGGAACCCATCTGAAGGAGCGCGAACTGTGCGAGATGCTCGATGTCAGCCGGACATCGGTCCGCGAAGCGCTCCGCCATCTGGAGTCCGAACAGCTGATCGAGACAATCCCGCACCGCGGTCCGGTCGTTGTCACGCTGACGGCGCGAGACGCGCGGGATCTGTACAAGGTTCGGGCAGCCTTGGAAGGCCTGGCGGGCGAATTGTTCGCGGAACACGCTTCAGACCGGCACATCGCCGATCTGAACCGGATAGGACGGGCTATGGCGGTATCGGCCAAGGAGAACCATCCGGACGTCACGCTGGGTCTGATTTCAGAGTTTTATGAAGTTCTCTTTGACGGTGCCGATAACGGGGTTTGCGCCCATTTCATTCATTCTCTCAACGCCCGGATTTCGATGCTGCGGCGCATGTCGCTGGCCAGCGAAGGCCGGCCGACGGCCATGATGAAGGACGTCGAAAGGATCGTTGACGCCGCCGCGGCACGCGACGCCGAAGGCCTCAAGCGCGCCTGCATCGAGCACGTCGAGGGCGCCTGTGCTGCGGTCATGCCCCGGCTGATCGAAAACGAGCAAGTCATCGAGGCCCGTGAATGAACAAGACCAAGGTGCGAGGCAACGCGCCGGACACGCAAATCAACCAATTCAAAACAGGGAGAAAACAACATGAGACGCAATGATTTGCCGGCAAACCGGCGCCAGATCCTGAAGTCGCTCGCCGCCTTGGGCGTGACCTATTCGGTCATGCCGGTGATGTCCAATGCAGCCTACGCTGCCAACGAAGTCCATTATCACACCTGGTCGGGCTATGACGCCAAGGACCTGCTCAAATCCTACATCGCCAAGTACGGCGGCATGCCCGAAGTCAGCCACATCGCCAGCGAAGAAGAGTCGTTCACCAAGATGAAGACCGGCTGGTCGCCGGATCTGATCCATCCCGGCAACTACAACGTCCGCCGGTTCAAGGATGCCGGCCTGCTCAAACCGATCGACACCAAGCGCCTGAAGAACTGGGGTTCGATCATCGAGAGCGTGCGCAACGATGACTCGTGCGTCTACGATGGTGTCCAGTACATGATCCCGAGCGAATACGGCAACAGCTCGGTGATCTACCGCAAGGATCTGGTCGACAAGAGCTATCACGACAACCCCACCTGGGGCCTTCTATACGACGAAAAATACAAGGGCCGGTTGGCGAACTACGAGACCGCGGCTGCCGTCGTGCAATGTGCCGCCCTGGTGTTGGGCTACGACAACATCTACACGCTCAACGATGAACAGCTTGCCGAAATCAAGAAGCTTGCCTCCAAGCAGCGCGACCTTCTGCGCATGTACTGGTCCGACGCCACCCAGCTCGAACAGGCCATGGCGTCCGGCGAAGTGGTCGCCGCCTACGGCTGGAATGCTTCCCTGGTCAACCTCAAGAAACAGGGGCTGGACGTTGCGATGATGGTGCCCAAGGAGCGCATGTTCACCTGGATCGCCGGCTTCACCATGCACAAGAACGTCAAGAACGAGGACGCCGCCTACGATCTGATCGATGCCTGGACGTCCGCTGAGTCAGGTGCCTGGCTGATGGAGAACTACGGCTACGGTTCGACCAACAAGGCGGCCTACACCAAGGCCGATCCGAAGAAACTGGTGGATCTGGGCATTTCCGATCCAGAGGCCGTTCTCAACGCCAGCTTGTTCTTCAAGTCGCTGGCGCCTGAGTTCGAGAAGAAATACCAAACCCTGTTTGCCGACGTGCAAGCCGGCGGCTGACTCTGTTAAGCTGACAAACGGGACGGTGGCTTTGCCCGCCGTCCCGTTTGTCGTTTGCGGCAATGAAGGAGCGCGGACTTGAACGATCTCGATCTGTGTTATCTGCCAGGCCACCGCGCCCTCGATTTGTTCAGGCAAGGAAAACTGTCGCCGGTCGAGGTGGTGCAGGCGCAAATCTCACAGGCGGAGAAAATCGGCGACAAGGTCAACGCCTTCACCGACACCTACTTCGACGAGGCGATTCAACAGGCGAAGGCGGCCGAACAGCGGTTCATGCGAACCGGCGGTCGTCCGCGCGCCCTGGAAGGACTGACGCTCGGTATCAAGGACCACCAGGACGTTGCCGGGAAGCGGTCGACCCATGCCTGCCTGGCCTATCGCGACAATGTGGCGACCACCACAAATGCCGCCTGCCAGCGCCTGCTCGATGCCGGCGCCATTCTGATTGCCAAGACGACCACGCCGGAGTTCTGCAGCGCCGGCGTCACCTACAGCAAGCTCTTCGGTGCCACCGGAACGCCCTGGAACCCGCACTATACAGCAGGCGGGTCGTCGGGTGGGTCTGCGGCGGCTCTTGCCGCCGGTCTGGTGACACTGGCGACCGGGTCGGACATTGCCGGGTCGATTCGCGTGCCTGCGGCATGCTGCGGCGTGGTCGGCTACAAGCCGCCGTATGGCCGGATCCCCGGGACCGTGCCTTTCAACCTGGATTTCTATTGTCAGACCGGGCCGCTTGCCCGCAGCGTCGGTGATTGCGCGGCCATGACAAACATCATGTCGGGCGTTCACCCTTGCGACATCGCCACCGTGCGCGAAGAAATCAATCTGCCGGCGCAATTCGAACCGGTGTCCGGCTGGAGGGTCGCCTTGTCCCGCGACCTTGGCTTTGCCGCGATAGCAAGGGAAGTCGATGACGGTCTGACGCGGACAGCCGACCGGTTGCGCGCCCTGGGCATTACAGTGGACGAAGTTGATTTGGGTTGGGGCGACGAGGTCACAACTGCGGCCGTTGCCTATCTCGACCATCTGTTCGGCCGCGAACTGGAGCGCAATCTCGAACGGTTCGGCGACCGGCTCTGCGACTACAATATCCACTATGCCGGCAAGGCCGGCTCGGCGGATGCGGAAGCCTATTTGTCCAGCTTCCAGACCGCCGCCGCCATGTATGACGACATCGCACCCCTGCTGGAAAACTATGACGCCCTGATCTGTCCCACCGTCGGCACCCATGAAGTCCGCGCCGAGGCCAAGCCCTGGGAGACCATCCGTGTGGGCGGGCGTGAAATTGACACGGATTTCGGCTGGGTTCTGACCCATCCCTTCAACATGCTTAGCCGTCTGCCGGTACTGGCCATCCCCAACGGCATTGCCTCAAACGGTCTGCCCACCGGCATCCAGATCGTCGCCCGCAGTTTTGACGATCACCGCGTGTTCCGGTTGGCTCATGCCCTGGAAAAGCAATCCCCATGGCTCGATTGCGTCGAGCGCCGGCCGTCCTTTGGCGACAACGGAGATCCGTTCTGGAACGACCCCGGCTCGCCCTGACGGGCGTCCGGGGAACGATTCCCGTTTCCCGTGCGCGATGCGGCACGCCAGTGCTGCGTCGCAGATACGGGATCTTTCCACAATCAAACTTGGCGCGATTGTGGTGTGTTACGACTCAAGCCGGATTGGGCCGATGATATCCCGGTGTCGACAGGGAAACTTCCATTTCTTCGTCGTTCATTTCCGCTTCGATATCGCCAAACAAAGGTGTGCTCAGATAACGTTCGGCGGTGTCAGGCAGCATGCATAGGACCGTCGAACCGACGGGCGCGCGCCCGCACACGTCCAACGCACCGGCAAGTGTGGCGCCACCGGACACGCCGACGAAGATGCCCTCCTTCCGCGCCAGGTTGCGGCTGCATTCCATGGCCCGCGGTCCGGCGATCTTCAAGATTTCGTGGATCTGGTTCCGGTTGACGGCATCTTCGGTAATCTTGGGGATAAAGTCCGGCGTCCAGCCCTGTACCGGGTGCGGCGTGAAGGCCGGATGGCTGCTGGCGGCCGACCCGTCCGGGTTCCGGTCCTGCGCCGCGCCGCTTGACAGCATGGCAGCGCCTTCGGGTTCACAGACAACGATTTTTGTCTCCGGCCGGTGTTCCGCCAGAACCCGTCCGACGCCGTTCAGCGTGCCCCCGGTGCCGAACCCCGTCACCCAGTAGTCAAGCTTCTCGCCGTCGAAATCTCTCAGGATTTCCTGGGCGGTGGTGCGCGCGTGAATGTCGGGATTGGCTTCGTTCTCGAACTGGCGGGTCAGGAACCAGCCGTGTTTTTCCGCAAGTTCCAGCGCCTTGCGAACCATGCCGGTGCCCTTTTCTGCAGCCGGCGTAAGCACCACCTTGGCGCCAAGAAAGCGCATGAGTTTGCGCCGTTCGACGCTGAAGCTGTCAGCCATGGTGATGACAAGCGGATAGCCTTTCTGGGCGCAGACCATGGCAAGCCCGATGCCGGTGTTGCCGCTGGTGGCTTCGACCACCGTCTGGCCGGGCTTCAGTTCGCCGCTTTGCTCTGCGGCCTCGATGACGCCGAGCGCCAGCCGGTCTTTGACCGACCCCAGCGGATTGAACGCCTCGATCTTGGCAAACAGGTTGACGTGGTCCGGCGCCAGTTTGTTGATCCGCACCACCGGTGTGTTGCCGATCGTCTCCAGAATGTTTTGATATTTTCCGCTCATTGCTCAGTCTGCCTCCAGATTGGGAAGGTACAGACTTAAGCGCTGTGACGCGTATATTCAAATGCCAAGTCTAGAAGCGCATTTATGGGCGAGCAGAACATTCCCGCCGTTGAATCGGCATGTTATCGTTCTCGACCTCGTCAAGGATGGCATCCTCCAGGCCCTGACCGAACGCCACGGTTTCCCGGAGCCGCATCCCTGAGACCGGCTATCTACTGCGTTCGTTGAGGCAGACGTTGGACGTGCTGTTGACGGCGCACGCATGCGTTGGCTTGCGGCATTCCACATAGCCCATGTAGCAGGCAAAGATTATCGCGGTAATCATCGTTGTATCCTTGAATTCTGGTGAAGGGTGAGCTCGGCCGTGCCTTTCAGGCGGGCGGTTCGATGGTCGAGTGTTCGCCGGATTGAACCTGCCTTTGCGTCGCCGCGGGCATCGTTGGTCATCGGCCAGTCTGTTGTTTGTGGTTCTTGTTGTGTTCCGACTGTGGGACTCTGGGGTCGATCATTGCCGAGACCAGAAAACAAACGTTCGAAAACGCCTGCACGTCCAGTACATTGCAATGGTTTTCACATGTAATAGTGTCAATATTGCGGCATTGCAACATAAATTTTGTGCGCCGCACTATTCTCCAGCCAGCAGGTCTCGTTCCGCATCCGGAATGTATTCGTTCTCGGTTTGATCTTCCTCCAGTTCGACCTGTTCGATCTTCATGCCGCGGCTGGTCAGCTTGTCGGTGGAAATCAGGATCTTGTCGATGTCCTTGTTGGCCTGGCCGAAATGGCGCTGCAGGTCGAGCACCCGGTCGCGGGTGCGGTAGACGTCCTGCATCAGCTTGCCCACTTCGGCCTGGATCAGACCGGCCTGTTCACGCATCTGGGCGTCCTTGAGGATCGCCTGCATGGTCTGCACCGCCAGCATCAGCATGTTGGGCGAGACGATCACGACACGGGACCGGTAGGCTTTCTGGATCAGGTCTTCGAACAGCTCGTGCAGGTCCGCATATACCGACTCCGAGGGCACGAACATGATGGCGGTGTCCTGGGTTTCGCCGGGAATCAGGTATTTCTCGGAAATGTCGCGGATATGCTTGGTCACGTCGCCGCGCAGCCGCTGCGACCAGGCCTTGGTGTCCTCGGGGCTGCCGGCTTCCCGCAGGGCATTGAAGGCCTCGAGCGGGAACTTGGCATCGATCACGATGCCGCCGGTCATGTTGGGCAGGTGAATCAGGCAGTCGGGCCTGGTGCCGTTCGAAAGCGTTGCTTGAAAGCTGAACGAACTCTTGGCCATACCGTCCATGATGATCGCTTCCATGCGCCCCTGGCCGAAGGCGCCGCGCGATTGCTTGTTGGCAAGGATGTCCTGCAGGCCGACCACCTGGGTTGACAGTTCGGTAATGTTCTTCTGGGCGGTGTCGATCACCGCCAGACGCTCCTGCAGCGAGGCCAGACTGTCGCTGGTGCGCTTGGTATTGGTTTCCATGGACTGGCCGATGCGGTGGCCCATGTGGTCGAGACGCTGGTTGAGCGTGCGCGCCATGTGGGCCTCCCGGCTGGCGGCGGTCTCGGCAATGGTCTGCAGCCGGGTCGCCATTTCCGCCAGGCGGATTTCCAGTTCAGACGCCCGTTTGCGGTCGTCTTCGGCGATCGCTGCCCGGTGGTTGCTGCTGCGCCAGAGTGCCGCCAGTATGGCAATCAGCACGGCAACGGTCAGTCCCACCGTCGCCAGAACAGCTTCCCCCAGCGACACCGTGTGGCCGCCCGCCTGAAGCAGGGTCATGTCGAAATCCAGAAACATGGCGCCACCATAAAGCGATTCGCGCAAAACACGGACCAAATCGGGAACATATAAGCTAGGGTCTGTTGACGTTTCCGGCTGGTTCGCCTATCTCACCGGCTGGAAAGCGAGACCTTTATGACCACACGTCCGATCATCATTCTGCCCGACCCCAAGCTCAAGCTCGTGTCCGATCCCGTGACCCGTGTGGATGATGATGCGCGCGCCCTCATGGATGATATGCTGGAGACCATGTATCACGCCCCGGGCATCGGTCTGGCAGCCATCCAGGTTGGCATTCCCACGAGAATTGTAGTGGTCGATGTCACACGCGACGAAGACAACAAGGAACCGCTGTGTCTCGTCAACCCCGAGATCATCTGGCTCTCGGAAGAAACCGCGATTTACGAGGAAGGTTGCCTTTCGATTCCCGAATATTACGAGGAAGTAGAACGGCCCGCCCAGTGCAAGGTCTCCTACCTCGACCGCAAGGGCGAGGCGTGTGAAATTCACTGCGATGGACTGCTGTCGACCTGCATCCAGCACGAAATCGATCATCTCAACGGCGTACTGTTTATCGACCACCTGTCGCGCCTGAAGCGCGACCGGGTTATCCGCAGATTCACCAAGGCCCAGAAACAGGAAAGCAACGCCTGACGTCCAGGTGTCCCCGCCGATTTCCGTCAGCGGCCCCGCGTGCGAAAAGGACCAGCTCAAGTGCTCCGTGTGGTTTTCATGGGAACCCCCGACTTTGCCGTGCCGACGCTGGAGGCCGTGATTGCGGCCGGCCACGAGGTGGCTGCCGTCTATTGCCAGCCACCGCGCCGGGCAGGCCGGGGCATGAAGGAAAAGCTGTCGCCGGTTCACACAGCAGCACTTGCGCACAACCTGGCGGTCAAGACACCTGTGAGTCTGCGTGACGATGCTGTACGCGGCGAACTGGCTTCATTGACCCCCGACATCATCGTCGTTGTTGCCTATGGACTGATCCTGCCGCGTTCGGTTCTCGAGATTCCACGGTTTGGCTGCCTCAACGTGCATCCTTCGCTGCTGCCGCGCTGGCGTGGCGCCGCGCCCTTGCAGAGAACCCTCATGGCCGGCGACACCCGGACCGGCGTATGCGTCATGGCCATGGAGGAAGGCCTCGACACGGGCCCGGTCTATGACGTTGAACCTGTGCCCGTGGAGCCGGATGCGACAGCGGCGCAACTGCATGACAATCTGGCTAACGTGGGTGCGGCCTTGATGGTGCGCACATTGGCGGCAGTCGAGGATGGGTCAGCCTCAGCGACTGCCCAATCGGAGACCGGCGTAACCTACGCCGAAAAGATATCGAAGGAAGAAGCGCGGATTGACTGGTCACGCAGTGCCGCCGATTTGCACAATCATATCCGCGGGCTTTCGCCGTTTCCCGGCGCCTGGTGCCTCTCGGGCGAAAATGCCACACGGATCAAGGTCTTGAGCGCCAAACCCGTGACCGGGAACGGCCCGCCCGGCACGGTTCTTGACGACAAACTGACGATTGCCTGCGGTGACGGCGCCCTTGAGATCCTTGAACTCCAGCGTCACGGCAAGGGGGCCATGGACCGGGCAACTTTCCTGCGCGGATTTGCGGTGCCCGCCGGCACCCGTCTGGACTGACCGCGATGCCGCGTTACGCCATTACCGTTGAATATGACGGAGCCCCCTTTGTCGGCTGGCAGATCCAGGACAACGGCCCCTCGGTTCAGGCCGCCATCGCCACCGCCCTTCACGCCATGACCCGTGAGCGTGCCATTGTCCAGGGCGCCGGGCGCACCGACACCGGCGTCCATGCCCTGGGCCAGGTCGCTCATTTCGATCTTTCCAGGGAGTGGCCGACGGACAGGTTGCGGGATGGGTTGAATTTCCATTTGAGGCCGGATCCTGTCGCGATCATCGATGCAACCGCCGTCGACGACGAATTCCACGCCCGCTTCTCCGCCACCGCCCGGCATTACCGTTATCGCATCATCAACCGCCGCAGCCAGCTGGCGCTCGACCGCGGCCGGGCCTGGCATGTGCCCAGGCCTCTCGATGCCGCCGCCATGCACGAGGCGGCACAATACCTCATAGGGCGTCACGATTTTACGACTTTCAGATCGGCCCATTGTCAGGCCAAATCGCCGGTCAAGACACTCGACATGGTGTCGGTTGAGCGTGCCGGCGACGAGATCGACATCGAGGTGAGCGCCCGTTCATTCCTCCACCGCCAGGTCCGCTCGCTGGCCGGATCCCTGAAGCAAGTGGGTGAGGGCAAGTGGACCGCGGGTGATCTGGGTGCAGCCCTGGAGGCTGCCGACCGTGCCGCCTGCGGTCCCGTGGCCCCGGCCGACGGGCTTTATCTGCTGTCGGTTGATTACGACAATGTCGAGGCCTGATCCGCGTTCATCATTGTCCAGACGACCGCAAGCAGCACGCTGAGCGCGATGTCGAAGACCACAATTCCCATGGCCGTGATCCGGCTTGTCTCCAGTGCGGTGTAGGCAATGAACCAGAGATAATAGACGAGCACCGTCAGCAGTGCCATGTAAAGCATGCCGATCACGACGTCGGAGAAGAGTCCAGAAACAGCGGCAAGATAAATCGGCACCTGCAACAGGGCCAGGGGTATCGAGCACCAGTTATAGGCGACGATGTACGGTACATAGCGATGTGACAGGCCCAGCAGGCGCGTCATCAGGGCCATCGCGATGGGAAACGCGAGCCAGATAATCAGAAGAATGGGAAGGCCGCTCAGGGTCGATGTGTCGGCACCGTCGCCGGTCTCTTTGGTGGCGTCTAAATGGCCGGACAGATCGGTCGCGAGCTCGATTGGAACTACCAGCAGAATCGCCAGGAACGAACGCCAGAATCCTTCAAAGGTCTGATTGAAATACTGAAGTCCGGACGCGTCCCTTCTGGCGAGCCGGAACGCGCCGATCATCGCACTCAGGAATTCAGTGATTATCGGCATTTAGGACTCCGCGGTGCGCGTTCACGCGCCCGCCCGATCGTGCTTGGCGTCGAAATAGGCATCAAGAATGTGCGCATAGACGCGGGTCAGCGCGACAAGATCTTCGACCGGCACCCGTTCGTCGGCCTGGTGCATGGTCTGGCCCACCAGGCCGAATTCGACCACCGGACAATGATCCTTGATGAAACGCGCATCGGATGTGCCGCCATTGGTCGCCAACGCCGGCTGTTTGCCGGTCGCGGCCCGGACGCTTGCCCGAACGATGTCGGTCCACTGGCCAGGTTCGGTGACAAAGCAGTCGCCCGAGGGCAGGAACGCCAGATCGTAGCTGCAACCCCTGTCGTGCGCGACGCCCTCGCACTGAGATCTGATCCAGTCCTTGAGACTGTCGGCGCTGTGTTCGGTATTGAACCGGATGTTGAAGGCGGCCCGGGCCGATGACGGAATCACATTGGTCGCCGGATTGCCCACATCGACCGTGGTGATCTCCAGGTTCGACGGCTGAAAGGCATCGGTGCCCCGATCCAGCGGCTCCTTTGTCAGGCGGGCAAGAATGTCGATCAGCGGCGGGATCGGGTTGTGCGCCAGATGCGGATAGGCGACGTGACCCTGTACGCCCCTGACCGCCAGGGTGCCGGTCAGGGTGCCGCGCCGCCCGATCTTGATGGCATCGCCCAGACTTTCGGGGTTGGTCGGTTCCCCGACGATACAGTGATCGAGCGTCTCGCCGTTGCGGGCAAGCCAGTCGAGCATCTTGACCGTGCCATTGACCGAGGGGCCTTCCTCGTCGCCGGTGATCAACAGGCTGACCGAGCCCTGGCCGGGTTCGAGGGTTGCCACGCGGTCGAGCGCCGCGGCGGCAAAACAGGCAATTGCGCCCTTCATGTCAACCGCCCCCCGGCCGTAGAGCGTGCCGTCCACGATCTCACCGGCAAAGGGCGCCACCGACCAGGCGTCTTCAGGGCCCGGCGGCACCACATCGGTATGGCCGGCAAAGCACAGGTTCGGTGCCTGGTCTCCGAACCGGGCATAGAGATTGTCCACGTCCGGGGTCCCCGGCGCACTGAACGGCAGCCGCGTGCAGCGGAATCCAGCCGTCGAAAGCATGTCTTCCAGGTAATCGAGCGCACCGCCTTCTGCCGGCGTGACGCTGGGGCAACGGATCAGGGACTGGGCAATTTCAACCGGATCGTGACGGCTCTGACCGGACATTGGGTTTGGGTCTCCCGAGTGGAATGATCGGCTGGTTTGCGCGGAAAACTCAGTCTCTCAGGAGTTCATTGATGGAGGTCTTGGAACGCGTGCCTTCATCAACGGTCTTGAGAATGACCGCGCAGTACAGCGACGGTCCCGGCTGGCCGTTCGGCAGGGCAGCGCCGGGCAGCGATCCGGGTACGACCACCGAATAGGGCGGCACCCAGCCTTTGTGGATATCGCCGGTCTCGCGGTTGACGATCTTGGTCGAGGCGCCGATGAAAACGCCCATGGAGATGACGGCGCCCTCTCCGACGACCACGCCCTCGACGACTTCGGAACGCGCGCCGATGAAGCAGTTGTCCTCGATGATCACGGGACCTGCCTGCAGCGGTTCCAGAACGCCACCGATGCCGGCGCCGCCGGACAGGTGCACATTCTTGCCGATCTGGGCGCACGACCCGACGGTTGCCCACGTGTCCACCATCGTGCCCGAGTCCACATAGGCGCCGAGATTGACGAAACTCGGCATCAGGATAACGCCCGGCGCGATATACGCCGATTTGCGCACCACGCAATGGGGCACCGCCCGGAATCCGGCTTTCTTGAAATCGTCTGCCGACCATCCCTTGAACTTGCTGTCGACCTTGTCCCACCACGTGCCGCCGCCCGGACCGCCGGAGATCGGCGCCATGTCGTTGAGCCGGAAAGACAGCAGAACGGCCTTCTTGAGCCACTGGTTGACCTGCCATTCGCCACCGGACTTTTCCGCGACCCGGGCCTGACCGCTGTCAAGCAGGTTGAGGGCCTGTTCCACGGCATCGCGGATCTCGCCCTGTGTCGAAGAGCTGATGGTGTCTCTGTTTTCAAAGGCGTCGTCGATGACGGCGGCAAGTTGATCGTGGCTCATAGAATGTCTTTCCTGGAAAAGGAGTCAATCCGGTCGACCGGCGCGCGGAGATTAACCGCCGTCGGTGCTGTGTCAATGATATTTCAAAGGCATGCTGCCGGGACAACCGGACCGCGTCGCCTCCGGACCCGATTCAGGCCCTGTCGAGCGTCAGGGGCTGGAGAAATCTCACCAGATCGTCGGTCACATGGTGAACGTGCGGTTCGTCGGCCCCGACCCCGTCCCATTCGTTGCTGTGGTCCGCCCGGCGCTCCTCGGGCGAGCGCACCAGCACCGTCTTCATGCCCAGATCATGCGGACAGATGAGATTCTTCGAGATGTCTTCGAACATGGCCGAGCTGGCGGACTCGATCCCGGTCGCCGCAAGGAACTTCTCATAAGTTCTGGCCTCCGGTTTCGGCACGTAGTCGGCAGCCACGATGTCGAAGATATCCAAAAAATGATGGGTGATCCCGATGCGGTTCATGACGTTTTCGGCGTGGCGGACCGAGCCGTTGGTGAACACGTACTTGTCGCCTTCGAGGCGGCTGAGTGTGTCATTAAGGTCGTGGTCCACCGGTATTGCGGTGTGGTCGATGTCGTGCACGAAGTCCAGAAAGGGTCCCGGTTCCATGCCGTGGCAGTTCATGAGCCCGGATAGTGTGGTTCCGTATTCATGATAATACTTCTTCTGCATCCGGCGTGCTTCCACCCGGTCAACGTCCAGGAAGCGCGAAATGAATTCCCCCATCTTCTGGTCAACCTGGTCGAACAGGTTGCAATGGGCGGGGTAGAGCGTGTTGTCGAGATCAAAGATCCAGGTCTGCACATGATCGAAATCTGCAGCATGATGTGACGTCATTGACCGATGTCTCCGTCTTGGCTCGGCCCCGGTGCAGCGGGCATGCCGGGGTACCGGAACGATAGCTCATTTTGCGCCGGTAAGCGGTCATTAACATGCTTGTTATAACATGGCGTCATTAATTTTGCAGAGTGGGGGCACCTGCGGGCTGGAATGGGCACATCCGATAAAATCGGCACAATCGACTGGGCGCGATCTCTTGTCCTCGGGTTTCCCGGGCCGGCACTGGTCGCCGATGCGTCAGGCGCCATCCTCGAGTGCAACCGTGCCGCCAAGGGCATCCTGACGGCGCCCGCTCAGGACACAAACACCCTGCGTGGCGACCTGGTCCAGCGCATTTCGACCGTCGCCCTGACCAGAACTCCTGATCGCTGGGCGGTCACGATTGACGGCAAGGCCGGAGATCCGCCCATGAGCTTCCTGCTCGCGGGAATTCCGTTTGAGACCGGACCGCAAACAAAACCCGTCGTCGGCCTCATGGCCTGGGAAACCACGGTGGAAACCCACCTGCGTACCGCACTTGCGGAAAGCCGCGCGTTTTTCCGGGATCTGGCGACAACCTGCGGCGAATTTGTCTGGTCAATCGATCGCGAAGGCATCTTCAATTACGCAAGCGACACCGGGCTGACCGGCCTGACGTCGACGCAGCTTCACGGCCGTCACTGGTCCAGCCTGTTCAAGGGCGACAACGAACGGGCCACCGCCGCCAAGATCTTCGAAAGCCGCAGCACGGTCGATGAGGCAGACATCTGGCTGCAGCTTGGCGACAGGCGTGTGTGCCTGCGTCTTTCCGTGCGCCCCAGTTTCGAACACGATGGTGTCTGGGTGGGCGCACGCGGTGTTGCCCGCAACATCACCCGCCAACGCGAAGAAGAGGAGAGAATCGCCCGCTGGCGTGAAAGTGAAGCACGTTTGAACGGGGTTCTGCGGCACTTCCGCGAACAGGTCGACCCCTCAGAAATGCTGAGATGCGCAACGACAGCCGTGGTTGGTGCCGCCCGACTCACCGGGTGCTGGATCTACATACGCAAACCGGGCCAGCCTTTCAGTCTCGATACGGCGGCCACGCTGCACGTGGTCCCCAAGCGCTATTCGGAAAACTCGCTGGCGCAAACGGCGACGGTGCTGCGCGATCTGGCGGAAAAGGTAAGCCTTGGCGATGCCGACAACTCCGCTCAATCTGCCCAAGGTGAGTGGTCCTACCTGGCCAGGACGGCGCGCTATGGCGGCAACCTTCTGGGTGTCTTGTGTTTTGGCCGTGCCGGTGACGCCGGGCAGGCGGACACATCCCCCGGTGCAGAAGTCTGGGATGCCGTCGACCAGCACTTCATTGCCCAATTGTCCGATCAGGTGGCTGTCGCCATCGTTCAGACCGAACAACATGAGCAATTGCGCCGGCTGTCGAGCACGGACGAACTGACCGGCCTGTTGAACCGGCGGGCCTTCGTCGCCGAGGTTCGAAAGCGGCTCGATCATCACACCCGCAAGAAATGCCGGGCCGCACTGCTGTTCATCGACTTGGACGGTTTCAAGGCGATCAATGACACCGAAGGCCACCGGCGGGGCGACGAGGTTCTGGTGGCGATCGCGGATCTCATCCGGTCGACCAGCCGTTCCAGCGACGTTGCGGTCCGCTACGGCGGAGACGAATTCGGGCTCTGGCTGGAGGAGGCTGACGAAACCGTCGCCATGCTCAAGGCACACGATCTGATCGAAGGCTGTTTCGACCTGAACCGCGGCGACCTCGCCAGGGAAGGGGAGATCCGTCACCTCCCGGTCGGCATGTCGATCGGCATCGCCGTCTTTGACCCGACGCAGCCCGAGGATGTCGAGAGCCTGATCAACCGGGCCGACACGGCTCTTTATGAAGCGAAGGCATCCGGCAAGTCGGCGTTCCGGCTGGCGAAGCAGCCCGCCGAGATAGACGCGGAAAAAGCATCCGGCCGGGCACTCGAGGTCAATCACGAACAACAACACAACAGTAGCCGGGGGGCGCCATGACGAGAGACAATTCAAGAGCCGGGCCATCGGGCAGTTCACCGGAACCGCAGTCGTACGTAGGCGCCCGTGATATTCTGGAACGCAAGGATACCGCGGGAATGCGCGTCGTGGCGGCCGATCATACCGCCCATCCGGAAATGCTGTTCTTTCTGGCCGCTTCCCACGACATCGAAACGCGGGCAGCGATAGCCGCGAATCCGTCGACGCCGCATCAGGCCGATCAGGTTCTCAGCGACGACCCGGAAGACTGTGTCCGCATGCCGCTGGTCGGAAAGATGGTAGGACGGCTCGCCGCTACCGGCTGCGACAGCTCCGACAAGACGATTGCGGTCGCCAAGGAAATCCTGCGCCGCCTGGCGGTCGATCAGTCGGTTGCCATACGGCAGATGCTGGCGGAAGAAATCAAGGCCAGCGACCAAGTGCCCGCCGATATCGTGCATCTGCTCGCCAAGGACTCCAACGAAATGGTCTGCTGCCCGGTGCTGGAGCATTCGCCGCTTTTGGACGATGCCACGCTGATCGGCATCATAGCCGAGCAGTTATGCACACCAGCGCTGAGCGCCATCGCGCGCCGTGACACGGTGTCTGAGGATGTCGCCGACCATATTGCCGGAACCTCCAACACCCAGGCGATCGCCGCCCTGCTGGTCAATTCGGGAGCCCAGATCCGCGAACAGACGCTCGATCTCATCGCCGAGGCGGGTGCCGGGCAGAAACCCTGGCATGAACCGCTGGCCTTGCGGCCGATCCTGTCGGCCCGGGTCATAGAAAAGCTCTCAAACTATATTGCCGCCGATCTGCTCAAACGGCTGAGCGAGAGAAACGACCTCGATCCGGACACCGCGGAACTGCTTTCCGAACGCATGAAGCAAAGGCTGGAAGCCCAGGACGGCAATGTTGTCGACCGGGACGCGGTGCTCGATGCGCTCGAGGGCGAGCTGGCAGACAAGCATAAGCGCGGAAAACTCGATGTCGGCTACGTTGCCGAACTGGCAAAGGACGAGCAGCATATGGCGGTGTGGGTTTCCCTGGGAATGCTGAGCGCAACCAACACGGCCTTTGCCTACAGGATCTTCTCCAGCGGCAACGCCAAGGCGGTCTGCGCCCTGGCCTGGGTCGCCGGCCTGCCGGCTTCCCTGATCGAACTGTTGCAGTCGACGGTTGGAGGCATTTCACAGGATGACCTGCTTTTGCCGGACGAAGACAACCAGTATCCACTGACGGAGCAGGAGCTTAACTGGCAACTGGAGCTGTTCGGGTATGAGGATTACGAAGCTCTGGCGTCGTGAGCTGGGGTATTGTCTGACTGCGCAAGACCCGTATTTGAATGGTGCGGCGCTATCGCTGAATCGCCTCTGGTTTGAGAGCCAAAAAACCGTCGATTTCATCCTGTCGCGCCATCTGATGGCATGGCATGTGTTTTCATCCGCCACGTGGCGGTGTGGCATGCACCAAAGTTCAGCATCGCCAGGCACAGTTGCAGGCCGGAACGTCCGAACAAGCCTTGGAGCAGACTCAGAAAGTTGTCCAAGTAAAGGCATTTATGACCCACTGCAGACATGCGTGAACAAACAGTTGGAGTACTTGGTATGCCGCACTAACAGTACGGTGCAGTGAGATGGCTGATGCCTTTGGCAGTCTATCTTCTCTCCAAGGGTCAAGGGTTGTGCGCCTGAATTGAACCCGCCTACGGTGTACATCACCGGTTTGGATGAGATGATGACATGAGCAGCCGACACTGGCGATTGTTAATCTTGAGTGGCCTTGGTGGCCTTGGTGTGCTTGTGGCGATGATCGCCGTGTTTCTCACCCTCACATCAATTGGCCATGACGAATGGACGGCAGTCGATGCCAAAGTGTTGAGAACAGAAATCAAGTCTTACCGTTCTGGCGGTCCGCCTGAGTGGGCACTGTTTGTCAACCTCAGCTACACCGCTGCCGGCAAACGATATGATGATAGTGTCCTGCGCGTATACTCCCATGAAGAGTGGGATGCGACGAAAGCGGAGCAGCGCAAATGGCCACCTGGTCGGATTTTTGCTATCTACCATCACCCGGATAGACACAGCGAGACATCACTAGCACGCGATGGTGGCCGCGAGGCTACGGCAGTGGTGGTGGCACTGTTTACCCCGCTTGCGATCTTCTTTTGTACGCTGATCGTGATTGTCGTGAGACGACGTTCTCGACGTAGGGTCTGACTTCCGTTGGACAACCGATTATCGGCGAGACAGCAGGAAAAACAGCCATCGGCATAGAAAAAAAATCGGAAAGAAAACAAACGCCAGATAAAAGGCTATGCCTGAGAGGATACTCAGTAGGCCGGCAACCGCAAAAAACAATCCGATCGAGTAAAATGCCCAGCCGAGCAGCCCGGTCAGCCCACTCCTGCCGGGTCCTGGTTTGGGTACGAACAGATATGAAAATTTCACTGATAGAACTCCAGCGTTAGAATTGTGTGCCGGGATGGGCGTCTTTCAAAGCCAGATCGTGTAAGATTTAAGATCATAGTGGCTCCTGTCAACTTTCGCGCGTGGCAGCCATTCAAGAGCTCTCCGGCTGTGCATAGGGGTCAAACTCGGCTTGTTTGCTCATCTCGAGCGTCCATTGTACATCACCTTTTCATCGGGATTTCGGCGGCTGCGTCAGTTCTCAGGATGACCCCTTGCAGACAAAGGAGCTTAACCTCGACAATAGGGCATCGAAGCGCTTGAAACGGATTCCGGGGAATGGACACGTACTCGCATAAGTGACTAGAGGTGGATCATGTCACACATCGTTGCCCTGACCGAAGCTTACGAAGCAGCGAAGTACTATCCCGAAATGCAGGTTTGGCACACCGTGCTTGCCACCGGTACGAACCAGGAACTCAATTGGGTGAAGTTTCAACCCGGCAGGTGTTTTTGAGTTCTCCAACGTCCGCCAATGTGAAGAGTGTCGGATGCCGGCCCGTTAACGCATGTTGCGATCTATGGGATTCAGTCCTTGAGCCGATCAGCATTGCACCGCCAGAGCGGTGGCTTTGCCGCCCTTCTTGATTGTCGTCGTCGTGCGCCGACACGAGGACCTCCGGTGTTGCAATTCTGGAGGTGCACGTGTCAAGCACGTGCATGACAGTTTTGAGGGCATTGTGCAGCTTTGAATTGTATTGATGAGTGCGATCAAACGTGAAGCGCTTGTCTTATGATTTCCCGTGTTGATCGGGCAATATCGGATCCGCCGCAGGGAGTCCAACCTCCCTAACGGCGGCGAGGGATGGATCGACGACGTGATCGCAATCCTGGCACCAAGATGCTTTGGGTCGGTGTATCGGTCGTTGGAGGTCTCCTGTCTCGAGTGAGGGTCAAACCACTCAATCCTCAAGACACAAACCCCAAACGTCACCCCAAACAGACAAGTCAACGTTCAGCCGCCGAGCCAAAAAACACCATTCAATCCCGCGAGAGCGGGCTTGTTCTTTGACCCGCAACGGACTTCACCAAGCAGATACATGACTCGGTTTGCCGAATTCTGCATCCGATTTGTTTCGCTTTGGCATCAGTCTTCATTGGCTTTGGACACATCGTGCCCTAACTAGTTTTTAACCGGCCGTCAGTACAACTTATGGTTGCTTGAAGGAATTTCGGGCCGAGGCTGGAGGGCCGGGGGCATGAGAACTGCAATCAGATACCTGTCTGATTGCCGCGGTGGCGTGGCGTTGAGTTTTGGGTTGATCCTGCCTGTGTTGATAATGGCAACCGGGTTGGCGGTTGACTATGGATACCCCTCTCGTCAGCAATCACGCGTTCAAGCCATAGCAGATGCAGCCGCTGTGAACTCTGCGCACGAGCTTCGTGTAGCAACCACTGACTACGATCAATTGCATGCGGTGGCGCAGCAAACTGCAAACGCCATTACCGGCACAAGAGGCAGACCTGCAACCGTGAAGGTTGAAGTGAATAACGGTCCACTCTCTGTTGTCATGAATGTGGTTCAGCCGACAAACAAACTGTTTCCGGATTGGTCCGATGGCGCTGTTTCGGCATCCGCAACAGCCCATGTGATGGGAGGGATTCCGATCTGCATGCTCGGCCCTGATGACGACAAGAAAAAGGCCGCGATTACACTGGAGGTAAATGCAAGGCTTACCGGAGATGCCTGTGCTGTCTACTCCAATGCCAGGTCCAAGGAATCGCTGTTATCCCGGGACGGTGCTCTGCTGGAGGCAGGGTTCATCTGTACGGTTGGTGGCTTTAGCGGTGCAGTCGGGAACTTTAGTCCCGAACCGTTGACCGATTGCCCGGAAGGCATCCTCGATGGTAACAGGCGTTTTATTCTGGCGAAGTAGAAGGATCAAGCAATGACGGTCGCCGACTTCGAAAAACTGTCGGACAGCGAACTGCGCGACGTTTCGACGGATGTTTTCATAGCGACGTTGAAATCGTTACCGCAGGATGCGATCGAGCAACTGCACAAGACGCGCCAACTGACCGATGCCCAAACCGGTGTGATCACCGCCTTTTTGTCCATGGCGCCTCTTATGCCCATCTCCGATGATGTCGTACCGCCAGAAGATCTTGTGGAAGACACGATCGTGACGCAAATCGATACAATCCCCACGGAAGTTCCGGCATCTTCAGCGCTTGAGCCTGCCCGAACTTCAGAATACGACAGGCCCCTGAAGACACGCATGCTGGCGTGGTGGCACGGCACAGAACCGGATTTGGTCCCTGCCAGCGCAGACGCGTCCGACCTTCAGATAGACGATCCAAGCAATGTTGAGGATCCGGACGTTTCGTGGACGCTTGTCAAGATGAAAGCGGCGCAGGCGGTTTGGGGTGAAAGTTTCATTGAGCCCGGCGCCGCCGCCCTGGTTCGCAAAATCATGGGGCCAGTAGGCGCCAACCCGGCCCATACCATTCTGGATCTCACCGCCGGTCTCGGCGGAACGGCATTTCATCTGGCGAAGGAACTGAATCTGTGGATGGAGGCGCTGGAGCCCGAGCATGAGTTGCTCGATAAAGCCCGTGACCTCGCAAAATCATTCATGCTGACACGGCGGGTGCCGTTGCAGGTCGTCGATTTCTCGACTTTCAGGCTCGCTGCGGCCAAATACGACATCATCTATTCACGCGAGCGACTTTTTGCTTATCCCCAAAAGGCCCGGGTCATGAAACAGGCCGCCATGGGACTGAAGCCGAACGGACAGATCCTGATTACCGACTATATGATCAAGGATCCGAATTGCGAATCCGACAGGTTCAAGACATGGGCGGCATCCGAACCTCACAAAATCCATCCCTGGACCAGCGAGCAGTACATAGACGAATTGCGGAAATCCGGGATTGACATTCGTGCGACCCACGATCTCTCGGAAAAAATTCTCGAACAGATACATGCCGGCTGGAATAAATTTGTCAAATCGATCGATCGCAGCAAAGTGGACCGGCGGTTTATCAACCAGGTTGTTCACGAAGGCGAAATCTGGCTCGCCCGGGCCAAGGCCCTGCAATCAGGTGACGTGCAGGTGCTTCGCATTCACGGCAACAAAACCCGCTGAGACAACTCGGACTCAACCAAGCAGATACACGACTCGGGTTCAGAAGCGAATTTCCTGGCGGCGAAGAGCTGACACAAGTTCACCGGAGGTTAATGGGGATTATTCGTCCCGCTGGATCGGCCCACAGGATGCATCGGTTCGAGAGATCAGATCCTGAAGAGAAGCTACCTTTGGAGGCTTCCTTATTGGGCCGACGACATCGAGGCTGAGTTTTTTCGAAAGATCAGCGGACAGCGACAACATTGCCGGTTCTTCGCCACCAAGGATGCCTATCGAGCCTTGATAGTTTCGTCTGTGCAGGTGCCGCAGGAATTGAACACCGTCCATCGCCGGCATGTTGAGATCAAGCAGGACAAAGCTGAATGGATCACCCTGTAGGTCAACGAAGTCGAGCGCGTCTCTTCCATTGTGAGCGACCGATATGTCCAAAGCGCCAAGTTTCTTGAAACAGGTCTTGGCAACCTCGCACAAAATCGGATCGTCATCGACAACCATAACGGCGTCCGGTGGCCGATGCCTCATTGCAACAGATCGGTTTGACAGCCTTGAGGTCCTGATTGTGTCAAGCAGTTGAACACTAACGCATGTTGCGATCTATGGGATTCAGTCCTTGAGCCGATCGGCATTGCACCGCCAGAGCGGTGGCTTTGCCGCCCTTCTTGATTGTCGTCCTCGTGCGCCGACACGAGGACCTCCGGCGCTGCAACTCTGGAGATGCACGCACACGATACACAAACATGTCTATTACAACCCTAACGGGTAGAGTATATCCTTGCGGTTTTGTGACCTGGAGCCAAAAACTCCACACGAACGGGCGTTTTCAACAAAGCAGTTATTGGACGCAAGCTGGAAATCTTGCGAGGAGAACTACCGTCTGAGAGGTGCTCTGATGCCGTCTCGAAAACGGAGATACAAAAAGCAAGAGAGCAATAACTCCTTCATTTGGGAGCCTGTTGATGCTGCTGTGGACGGCTTCTCCACCAGGATCGCGATTTTGAGGTATTGCGGTCAATGTCGAGGTACAGCGAGAGTCCGGAGTTTGCACTTTTGAGAACTGCGGAAGTACGGCCCGATGGTCTGTAATACCTTCAACAGAAGACACTTGTCTAAGCCGGTCAGGCAAACAGCGCCGGTCGGAACCAGAGCCTCAAGCCGTAATCTCCGACGCGCTGATGCGGGTGCCGAAGCCGCCTTCCATGAACAGCTCCAGCAGGACCGAATGGGCGGCCCGGCCGTCGACCATGACGACGCCCTCGACATCGGTCAAATGCAGGAGGCGCTTGGCATTCATGGCGCCGGCAAACGCACCGGCCTCGGTGTCGGCATTGATGCTGGAGGTCTCGCCGGTGGCGGAGACGCCGATCGGGGCGATCACCGGGATCACATCGCTGTCGATGAAGGTGTTGAGAATCTCCGGCTTGATACGCCCCGGCTCGCCGACGAATCCTATGTCCGGATCCCGCCCGATCTGCTGGCCGCCGCCATGGACCACCGCCGGATCGACGCCGCAACTCTGCATGACCGGCAGGGTCCCGCAGAGAATCCGGACCTAACCCTTGCCGCGCCACGGAATGGTTTTGTCGATCACCCATCGCATGATCAGGTCGAACACCAGCCCCAGCACGCCCATGATCAGAATCGTCACCCAGATGAGTTCGTAGTCTGACACCGTACGCGCGATATTCTCGATGAAGCCGACGCCGGTCGTGCCGGCGAGCATTTCGGCAGCAACAAGCGTGCCCCAACAAACGCCAATGGCAATCCGGATGCCGGTCAAAATCTCAGGGAGCGCATTTGGCAAAATGACATTGCGCATGATCTGGCCGTTTGTCGCCCCCAGGGAGTGCGACGCGCGGATCTTGGACAATTGGGTGCCTGAGGCGCCGGTGCGTGCCGAGATGACCATGATCGCAAAGGCCACCATGAACAGAAGAAAGATCTTGCCGTCGTCCTGGATGCCGAAGATCGTCAGAATGAGTGGGGCCCAGGCGAGCGGTGGGACTGGACGGTAGAGCTCGATTAGAGGGTCGAAGAACGATTTGAAGAACTTCGCGACGCCCATGAAAAGGCCCAGAGGCACGCCGAGCAAGATACCGAGGGCAAGCGCCACCAGGACCCGGAACAAGGAATCCCAGATGTGGCCGTCGAGCATGGGAATGTAGCCGAGGGAGACTTCCCCTTGTGCGAACGAAAGCAGTTTGTCCTTGAAGTTGGGTGTTATCGTGCCTTCGGCGCCGTGGCGTGCAAACTCCCCCGGCCAGATGTCGGCGATCCAGTCGGGCACAAAGAAGCCGACCACATCAGCCACCGGCAGCCACTTCCACCACAGCAATGTCACGCCTCTGTAGCCGCCGCCGTTCTCGACATCGGGATTAGCCAGGCGGGCAAATGTGGCAACCACGTCGGTTGGCTTCGGCAACCACCGCGCGGAGCCTTGCTCTGTGCACTGGGTGCGCGACTTGACAACGCCCTGGCCTGGAAACAGCAGTGCGTCGACCAGCCGCAAACCGCCCTGCGCGTCGTCTTGGGCGGCATCAAGATTGGCGATCGCCGTGTTGACGCCTTCCAGGGATGCGGCAGGAAAAATGATACCGTCATCGAGCCTGCGGAAGATCCGTTCGATGGCCTTGACATAGGTCGTGCGCGCATCAGCGGTTTTCTCGTCAAAGCCGCCTGCTTCATTGACTTCCTTCAAAGCGTCGATACGATTCTTGGTGTCGGCGATCAGTAGATCATTGGCTGGCAAATGGTTTCTGATCTTGTTGAAAAGGGTTGTAATGTCCTTCGCCTTGGTCGCCACGTTGTCGAACAGGACACCCTTGCCGGTCATAGGCAGCACGGGAATCTCGACGTTCGTCGTACCCCATTTCGGTTGCGCCAAAGCTTCACTTGATGGGGTCAGGCCATTGGGCCCTGCATTGAGTTCTGCAGCCAGGTCATCTAGTTTTGCCGACAGCGCGACCAGCTCATCCTTGGAACGCTGGCTCAGATTGGCGGGATCCGAAGAGTTGGCAATCAAATGGCCGATCTGGTCAACCAATGCCGCAAGCTCTGCCTGTTCTTCGCTTGAGAAGACGTTCGCCGGGACTTGCGTTTGCAGATCCTTCAGTTGGGCGGTGTTCCGCGCGACCAGCAAGGTTGACTTGTAGTAACGCGACCCGATCGGCAGAGCCGCCTTGATCGGCGAGATTGCTTCTTCAAGTTTCGCAATCTGGCACATTTCGTTTGCAGCTTGCGGATAGAATGCCCGGCCGGCTCCCCACGAAAAATAGAACCAGACGAGCATCAGTGCCGAAATACCGCATACCGCCCAGTACCAACCGCCCTTGGTCCGTTCAGGATCGCCAAAGACTTCGTCGTTGGCGGTCAGTGCATTCTGTCTTCGTCCGATATAGATCGAAGCAACAAACGTCATCACCAACAGGACAACAAGCACCGCCGCAATCGACGCGCGGTTATCTGACAGCCATTCAAACACGACCCATAATCTCTTCTTCCATGTTCCAAATCATCGTCAGAATTTCTTCGCGCACTTCAGAAAAGTGAGCGTCCTGTTTTATATCGCGAAGAGACTCCGTCAGGCCGCGTTCGGCAAACGGCAAATTGTATTCCTTGTGTACCCGGCCCGGGCGGGGCGCCATGACGAACAGCCGTTCACCCAACAGCAGAGCCTCTTCAACCGAGTGGGTAATGATCATGATGGTCTTGCCGGTTTCCTTCCACAGTTCCAGCACCAGGGATTGCATCTTTTCGCGTGTCAACGCGTCCAGGGCCCCGAGCGGCTCGTCCATCAGGATCACGTCCGGATCGTTCACCAGGCATCGTGCCAGCGCCACACGTTGCTGCATGCCTCCCGACAACTGATAGGTCGGTGTGTCGCCAAAGCCCTGCAAGCCGACAATGTCGAGCCACTTCTCAACCAGCTTTTTGCTTGTCTCCGAATCGGTCTTCTTCATACGAAGTCCGAAATCGACATTCTTGGAAACCGGCAACCATTCGAACAAGGCGCCTTGTTGAAACACCATGCCGCGTTCCACGCCAGGGGCTTCGATCACGTTGCCTCCGAGCTCGGCCGTACCACTCGTGGGATTGATAAAACCGGCAAGCATGTTCAAAAGCGTCGTCTTGCCACAGCCGGACGGGCCGAGCACGGACAACAATTCACCCTTTTTTAGAGTGAAGTTTATGTTTTTCAACGCTTCGACGATTCCACCCGTTTGCGGGTTGGTGAACGTCATGCTTAGGTCTTTGCAAACAAGGTCTGCCATTATGTACTTCTGATCATCGATTTTTGTGAACCATGCGATCTCAGGAGACCACATGCATGCCTCGGCCCAAGGTGAATGCGGGATCTTAAGTTCCGGAGAGTGCGGATGGCAAGGGCGATACCCGGGTTGCCAGAACAAAATCACCTGCAAGCAATTTTTCAGAAAGACAGGAAAGGAGGCCGCATCCCGCAGCCTCCTCCCGTTTTGTGCGACGTCGTCCTATTTCAGGAAAGAGCTGTCGATTGTCTTGGCAATCGCCGAGCCATCCGAGTCCCCGGAGAAGACCAGGCCAAGCGATGCCGCAGCTGCGGCCGCAATGCCGTCCTTGCCGAAATACTTTTCCAGCTGCTCCTTGTTGGACGGCATGATGAACCCTGAAACCTGGGTCTTGGTCGTATCAACATCCATGCCGGAGGCCGTGGCCGCTTTCTGGTATTCCCCGTCGGTACCCTTCCAGGAACTGTTCGCATCATCGGTGACTTCCAGGAATGATTTCACCAGTTCAGGATTTTCGGTCGCGAATTTCTCAGTGACTGATATCACGTCAAACGAACCGATTCCGGCGTCTACCTTCTGCTTGCTGGACATGATGGCCTTGCCCACTTCGGCCGCAGCACTCGAGGCCACACCACCGAATACGCAAGCCATGTCGACCGCGCCGTCAGCCAGTGATTTGGCACCGTCCGGCGGAGCCTGATCGACAATCTTCATCTTCGAGATGTCGACTTTCAGATGCGACATGTAACTGCGGAACGCGTAGTCAGCCATTGTGTTCAACGGCACCGCTACAGTTTTGCCCTCAAGCTCCGAAGCGTTGGATGAATCGATACCCAGCCCGTTTTTGACAAAGCAGTCGTTGGCTTCGTAAACGACGGCAATGCCGATCATTTTCAACGGCGCACCCTGCTGGATAGCCGTCACAAACGGCGCCAGGCCCTGAGAATAGGAAATGTCGATGTCGCCCGCCAGCATGGCCTCCGTCATTGCCGTGCCGGTTGTGAAATCAACCCAGTTAACGTCGACGCCCATCGCCTTGTCATAGGCTTTGTCGACTTTTGCAATCAGGTTTGGCGTTGCCCATTCCAGAAAAAAAGCAACGTTGACTTTCTCCGCAGCCTGCGCCGTGGATACCGCAACCATGGCAAATGCCCCGGCCGCCGCAAAAATTGTCGTCTTAAATAAAGGTCTCACTTCTATTCCTCCCATTGGATCCAAACTCTTCGTTATTCCTGCAATTCCGAGCACGCATGGTTTTCACGCACGACGGCAAGAAGTCGCTACGATCACACCATACCAATTTTTGTTTGAGTGCAGAACGCCGAATTCTCAGCTGTGTATCTCTTAGCCAAACTCCATGTTGTCTCGAAAACGCAGAAATCTCATTGCGGCGCCGGCACCAATTGTCTGAATATCGCGAAAGGCCATGCGCCTGATCGGGGTAACTGGAAACGGCAGAAGATGAGGGTCGGCGCCCAGCGCCCTTTCGGCCAGAATGCGACCCATGACCAGCGACATCGCTACACCGCGTCCGTTGTAACCGAGACCCGCCAGTATTCCGGGTGCCGGTTCGTGAAAATGCGGAACTTTATCCGTTGTGATCGCTATCCGCCCGCTCCATCTGAAGCGCCAGCTGCCCGGCCGAATGGAGGGGAAGACCCGAGCGACATCCTTTAGCAGCCACTTATGTCCACCGACCCGGTCAAGCAGTTTCTGGAATCCTATGCCGCCGAACACGAAACGATTGTTCGGTTCACGGCGGGCATACATGATCAGTCGGCGGGTGTCGGAAATCGTCTGTCCGTCCGGCAGGATTGGGCCAATTTCCTCTTCGTCCAGCGGTCCGGTTGCAATCTGAACCGGGGTCAGCGGCAGAACTGAGTTCTTCAGGCCGGTGTAGAGCTCGTCAGTGTATCCGTTGGTTGCCAGCAAAACCTTGTCGGCCTTCACCTGATGCCCGGCAGCTTTCATTATCCAGCGCTGATCCACACGCTTGAGGTCCGATACCGCGGAGTGGGCATAGATTATGGCCCCGGCCTGTTCCGCCGCCTTGGCAAGGCCGCGCGCCAGAGCGAGCGGTTGCACCGCGCCGCCCTTTCCGGAGAACGTGGCAGAAGAGTAACGGGGTGAACCGGTCATCCGTTTCACGTCGTCGCCATCGATAAACTCAAACCCGGCGCCGAACCTGTTCCAGTCCCGGGCAGCGGCTCTGGCCAGTTCGCACGCGGCAGGACTGTGGTCAGCCCGGATCCATCCGTGCTGACGGGCATCGCAGTCGATGTCGTAGCGGCGCACAAGGTCAAACAGTTCGTCGGCCGATCCGAGTGACACTTCCGCCATTCGTTCAAAATAGGTACCGCCGACGGCTTCAAGCAATTCTCCCGGACGCGCCACGGGCAGCATCGGATTGACCTGTCCACCGCTTCGGCCCGCGGCGCCGAATCCCACGTCGCCAAGATCGAAGACGGCAACCTTGCAGCCCGCCTCCGCCAGCGCCAGAGCTGCACGCAGGCCGGTGAAGCCGGCACCGGCAATGGCGATATCGCAAGTCAGGTCGGTGTTGAGAGGCGTACCGGCAGGCCGTTCGGGTGCTGTTACAGACCAAAGCGGCTTGTCTTCAATCGTAGACAATCTGTTGGTCTGCAAATCCATTATGCAATCACCCAGCGCGCAGAGGAAATCAGAACATTCAATCTTTAATAGTTCTGTATTACAGAACAAATATACCGTAATACAATACTCGCCGCGTTGAATGATTGGAGTCAACAATTTTCTTGGTCACGAACGCTGGAACTACCGCCCCGAACACAGGGGTCAAAGGTCCTGATAGCCCAGTCGTGCTGAGATTCTTTGTGCCGTATCAAGCACAAGAGGAACAAAACCGCGGACGAAATCCATTCCTGCCCTATCGGTCAATGCCCATACGCAAAACGCGCCTTGTACAGATTGCTCGAAGTCAAAAATTGGTGCAGCAATGCCGCAGACCTGTAAAAACTCCTCACGGTCGCAAACAGCATATCCTTGCTTTCTTACTTGATCGAGTTCCTCTTCAAACGAGGTCCGGTCTGTGCAGGAATACTCCGTAAACGGCCGGAATTCTATTCCCTCGACCACACCGGCCTGTTCGTGTTCCGGCAGAAAGGCCGTCAACGCCTTACCGATCGCGGTGCAATGCAGCGGTGCATGATCGCCTGCCTTGGCGGCTAGCCGCACCGGATAACTGTTGAAAGTGCGAAGATACAAAACGCGTTCCCCGTCCCGTACGGCAAGCTCTACGTTGTGACCCGTCGCCTCACGCAACCGCTCCAATTCGTCGGCTGCAACGCTTTGAAGATCGGTACTCCGCCAGGCCCGCATTGCCCAGCTCATCAGTTTGGGGCCTATCCAGTATGTCTTTGCCCGATCGTCGTATTCTGCCAGGCCTTCCGTCAGCATTATGGCGATGATCCGATGCGCGGAACTTTTCACGAAGCCCGATCGTGCGACAATCTCCGCGAAACTGAGGGGTTTTCCCGCATCGGCCAGGATGTCCAGAAGCCGTGTGCATTTGGATACCACGGAGCTTTGATTGCTCGGCGTTCTTTGGGCTTTTCTGTCCGGATTCGTCATTCAGTCGTTGCGCTCCATTTTTGCGAAACACTGTCCAGCGCTCCCGGATCAATGTGGAAAGGAAGATAAAATCAACGCTTCCAATTCTGCGCCGCTCATTCAGACCGCAATCCCCGACGCGCTGATGCGGGTGCCGAAGCCGCCTTCCATGAACAACTCCAGCAGGACCGAATGGGCGACCCGGCCATCGACGATGACGACGCCCTCGACACCCTGTTCGACGGTGTAGATGCAGGTTTCGATCTTCGGGATCATGCCGCCCGAGATCACGCCGTCGGCGATCAGTCCCTTGGCCTGGGGCACGCTGAGTTCCGGCACCAGCGCGCCGTCCTTGTCGAGCACGCCGGCAACGTCGGTCAGCAACAGGAGGCGTTTGGCATTCATGGCGCCTGCCAGGGCGCCGGCCACGGTGTCGGCATTGATGTTGAAGGTCTCGCCGGTGGCGGAGACGCCGATCGGGGCGATCACCGGGATCACGTCGCTGTCGATGAAGGTGTTCAAGAGCTCGGGGTTGATGCGTTCCGGCTCGCCGACAAAGCCCAGGTCGAGCACCCGCTCGATGCGCGATTCCGGATCCTGCTTGGTCCTGGTCAGCTTGCGCGCGACCACCAGATTGCCGTCCTTGCCCGAAAGCCCGGCCGCCCGCCCGCCGGCCTGGTTGATGGCCGTGACGATTTCCTTGTTGATCGACCCCGCCAGTACCATCTCCACCACGTCGACAGTCGCCTTGTCGGTAATCCGCAGGCCGTCGGCGAAGTCGCTCTTGATCTTCAGCCGCTCGAGCATCGCCCCGATCTGCGGGCCGCCGCCATGGACCACCACCGGGTTGACACCGCTTTGCTTGAGCAGGACGATGTCGCGGGCAAAAGCCCTGGCCAGGGCGTCGTCGCCCATGGCGTGGCCGCCATATTTCACGATCACGGTCTTGGCATCGTATTTCTGCATGAAGGGCAGGGCTTCGGAGAGTATCCGGGCCTTGTCTTCAAGCGCAAAGTCGGTTCCGGGGGACGATGAATTCATGATCTGCTTGTCCGGTCAAAATGCGTGATGCGTCGGCTTATAGACCAAACCTCACAGACGGGCCAGCGCGACGATTTCCGCCTGCAGCGCATCGATGCCGGTGCCTTTCGCGCTCGAGGTCAGGTGTATGTCCGGGTGGGCTGCCGGATGTTTCGAAATTACGTCGGCGGTGTGCTTGAACACCTTTGACAGTTCGCCGGATTTGATTTTGTCGATCTTGGTCAGGACGATCTGATAGGACACGGCCACGGCGTCTAGCGACGTCATGACTTCGATGTCATTGGGCTTGGGGCCGTGGCGTGCGTCGATCAGCAGGAAGACGCGCCGCAGCTCGGTGCGGCCGAGCAGGAATTGCCGGATCATCTTGTTCCACGCCGCCACCAGCCGTTTTTCTACCTTGGCATAGCCGTAGCCCGGCATGTCGACGATGTAGAGCAGGTCGCCGAGTTCAAAATAGTTGAGTTCCCGGGTCCGGCCCGGCGTGTTTGAAGTTCTGGCAAGGCTGGTACGGTTGGTCAAGGCGTTGAGCAGGCTCGACTTTCCCACGTTGGAGCGGCCGGCGAAGGCCACTTCCATCCGGTCCAGATCGGGAAGCTGGTCCAGCTCGGCGACGCCCTTGACGAAGGTGCACGGACCGGCAAACAGCTTGCGGGCATCCTCCAGCAATTCAGCATCGAATTCGGGCGGTTGCGGCGTCTGAGCTGACTCTTGGATCATTCCACGTCAGGCTCCGAGCAAGACGAGATCGCCCGTCAGCTCGGCCCTTCTTCCTTTTTCTTGCCGAACGAGAAGGTGCCCTTGAGGTTGCCCCACAGCTCCACCTTCACGCCCTGCCGTGTCATGATGGTGTACTGCTGGAGGATCGACAGGAAGTTGTTCCACGCCCAGTAGATCACAAGGCCGGCCGGGAATGTCGCCAGCAGGAACGTGAAGAACACCGGCATCCAGGTAAAGATCTGCGCCTGCACCGGGTCCGGCGGTGTCGGATTGAGGCGCATCTGCAGGAACATCGTGATCCCCATGATCAGCGGCCAGATGCCGATCATCAGGAAGCTCGGAGGGTCCCAGGGGATCAGGCCGAACAGGTTGAACATCGATGTCGGATCGGGTGCGGCCAGATCCTGGATCCAGCCGTAGAATGGCGCGTGCCGCATTTCGATCGTGCCGAACAGAACCTTGTAGAGCGCAAAGAAGATCGGGATCTGAACCACGATCGGCAGACAGCCGGACATCGGGTTGACCTTTTCCTTCTTGTAAAGCTCCATCATCGCCTGCTGCTGTTTGGCTTTGTCGTCGCCAAGGCGCTCGCGGATCTTGAGCATTTCCGGTTGCAGCAGTTTCATCTTGCTCATGGACACGTAGGACTTGTTTGCAAGCGGAAACAGGGCAAGCTTGATCAGGACCGTTGCCAGCAGGATCGCGATGCCGAAATTGCCGACCAGCTTGTAGAGCCAGTCCAGCAGCGTGAACATCGGCTTGGTGATGAAAAAGAAATATCCCCAGTCGATCAGCAGGTTCAAATGCTCGACCTTGAGCGATTCCTCATAGCCATTGATGATCGACACCACCTTGGCTCCGGCAAACAGATTGCTGGAGGATTCGATCACAGCACCCACAGGCACTGTCTTGGCGTCCAGACGATAGTCGGTCTGGAAAACTTCCTTGCCCCCCAAAGGAGTGCTGAACATCCGCGCCGATATCTTTGCCGCCTGATCGGGCATGAGCACTGTTGCCCAGTACTTGTCCACGTAGCCTAGCCATCCGCCGGTGGACGCAAAACTTCTGAGCCGCTCCTCGCCTTCCAGGTCGGAATAGTCGATTTCCGTCGTGCTGTTGTCTTCGCTGAATCGCCCGATCATGCCTTCGTGCAGGACGAAGAAATCTTCGATCGCCGGCAGACCATGGCGCGAAATCAGAGCATAGGAATGCAGTGTCACGGGGACGCTGGAGTTGTTGCTCACCGATTGCTTGACAGTGAACAGGAACTTGTCGTCGACACTCACCGTCCGCTTGAAGGTCAGGCCTTCGCCGTTGTCATAGGACAGGGTGACCGGGGTTGCCGGGGTCAGCGCCACGCCCGCCGGCGCGGTCCAAACCGTATCCGGCCCGGGAAGCTTGACGGTGGCGCCCTGGGTCGCCACCCAGCCATATTCTGCATAATATGGGCTTGCCGTCTCCCTTGGCGAAAACAGGGCGATTTGCGGGCTGTCGGGTTCAATCGTCTCGCGATACTGCGTCAGCCGCAGATCATCAATCCGCGCGCCCTTGAGATTGATGGAGCCGGCAAGACTGGGGGTATCGATGACCACCCGCGGAGACTCCGTGAGAGCTTTTTCACGTGATACAGCCGCCGAAGGCGCAACCGCCGGCAGTGCCGGCGCGCCCGGCGTGGACGACGGTGCAGGTGTTCCTGGCTTTAGGTTCTGCGACTGCTCGGTTTGTTGCGCGGCCTTTTTCTCTTCGACCGTGGGGACGCCGATATAGAACTGCCAGCCGATCAGGACCAGGATCGAGAGCGTGACTGCTAAGAGAAGTTCCCGGTTTTCACCCATCAAGATTCACCGTTTCGGTCATTGTGGAAGCCACGCCCGTCAACCGCACGCACCGTGCGGGGCCGTGTTCGCCACAAGATTTCGTGTTGTGTGGTATTGCCCATGCACCTTGTCGAGCGCAAGGGACAGGTCTTCGAGAATGCCGCTATAGGCGCGCGTCAAGGTGCCGCGCCGCCCGATCAGCACGTAATCGAAACCGGCATTGCCCTTGGACACAATCATCTGTCTTGCCGCCTCTTTCAGCCGCCGTTTCACCCGGTTCCGGACAACGGCATTGCCGACCTTGCGGGTAACCGTGAAGCCGACCCGCATCGCATTGTCATCCTGGCGCCGCCTGGCCTGCAGAACCACGCTCATGGTTGCCCAGCGTTTGCCCTTGGCGGCTTTGAGATAGTCCGGTCTTTTCTTAAGGCGATCCATCGGCGATCGAATCCCACCTTTTTCAAGGCGGATTGTCCTATGCGGACAGGCGTTTACGCCCCCGTGCCCGACGGTTTGCCAGAATTTTCATTCCGCCGTTTGTCGCCTTGCGGGCACGAAACCCGTGGCGGCGTTTGCGCACCAGGACGCTTGGTTGATATGTACGTTTCACAGTCTTTCTCCGCGAAATCAGGTCTGCTGTTCACGGCTCTTTGCCGCAGTGACGGGCGAAGTTTTGGATCATGCCGCCGCACACAGGAAAACAGCTCGATTTTTCGCCAAAATGTTAGTCGAGCGGGCTTATAGGCGTACATCCGCCCCAAGTCAATGAGACGCTTGCCTTTAGCCGTAATTTTGTCGGCGCGCAGCGGTTTCGGTCCGATGACGGATTTGTCACGGTCGATGACGATATATCACAAGCGAGTGAACGGGTCCCACCTTCGCGGCGTTAGAGAATATGTATCACACCACCGCGTGATCTGAATCGGCATAGCTCAGGAAATTCACCAATAGCCTATTTGGCAGCGCGTGATAAGCTGGAACGGCTGCATAGGGACGGATACGGACAATGCGTGAGTTAAACGAGGACACCGGCACATCGACCGGTGGACCGGGACTGGTCCGGCGGTTTCTGCCCCTTATCGTCCTGGCCGCCATTGCCGGAATCGTCATCTTCAACGGATGGCACCGTTATCTCTCCTTGGAATTTGTCGCGAAGAATCGAGATGTCCTGCAAGAGTATGTTTCTGCGAATTACCTCGCTGCGATACTGGCCTATATGGGGATCTATGTCGCCGCGGTCGCGTTGTCGCTGCCTGGCGGCGCCTTGCTCACGATCACCGGTGGCTTTTTGTTTGGTTTGGTCGTTGGCGGACCGGCCACAGTCGTGGCCGCCACCACTGGTGCCACCGTACTCTTTCTGATCGCAAAATCGTCTCTTGGGGAAACACTGTCGGCCAAAGCAGGTCCCTTTCTCGACAAGCTGGCAAGCGGCTTCCGGGAAAACGCGTTGAGTTATCTGCTTTTTCTGCGTCTGGTGCCGGCGTTTCCATTCTGGCTTGTGAATCTGGCGCCGGCATTGTTGGGAGTGAGGCTTTCAACCTACGTTACCGGAACGTTTCTGGGCATCATTCCGGGAACCTTTGTCTTCGCGTCACTGGGGTCCGGCCTTGACCGGATCATCGAAGACCAGCAAAAGGAACACCAGACCTGCCTGGCGGACAAAGCCGCCGGCCAGGCCGATCTTGAATGTGTTTTTTCGATCAACCCTGGCAAACTGCTCAATGTCGAGATTATTGCCGCCTTTGTCGGGCTGGGCCTGGTGGCCCTTGTTCCGATTGCGATCAAAAAATTTCGCGCCCGACGGGCCGGCGGCGCGACTTAACAAGCTTCTGCATTAACGGTCCGGACGCCAGGGGAGCGATATGACCACGCATCACAAGGTTGACATTTGCGTTATTGGCGCCGGTTCGGGCGGCCTGTCGGTTGCCGCCGCCGCCGCTCAGTTTGGCGTCAGCGTGGTGCTTCTGGAGAGCGGCCGGATGGGCGGCGACTGCCTGAACTACGGCTGCGTTCCGTCGAAGGCGATGATTGCGGCGGCGAAACAGGCCCATGTTCTGGCCGCAGGGCCTGCGTTCGGAATCGGCAAACGTGTTGCCAAGGTCGATTTTGAGGCGGTTCACAATCACATTCACGATGTCATAGACGGGATCGCTCCCAATGATTCCGTGGAGCGGTTCACCGGATTGGGCGTCACTGTGATCGAGGAGGCGGGCTGGTTCAAGGACGCCGGAACCGTTGTTGCCGGGGATCACGAGATCACCGCCCGGCGGTTCGTGGTCGCGACCGGTTCGTCGGCGGGTGTACCGCCGATCGACGGTCTCGACGATGTGCCCTACCACACCAACGAGACGATCTTCGACAACACAGAACGGCCCGAACACCTGATCGTCATCGGGGGCGGTCCGATCGGCATCGAACTGGCCCAGGCCCATCGCCGGCTGGGTTCCAAGGTCACGGTCCTGGAGCTGTTCCAGCCGCTTGCGAAAGACGACCCTGAACTGACCAGGATTGTGCTCGACAAGGTCATGGAGGACGGCGTCGATATCCGTGCCGGCGTCAAGGTCGAGAACGTCTCCCACGGCGACAAGGGCATCACGGTCGCGATTGAGGAAGACGGCGCTGCCAAAAAAATCACCGGCAGTCATCTGCTGATTGCCGCCGGCCGCAACCCCAATGTCGAAGGCCTGGGGCTGGAAGCCGCCGGCATCGAATATGACCGCCGCGGCATCAAGGTCGACGCCGGCATGAAAACCACCAACAAGAAAGTCTATGCCATTGGTGACGTTGCCGGCGCCCTGCAGTTTACTCACGTGGCCAACTACCACGCCGGTCTGGTGATCAGGAATGCCCTGTTCCGGATGCCGGTCAAGGCCGACTACAGCGCCATTCCCTGGGTGACCTATACTGACCCGGAATTGGCCCATGTGGGCCTGACGGAAGAAGAGGCCCGCGAGAAACATGGCAAGATCCGCGTCATGCGGTGGCCTTACGCGGAAAACGACCGCGCCATGGCCGAACGCAAGACAACCGGCCTGGTCAAGGTGACCACGACCAACCGGGGCAGGATCCTGGGCGCATCGATCGTCGGCGCCAGTGCCGGAGAACTGATTCAGCCGTGGGTGCTGGCGATGTCGTCTGGACTGAAGATCAAGGACATGACGGGATACGTCGTGCCTTATCCGACGTTAGGGGAAATTAGCAAACGCGCCGCATATGGGTATTATACATCGAGTCTGGGCAAGCCCTGGCTGCGGTGGCTGATCAAGATGCTGGCGAAACTTGGGTAGGCGGCCCGGGACACGGCAATTACGACGCAATCCCGGACCTGACGGTTGTGGTCCGGAAGAGTGAGGACATGGCGGAAGAACCGAGTTCAAAAGACGGCACCAAGAATGGCCCGCACGACGGCCCGCCCGAACACGTGCGGGCGCGGATCGCGCGCGGGCTGTCGGGCAAGCTGCTGCTGTTGACCATCGTCTTCGTCATGGTCGGCGAAGTGTTGATCTATGTGCCGTCGATCGCCAATTTCCGCATATCCTGGCTGAAGGAAAGGCTGGCGGCGGCACAGATTGCCTCCCTGGTGCTCGAAGCAACCCCAGACCAGATGGTGTCCGAAGAACTGAAACGCGAACTGCTGGCCAACGCCCAGGCCAAGACCGTGGCCCTGCGCCGCGGCAATGCCCGCCATCTCATCCTCACCACCAAGGAACCCATGGACATCGACCGGCGTTACGATCTGCGCAACGCCATGAAGGTGACCTGGGTCTGGGACGCTTTCGAGGTCCTTCTGGCCGGCGACGGCCGCACCATCCGCGTGATTGACTTGACCCGTCACGGCGCCGGTGAGTTTGTCGATATCGTGATCGATGAGACCCCGTTGCGCGCTGCCATGGTCCAGTACTCGACCAATATCCTGAAACTGTCGATCATTCTGTCGATGCTGACGGCAGCGTTGGTGTTCCTGACCCTGTTGTGGTTCTTCGTGCGGCCGTTGCGCAGTTTCACCAAGAACATGATCCGGTTCAGCGAAAACCCGGAAGACCCTACGAGAGTAATCAAGCCGAGCGGTCGCCAGGACGAGTTGGGTGTCGCCGAGCAGGAAATGGCGCGCATGCAGCTTGAACTGGCTGACATGCTGCACCAGAAGAACCGCTTGGCAGCGCTGGGTCTAGCCGTCAGCAAGATCAGTCACGACCTGCGCAACATGCTGACCAGCGCGCAGCTGATTTCCGACCGTCTCAGCATGGTCGACGACCCCACCGTCAAGCGTCTGGCGCCAAAACTCCTGTCGTCGATCGACCGCGCCATCGATTTCTGTGCGCATACGCTCAAATACGGCAAGGCGCAGGAAGCCCCGCCCCGGCGCGAACATGTGCCGCTGATCGACGTGGTCGCCGAGGTCGTGGAAACGGTTGGTGCCGGCACCGACACCCCGTCCCAGATCATGTGGACAAACGCCGTGCCGGAAGACTTGCTCGTCGATGCCGACCGTGAGCACCTGTTCCGGGTCCTGATGAACCTGTGCCGCAACGCCGCCCAGGCGCTCGACAACGGCCCGGCGGAAGGCGAGCGCGCCGCCCACGTCAAGGTCGTCGGCAGGCGCGACGGCGGCGTTGTCAGGATCGAAGTCAGTGACAATGGCCCGGGCGTGCCTGAACGCGCCAAGGAGCACCTGTTTCAGGCCTTCCAGGGATCCGTGCGCCCCGGCGGCACCGGCCTCGGCCTTGCCATCGCCGCCGAGCTCACCCGCTCCCACGGCGGCACGATCACCCTGGCAGACAGCGAGCACGGCGCCGTCTTCGTCGTCACCTTTCCCGACCGTCTGGTCGACGTGGGGAGCGGCGAGTTCTCAAAACACCGGGCGTGACGGACAAATCAATCACACCACATTGTCATTCCCGGACTTGACCCGCGATGTGCGCATGACAAAGCCCCAAGCGTCCGGGCTATTGCGAACCCAGTACAATTCCTTCGCGACGCCGGTCAGCACCCCCGTCAAGCCCCGCTTCCGTCCGCCTGATGCCATGAAGACCGCTGGTAATCGTGCGCACCTTGACCTCATGACCGAGCTTGCGCAGGGCGTCGGCACGATCCTGCAATGGATCGACCGCTTCGAGTTCCGTTCCGCCATTGCGGTTTACGTGCCGGGGCAGGTCGATCGCGCTCTGCATGTCCATATCCCAGTCGAGCAGGGCGACCAGGGTCTGGGTCACATAGGTGATGATCCGGCTGCCGCCCGGTGACCCGATGGCGGCAAAGAAGTCTCCGTTTTCGTGCAGCACGATGGTCGGCGACATCGATGACCGGGGCCGCTTGCCGGGTTCCACCCGGTTGGCCACGGGCCGCCCGCCGACTTCGGGCCGGAATGAAAAATCGGTAAGCTGGTTGTTGAGAATGAACCCGCCGGCCATGATATGAGCGCCGAACGGGCCTTCCACCGAGGTCGTCATCGACACCGCATCGCCCCACCGGTCGACGATCGCCAGGTGGCTGGTGGAGGGCAGGGAGACATCCACATTGGCGCCGAGAGTTTGGGCGCTTCGGCGTGGCGGTGTGCCGGCGCTCGCTTTGCCCATGCTGCGGCCCGGGTCGATCAACCGGGAGCGGCCATGCAGATAGCCGTCGTCAAGCAGGCCGCCGACCGGCACATCGGCAAAATCGGCGTCCGCCATGTAGAGGCTGCGGTCGGCATAGGCCAGCCGGCTGGCTTCGCTGATCAGGTGAACCGCCATCGGCGATCCCGGTCTCAGGGCTGAAATCGAGTAGGGCTCGATCAGTCCCAGGATCATCAGGCTGGTAAGCCCGCCCGAGGTCGGCGGCGGCATGCCGCAGACCCGGTAGCGCCGGTACGGCCGGCAAACCGGAGACCGCCGTTTGGCCTCGTAAGCGCCAAGGTCCTGTTGCGTGATCAGGCCGGCATTGCTGTGGTTGCGTGCGGTTTCCACGATGGCGTCGGCGATCTCGCCTTCATAGAAGGCGTCAGGGCCGTTGACGGCAATCGACCGCAGGCTTGCCGCATAGGCTGGGTTACGGAGCAGGTGTCCCACCGGCAGGGGTTTGCCGTCCTTGAAATACACCTCGCGGGTCGAGGCATGATCGGCGAGTTTCTTCATGCCCGTGATCATGCCGTGCAGCCGCGCGCTCACCTCGAATCCGTTGTCAGCGAGCGTAATGGCGGGTGCAAACAGGTCCTTCCAGGCGAGCCTGCCGTGATCGTCATGGGCCAGCTTGAGCATCGCGAGCACGCCCGGCACGCCCACCGCCCGGCCGCCGACCACCGCCTCCATGAATCCCATGGGATCGCCGCTTTCCTTGAGGAATAGAGAGGGTGTCGCCGCCATCGGCGCTTTCTCGCGCCCGTCATAGGCCGTGACCTTGCGGGCCTCTTCCTCCCAGTGCATCAGGAAGGCGCCGCCGCCGATGCCTGACGATTGCGGTTCCACAAGGGTCAGCACAAGCTGTGCCGCGATCGCCGCATCGACGGCCGAGCCTCCCTTGTCGAGCATGGCGAGCGCTGCCCGCGATGCATGAGGATTGGCCGTGCTGGCCATATGCCCGCCGCCATCGTCGCAGGCTGCGGTCAGGCTGGAGATGAGCACGACAAGTCCGCACGCCAGAAGGGCATGGACCGATGGAAAATTCGAAAGTTTCATTGCTTCGGCATCACGATGCTGTTGTTCCTGTTTCAGGAACAGACCCTAGACCGCCTTCGTCTCCGGTTCAATTGACCAGCCTCCCATGAACCGGTAGCGTCCACACGAAACCGGTTGGCCCACTTCCTATTGGGCAATGGCCTGAGCGATCGGACGCCGCGGACAGATGAAAAACCTGATTACAGATGTGCCCGGCCTGACTGTCGGCAATGCCCATGACGACACAGTCTTGAGCGGCACCACCGTTGTGCTGCCCGATCGGCGGGCGGTTTGCGGCGTCGACACGCGCGGCGGTGCTCCTGGCACCCGTGAAACCGACGCGCTCGATTCGACCTGCCTGGTGGACGCGGTCGACGCTGTGGTCCTGTCGGGCGGCTCGGTCTACGGCCTCGATGCGGCCTCCGGCGTGACCGCCTGGCTGGGGGCGAAGGGTCGCGGATATCGCATCGACGGCCCCCACACACAAGGCATCCCGCCAAGCCCCGTGGTGCCTGCCGCCATCCTGTTCGACCTCGCCAACGGCGGCGACAAGGACTGGGGCAAAACGCCGCCCTACAACAGACTTGGACAGGTGGCCTGCGATGCTGCTTCCGACAATTTTACCCTGGGCAACGCCGGTGCCGGTTTCGGTGCGGTAGCCGGTGCGCTCAAAGGCGGCCTGGGCAGTGCTTCTGCGCTCTTTGGCGTCGATCCCGAATCCGCCATCACGGTCGGCGCGCTGATCGCCGTCAATGCCGTGGGCTCGGTTGTCGTGCCCGGCACCGACCGCTTCTGGGCGGCTCACCATGAACGCGACGGGGAGTTCGGCGGTCGTGGCGCCGCCGACCGCGTGGCGTCGGACAACCTGTGGGCCGGTACCAAACTGGAGACCGGCACGGCAGCACCCGGCACCAGCACAACCATCGGCGTCATTGCGACCAACGCGGCCCTGACGCCGGCAGAAGCCCGCCGCATTGCCATCATGGCCCATGACGGCCTCGCCCGTGCCATCCGACCGGTGCACACGCCCCTCGACGGCGACACGCTCTTTGTTTTGTCAACCGGCCAACGCGCACTTCAGGAACCGCGACCCCTGGCCCTGGCGTCGCTGGGCGCGCTTGCCGCCGACACCACGGCCCGGGCGGTTGCGCGCGGTGTCTATCTCGCCGGCTCGACGCCCAACCACCGGGCCTACCGGGACAGGTTCTAAGGGCCGGAATCGGTCAGATCCGCAATGTTTGAAGTTTTTTGGGCCACCACGCATCAAGCCCTTGCGTTCGCGCGAACAAAACAGTAGGACTACCCGGCCTGCGGCACCCGCCGCACCGCATGCCCGGCAAAACCGCCCGGCATCGCAAAGGCCCAGGGCGCCGGTAGCTCAGCTGGATAGAGCACCAGACTACGAATCTGGGGGTCGGGGGTTCGAATCCTCCCCGGCGCGCCAATAACTCAATATAATCAATAAGTTAAGAATCGGATTTTGAGAGCGTACTCAAAAACAGAAATTAAGTCACATATAAGTCACATTACTACGGTGTTGCTTCACTTGCGTGTGGCAAATTTGGAAGCGTTACTATCTTGTTCATTTGGTGGATTGTGTCGAAGAAAGTTGGACGCCTCGAATTACCGGGCATTTCGGCGTGAATTGACAGCAGAGTTTGACGCACCGATGTATGTGCGCGACCCGACGGTTGTTTGAGGCGACTAATTTGTGCTGGATTGACCGTTTGCGGCTACATCACCGTCATCCAGGTGCACCTCTGGCGTGGAGCCAGACGAGGCGCTGCATGTTGTAGACCAGATTGGCCATGCCGATCTTGGTTGTAGCGCGGTCGATACCGATGGTGCGGATGAACAAGGCCATCGGTCCTTTCATCCGGGCGAATGGGTGTTCGACAAAGGCGCGGACCTTGGAGCGTTTGCCGTTGGCTTTGGAAGCGCGCGGCGACATCGGTCTACCCTTGGGCTTCTTTGTGTGGATGTTTGAGACAAAGCCGTTGCCCGACAGCCAGGCTTCGTTCTTTTTGGAACGGTAGGCGGTATCGGCCCACACGCCCGATGCCGTATTCTGCTTGTCCACAAGGTCAGGCAGTTGCGCCCCGTCATAACGCGACGCGTTGGTTGCCTTCCATTTGCGGATCAGACCATGCTCGCGGTCGATGGCGATGTGGTTCTTGTAGCCGAATGCAGGGATCGCAATGTCGATGGTGTGTTTCGATCCATCCGGCTTCTGCTTGGCCTTGGAGAACTTCACCGTCCAGCGCGCATCCCGGTCTTTTTGGGCAAGTTTTGCAGGCTTGTCCTTCCAGCCTTGAGGGATCTGGCCTGCCTTGATATCGGCTTTCTCACCGTCACTGTTGCGCTGCTTGGGGGCAGCAACGATCGTGGCGTCCACAATCTGCCCACCCATCGCCAGATAGCCCGCCTTGGTCAGATGCTTGTCGAACCGGGCAAACAGGTTCTCAACCGCACCCGCTTGTGTGAGGTGTTCCCGGAACAGCCAGATCGTCTTGGCATCGGGCACCTTGTCGCCAAGACCAAGCCCCAGAAACCGCATGAAGCTCAGGCGGTCGTTGATCACAAATTCCGCTTGGTCGTCAGAAAGATTGTAGAGAGACTGAAGCACCATGATCTTGAACATCACGACCGGATCAAACGGCGGCCGGCCGCCCTTGGCTCCATCCGAACGCTTCAGCGCCTTGGTCAGAGGTTTGCGGAAAACACCCCAGGGCACAAGGACGTCAAGCTTCTCCAGCGGATCGCCGGCCTCGCTCAATCGAACATAACGCTCATCAAGATCCCAGAAACCGGCCTGTATGCTCATCATAAACCTCCGCCATCATCGATAACGGTAGTGAATCAAATCACAGCCGATTTGACGAGGTAATTCGAGGTGCCCAGTTGGTTTCGAGTGTTGTGCGGCCCCACACGGAGCGGCTCAAAACCCGACCGGACCTTATAATCAGGAACGTAATCAAAGCTCCGTTACGGTCTCTTCGATTTTGCGTCTGCAATTCTCTTTCGTGCGCGATGCGCCGCCGTATGGCAGCGCGGAGAACAGGTTTGCTTGCGTAGGTGGCTCCCAGTGTCCCCCCCGACCGCAAAAAGAATTCCGCAATGGGAGCATGTCCGAAATTCCACGTTTCCTGCAATCTGCTGCATAAGTATGAGCCACAACGCACTTTGGAGTGTGCTGGGTTGGATAACCAAGCGAGGTTTTTCAATATTGGGAAATCGGCGCAATCCGATATTAGCACTTGTATCAGTCCATCCATTATCAAAGACCCATGAAATGTATTCGTCGTAGCGTTCGTGATTGGCGAGCATGATACATTCCGCCATCAATTGGCGAGTTTCTTCCAATGCTGCTAACAACATTGGCTCTGGACTTCTTCTATTGTTACGGTCGGTACTAGGGGCATAGCACGACCATGGGACCCCGAACCTATTACAGAAGTCGAACATGCTTGCGGTGTCTTTGGCATTAACGAATTCTGCCAATAATTGACTCGCGTGGTTCACTTCTATTAGAGGACTACAGCGTTCAAACTCAGAACTCCTTGCAACGATGTATGGTCCTGCTAACAAAACGTCGGGCAACATCGAAGACAGCTCATATGCCTCAGATGCTTGTTTCCAGGCATCAAACTGTGCCTGATCGGAAGTTGGAGCAATCGCTTGTCGCTCCAATGATGACAAATGACGAGTAGCCTTCTCGCGTTCCAAGAGACGTTGGATCTCTTCTTCCGTTGGGTACACAATGACATATCCAGCAACCGGCCTAGCCCAAACTAGATCAATAGCCACCTCATAGGGCTTTGGCGTCTTAGTAGGCATTTCCAAGCACTCATTGATTGTTACGGTTCTGTAAGAATGTGCGTAACAAAGGATAATGTCAATTGCAGAATCACAATGTACGTCACAATGTCGAAACCGATGGACGTTTATGCAAAGCATGCGTTCTCTTGCCGTCACTTTTGCAAGATGGGAGTTATCAAAGTGGTAGTCAAATCTACGAGAAAGAATCAGGTTCAGATCGGTGTCGACATAGTTGACAGGGTACTTTGCGAGCGGGAGTGGTGCGCGATCTTGGGAATTTCGGCTCGGACCAACCGGCGCGAGATCGAGGCGGGCAGATTGCCAGAGCCGATCCAGGTCTCTCCGAGGAGGAACGGTTGGCTAGCATCTTGGGCAAACCGGATTCTCGCTAGAATGCGGGACCGCGCCGAATGGTAATTGACGAGCAAAGTATCGGCGCCACAGTCGGATCACTGGGCTCGAAGAAGTACATGATCACACCAGATCAGATGAACAGCAAATTCGAGACATGCGATGAACGCTGAATCAATCGCCAAGGCACTCGGCGGTTACAGAACAGGGAACGGATGGATGGCCTGTTGCCCATCCCACGATGATCGTAGACCGAGTCTTTCCATCACAACTAACAATGACGGAAAAGTTCTAATTTACTGTCATGCTGGATGCAGCCAGACCCAGGTGATAGGAGCGCTCATGTCCCTCGGGCAATGGGCCTCCCTTGGCAGGAATCATGGCCAGCGTCCATCCAAAAATGAAAGAATTCCGGCTGTCATTACGAAAGACAATTCGAAGAAAAAGAAAGCTGCACTTCGCATTTGGCAAACCGCCTCTCCCGCCGCCGGAACACCCGTCGAGATCTATCTGAAATCGCGTGGACTCCATCTTCAAATGCCATCGACCATCACCTTCCACCCGGTCGAAGGTAATCTTAGCAACCGCGGCATCGCCGGACCTATCCCTGACAGCATTCGCTATCATCCGGCGTGTCCGCACCCATACAAGATCGGTTTGCACCGGGCCATGGTTGCCCGAGTGTCGATCAATGGCGAGACAGGTCTTTGCGGAGTACATAACACATTCCTCAACGAAGACGGCACCAAGGCCGATTTGAATCCCAACAGGATAATGCGAGGGCGGATCAAAAGAGGCGGTGTATGGCTTGCTGACTACGCCTGTGCAGCTTTGAGCACGTCCGGACTTGTCAATCTGCAAATTCCAGAACTGCATGAAGGCCTGATAATCGGGGAAGGTATCGAAAGTACCCTGAGCCTCATGCAGATTACAGACAGGCATAGCGGCAAAATTATCATCGGTGCGGACAACGATGATCCGGGACGCAATGCAGCCCACAAAGCCGCCAACCGTTTTTGCAGCGAAGGCCATGATGTCCAAGTTCTCGCGCCGCATGAAATCGGTAAGGACTGGAATGACTTTATCCAAAAATCACGAGAGGCCACATGACGGAGCAATTTCCAATTGCCGATAGCTTCGAACATGAGGCACTTGAAGGCAATGTTATCGGCGAATACAAAGCGCCTGAAGGCAACAATGTCGTACCGGTGATGCTCGACAACAGACCTGACTGGCCATTCAAACTAACTAACAAGGGTGTTCACTATCGCGTAGAAAAGGAAGATGACGACGGCAAAAAAGCTGTCGAATGGAAGTGGGTTTGCGGACAACTTGAGATCGTTGCTGACACTCATGACAGGGTATCGGAAAACTGGGGTCGTCTTCTGGTAGTAACGGACGGGGCCGGAATACGTCACGAATGGCCCATGCCCATGGAAATGCTTTCCAGTACGGGTGAGGAAATCAGGAAGCGGCTTCTTTCGTTTGGGCTTCTAATCGCCAGCACCAGCACCGCGCGCAACAAGCTGAATGATTACATAGCGATGGCAAGTCCAAAGGCCCGTTACCGGTGCGTGGACCGAATTGGCTGGTATGATGGCAAGTTTGTATTGCCCGATGTCACCTTTGGAGACACGGAAGAGGAACGTGTCATTTATCAAACAACAGGTTCGCTTGAACATGCCTACAGGACGTCCGGCTCACTTGATGAATGGAAAGAGCAAATTGCTGCGCCAGCGACGGGCAATTCGCGGTTGGCGTTCGCATTGTCTTGTGCTTTTGCCGGTCCACTCTTAGGGCTCGTCGGCGAAGAAGGCGGCGGGTTTCATCTTCGGGGCAGTTCCTCGATAGGGAAATCAACAGCCCTTGTTGTTGCCGGCTCTGTATGGGGCGGTGGTGATAACGGGGGCTTCATTCGCCAATGGCGAGCAACAGACAATGCGCTTGAAGCCGTGGCACTCAAACACAACGACACGTTGCTATGTCTGGATGAACTGGGACAGGTTGGCGGCAAAGTTGCCGGCGAGACAGCCTACATGCTGGCCAACGGTGCCGGGAAGTTGCGGGCCAACAGGAGCGGCAAAGCTCGCGACGTCGCAAACTGGCGAGTTCTGTTCCTCTCAACCGGTGAAATCGGCATTCCTGACAAAATTGCTGAAGACGGCCATGGACGCAAAGTCAAGGCTGGTCAGGAAGTCCGTGTTGTTGATATTCCAGCAGATACCGGAGGTGATTACCGCTTGTTCGAGGACATTCACGAACACAAGGATGGGGACGAGTTCGCACGGGCTTTGAAAAAGGCTTCAACGCAGTTCCATGGCATAGCTGGTCAAGAATTTCTGATTGAGATCGTGCGGTACCGGGAACTGGTAATCCAGTCCGTCAAAATCTATCAAAGCAAGTTCATGGCAGAAGCCACACCACCTAGCGCAGACGGTCAGGTAACAAGGGTTCTATCTCGGTTCGCGATTGTGGCTGCTGCCGGAGAGCTGGCAACCGAATTAGGCATCCTCCCCTGGCGCCCTGGTGACGCCAGCCAAGCCGTGAAAAGATGTTTCGAGGATTGGTTACTTGCAAGGGGCGGCTCAGAAGCCACCGAAGTTCGTCAGGCAATATCTCAGGTCCGGCTATTCATTGAGAATTACGGTTTATCCCGGTTTGAATTGTGGACCGGTTCTGGCTTCCCTATTCGAGATCGCGTCGGTTACCGCAAGCAAAACAAGGAACCATCATCGTCCGATACTAGTGCTGAGGACTACTATTTCATGTCCGAGGCATTCAAAACCGATGTTTGTAAAGGCTTGGACCCCGGCATGGTAATCCGTGCGCTAAAAGATAAGGGATATCTAATTACCAAAGACGATGGCAAGTCCCAGACAACCCATAAACCGCCGGCACACGGCAGGACGATCAAACTTTATCACGTATCAGGAAACATAGTCGGTGGTGATGCTCATGACTAAAATCCACCCCTTTGCGGAACTTCGCCGAATTCGGAATTCAGACCTTGTACAAAGTAGGCGTAACCGGGGTAACCGGGTAACCAGAGTTTCCAAGCCATTGAAAAACAAAGATAAGCCGGTTACCCCTGAAGGTAATTCTGGTTACCCCTGCACCACTCTAGGGGTAACCGAAAATACCCCCAAGGGTAACCACTATATTGAACAAAATCAGACAGTTACAGATCAAGTTACCCCGGTTACCCCAGTTACCCCTAATTACGACAGAGCTCGAAATCATTCTGACGACTGGTTGCCGGGAGACTGGCAAGTCTTCTATGACGAGCGTGCTGGCATAGCCGAATATGAAGCTGGCATTTCCCGACAGGAGGCTGAGTCATCCGCCTTCGAATCCTGTGTCGTCGAGTGGATCAACCGCAATCCTGAGCCCTCCGATACCGGTACATGTCTGCACTGTGGACAGGCTGAACGGTCCGGCGCACGTATCATCCCATTCAGCACCAAAGACGACGCCCGAGCTTGGCTTCATTCGGAGTGTTGGCGGGCTTGGCACAATTCAAGACGAAGAGCGGCAATTCGGGCATTGAGTTCAGCCGGGTTGCCTCAATGGCTTTCAACGACCGGCAGCAGGTCAACATGACGACAAGTCCCTCATCACCCAAAACAACAAATTCAACAGATCCGTTACCCAAGATGCCTCTACCCGGTACTTTGCATATCGAATTCAAGCGTTGTGGGAAGCAAAACTGCCGCTGCAGAAACGGTCATCCGCATGGTCCCTATGCCGTACGGCGGTGGCGTGAAGACGGCCGCCAGCGAAAAGCACACGTGCCCATGAACATGCTGATTGAAGTGCAACTCGCAATCGAATGCCATCGGGAAATTAGTCCCGAGCTGTCTCTAATGGCACGCAAACTAAAGGAGTTGGCTTATGAATAATGATATGCAGGATCCGATCGATAGGGAGCCGGAAGATGTCGAAGGCAAGGAATTCGAGAAACAGGTTCAGACGGAACTAAACGTCCAGTTTATGGAATTGAAGGACCAGGCGAGATCACTGCTGTCCGCGGTGAAGGGCCGCCGGGGCGTCAAGACCCAGGAGGACTGGGACGAAGTGCTGTGCAAAGCCCGAACCAACAATGATAGCGGTCGATTTATCATTGAACGGCTTGGCGCTGAGCGGTTCATTGAGCCTGAACTCATGGCTACTTTGAGCCTGTTGCGAACAGATTTGTTGGCAGACATTGAACGACCAACTGCGGCAGACCGGATGATGGCCGATACGGCCGTTCTTGCATATTACAACCTTCTGCGGGTTCAGGGTTGGGTGGGCAATCTCGCTTTGGCGGTCGAACGCCAACTGTTTGGCCAGGAGTCCCTTACGAGCATTCATGGTCAATACGCGGCCGAAAGGCTGGAGAACGATATCCGCCGATTGGAAGACAGAATGATGCCCCTTATAGACCGCGCCCATCGAATGATGGTCCGTTCACTACGGGAGTTGCGGGCGACGCCCACCAAGCCTTCTTCGCAAGTATCCGTAGGCCGCGTCGAACAGGTGAATGTTGGAAGTGTAGTGCAGAACAACTGAGTTATCCGATGAAAATGGAACTCAGTCGGCCCCGTACGAGCCGTACTTGCATCCACTGTTGATCTTGAATTCGTAAAAATGGGAGGTGCAACGATGACAGAAATTTTTCAATACATTGTGCCTTTGAAACAAATTGGGAAGCCAACGACCAACAGCGTGATTTTGTCGGATATGTTTGGGATACCCATCTGGTGGGTCAGCCATCCATAAGCAATTTCGATGTGAATAATCGTGCGCGACGTACGCTTGAACATCCCTCTGCGCTGCCATGTACTGGCCGTATATCGGTATCGTTCTAGCGAGGAGCCACAATGGCGCTTTACCAGGAGTTCATAGACATCTTAGTGCCCATCGATGTGATCAGGCAGCTCTATCCGGGCTGCTGGGAGAAATGCCTCGCCGACCATCAAAATGTGATTGGACATAGCGCCTGTCCGTCGATACCAGGCGGCTCCGAAAACGCCAACATCTTCTAAACACTGTCCTGGATGATCCCGAAATTCCGAGCAATCTGACGACCGCTCAAACCATCCTCAAAGTCAGCATGACGAACCTTCAAATACAAATCCACGGTGAATATCCACTAGCCCTCCCATCAAATGAAAGGGCAAAAGTGGACGCCTTTTACTCCGCTCGCGACAGCACAAAGCCGCCGCTACCGTGGTCGAGTATTGCTCCGCCGCTCACATCACCCGTATCGACGAACTGCTCCCTTGGTGTTACGTTGCATCCGCAGCGTAACTGGCCTCTCGGCTATGCCGCCAGAGCGCCTTCACCGGACGGGCACCAGCGATAGACCGCTTTCCGGGATATAAAATTGAATAGGTCGGGCGCTATGGGAGGCTTGAGGATGGCAGGCAGAGGCAACGATGGTTCAGGATGGTCGATGTCGGTGTGGCCACGACGAAGCGCCGTTGAGGGCAAAGACGAGGTCATCATAAAGGTTCTACCCCCGGAAGCGCAGAAGGTTCGAACGAAGCCAGTTAAGGCTAAGCCAGGAAAGCGCAAGGTAGTCGAAGGCGTGAAGAGCCGTCCCCTTTCCGCAAAACAAAAGAGCGCACGAGCCGCTGAGATAAAAGCCAAGCAGTATGCGAAAATGGCTGGCATCCAAGTGGACCGGATTGTGCGGGACGAAGCAGGTAACGCCGTGAGGGTCGAGCACGTAAAGAAAGCATCAAAACCCTCTTGACGCAATCCGTCGGCAGGCAGCTCCTAAACTGTAGTGGTTGCGACTAGATCTGACAGTTTGCCGTTTTGCGGTGGCGTCTGTCAGGATCCGTTTGAGGGTTGCCCCTGTGAGCTGTTCGATCCGAGGGATCACCGCGTCAAGGGTGTGGCCGTCATAAGGCCTGCCCGGCAGCGCCTTGGCATGGATGGCGAACTGACCGCCCTTGCAACGGTTCAAGGTTGTGGCAATCGAGACATTTACGGCGAACTCGTAAGGCTTTTGGGACTTGAGCGTGGCGGCAGGTTGACGATGGTGATGTTGGCGGGGATGTCGAGCTTTTTGGCGGTGTGCCATCCGGCCTTATCCATAATGACAACGGCATAGGCATCGGCTGCAACGGCGAGAGATATCTCGGCAAGATGCAGGCTCATGGCGTAGGTGTTGCAGCGTGGCAGGACCAAGCCTGCGCCCTTGCCCTCCCGCGGACATATCGCACCGAAGATGTAGGCCGAGCGGGTCGGATCCACTGGGCCAGATTAATCAGGCGCCAGCGGACCACACCATGCACCGCCGGGATCGGGCCGCTGTCGACAATGCGCGCCAGTTCCTGGCGCTGGGCATCGTTGAGCTTCGCCTCGTTGCCCGGCGCCTTGCGGTCAATGAGCCCGTCCGGTCCATGAGCATTGAAACGCAGCACCCAGTCGCGAACGATCTGAAGCGTTGCCCCGCCAACGCGCGCAGCATCGCTTCGGCGACGGCCATCATAAACTTCTGCCAGCGCCAGAAGCCTTCGGCCCTGGTTAGCATTGCGCGTCTCCCGGGCCAGAGTTCGCAATTGTGCTGAAGTGAAATCTTTGCGAAGCGGAATTGGTGCTGCCATGGCAAACCTCCTCGTGTTTGCCATGTTGAATCAGATCAAAGCTGATTTGAGAATCCCCCGCGTGAGTCAGACTCTCCGAGATTTGGCATAACTCGACTGCTATATGAGCGACGAGAAAACGATCATGATAATTTATTCAGCAATCTGCTAGCCAGAAATGCCGACGATCTGATTGCTCGCGCTGTCGACACGCATCTCAAGAGACGCACATCCTGCTAAAACATAAGAAAGCGGGCCCCCTAGTTTGAAAGGGTACATCAACGGATATGAATCGAGAGTGGCAACGGGCAGAGTTCGCCCGGCGTGTCGTACGCAAGCTTCAACCAGCCAAGGGACAAGGGCAGACCCTTGGACGTCAATCGGCGCTCTTCGAACGATCTGTTTTCCGTTATTTGGTCTGTTGATGGCACCCCAATTGGATTGAGACTGGAGAACCATATTGGTCATACGGCGCGTGCCCTCACGTTCTCCGTAGATTTCCGACATTCGCCTGTGAACTTCTGCCGAGGTGCATTCACCATGGAGACTGGTCAATCTACCGACGATCTCAGCGACTCGACTGAAGAATGGATAGGTGGCGATCGCCATACCCCAAGTAAGAGCGGCAACTGACGTATCCGGCGCATGGCGGTAAATTTGAACGCCGCGATCTGAGAATTCGATGAGATCCGGAAGGGGCTCTAACCAAAGACGATTGAGCACCGTGCGGGTCTTCTTTATGGCCGCTGGGCCGGAATGCGATGCGTCTAAGAGTTTAGAGAGATCCTCAAGAGCTGCGGCCCCCGATCTTACGCGCAGGGCGGTTGCCGCCCATTCCAATTGGATGAAGCGATCAAAACCGATTTGTGGGGATGGCGAGTTCATGATGTCGTTCTCGTTAAGGTAATTTTTGTGAAGGGCACGATAAGCTCTTCGACCGAAGCCCCGCCATGTGCAACGATTTGTTCTCCTTTCGGAACAAATGCTCCTCGCGAGCCTGCGTATAGCGGCAAGAAGTCTGGCGGTAGTCCAGGACTATCGAACCGAAAAGCATCGATTTCTGGTGGCACCGACGCTGCTAGGGTTTCATTGCGATAGGTCCGAACCCTTTCGCCCCTCAACTCAGACACCACACCTTGGCTAAGCCGGCCAATGCCTTCCGCGTCGACGTTGCCGTGGTCAGCTGTGAGGTAGATCTGGTACCTTTGCTCCGTGAGAAGCAGAAACAGTTTTTCGACGAAACCAGTCTCGCACCACGCATTGATTTGCCCGGCGATACCTCGCTTTCCCAGCATTGCCCCGTGGACGATTTCATCGATCATGTCGACGACTAGTCCGGCAACCTTCGTCGTCGGCCTGGAAATGGCCTCCTCTAAGTCAGCCAGTTGCTCCGTCCGCTTCAGGCCCTTTTGATAAATGATCTCTGACTTACGAAGGCCGTTCTCCTGCCAGAAACGGGTCCATAGAGACGGTTCCTGCGACGTGGTTTCGATCGAGTTCGGAAACTCACGGGGCTTGAGGCCTGAGAAAAGAGCCTGTCGCGAGACAGAGGTCATGGTGGGCAGCCATGCGAAGCATCCGCCTTCATCCGCCGAAAAACCGGGTACGCGAGCCGCCAAATGCTCTCGGATTTGGATCCACTGATCCATTGCCAAGCCGTCGAATACAAGGAGTGCAACCCGTTCCTCGCCGGCGCTCCGGCGCAATGCCAGATACCGCGGCACGTGATGGACCATCACGGGCCCCTTCGCGGCTGGAAGAGACGGCAGGTCTGCGTAATGCTGGAACAGCCAATCCTTCAAACGCTCGTCCACGTCGTGCTGCAACGCGCGGATCTGCTGCTGTATCGATTCAGCAATTCCTGCGCTCAGACTATTGAACCGGGAGATGACTTCTCCTAGCCGGCGCGCCATCTCCACCCAGTCTCGATGCGATGAGTCGACCGCAGGCAAATCGGCGGCGATCCTCTTCACGCCTTCGGAGACAAGGTCGCCGAGCGCGTGGGGATCCTCCACCAGGCCAACTTTGACCCACCCGGGCAAATCGGCCGGTGAACCGTGCACACCGACAGGCTGAAGGGCTCCTTCGAGGAACATCGCGTCAACGATGACCCTCACGTCGGGATGTTCAAACGGCACTGAAACCGCTGGGACCACCTCTGTGGCTTCCTCGTTCGAGGCGCGATCGCTCTGGATCCCGTACTGCGACAAGAAGCGGCTCCATGCACCCTGCACGGCGTGCACCATGTAGCTCTTGGACGAGAGCACCTCTGCTATGGGCAGGTCGCCGAGGGGCGTGTCCTTCAAAATCGCCGCAACATGCTTCGCGAGCAGATCCGGCAGCCCGGCTCCGCGGTAATGGAGCCGCAAAACCTCTCGCCAGAAGTCCTCGGGTCTGTTGAGCAGGTAAGGGCTGATGCGGAAGATGTGGGTAAGAATGAAGTCCTTGGTCGCGCCTTCTCCGGGCAGCTGAGTGGCATGCTTGTTGTGCGCCAGGAACAAAGCTTCGTGGTGTTCCGAGTCGATCTGCCGGATTACGCCATAGCTCAGCTTGGGAAATAGATCCGCGAGGCTCAGGCTGATTTTGCGCCCCATACGGACGTAGTCCCAGGGCAGCGTGTTCAGATCAGTCCCGCGCAGTTGCAAGACGAGCGCCTTTGATGACCCTTCCTCACCGCGATCCCAAGCGGCCCGGTAGCGCTCTTCATATTCTGTTCTGAAGGCAACTGAGTCCTCGAAGGGCAGCACCTCGAAGCCCCGTTCCCGAAGGCTGTGAAGGATGCGCTCATCCAGCAGAAGATCGTCCGGGTCGCAGGCGATCCAGAAGCGGGAAAGATCAGCAGGAAACTCCTGCAATATGCGGTCGGTCCAGGCGCTCATGATGCACCAGGCGCCGGTTCGCCGACGCGCAACATGAGGATGGCATTGAGATCGGGCGTGTATGCTTCGGCAGAGTCGAGCTGCGCCATACGAGCATCATGGTCGGACTGTAGACGCTTGCGACGGTAATCACGAACCGTCTGGAGGCCGACCCGGCCGATGGCCTGGTATCGCGCATCGTAGGCGTACTTGGCGCGTTCGCGCTCTTCCTGGATCCGGGTCCTGTGCTCCTCGACCAGATCGGTGAAGATGCGCTCACCCTGAGCGAGAGCGGCATTCCTTGACCGATCAAACCAGCCATCGGCATCTCCCGCAGCGACTGCTCCGACCCGCTCGACTTGTTCCGTCAGAAGAAGATCCCAGATCCGCTTGGCTGTCGGCAGGAAGGTACGCCCTTCGTCGTTGACGAACACGGATAGGAAACGCCGACGGCTGAAGTCATCGGCGGACAGGCTGATCTCCCAAAGCGACCATACGCCCCGGACGCTGTCAGGAAGCCCTGCAATCCGGACTGTCGGCAGGGGTTGACCCAAAACGCAGCGCGGCAGATCGCTGATCACCGCCCGAGCGCGGGGATCTTCAAGCGTCACCCATTCGATATCGGGCCGGTCTTCTGCCGTTCTCGCGTCGAAGCAGACCTTGGCTGACTCGCTGCCATCCGCCCAGCGCACCCGCCATGCGTCGGCTTCCTTGACAGCTTTCCCGCCACGCGCGGGCAACCCGGTCGTGATCGCCCGCTCCAGCCAGAACTGCGCCGGGTGGTCCCGCCACTTGCGGGCATCGTCCGCATCGAGCTCGTGCCCATCGGACAAGAACTCGCTGCTCTTGCGGCTTTCCGCGATGGTCGATCGAAGTTGGGATACGACCGTGTCGCACTCGCTTTCGATTGCGTCAGGGTTCTGGAGTCCCTGGACGAACAACTCATCGAACAGAAGCTCTGTTTCGACCGAGTCCATCACATCGGAGGCTTTGTCGACGCCGAACTCTTTGGCAATGACGGCGAGTTTCGTTTCAAGGACCTCGCGGACACGATGCTCGACCGTGTCCTCCAGCACGAAGTTGATCGCGCGAACAATGTGCGGCTGCCCGATGCGATCGACGCGACCGATGCGTTGTTCGACGCGCATCGGGTTCCACGGCATGTCGAAGTTGACGATGACATGGCAGAATTGAAGGTTCAGGCCTTCGCCGCCAGCATCGGTCGAGACAAGAATGCGGACATCGCGGGAGAAAACCTGTTGAGCCCGCGCGCGCGCTTCGAGATCCATGCTGCCGTTCAGCGTGGCGACCGAGAAGCCGCGGCTTTCCAGAAATTCCGCAAGCATCGCCTGCGTCGGCACGAACTCCGTGAAAACCAGAATCTTCAGCTCCGGATCGTTCTCCTCCTGCTGAAGTTTGTAGATGAGCTCCAGAATCGCTTCGGCTTTGGCATCCGTGCCCTGAGCCTCCGTGGATCGGGCAAGTTCGAGCAGCGTGTCGACCTCGGCCTTCTCCATCTCCCAGCCCTTCGTCTGGACCGCCAAATCGACCTGCGTTTGGCCGTCCAGCTCTGCCCATTCATCGACGTCGGCCGTATCGAACAGGGACGGCTGGAGCTGCGGCTGGTCCAGCAAGGCCTGTCGCTTTTCGAGTGTCGTGCGGATGGCGGCCGTGCTGGAAGTCACCAGCCGCTGCATCAGGATCATCAGGAACCCGATGTGTCGTTGCTTCGCGGCCATGGCCTGGTTGTAGCCGTGGCGGACATAGTCAGTGACCGCCTCATACAGCTTCTGCTGAGCCGCATGCCGGTCCTGCCAGGCAACAGGCTGAAGCCGGGTCATGCGTGGCTTGAACAGAGGTTTGCCTTCCGCATCGATCGAGGCGCGCTTTTCCGTGCGGACCACGAAGGGGCGCACCCGCTCGCTCGTCACGCTGCTCTCATCCGGGAACGAATCCCGGTCGATCAGCTGAAGCAAGCGATGGAACTGGTCGGTCTTCCCCTGGTGCGGCGTCGCTGAAAGGAGCAGCAGGTAGGGCGCGGCTTCCGCCAACGCAGCGCCCAGCTTGTAGCGTGCGACCTGGTCCGTGCTGCCGCCCATGCGGTGGGCTTCGTCGATGATGACCAGATCCCAGGATGCCGAAATCAGGTCCTCGAAGCGCTCCCGATTGTAGGTGCTGAGCTGCTCCAGACTCCATCCACGACGGCCTTCGAGCGGCTTCACGGAGTCGAGCGAGCAGATCACCTGATCATGCAGCCGCCAGAGGTTCTCCTCGTCGCTGCGCCATTGGCGGAATGCGGAGAGTTCGGCCGGTTCGATGAACTGGAAGTTCTCTCCGAAGTGAAGCCGCATCTCAGCCTGCCATTGCCGGACCAGCCCCTTGGGCGCGACCACAAGGATCCGCTTCGCCATCCCGCGTAGTTTGAGCTCCCGCAGGATGAGGCCGGCTTCGATCGTCTTGCCGAGACCGACCTCGTCCGCGAGCAGATAGCGTATCCTGTCCCGGCTCATGGCGCGGTTGAGCGTGTAGAGTTGGTGCGGCAGCGGCACGACGCTCGACTGAATCGGCGCCAGCAGAAGGTTGTCCTCCAGCGCGTCCAACAGCTTTGCCGCTGCGGCGGTGTGCAGGATCTGCTCGACCGTGGGCTGGATGGAGTCGAGCGGGCTCAGGTCGCGAGCGCGGGCGCGGACAACAGCGTCCTTGGCGGGCAGCCAGACGCGATAGGCAGTTTCGCCCCAGATCTCCTCCCGATCGACGACACGGCAGGGCGCGGCATGCCTTCCATGCCAGCACCACTCGCCGATGCCATGTCCACGGCCCGCATGCGTCACGCATCAGCCTCCATGCGGGTGAGCGCCTGGTCGTACCAGAGCAGCAGCTTCTCGTCCTCCTGCAGCGCCTCCTCGGGGATCTTCTGGGCGATGCCGATGATGGTCTTGTAGTCCTTGGACGCCCACGCGGTCTTGAACCCGGTGCGCAGCACCTCGAGCCGGAATTCCTTAAGCTTGCGGCCTGTCGCGGCTTGGTAACCCTCGAACTCTTTTAGTAGCGCCTTTTCGCGTCTCATCTCCAAGTCCTGCGCCTTGCTCGGGTCGGGCACATACCAACGGTCCTTGGCCTTCGCCACCAGCGCCGGGCTGTTCTTTTCTAGCCCACGAAGATCCTTGTGGTTGGTGGACAGATAGCTGTGAATCTGGCTTGGAACTTCACCTTTTCCGTCAAACTGAATGAAGTTTTCATCCAGTAAACTAATTAGCTCTGGAATTATTTCTCCCTTCTTTTTCGCTGCGCCGACCATAGGCATGTATTCCGGGGTGATCTCAGAATAGGTGGATGGGCGCTTCTTCAAGAAATCAGATAGCCAATCGATAGCGCTTCGCTCATCCGAAACAAACATTTCCATCTGTGGAGCAACTGCGACCTGCATGCGCTTCTTGTCGTACTCGGCAGCTTGGTCTGGCAGAAAAATCATCCCGTCTCGCGGTTCGAAACGCTGGCTGAGACCTGCCTGAAATTCCTGGCTGGACAGTGGCACGGGAAAACCGTGTTTTACGAACCATGCCACCATGCGATCAAAGATGATTCGCGGGTCGCGCTCCTGAATAAATTCAAGTTCCCCCCCCTTCATCTTGACGGAAGGCAGATATCCCAAATGGGTTTGAACGAAGTCCCACACCGAGTCGCCCTTTCCTCCGGATTTCAAAAAGCGAGCTTCCAGACCGCCATTGGGTTTATAGGCCGTGATGACCAAGTCCTGTTTGACGGATGTAGCATTTGAAACCGCATTGAAACTGCCCTGCACTTTGTTCAGCGCGGAAACGTTGGCAATGACGAACCCAGCCTCCTGCAGAGCCGTTCGAATTCCATTCCAAACAGCAGCTTGGGTATTCGAAAAAACGACCGTCATCCAGCGGCCCGGTTTGAGCACGCGGTAATACTCGGAAAAGCAGGACTTCATCAGCCGGTAGTATTCGTGCAAGCCCTTTTTCTGGCTGTCACTGATCACGGCTTCAGGCCCTTGGTGCGTAAACACGCGATGGAAAGCCTCGACAACAAAGTTCAGCTCGGAATACGCGAGGTTGTCCCCGAAAGGTGGGTCGGTGAAGATGTAATCAATACGGCTGTCAGGCAGTCCAAGTTGTGCTGCCGTGCCCGTTGTGATCGTTGTATTTCCAGCGCCGACTTTGTAATCGTGGAATGCTTTGATCAAACGGTCGAGTTTGCCGCCCAAGTTGTACCACGGGCTGCATTCAGAATGTTGTGAGGCGACGTAATAAACGCCTGTCATGTACTGACTTGTCTGAGAAAAACCAGTCGGCCTGTACCTATTTAAAACCGACAAGCCTGGAATCGATTGTTCGACCATGTATAAAAGGAAAGCGCGAATGCGAAGATCTGGGTTTGCATTTGCCTTCTCCCACAGTTTCCCAATCGCTTGCGCGGCACGCGGGAGAAAAAGTTGATGAACGTGTGAAAAGGAAGCGGATCCCGCGCGCCATTTGTCGCCCCATTTTAGCTGCTCCTCCGGGGCATGCATCATCCGATCTGCTGGCAAGGCTGCAGGGAAAGGCAGTGCCGCAATTTTGCCCAAGACCCCACGATCGAAGGCGTCGGGTTTCTTTTCATACTTTCCACCTCCGGTTACATAGCTGATCCTACTCGGCACTCTTTTCGCGGTTTTGAGCGCGTTCCCTGAAATGGGGTCGATGGTCGTTTCGAAGAGCTTTTCGAGCTTCTTCTTGGTGAGTTCGGCGCCACAATGAGGGCAAGGGAAGTCGTCCTGGACCCGTTTGGTGTCTTCATTTAAGGCCTCATCCAGGTAGTTGACCTCCCCAGCGCAATGCGGGCAGGTGAAGACCTCACTCCACACCGTGTACTCAATCCGCCCCTTGGTCTTGCCGTCGGTGTGGGTCGTTTCGTACATCCAGCCAATGTCTTGTTCGAGTTCTTTGAGAAGCTGCTTGCCAGCTTTGGCGAAGGCTTCTACATCGAACGGAATGTTATAGTTGGCACCGATGAAAGTGGCGGCTGGCGATAAATCATTGAGGACTGCACGCCGGGCTCCCCACTTGGGAGCAGGTTTGCCTTGTTTTTTCCATTCCAGCTCCAGCCCATGCCGATAGGTCGCCGGTGCTAAGCCACACCACTGCGCGGCAACGCCCGTCATCCCCGACCCACCGAAAGCATCAAGAACGATGTCACCTGGTTCCGTGTAATGCAGGATCGACGGCACGATGGCCAGATGCGGCACCTTGGTGTGGTACGAGTGGGCTTTATAAAGTGCGTCTGTTTTGCCAACCGTCACGTCTACCGTTTGGGGCTCCCTGCTGTACTTCACACTCGGGTCGTATGGCTTGCCGTAGTGGTGCACGAAGTCTTCGAGGAAGGGGTTGGGGCACGCGGTGTAGTAAGGCGGGTCCGACATGGCCAGGATTGCTTCGTCTGACCCCTGTGGAAAGCCCTCCTGGTTGCGGAACGCTGGATCCTTTAGCTTCTCTGCCAGCAGCTTCAGGAAGTGTTCCCGCCGCGCATCCTCGCTCGGGAACGTCATCCCAAGGCACTCGACCGCGCCGCCGCTCCTCCCGCTCTCCATCTTCAGTTGGTCATTCATAGGCTCGTCTCTTTCCGGAATCGGTTGGCGGGCGGTCACTCGACCACGAAGCGCAGTTTGGTCGTGTCCTTGCCCTTGCAGCGATCGTTCAGGAACGCTTCGAAACGCTTGCGCAGATCCTCGGGCGTTGCCGGCGATCCGCCCTGGAGCAGCGCCTTCCTGATGTCCTCTCCGGTAACGCTGATCTTTTCCAGACCCGACAGCGCCTCCTGAACGGCCGCTATGAACTCGGGTGTGACAAACTCGGGAAGGGTCTTGGTCTCGGCAAAACCGCTGACGATCTTGCGGGACGAGTCCTTCAGGAGCTCGAAGTTCGACTGAATGATCGGATCCTCGAGGTTGTCGACCAGCGTCTGCGCCCAGCCTTCCAGAAGGCGGTCAAGCTCGTCATCGAGCTGCTTGAGCACGTTGGCGGCCGGAAGCAGGTCGCCTTGCTCGTTCGCAGGCCGGAAGTTGCAGTGCGGGCAGACGGGGCTGGCCGAGAGCTCGGATGCCACCAGCGACGCACAGCTCTTCAGCTTGTCCAGCTTCTCCTCGAAGCTCGTCAACTGGCTAGTCGGCATTAAGGAGATGCCAGCCAGTGCCCGCATTGCGACTAGCCGTGGGTCCTTGCGGAGCGCGGACTTCGTCTTGTCCTCCGCGACCCCAAGGCGCGCCTTGCTGTGCTGCCCGACATAGGCGGTGATGTAGTCCTTCTTGAGCCGGGCCAGCGTCTGCCGGTACTCGGCCGCATGCTGCGCGGTCCGATCCGAAGCGAGCTTGTCGAGAATCTGCTTCCGGGTCTCCTGCGCCTGCTTCACCCAGGCATGATCCGCCGACAGGACCATCTCGGCCTGCGACAGATAGCTGGCCGTGGTGCCGAGCTCGGACACCAGCTCCAACATCCCCTCGACGGCTTCCAGCACTTCGAGGTTCTTCTTCTGCGCGGCGATGTCGTCGGAGCCGATGCGAAGGTTCTTGAGCTTCCCGACGGTGTTGTAGGGTGCCAGGCTCTCCGAGAAGCCCTTGAGCCCGTCCAGCTTGGTGCGCCAGTCGAGTATTTCTTCGTCCCGTAACAGCGGCTGACCCCAGAAGCTCAGCCGGGCGGTCATGTCCGTGGTGGCGCTGAGTACGCGCCGCGTCAGCTTCCCGACCTCCTCCTGGAGCAGCTTGACCGGCTCGTCCGAGCCTTGTGTTGCCTGCTGGGCGAGGCCGGGCGGCAGACCCAACATCTCGAACAGCGAGCGGAGGACGGCGACGTTGATCTCTTTTGGCGCCTCGACGTGCTTGAACTGCTTGAATTCGTCGAGCGGCCGCTCGGCGAGCAGCGTGATTTTGCCGGAGTCGATCTTGTCGCCGGTGATCGCCAGGACGATGTCGCCTGCGTAGACCAGTCCGCCGAGAACGGTGGCCAGAAGATCGGGCTCGAGGCGAAACTTGATCGGCGCGAAATACTCAACGTCGGTGTCGCCGCTGACCAGCTCGCCGCGGTTTAGCACCTGGCCATGCCCCTTGGCTTTCAGCCGGGTCAACACCTCCTGCGCGTACCGAGACCGGGTGGGATCGATGCGATCGCCATCGAGCATCTCCAGCCCGTCGAGAACGACGACGGCGTCCTTCGTGCGATTCCCGCCTGCAAGCGCGCGAAGAGCGTTTCCGACGAGCTGCTTCCGGTTCGACTCGGTCACGAGCGCGGAGAAAGTCGGGTACTCTGGCGCCACCTCAGCAAACTGATTGTTCAACGCGAGGCCGGAGATGACGTTCACGACGTCGCGGAAGTTGATCCGTTCCTCCGGTCCAAGCCGGGCCTTGTCGCGCAGCGAGACGCCCTTGGTCCACTCCTGAAGGGTCTTCGTCTTGCCCTGATAGGTGACCTCGAAGGCCGTCATCTGCTTTTCCTGCAGCCACTTGCTCATGTCGCGCAGGGCGTCTTTGGCCTTGTCGAGGTAGATCGACTTCGCTCCACCGCTGGCAGTCGATGCGAGATCCTGAGCGGCAGCAAAGAAGGAGAGATGGCGCCTGATCGCGTCGTCGAGCCCCTTCAGCCGGAAGAAGACCTCGTCCGCCTTGTGGTCGTCACGGAACCGTGGCGGCTCGAAAGGCTGAATGAAATAGATGTAGAAGTCCCGCTCGGGCTGAGCGGTCGGCCTATCGTTCGGCGCACCGAAGAAGAGATACCCGTTGCGCTCGACGCGGCGGTCCTGCCATTCGATCTGGTACTGCCAGATTTGGTGGCCGGTGACATAGGTGGTTTCATCGGTGAGCTCCATCAGTTGTCGGATGGCGCTGTAGTAGGCGCGATCGAGCGCATCATCGGAAAGGGCTTCAGAGCGCTTCTCGACCTGGGCGTCGTAATCGACGTCCTTCTTCAGATCGAGATAGTACTGCTCGGTGTCCAAAGCCTTGGAGATGAACTGGCCGTTGACGGTCTTCAGAGTCTCCCGCAGGACGGTCTGCACGAGTGACAGCAGGTCGGCTTCCGGCTCTCCACCCATATCTTCGATGCCTGGCTGGAACAGGCAGAGCGTGTCACGGAGTTCCTCAGCGGTCGGACCAACAGGAACGTAGATGTCCCCGCCTGTTGTCAGGCGATGGACCGAGAGACCGTCAATAATCCGAAGCGCCATCGGCTTGTACGCCGGACGCGTGAATGCCTTCCGCACGCGTTCCGACAGGACCTCCGACACCTTGAGCACTGGCCCGATGTTCGGATCCGAGCGCAGGACGGAGTTCGACGTAACCGTCTCCCAGAACTTGTCGTAACCGATCAGCCCCGGCCGGTCTTCGGGCACCTCATCTTTGAGGATGGCCTGAATCTGATCCCGGAGCGTGACCAATGCGCCGCGCTTTTCGGTGAACACCAGGCGCTCGAACGTCCCGATGTAATCAGGATGCACCGGAAAAAGCCGGACGTACTCGTCCATGCGCTCATTCATCGAGCCATAGAACTTGGCGAACGGCGCAAGGTAGGTACGGATCTTGTTCTGCTGATCGGCCGTCTTCTTCAGGAGCCGCTCGGCCACCACGAAACTGACGTCTTGCCGAGCAAGCAGGACTTGTGTGAAGCGATCCTTCACACGACGCAGGCTATCGGCGACGTGCTGGAAGCGGCTGCTGTCGAAGATCGCTTCCTGAACGCCGGCGACGAAGCGGAAGCGGAGGTGTTTCGTGACCTCGCCAATCTCACGCAGGAACGAAAGGTCGAGAACGAGGTCGTGATCCCTGCGGGAGCGAAGATAGTCGAGGAACTCGTCGACGACGAGAAGAACGCCATGGTTCGGGTGAACCTCGGCGAACGCTGCCATCATTTCGTCGAAGGCCTCCTTGTTGTTGGTCACCTTTTCGGCTGGTGGGAAGGTGTAGCTAACGCCGTGCTTTTCGAGGAAGATCTCGAGCTGCTGCGTGACGATGTCCCGGAGAGACATCTGGCTGGAGATTTCGATCCGATGTACTTTAAACTTTCCAGCGATCGCGGCAGCGGCTTCGGCGACTTTTGGATGGCGGATCATCGGGACATAGGCGGCGTCCTCCGCGACCAGCGAAAGCACCGACATCAGGTGCGATTTGCCGGTCCCGTAATTGCCGACAACCAGCACGCCCATATGGTCCACCGCCTCGTCGAACGACAGCTGGGGGATCATGAGCTTCGCGATCCTCTCGGCCATGTCGTCGGAAATGACATAGGTCGAAACCAGTTTCTTTGCTTCATCCGGGCGGTTGGCGTCCAGAAGCTGAATGACCGATTCGATCGGCTCAAACTGAATAAGATCGCCATATCGCATCGGCATCGCGCCTTCCCCCTTCAATGAATTTCAAACGGGACGAGGCCGTCGATGCCGTAGTCCTGATGTTCTGGATGTCCTGTCGTAGCGTAGGAAAGCCGGTCTTCCCGAAGGTCTCCCGGCCACACCGCAACGACGCGACGCGCATGAGCATGTCGCTTCAGCAAGTCGAGCGGGCTGAGCTGCAGCGTTCGGTCGAACAAAAGCTCGATGTTGTCCACCAGCAATAGCCCATGGCTGGCAAAGTCGTCCGCGAGGTGCTTCAACAGGTCGGCCGCTTGCAATGGTCTTCGCGTGCTCGGCACAGTCAGCAATTCACGACCGAGTGTCGCGCCGAGGCGCAGCACACGCACCTGCCTGCGCGCGGCTAGCTGCCCGAGTAGATTGCTTTTCCCAGACCGGGGCGGACCAATCAGAAGAACCAACTTGCTGTTAAGGCCCGAGATGTCCTCGACGAGGACATGCAATTTCTCGATCATCATTCAGCCCTCCATCCGGGACACGGAGGACTGAACCAGCGTCTTGGTGCCGAGTTCGGCACCGTTGAGCAGCACGATTTGCCGACCCTGGGGCGCCGCGCTACGGGATCCGTGTCCAGCCCCAGCCGCTTGAGCGCGTAGTAAAGCGCGATAACCTTCTCCTTTGTATCTGACAGGTTTGGGTGTGGGTCGATTTCCAGAGTTACACGCTCGCGCCAGTTGGCGTCGGTCTCTGGATCGACCTCACTTTGTTGGGTGCCACGGGTCTTGATGATCCGGAAGAGCAGAAAGCCCTGAATGCCATGGTCGATGAGGCAGAAAGCTCGGGTGTGCCAGCGAAATCCATCAAACCCGAAGGCATGTGGGGCAATCCAGCGCCAGCCAGGTTCTGGCCGGGGGAATGATTGGTATTTGACATCGATCGCCTCGGACCGCCGGATTGCCGCAACTGTAGAGCGCAGTTGCGAAAGGTAACGGCTAGCGTCAGATTTCAGGAAATGAGATTCAAATTCCCTGGTTCGAGCGTAGCGGCGACCACTCTTGTCATAGGACATGTTCGCCGGAGTGAGCGTAATGTATCGGTTCAAGTCTGTTGACGCCTGGTTCATCAATATTCCGAACGCTTCAACCAGGGCGCCACCATTAACATGCTCCTCCCAAAAACAACCTGCATTCAATAAATCGAGCCGACGCTCAGCATACCATCGCTGGTCAGGTTTTTCGCTGACCCGTTTCTCCTCGCGGCCAAGCATTTGGTTTATTGGAACCGCACAGTTGCTTGTCGCATTGCAGAGGCTAAGTGATTAGGCCTTCTTGAACAAGAGACAGTATAAGGGAGCCGCCAGTTGCGAAGCTTCGGACATTATTTGCATTCATTACCATGACTTTGCCGCTCGCCAGCGCAAGTTTCTGGGCTTCGGCAATCTGTACTGGCGTCATGTATCTAGCGACTTTGTCCAGGTTCTTGGCAGCGCCTGCATTGCCTTGAGACGCAGATATATTCCACCACGTATGGGCCTGAATGTAATCCTGCGTCACGCCTTCTCCGTTGCCGTACATGACACCGAGGTTGTGCTGTGCGGAAGCAACCCTCTGCTCAGCGGCCTCTCGATATTTGTTCCATAGGCGCTGACGGGGAACAGCAATTCAAGAGTTGGCGTGTTGCCGGCATGCAATGCCATGCTGATTGTGCTGTTCGACAGGCTCTACGTCCTGTGAAACCAATTTGGTCCATGGAGGCGCAACATGGAACAGTTCTGTGAACCGTGAGCAAGTTCGTGTTGGTGCTCGTATCCTGGCATTCCTGGTCCCGCTCTTTGTCGACCTGATGATGACAACCCTGACGTATCTTGGGGTCTGCCTTACTACCGCGTTGTGGACTGAACCCTTCCTCGGGTCTGACCTCACGGAAAAACCTGGAGGCCGGCAAAAAAATGACTGCTATCAGGGCTTGCCAGAACGGGCAGGCTTTCGGTTGATCTACAACGTCTATTTGATATTTCGACAAATAATATGTCAAAAGGATTGAATTGTCATTTCTTTTGACATATATCGTGTCGAAAGGACGAGTTATGAATATCCGCGAACTTGCCGCACTTACAGATGTTGCTGAACGCCAGATCCGATTTCTGATCGCCGAAGGCTTTGTCCCCGCACCACGCGGTGGCCGGGCCAACGCTGATTATGGTGACGATCACGCAAGCGCTATCCGTCGTTATATGCAGCTTCGCAACCTCGGTTTTCCACCGGCAGCCATCAAACTGCTTCTGGAGGGTGGCCCGGGTGTACCGTTTCCGGTGGCCCCCGGCATCACTCTCGTTATCGCCCCCGATCTACTGGGTGGGGCAACCGACCTAGATCCGCTTATCGCGCAGTTAAGGTCGCTGCTCACCGAACTCAAAGAGGAAACAGCACATGACAAGAACTGCACCGTATCCACACACGAGCCTTGATCCTCTTGCCGCATTCATGGCTGGCGCAACGGCGACCGGCACACCGAGACCAATTCCGCTCGTTGCGACAAGTTTTGATGTGCGCATTGACGCCGGCCTGGCGACCGTCTCGATGCAGCGCACTTTCCGCAATGAAGAAGAAGAAAGCATAGAGGCAACGATCACTTTCCCGGTGCCGGTCCACGGCGTTCTGTTTGATCTCGAAGCCCGGATCGGGGATCGTGTTCTCAAGGCGCAGGCTCAGGGCAGGAACGACGCTCGCACGACATATGAGGACGCAGTCGAAACCGGGAAAACCGCAGTTCTTCATGAAGAGGTCTTGCGCGGCGTCCACATGCTGTCGGTTGGTCACATCCCCGCGGGCGAGGAACTGGAAGTAGCAGCGACATTTGCGATGACACTGACCAATGTGGATGGGACCGGGCATCTGCGTATTCCACTCACCGTTGGCGACATTTATGGGCGCTCCGGTCTGCAGGATTCAGATGAGATGATCCATGGCGGTCCTAACCAGATGGCTGAGTTGACTGTCGAATGCTCCGAAGGTTCTGTTACCCTGCTCGGAGGCAACATCAATGAGGGCCGGGCTAAGGTCCCTCTCGATGCACCCATTGATCTGAAAGTAGAAGGCTGGACGCCTCGCGACCTGTCCGGTCGAATGGCGGACGGCCGTGACGTAAGTCTGCGCATCGAACCGGCGTCCGGGGGAGACGACCCGATATTTGCTGATCTCGTCATAGACCACTCTGGCTCGATGGCAGAGATCTGCTCTTTTGAACGAAAAGACCTGACCAAACACCAGGCCATCATTGAGGGTTTTCAGAAAATCGCGGGGAAACTCAGGAAGTCCGATATCATCCGCCTCTGGGAATTCGATAATGACCTCAGGGAAATTGGTTCGACATCGAGTGAGGGGCTGACAGGAATCCTGAATAACCCAGAGAAGCGGTTCCTCAAAATTGTCCGCCAACTCAGCGGGCCTGCCGGCGGAACCAACATTGGCTGCGCCCTTAAGGGTGTCACCACCGGGTCTTCGGCTAAGGACGTGCTTCTCGTCACGGATGGAAAGAGCTATGCGCTGGATGTGCAGGCGTTGGCACAGACAGGCAAGCGATTTTCTGTAGTCCTCATTGGTGAAGACAGTCTTGAAGCCAATGTCGGTCATCTTGCGGCACTGACCGGTGGTGACCTCTTCGTTGCAGCAGGAGCCGACGTCGCAAAGTTCCTCGATAGCGCTCTGATGGCGTTTCGTGAGAATTCCGAACTTCGCACCCGAAAAAACAAGACGACTGACAAGATTGAGAGTCTGGATGTTCGTCGAGCCGGGATGAATCTTGCCGCCTCCTGGAAAGAGGCAGACAAGGCATCTACCGAGACGACTGAAGCACGAAGCGTTGCAGCGTTGGCGGCGAGCCTGGCGATGCCATTGCTGGACAAAGGGGCAGCAACAATCCTTGCCGAGGCGGAAGGTCTGGTCACACACCTTACAAGCCTCGTCCTTGTCGATGAAGCCCGCGCCCTTCAGGAAGGTATTCCTGGAACCCGAAAAGTGTCGTTGCCCTCGCCTCGCGCCGGGATGGCTGCATTCGCAGATATAGATATGGCGTCTGCACGCGTGTCCATGCCATTGATGAATGGTTGTAGTATGCCCGATAGGGCGGACAGGAGTGAATCGAGGTACGCGCAAAACCTAGAGTGGACCCAAGACCTGTCGCAACCAACTTCGCAGGATCCGAATTGGCCGGTTTTCTCGAGCTTCGGTGCCCAGATTGATTGGGATCTGGCTCCACAGGAACTTCAATCCGGCAATCTGTCTTCCCTTGACCAAGACACGGCCAATGCCATCCGCAAAATTGCGATGCACGGTAGGATCAAGACCCTCGCCGAAAACTTTGATCTCGATCCGATTGCCTTGGTCGTGGCCCTCATGGCCATCGCAGAGGCGTCCAAGAACCGGTCGGCTGCCCGGATCGCAAAGTTCATTCTTCTTGCGCTGTCCGAGTTAGACGTCAGTTACATGACGTCACTCATGAAGCTTGATGGAAGGACGTGAGGTCATACAAATGCCAATATTTGAGTGTATGTTTGGTACATTGATCGACGGCATAAAGAGAGGGCTAGCGCCCCGCCAACCTGTCTTCCCTGACAAGGTGGTATCCGCAGATAAGTGGCATGTGGCCTGACGGCAACCAAAGGGTTCGTCAACCGTGAGTCATCCTCAAATACAGAGGCGTTACATTGTGAATGCAGCAATTGTCTTCGACTGATTGATCAAGAAATCTTGTGCGATGTGATTCAGCCAACGGCTGAAATGCGTCCGCATTGTGAAGGATAAATCAGAAGGAGATAGTTGATGCATAGAGATTCGTCGTTTGGTCCCGGTGCCATTTACACCGAGGCCGATCCGCAACCCGTAATTTTCCTTATCGCCATGAAAGAACTGTTGAGCTATCCCGACCGGTGGACACAAGGCACAACAAGATCTGGCGATGCCTTCTGTGTTGCTGGAGCCACATGGGAAGTTGGCGTCAAAATGTCCGGTTACGAGACTCTCGATGATAACGGCAACATCAGCCCCGACACAGATAGAAGTTACCTGCCGGAGACGTGTTGGTTTGTGAGGGAAGCCGTACGAGCACACGATCCCAGCTACGCCACCGTCTGGGAGTGGAACGACGCCCCCGAACGAACGCATGACGATGTGATGGCGGTTCTCGATACGGCCATTGACCTCTGCATGGCAGACCTGTCGCTTCCGATGGTGGCATAACAGCGTTGGGGAGGACTTCGGCCCTCCCCAGGGTTACTCTTCGACGGGGATGGACGCAAAATGGGGTGTTCAACGGTTTGGGATTGTTACGTCGTGCGCTCACGACTGTGTTTGAGCCGGAAGCTCTCTCCAATCATCTCCATGCCTTTCATCTCCATGAATTGGACATGATGGGTGAGTCGGTTGCACTTTGCGCCGGATAGGAGATGGGAACCGAAGATAACGGTCCATTCATCGAACGGCAGGTTTGATACGACGATGATCGAACCGCGTTCATTGCGCTTGGAGAAGATCTCGAAGAGCAACTCGGCGCCGGTTAGCGACAGGGGTACATATCTAACTATTGAACTGAGAGCTTGACAGACCGTCCATCAAGGAAGGTTCGGAGATTGCCGCATCGACCGCGACGCTCGCGACACATCGCCATCCTCAAACACTGGAGCACAACAATGCGAGATCTTCTGTGGATAAAACGATGTTCACATTTTGTTCTCGCTCCTGACCTATGCGATATTTCAAGTTGAATGGCCCCCAAAATCGAAAGGTCAAATAAATGCAAAATACTTCTCATGCTGTCATGTCTCAACGTGTTGAGGATAAAGAAAGTCGAGATGATTTTCCGACGCCACCGTGGGCCACCCGTGCGTTGATCGAACACATTGTAACAAAATTTGGTGCTGTCGAAAATCAAACTTGCCTCGAACCTGCTTGCGGGGTGGGGCATATGAACAAAGTCTTGCTGGAGTATTTTGAAACTTCGTCGGCATCAGACATCCATCCCTACGGATACGGGGAGGTTGCGAACTTTCTCACGACATCTCACGAAGCCGGTTCAGTTGATTGGGTTATCACAAATCCACCGTTCAATTGCGCAGAGAAGTTCGTTACAAAGGCCCGGACGGTTGCAAGGCGTGGCGTGGCGATATTGGCGCGGACGGGTTTTCTAGAGACCCAGGGACGATATGAGCGCTTATTTTTACCTCACCGCCCCGCTGTGGTTGCACAGTTCGTTGAAAGAGTACCAATGATCAAGGGCAGATTGGATAAGAGAGCTTCGACTGCTACTGCGTATGCGTGGATTGTTTGGCTGAACTCTGATGTGTCGTCAACAGAACTGGCTTGGATACCGCCCTGCCGAAAGGCGTTAGAGCGTGTGAATGATTATGAAGCATCGCTTCCTCGCCTTAACAAAACTGAATGCTAGGGAGATCTTTTTAACCTAAATGATTGTGTTCCATAATATGCAGCCTCAGTTTGACGCAGCGATTGCTTCGTTTGAGTCGCCACGGGATTGCCGGAGGCTCCCACTCTTGACCCCTATCCTCCAGATGGGTTGACAGGACTGGCCTGATGGATTCTGGTTTGTTTAAGCAAATCAATTCATTAGGCGGATTTTATGTCTGGACTTCAGGGTGTTGTTACGGGTGAATCGATTTCCGCACCCTTGCAGGTCAGATTTGATCGGCGTTTGAAGCTTCAGTTCCATGGCGCAAAGCTGAGGGACACTGTCATTTTCTTACCAGATTGATCCCAACAACATTCCCGGCGCGTTTATTGCCTGAGACAATCTCCTGTAAAAGCACCGACCATGCGTCAAGAGCATCGCGCTTCTCTTTGACGTACTCATTCTGGTCGTAAACATCTCCTGTGACAGCAGCACCATCACGTTCGCTCGAATGATTGAGAACTTGAGAGACGTGAAAGCGTCGAATGCCAATCCTTTCACTTGTGAGGTTAGTCGCTCCCGTACGGCGGAAGTCATGCGGCGTAGCATTGTCGATACCTAGAGCTGACGTAAGTCGTTTGCAGGCACGCGTGAAGGCATGGCGCGTTATCGGGCCATCGCCGCGCGGGGAGGGAAACACAAAACCCTGCACCACATTATTGTGGGCCAACGATTTGTCTATGAGCGATAGTGCAAGGTCCGACAACGGTATCAAGTGCTCGCGATGGTTCTTGGATCGCATGCTTGGTAAAAGCCAGGACCGTTCCGAGATAATCAATTCGTCTGTATGAAGACTTATTACTTCGCCACCGCGTTGAAGCGTCACGATTGCAAACATTAAGGACAAACCCATTGTCGGGGACATGGATAACCCCTCAACATTGTGCGGTGTCTTGCAGGCGTTCCATATGGCTGCGAGTTCGAAGTCCTTCAGGACACGTTTGCGCGGTTCAGGCGACGTGACAGATACGAGCACTGCCGGGTTGGCCTTGATAGTGTACTCCTGCCAGATAGCAAAGTTGTAAGCCTGCCTGACAACGTTGCGGCATTGGCGTGCGGCAGACGGGGAGTTGTCACCGACAAGATTCAGGAACTTTTGTAGCGTCGGTCTATCTAACTCCGAGATGGGAAGTTTGCCGAATTTGGGCCGTATCAATCGTTCGAAATACTCTCTCTCGTTTTTCATGGTGCTAGCGCGTTTGGGCTGCACCTTGTCGCCAGGCCTTTGTCGCCCCTTGGACGCGGCGTCAAAATAAGAGTCAATCAAATCCCCCACAGTACTTACTTTCTCAGCTTTGCTTTCCGCCTTAGCTTTTCGCTTTTCAAGAGCCGGGTCATTGCCGTTCGCAACATCGACGGCAATCTCTTTTGCGCGCTTGCGAGCGGCAGCTACACCAATAGTAGGGTACCTCCCCAAACTTATCCGACGCTGCTTGCCCGAAGTATTGCGATAGCGCATCGTCCAGGCCTTCGTTCCCTTTGGTGAGACGAACAAAGCGAGTCCTGCCTCTTTCGTGTCGAGGTATTCAACCTGCTTGTTCGGATCTGGCTTTATGGCCCGTACAGTGGCGTCTCTCATTTCAACGGACGGTGACACGATAGCGCTCCAAACAATAAGTTAGAAAAAAAGTCACACATAAGTCACAGATTTTCGTCAATACATGACGCGGTATGGCAAGCTATGTCACTATCTAATGGGAGAAAACAAAGGAATCATGTGACCTCTGACACTATATGTCAACCTATGGCAACCATAAACCACCTTACTACGAATCTGGGGGTCGGGGGTTCGAATCCTCCCCGGCGCGCCATTTCACACTTGGTCCAACCCGGAGACATAGGTAACAGATTGTTCCTAAGACATGGGTGACAACCTCGTGCCGAATGGGTTGTCGATAGTTTGCAATGTTTTCTGTTCCAGGTCGATATATCCCAGATCGTGGCTCATGAACGATACGAGCCATATTCCGTCCTCCACCTCCTTTATTCCCAATCTTTGACCGGCCATGACGGTTGATATGTTGATTTTCTTGCGATGCATGCAGATGCGCCCGCATGCGGTGACGAGA
>JAJFHD010000150.1 GCA_021775805.1 Alphaproteobacteria bacterium | reverse complement strand
GTTCAGTTTCGGGTCATGAGGAGGAAGGACATGGTTTCCATATTCGACGACGAATGGCACGAAAATGGGCGATTCTGGCGAAATCCCTTCGGGACGCGGCTGATTTCGCCTCTGGACAGCGTTGCGGGTTGCTTGAAGTGGCCGGCACTACGGCGCAACCCGCGCCTTGCCAGAGACAGAATCAGCCACGCCAACGCTACAACCCTGATACTCAACAGACCCTAAAGGGCTTTTCGGAAAGTCGCCATGATTTCGCAGAGTTCCGGGCAACCGGTCTTCAGATTTGCCCCCAGTCCCAACGGACACCTGCATCTTGGGCATGCCTTGTCGGCGCTTTACACCTGGAACCGGGCGCAGGAAACCGGTGGACGATTCCTGTTGCGCCTGGAAGACATCGACCTTGCCCGATGCTCGGATGCCTTTGTCCGGGACATGCTCGAGGACCTCGAGTGGCTTGGACTTCAATGGGAGGAACCGGTACGCCGCCAGTCTCTCCACTTCGACGACTACCGTTCGGTTCTGGATCGGCTGGACGCACTCGGCGTGCTCTACCCCTGCTTCGCAACCCGGCAGGAGATACGAACGGCGGTTGCTGCAATCGAAGACCACCCGGCGGACCCCGACGGTGCCCCGGTCTATCCCGGACTGGCCAAGGCACTCACCCCGGACCGGCGGGATTTCCTGATATCCCAGGGCAAGCCGTATGCCCGGCGCATCGATATGGCAAAAGCCGTCCACATGGCCCGACTCAAGAACAGCGGGCCTGTTTGCTTTGTCGAACAGGCATCCGGTCCTAACGACGAAACCGGTGTCGTACAGACACAGCCATTGGCCTGGGGCGATGTCATCCTGGCCCGCAAGGACATTCCCGCCAGCTACCATATTGCCGTTGTACACGACGATGCCCTGCAGGGCGTGACCGACGTGACCCGGGGGCAGGATCTGTTTTATGCAACCTCTGTCCACCGCGTTCTGCAAACACTGCTCGGGATGCCTGCCCCGGTCTACGAGCACCATCACCTGATCCGTGACGAAACCGGCCGCCGGCTGTCGAAAAGTGCCCGCGACAAAAGCCTCCGCAGCTTGAGGGCCGAGGGTCACACCCGCGCGGACATCGTCGGGCTGGTCGGACTGGATGTGGATTAAGGTGGAACTTCCCTACCCCACATCCAGTCCAAGAAGGATCAGAACAGCCGAGATTGTCACAGCCGACAGCGCCGTTCCGATGGCGATCGCCGAGGACACGGCCGAAACCGCCACCCCGTAGCGCGCCGCAAACAGATAGGCATTGATGCCCGAAGGCGACGCCGCAAACACGGTCGCCACGCCGACCCACACCGGCGGCAGGTCGAAGACCTGGCTGGCCAGGAACCAGACCGCCAACGGATGGATCACGAGCTTGAATCCGGTCACGATGGATGCCGCCGGGATATCGCCCGCAAGGCCGTAGCGTTTGAGCGTCAGTCCCATGGCAAACAGAGCAAACGGGATTGCTCCCTTGCCGATGTTTTCCATGATCTGATCGACGAACGTTGGCAGATCGAGGCCGGTCTGGCGAAACGCGACGCCGCCCAGCAGGCCAATGATGAGCGGCTGGCGAAACAGGCTGAACAACGTTTCACGCGCGAGCTTTCCCATCGATGCCCTCGACCCCCGCGCCGCTTCGACGTTCAAGGTCGCACAGAACGTCATCACCGGCAGGTGGATCGACAGGATGATCACCAGGGGTATCGTGCCGGCATCGCCATAAGCCTTTAGAATCAGCGGCAAACCAAGCAGAACAGTGTTGGCATAGGCGCCCGTAAAACCGACCACCGCACAGGTGTCATAGGGTCGGGCCAGCAAGACACGGGCCGTCATCATTGCAGGCAGCCACGTTACCGCACAGCCCAGAAAATAGGCCGCCCACAGACCCCACGGCGACACATCCGGCAATCTGATGTCGACCATGGTCCGGAACAGCAGAATTGGCACGGCGACGTCAAACACGATCCGCGTCAGGCCGTCGACGGCACCGTCCTTGACCCATCCGGTCCGCGCCGCGAAATACCCGAGCGCGATGAGCCCGAACACCGGCAGGATGACGTCAATCACAGCCTGCATTGGCGGGTCTCCGTTCCTGTATGCCGCAGTTTACACTTTATTCACACAAAGCAGCATTTCCGCGCAAATTGTCCAGCGTTCCCTGCCCCGGCAAGCGCATTTAGCGATGTGTTAAGGCGCATCGGGCATACTGCATTCAGGGCATGCCAGAAACAAACCGAACAACAAAGGCATAGCGGCAGGGCGCAACAGGAAAGACCTTCGATGGAAGACAACGGCGACGTTCCGGGGACTGTCCATGACAGTGCCGAATCAGACGACCTGAATGCCCGCCTCGCAGTGGCGGAAGCAAAGGCGCAACGCAATGCCGAGCTTCTGGCAACTGTCAGTCACGAAATCCGCACGCCCATGGGCGCTGTCATCTCCCTGGCCGATCTCCTGCTTGGGACAGACCTCGACGATACCCAACAGTCCTATGCCGATACGCTGAAACAATCCGCCACAAGCCTGGTGACCGTTCTCAACGATATCCTCGACCATTCCAAACTCGATGCTCACCGGTTTGAGCTGTCGGCCGAAAGGTTCAACCCGCACGATCTGATGAACGGTATCGGCACGGCCTATCAGGCCGCCGGACTGGAGCAAAACCTCGAAATCATCGTCCGCACCGACCCCGATGTTCCCCACGCGCTGATCGCCGACAGTGCACGAATCCGTCAGATCCTTACGAACATGATCGACAATGCGATCAAGTTCACGGAATCCGGTTCGGTCGTGATTGCCCTGACCTTCCGGCGGTCAAAAGACAACGCCGTGATGTTGCAGTTCTCTGTCAGCGACACAGGCATCGGCATGTCCGACCAGGTTCGCGAGAAACTGTTCGCGCCGTTTACCCAGGCCGACAACAAGATCGCGAGCAAGTACGGCGGAACCGGGCTCGGACTCTCAATCGCCCGTCAGCTGGTCCAGCTCATGAAAGGCGAAATCAGCTGCGACAGCCGCGAGCAGCACGGCAGCACCTTCCGGTTTTCCGTGGAATGTGATGTTTCAGATGAATCTGTTGAACCTTCCGCTCACCGCCAGTCCCCGGACAAACCCGCCAGGCAACCGCACAGCGATCCTTCGTCTGTCTGCATCCTTGTGGTTGAAGACAACCGGATCAATCAGATGCTGATCACGACGTATCTCAACAAGTTCGGCTACGGCTACGAGGTCGCATGCAACGGCTTTGAAGCAGTAGCGGCGGCCGAACGCGGTCAATTCGATCTTGTGCTGATGGACGTCCAGATGCCCGAAATGGATGGCACAGAAGCGACCAGGCGAATTCGGGAACTCGACAGCGACGCCGCCAACCTTCCGATCATCGCCCTGACGGCGAACGCCATGCACGGCGACCGCGAAGCCTATCTTGCCGCCGGCATGGATGACTACATCGCCAAGCCGATCATCGCCACGATCCTCTACGAGAAGATCAATGAGGCGTTGGCGGGGCAACTGGGCCGCAAAGCCCTCAGCGCATAACTATCGTCCTTCGTGAAAATTCGCTCTGCCCGCAGGGGTTTTCCCGTATACTGCCGTCATGAGCAAGGACGATCCGAAACCCGAAGAACTCCTCGACCGGGCCTATCATGTTGCCAATGAAGGCGACATGCACGCCCTTTACCGCGACTGGGCGGATACCTATGACGGTCACCTCGTTGACGACCTGCAGTATTCCGCCCCCGACCGGGTCGCCGCCCTGCTCCAGAAACATTGCTCGGATGCGGACCCGGCTGTGGTTGACATCGGCTGCGGCACCGGCCTGACCGGCGAGGCCCTGGTCCGCCAGGGATTCGAGACACTCGACGGCATCGACTTTTCACCGGAAATGCTGATCCGTGCGCGCTCGAAGGGCATCTACCGTGACCTCATAGAGGCCGACCTGACAAAGTCCCTCGACATTGCCGATGCCACCTACCAGGCGGCCGCCTCATCTGGCACGTTCACCCACGCCCATGTGGGCGCCCAGGCCCTTGACGAAATATTCAGGATTCTGAAACCGGGCGGCGTTCTCGTCTGCTCCGTCAACCAGTCCGTATGGGACCCGATGGGGTTCTCGGCCAAGGTCGATGAACTGACCACGGCGGGCACCATAGAAACCCTGGCCATCAAGGAAGCGCCGCTGTTTTCCGCCAGCGACCAGGACCGCGGCAACTACTGCGTTTTCCGGAAAGTCTGATCGCCCCGCATTTCTGAAATCCTGATCTACCGCATGACGAACGGATTGGGCGCTTCCGCATTCGACGTCTCGATCCACACGCTCTTCATCTGCAGGTATTCCTTGATCATTTCCTGGCCGCTCTCCCGGCCCAGGCCCGACTGCTTGTAGCCGCCGAACGGCGACATGTAGCTGACCGCACGATAGGTGTTGACCCACACGGTGCCCGCCTGCAGCTTGTCCGCCATGGTCAGGGCGCGACCGATGTTCTGAGTCCAGACGCCGGCGGCCAGACCGAAAACGATGTCGTTGCCGATCGCAACAGCCTCCTCGTCGTCCTTGAACGGAATGACCGAGAGCACCGGCCCGAACACTTCCTCCTGGGCAATCCGCATGTCGTTGCGGACACCGGTGAAGATGGTCGGCTCGACGAACCAGCCGTTACCGCATTCCGGACGCTGCGCCTTGGCCCCGCCCAGCACGGCCTCGGCGCCTTCCTGCCTGGCAACGTCGATGTATTTCAGGATCTTTTCGAACTGCGGCACATTCGTTACCGGGCCGACCTGGGTGTCCAGGCTCATGGGGTTGCCCATGCGCGCCTGGCCTCCCAGAGCCACCAGCTTGTCGACAAACTCATCGTGGATCGACTCCTGCACCAGCAGACGCGAACCGGCGATGCAGGTCTGGCCGGTTGCCGCAAAAATCCCTGAGATCGCCCCCTTCACGGCATTCTCGATATGGGCATCGGCAAACACGATGTTGGGCGACTTGCCGCCCAGTTCCATCGACGCCTTCTTGAGGCCCTTGGCCGCCTGCTGATAGATCGCCCGGCCGGTGGTGTCAGAACCGGTGAACGCGACCTTGGCGACCTTGGGATGATCGACCAGCGGTCCGCCGACTTCCGCGCCGAAGCCGGTCACCACATTGATGACACCCGCCGGGAACCCGGCCTTCTCGACGCATTTCATGAATTCCAGGGTCGATGCGGAAGTAAACTCCGACGGCTTGATCACCGCCGTATTGCCGGCCGCGAGCAACGGCGCGAGTTTCCAGGCAAGCAGCAGGAGCGGCGAGTTCCACGGCACGATGCAGGCCACCACGCCGAGCGGTTCCCATTTGGTGTAGTTGAAATGCCCCGGCTTATCGATCGGGATCACCGATCCTTCGATCTTGTCCGCCAGCCCCGCATAATAATAATACCATTGCGGCAGATACCGGGTCTGCCCGCCCATTTCGGCAATCAGCTTGCCGTTGTCGCGAACCTCGATTTCCGCCAGGCGCTCGGCCTCTTCGACCAGGATGTCTGCCAGTTTGCGGATCATGTGTCCGCGCTGGGTCGCCGTCATTGCCGCCCCTTCGCCGTTGAAGGCTGCCCCGTGAGCCGCCTCCACCGCCCGGTCCGCATCCTCGGCGTTGCCGCGCGGGATCAGCGCCCAGGGCTTTGCCGTGAAGGGATTGAAACTCTCCAGATAATCACCCGACGCAGGCTCCGCCCATTCGCCCGCGATATGCATGCGGTATTTTTCAAGAGATTCCGAATTTGATGTCATTGTCGCTGTCCGCTCTGATTGATCTCATTTGTCTATTTGTCTCTCCATCTGCAACAATTGCAAATGCTGAAGGCAGCTATAACCGGCCCGCTTACAGGGTTGTGCCTGAACCGGTCATTACCGATCGCCTTCGGGCAGTCCCGCTTGTGCAAGCGCATCGACAAAGATGTCCATGACCATCTTGTCCTTGTAGGGATGCGTTCGCACCGCGTCCTGAATTGTGAAGGCAGGGTCAGCGCCGAGCAACTCCTTGACAATGGTCTTGGCCTTTTCCAGTTGGCCGGCCTGTACATAGGCTACGGCAAGTTGCGCTGCGGGGTTTGCGATAACCCTGCCCCCCAGCCGCTGGCGGTGTTCGGTAAGCGCCTCGATCGCCTTGTCAAACTTGCCGGCCGTTCGGTAGTTGTCGCCGAGGAAATAAAGCATCGGCAAACTGTCCGGGCTCATACGCATGGCCATGCTGACCTGCTCGATACCTTCTTCGGGCCGTCCCACAATGCCGAGAAAGTTTCCATACAGGGCACGCATCAGGGAATCGTTGGGCGCGATCTCAACCGCCTTGCGGATCGCGTCGAGAGCATCGTCGTATCTGTGTTTGCGCAGGTAGGCCTGTGCCAGGCTGCCATGTGCCGGCCCGAATGCCGGATCGAGTTCAACCGCCTTTCTGGCCAGCCCGAGGGCAGTATCGAGATGCTGCTCGGACTCGGCGGGCGACACCGTGGAAAGCGCATATCGCAGGATGTGGGTAAAGGCGGAACCGGCATAGCCGCCCGCGAATTTGGGGTCTTTTGCGATTGCGCGGTCAAACAGATCCTGGGCCGCAGCAAGATTGTCCGGCGTCGGCGGTATGCGTTTGGCGCGGCCCCTTATGTAAAAGTCATAGGCCTCTATGTCCGGCGTGTAACCCCGTTTGACCGGACTCAGGGCAATGCCGGTAAGCGAGGATGAAAGATTTGCCACGACGCTGGCTGCAATCTCATCGCGGATGGCAAACAGGTCGTTGGCATCGCGGTCATAGCGTTCAGCCCAGACTTGCGCGCCATTTTGAACATCGACCATACGGGCGGTTATCCGCAGTCTGTCGCCCTCGCGCTGAACGCTGCCTTCGAGAATATGCCGGACACCGAGTCGCTCTCCGACTTTGGCCAGATCCCCCGTGGCATCGTCGACCAGAGCCGTTGCCGAGCGGGCCTTCACCAGCAATCCGGCAACCCTCGACAAGTCGGTGGTGATGTCCTCGGTAATGCCGGCGGCCAGATAGTCGCGGCTGCCGTCCGGCGACAGGTCCGTGAACGGCATTATCGCAATCGACGGCCCCGCCGGTCCGGGCTCATTGGACATCTGCTTCTGTCCGACCAGCGACCGGACGACTTCCACCGGCAAGGCCCACCAAAGCCCGGCACTCAATAGCGTTGCGACGCCCAAACCCGCCACTGCGTACTTGCCCGGTCTCCAGCCGGCCACCGCTGGCTTGATGGAGGGCGCCGGCTCTGCGCGGCCGGTCTCCAGTTCGTAGACATGCACAGGCTCCGGTATGTTCTTGAGTGTCTGCCATCCCAGGTCCACAAATCGCTCATCCAACCGGCTCTGCACCTGATCGAAAGTAGCCGCGGAAAGGTTTAGGCCTCCCGGTTTCGACAGGCTTTCCAGGCGGGCCGCGATGTTGACGTTGTCGCCAAGAAGATCGCCCGCGCGTTCGATGACATCGCCAAAATGAATGCCGACGCGAAAGACTATTCGTTTGGCTTCATCGACATTCACATTTCGCTGCGCCATGCCTTTTTGCATGTCGATGGCGAAACGGACGGCATCGACCACACTGGCAAACTCGGCGAGAATGCTGTCGCCCGCCGTGTTGGCGATCCGCCCGTTGTAACGGCTGATCAGAGGGTCGACAAACTCGGTCCGATGGGCCTGCATCGCAGACAGTGCAGCGTCTTCGCCGGCAGCCACCAGACGGCTGTAACCTGCCACGTCGGCGGCCAGAATCGCTGCAAGGCGGCGGTTGAGATCGGCATCGGTCATAAGATGATTGACCATTTTGTGTCGGTGCTTGCAACCATTATCGACCCGTTGTGCCGGTTCTCAGAAATCAACCGCCGTCCCGAACTCCCGCCGCGCCATGGCTCTGAAGGACGACAGGCTCTGATAGCCCAGACGGGCGCACACTTTGGACAACGCTTCCCCTTGCGCGCAAAGGGACGCCGCCTCCAGTAACCGCAGCCGCCGGCGCCAGGCGGCAAAACTCAGACCGGTCTGCGCTCTGAAGTGGCGGGTAAGAGTGCGGCGGCTCATGGCAATCCGGTCCGCCCAGGCATCCAGATCGAGGTCGACCCCCGGATCGTCGGCAAGCGTCCGGCACAGGCGGGCAAGACGGGCATCCCTGGGCATCGGCAGGCTGAACGGCGTCGCCGACGCCTGTGAGATCTCATCAAGCAGCAGGGCTTCCAGGTGACCGCCCCGGCCTTCCCTGTCGTAGAGCAGCGGTTCATCCAGAAGGGCCAGGACCGTCGCCTTGAGCAATTCCGACACATCGAAGACACAGCATTCTTGCGGCAGATGCGTCGACGAATCGCCCGACACATAGACAGTCCGCATCGAAACCGCGCCCGGCATCTCGATGTTGTGGTTCGTTCCGCACACGATCCACAAGGCAAACCCTGCCGGCACGATCCACGAGCCCCGCTCGGTCTGGGCCGTCATCAGTCCGCTTACGGCATAAAGCATCTGATGGCGGACATGGCTGTGCCAGCCGGTTTGGCTACCGGGCTGAAAGTCCTTGGCCATGATGGACACAGGCCGGGCTATGCCCTGATAATCGGCCGCAATCGTTGACCTCTGCATGAGCTTCCCTGTGAAGTTTGGCCCGATCAATGCCAAAATTGTCCTGACACCGCGTGTGGGTCAAGTTTATTGTTGCGACTACACAAACAGGGATACCAGTTCCGTGACCACCGATATTCACTCAAGGCGCACCATCGCCTTTGTCAACATCGCCCATGCGCTGGACCATTTTGTCCTGCTGATCTTTCCCACCGTGGTGATTGCGATTGCGGCGGAGCGTCAGGTGAGCTACGGCGAACTGATCGGTCTGGCCACCGGCGCCTTTGTGGCATTTGGACTGTTTTCGCTCCCGGTAGGCTGGATTGCAGACCGGGTCGGGCGGCGCAACATGCTGGCCATCTTCTTCTTCGGCTGCGGTGTTTCGTGTCTGGGCCTGAGTTTCGTCACTTCGTCCCCCGCTCTCGCCCTGTGGCTGTTTGTGCTCGGCGTCTTTTCGGCGATCTATCATCCAGTCGGGTCCGCCATGCTCGTCAGCCATACATCAAGGCTCGGCCGCGACCTGGGGATCAACGGTGTCTGGGGCAACATGGGTGCGTCCTTCGCATCCGGGGTCACCGCTTTCCTGGCAGCGTCGTTCGGGTGGCGCGCAGGTTTCATTGTGCCGGGCGCGGTGTGCATTGCCATTGGCGTGGCCTTTGTTTCGATGGTTCCCGCCGGCTTGCCAAGAGAAAGCACGGCCAACCGGAAAGCGGCTGTCGCAGCCATCAGACCCTCGCGCCCTGTGCTCCTGGCCCTGATATTCGCTCTGGCCATCGTTGCCGGCGGCATGACGTTCAACATCACGACGATTGCCCTGCCCAAGGTCATTGACGAACGCCTGGGCCTTGCCCTGCCGCTGGTGATCATCGGATCGCTGGCAACAGTCGTGTTCATGTTCGGCGCCATGACCCAGTTGATCATGGGCCGTCTGGTCGACAAGTATCCCCTGCCCGCCGTCTTTGTCGGTCTGTCACTGCTGCAACCGGCCGGCCTGTGCCTCGCCGCCTTCACCACCGGCGTGCCCATGCTTGTGGGACTGGTGACGACCATGGCCGCGATCTATGGACAAGTGGTGATCAACGACGCCATGGTCGCCCGCTATGTGCCGGAAGAATTCAGGGCGAAGGCCTTCGGCATCCGCTACTTCCTGGGCTTCACCGCCAGTGGACTGGCAGTCCCGATGATCGCCTTTCTCCATGCGTCCAACGGTTTTCCCCTCGTCCTGGGCATAGCTGGCATTTTTGGACTGGCGGTGTTCGGCAGCGCCGTGGCATTTATGGTGCTGTCACGCATTGGCAATTCCCCGGCACCGGCGCCGGCGGAATAGATTAGCGCTTTCAGGCTTGAATCCCGACCGCGCCGACCCCATAGTCAGGTGATGGTCCCGATAGCCAGACATCCCCCAAAGCCCTAACGGAAATTTCTGTTCCAGCATCGTTCCGGTCGACGGTCGGCTTGTGCCTTGTTGCACGCGCTGCTCGTGGTCCGGCCGTCGGAGATTTGCATCCGGCGGTTCAGCAACCTTGCATAGGAGCGGAACACGCAATGACACAAAAGGACCGGGACAGGAAACTGTCCTGTGAGACCGGTATGCCTGCAGACGGGCAACCGGTCATGAATGGTGAACGGACAACCGCGAAACGAACCCGGTTTGCCCAGGCCATCGCGCGGTCGGAGTTTGGACGGCACTACTGGGACGACAGCATGGCTATCGAGATGGACGCCGCGAGAAAGAGAAAACGAAAACGAAAGCCGATGTAGACCAGTCATGGCGCGGGGAGGCCGGCACGAATTCTACCGGCCTGCCTCCCCGGTCTTCGTCATGGCAAACACCAGGCGGGGGAACCCGCTGGTGTAGAGCCCGAATACCCAGCCCGCGTTGATGGCAAGAAACGTCCAGTAGAAGGACGGCAGGACCGGTATCGACATCATTGAATAGATCGCCAACATGATCCCCATATGGACGGCACTGCCAAGGAATATGGCAACACCGAGCGCCACGAGAGCATTCCGGCCTTTGAATTTCTCCAACGCATAGCCGCCAAGCATGGCATACAGCCCGCACACGAAAAAGCCGATGATAAGACCGACGATCAAGGAGCCGACTGCCAGTTCCAGTCCCGGCCGCTTGGAGTCCTCGCTAACCGCAGAAGCGGCAAAAAGCAGGCCTGGCCCAAGATTCAGCAGCCCTCCGGCAATCGTCGCTGGAAACCACAAATGATGCATGGGTTGCATGGAGAGCTGGATTGCTGCACTCCAGTAGCAACTGACAATGGAAGGCGTAACACCAGCCACGATAAGCAATGAGAGAAGCCCGGCATCTGCAGCTTCGATTGTGTTACCGACACAATTGTAGGCAAATTCAAGCGCCAGAACCATCATGCCGACAAGAAAGAAACGGCCGATGGTCCGCGTTGAAATGGCGGCTGTCAGATGTTCCTCGAACCCCCCTTTTTCGTCGTCCGCGCCACGCAGCACATAGTCCTTGAACGGCCCGGCCAACACAACGATCGCTGCGGTGACAAACACGACCGCGGCAAGCGCCCGCGGATTCAAAGCGCTTTCCACTGCCTTCCACAGCACATCCGTGGTGCACAGTACACCGACGATGGCGCCCGTGGCAGCAGCGACCGAGACAAATACACGCCGGGCCAGATCACGCGGCGCCAGTTCGTGTGCGGCCACCGGCTGACCGTCCCCGGTCTCCCATTCAGATGGTTTGAGGACGGAGATAAACTGGCGCATGATCAACAACACGATCGCCCCTGGCACAAGAGCCGCGTAACCAAGGGCTGCCCCGGTCGCGATGTGGCCAAGTGTCAACAGTGCCTGATGATGCAGATTGAAATACTCGCCGACATAGCCCTGCTGTCCCGGTTCGGCAAGCAACAGGATTGACAGCGTGCCGATGATCGGCGGCAACACCCAAATACCCCAGAACCGGATGGCCCGCGAGAAGACGATGATGGCACCGAACGCCGTGCTCAGTATCGTGATCTGGAAGACGTCCTGTTCGAATGAACCTGAACCCATTGGCATTACCTCCAACAAGGTGCAGGAACTCGGTCTTCAATCTCCGGTCGGCGCTTACCGAGAACCCGCGGACTATTGACAGCGCCAAGCGCTAGGCCACGCCCATCTTGGCCCGACTGTCGGCATCTTGCCAGTTTTTGATCAGCCGCCGCACGATGATGCGCACCAGAAACAGGCCGAACCTGGGATTTTGATAGTAGAGCTGCAGCATGACGTCGTGGGACAGCGTATAGAGTTCGCAATCGGTTTCGCAAACTGCCGTGGCCGTGCGCCGGTTCTCCGGTGTGAAGATGCCGATCTCGCCCAGAACATCATGTGCACCGAGCCGGACATCGATTTCCGTCAGGACGACGGTGCCGGATTTAATCAGGATCATCCGGTCCGGCTCGTCGCCTTTGCGGAACAGTTCCGCCCCGGCCTTTTCCTTTTCAAGCCGCATGAACGGGATCAGGGGTTGAAGCGCATCTTCCTCCCTGGTGCTTTCCTTGATCTCACGAATCAGGCGGACAAGCTGGACCGTACGCCAGATATTGAGCGGCAGCAGGATCGCGTGCGTGACCATCGTGGGATAACTCTCGGCCAGAATACCGAAAGCCAGAAACCCCACATTGCCGCAGATCACGCCGATACGGAGCGGAATGATGGTCCGGCTTCCCATCGCCCAGATTGTCGTCGCAGCGCCGATATAGCCGATCACGTCCACCCACGGCAAAGCCAGCATATCCATATCGCATCCTCCCCGGCGCGGACGTCAGCTTATCCGGAGTTGTCCGCTGAATCCGCCAAAAACAGTCTCAGGCCGATTTCGCCTCAGCCAGATTGCAGAGAATTTCATACATCACCGTTGCTCCGGTCAAGGCGGTCAGACCACCGACGTCAAAAGGCGGAGAGACTTCGACCATGTCGGCACCCACATAGTTGAGCCCGCGAAAACCCCGGATCAGCTCAATTGCCTGACTGGTGTTCAGGCCGCCGATCTCCGGCGTTCCCGTGCCCGGCGCATAGACCGGATCGAGGCTGTCGATATCGAACGTCATATAGACCGGCGTGTCGCCCACGAGGCCGCGCGCCTCCTCGACGATGGCCGGCACGCCGCGCTCCAGCACTTCTTCAATGAACATCACGCGCATGCCCGCAGCGTCAGAGTAGTCCCAGCCTTCCGAAACATTCTGGGCACCGCGGATGCCGATCTGGATCGTCTTTTCCGGATCGATCAGCCCCTCTTCGTGGGCCCGCCGAAAAGGCGCGCCGTGATTGAATTTCGACCCCTGGAAACTGTCCCAGGTGTCGGTGTGGGCATCGATATGCAAAAGGGCCACCGGCGATTTTGCCACCGACCGCAGGATCGGCAGGCTGATCGAATGATCGCCGCCGCAGGCCAGAGGCATCACTTCTGCTGCCACCAGCATGTCGTAGAACTGGGTAATGTCGCGGTGGGAGGCCTCGATATCGAAGACGCTGTGGAAAGGCACATCGCCGACATCGCAGACACGGGCAAGCTCATACGGGTTCACCCGGGTGGCGTGATTGATCGCGCGCATCAGCGACGACTGGTTGCGCACCTCGCGCGGTCCATGGCGCGCGCCCGGCCGGTTGGTCAGCGCCCCGTCGTAAGGCACCCCCACGAGGCCGATATCCACATCCTCGAGACGTTCAGCCAGAGCGGTACGCATGAATGTCGCAATTCCGCTGTAACGGGTTGCGAAAATGTCGGGGGGATTGGGGGATTTGTATTCGGACACGATAATCTGGACCCGTAGATTGTTGTCGGACAACACAACATTCTAGGGTTGTATCGATGCTTGCAACGAAAAACGCCGCTTTGTGTCAGGCGGCCACTTCTCCACGCGACGCCACCAGTACGACCACATCGGCAATGATATCGCTCAGTTGGAAATCCTTCGGCGTATAGACCGCGGCTACGCCGTGGGCTTTCAGGATCTCGGCATCGTCTGCCGGAATGATCCCACCGACCACCACCGGTATGCCGTCGAGGCCCGCCTCGTGCATCTGCGCCATGACGTCCTTGACCAGCGCCACATGGCTTCCCGACAGGATCGACAGCCCGACCACATGCACGCCTTCTTCAAGCGCTGCATTGACAATCTGCGCCGGGGTCAGGCGGATGCCTTCGTAGACCACTTCCATGCCGGCGTCGCGCGCGCGCACCGCGATCTGCTCGGCGCCGTTCGAGTGACCGTCGAGGCCCGGCTTGCCGACCAGGAACTTGAGCCTGCGACCCAGCTTGACGGATACCGCATCAACCTGCGCCCGCACTGTCTCCATTGACGAGCCTGTGTCGGCCCGGGCAGCCCTGCCGACGCCCGTGGGCGCCCGGTATTCGCCGAACACTTCACGCAACACGGCACCCCACTCGCCTGTGGTGACACCGGCTTTGGCCGCAGCGATCGACGGGATCATGATGTTGCGGCCTTCCTGGGCCGCCGCCTTCAGGTCGTCGAGCGCGGTTGTCACGCTTTTTGAATCGCGGTTGGCACGCCAGGCCTCAAGCCGCCCGACCTGATCGCGCTCGACTGATTCCGATACGGTCAGGATGCCGCCATCGCCGTCTGCGGCAAGCGGCGAGGCTTCAGTCTCCGTCCATCTGTTGACCCCGATCACCACCTGCTCGCCGGCCTCGATTGCCCGCAGCCTGGCAGAATTGCTCTCCACCAGGCGCTGCTTCATGTAGCTGGAGTCAACGGCAGCCACGGCTCCGCCCATGCCGACGACGCGTTCGAATTCCGCCTTCGCTTCCTCACGGATCGCGTCGACCTTGGTCTCGATCTCCTTCGAACCGGTGAAGATGTCGCCATACTCCAGAAGATCGGTTTCATAGGCGACAATCTGCTGCAACCTGAGAGACCATTGCTGGTCCCATGGCCGCGGCAGGCCAAGAGCTTCGTTCCACGCCGGCAGTTGCACGGCGCGGGCGCGGGCGTCTTTCGACAGCACCACCGCCAGCATTTCCAGCAGGATGCGATAGACGTTGTTTTCCGGTTGCTGCTCGGTCAGGCCGAGGCTGTTGACCTGGACGCCGTAACGGAACCGGCGAAACTTTGGATCCTTGACCCCGTACCGGCTGATGCAGATGTCGTCCCACAGATCGACGAACGCGCGCATCTTGCACATTTCGCCGATGAACTTGACGCCGGCGTTGACGAAGAAACTGATCCGGCCAACGACCTTGGGAAAATCGTCTTCCGACACCTGCCCGCTTGCCCGAACCGCATCGAGAATCTCGACCGCGTTGGCCAGGGCATAGGCGATCTCCTGGGTAGCCGTCGCACCCGCTTCCTGCAGATGATAGGAGCACACATTGACCGGGTTCCATTTAGGGACTTCGGCATAGGCATAGCAGATCATGTCATTGGTCAGCCGCATGGACGGCTTGGGCGGAAACACATAGGTGCCGCGCGACAGGTATTCCTTGATGATGTCGTTCTGGGTGGTCCCCGAAAGCTTGGTCCTTGCAGCGCCCTGCTCGTCGGCGAGCGCCACGTAAAGCGACAGCAACCAGGCCGCCGTCGCGTTGATCGTCATGGACGTGTTCATCTGATCGAGCGGAATGCCATCGAACAGCGTGCGCATGTCTCCGATATGGCTGACCGGCACGCCGACCTTGCCGACCTCACCACGCGCCAGCACGTGATCGCTGTCATATCCGGTCTGGGTCGGCAGATCGAAAGCGACCGACAGGCCGGTCTGGCCCTTGGCGAGATTCGACCGGTACAGGACGTTCGATGCACTGGCGGTGGAATGTCCCGCATAGGTTCGGAATATCCAGGGCTTGTCTTTTTCGTGGCTCATGGTCGTTGGTCACTCGTTTGTGTCGTTGTCCAGCGTTGATAATTTCCGGGCTGAATTTCTCTCGAAACTGTAACAAACCCCAAGATTTTTGCCACTTCCAGCAACATCATTCCACAGTTTCGCCCTCAAATTTTCGCATATTGCATAGCACAATTTATGATGCGCTGCAAAATTTCCTTGAAAACGTTGTCATAATCCCCCAACATCGCGCCCCGATGAGGACGCCGGGCACAAGACACACCGTCGCCGGGCGTGTTGTTGAACATTTTTAGCCGCTTACACAGCGAAACAGGAGAGCGTTATGGTCGCAACACCGCTCGCATCGACAGTCAACGACAGCGCAAATGACAACGCAGAGCCACCGGCCGTTCCCGTGAAGGATCTTTACGAGATCGGCGAGATTCCGCCGCTCGGCCATGTGCCCAAGCAGATGTATGCCTGGTGCATTCGCCAGGAACGACACGGCCCACCCGATGAGGCCATGCAGGTCGAAGTGGTCGACGTGCCGGAACTGGACAGCACCGAGGTGCTGGTTCTGGTGATGGCGGCGGGCGTCAATTACAACGGTGTCTGGGCCGCCCTTGGCCAGCCGGTTTCGCCATTCAACATTCATAAAGAGGACTATCATATTGCCGGTTCCGACGCCTCCGGCATTGTCTACGCCGTGGGGTCGAAGGTCCGCAACTGGAAGGTCGGCGACGAAGTCGTCATTCACTGCAACCAGGACGACGGCGACGACGAGGAATGCAATGGCGGCGATCCGATGCTGTCGCCGAGCCAGCGCATCTGGGGCTATGAAACCCCCGACGGGTCGTTTGCCCAGTTCACAAACGTCCAGGCCCAGCAGTTGCTGCCGCGTCCGCGCCATCTCACCTGGGAAGAGTCGGGCTGCTATGTCCTGACCCTGGCAACCGCCTACCGCATGCTGTTCGGCCACCGCCCGCACACGGTCAAGCCTGGCCAGAACGTTCTCGTCTGGGGCGCCTCCGGCGGCCTCGGCGTGTTCGGCGTGCAATTGTGCTCCGCTGCCGGCGCCAATGCGCTTGGTGTCATTTCCGATGAATCCAAGCGCGACTTCGTCATGTCGCTCGGCGCCCGCGCGGTGCTGAACCGCAAGGATTTCGATTGCTGGGGGCAGTTGCCTGAAGTCAACGGCGAAGGATTCGGCGATTACATGAAGGAAGTCCGAAAGTTCGGCAAGGCGATCTGGGACGTCACCGGCAAGGGAAACGACGTCGACATCGTCTTCGAACATCCCGGCGAACAGACATTTCCGGTTTCCGTCAACATCGTCAAGCGCGGCGGTATGGTCGTGATCTGCGCCGGCACCACCGGCTTCAACCTGACCATGGATGCCCGCTTCCTGTGGATGCGCCAGAAACGTGTTCAGGGCAGTCACTTTGCTCACCTGAAACAGGCCGCCCAGGCCAACAAGCTGGTCATCGACCGCCGCATCGACCCGTGCATGTCCGAAGTCTACAGCTGGGACGACATCCCCAAGGCGCACATGCGCATGTGGCGCAACGAGCACCAGCCCGGCAACATGGCGGTGCTGGTCTCGGCGCCGACAACCGGCCTGCGAACCGTTGAGGATGCGATCGAAGTATCGGAGGGCTGAGTCGACCGTGGCGAAACCGCACAAGGGAAGGACACATGACTGAAGTGATGAAAATGACGGGAAAATGCCTGTGCGGCGCGGTCACGTTCTCTGCGACCACCGAAAAACCCAGCGTGGTCGCCTGCCATTGCGACATGTGCCGCCGTTGGTCGGCGGGGCCGTTCATGGCACTGAATTGCAACTCCGTGACCTTTGGGAGCGAAGACAGCATCAGCACCATACGCTCCTCCGACTGGGCTGAGCGCGGTTTTTGCAACAAGTGCGGGTCAAACCTCTTCTATCACATCGTCGGAAACAGCGATTACCAGATCGCCGCCGGACTGCTCGATGATCAATCGAAACTGCGCTTGTCATTGCAGGTTTTCACAGACGAGAGACCGGACTTTTATGAGTTTGCCAATGAAACGAAAATGATGACAGGCGCGGAAGTGTTTGCCCTGTACGCACCCTCCCCCGAATGAGCAAAATACCCGCACGTTGAAACACTGATGAGTTGGTCTGGCGTTCGACCGTAACATCTTGTTAGTTTACCAACGTTGGCTGAATTGGGAGAGACGGCAATGTCACAATCCGTATGCGCAATCGTCGGTGCCGGCGAAGGCCTCGGCCGCGCCCTGGCGGCCAGGTTCGCCAGCCAGGGTTTCGATATCGCCCTGATCTCACGTTCCGAGGCCGGCAGCGCAAAAGCGAGGCAGGCCGCCGCCGCGGTTACGGCCAACGTCAGGCACTTCTCCGCCGATGCGAGCCAACCTGAGACGATCGAGGCGGCGCTCGCAAAGGCCGCAGATGAAATGGGTGTGATCGATATCCTCATCTACAATGCGCGCGGAGAGTTTACGGCATGCGAGCCGCTGGACATGTCTTATGCGGCACTCGAAGACATCTACCGGGTTGAGGTCATTGGCGCCTTCGCTGCGGCAAAATCGGTTTTGCCGGCCATGATAAAGCGGTCGCGCGGCAGCGTATTTTTCTCAAGCGCTACAGCTGCATACCGCGGATCGCGCACGCACCCGCTCTACGCTATTGGCAAGTTTGGCTTGCGGGCATTGTCGCAGAGCCTGACCAAGGCCTACGCCAAAAACGGCGTGCATATTGTGCATGTCAGGCTCGATTGCGATCTTGATGTTCCGTACATGCGTGAATCCTATGGCGACAGATACGACCCGGAGATCCTTGCCAGTCCCGACGCTGTGGCGGAGAGCTACTGGCTGACCCATTTGCAGCCAAAATCCGCCTGGAGCAATGAAATCGAGCTTAGGCCGTACACGGAAGTATGGACCTACTGAGGCACGCCACAGGAAAGCGTGGCAAAGACAAAAGGGGAGAGGCTTATGGAGTACAAACTGTTCTATGCACTTGGAAGTGCGGCCCAGGGGGTCCGGGTTATCCTGGAAGAAATAGGCGCGCCCTATGAACTCGTTCAGTCGACAATTGATATGAGCAAACCACGCCCGCCGGCGCAATTGGCGATAAACCCCAATGGCTGGGTGCCGGTTCTCCTTTGGGGCGACACTGGAATGTACGAATGCGCCGCGATTACGATGTTTCTGTGTGACCGCCATCCAGCCGCCGGCCTGGCGCCCAGGTTTGATGAACCGGAGCGAGGGCGCTACTTGCAGACGTTGGTGTATTTTTCCAACTCGGTTCAGAACGCCTTCCAGCTCAACTATTATCCGGACCGTTTTGCCAATACCCCTGCCGACGAACCGAGCGCACAGAGACGCGGCATCCGGAGATTGCGCGAGACATGGAAAGTAATCGACGATCAGATCGGCGACGGCGAGTGGATCTTGGGCGAACGTTTCAGCGCTGCCGACGTTTATCTTTTCATGCTGACCACCTGGCTGAACACCTCACGGGGTCAACCGTCAACGGACGAATTTCCCAATGTAAAGCGAATTGCCGAAGCCGTTATGCGGCGGCCCAGCGTACAGCTGGTTTATGCGGAATGGATTGCAGCAAACACTTAGCTCCCGTTGTGACAACCGGTGGACGCGGTGCAAGACGTGTCTGTTGGTCACAAGATGACGCATATCGACCGAGGCTGTGTGAAAACGCGCGAGTCGGTTAGAATCCTTCCACTGAATGGAGGATTGGATAAAGCGTTTCATCAGGGGTGAGGATCGGGGCCAAGCAACACTGATACCTGCGCGTTTGGAGGACTATGTTGGCGAGGACAACCCGGTCCGTGTCATTGATGCCTTCATTGACGAACTTGATCTGAGCGCGCCTGACTTTTCGGGCGTTGTGCCGGAAGCGACAGGACGGCCCGGCTATCATCCTGCGGCGCTTTTGAAGATCTATCTCTATGGCTATCTGAACCGAATCCGGTCGAGCCGGAGGCTGGAGCGGGAGACCCAGCACAACATCGAGCTGATGTGGTTGACTGGCCGGCTGATGTCGGACTTCAAGACGATTGCCGACTTTCGACGCGACAACGGTCCGGCGATCCGTGCTGCCAGCACGCACTTCATCGTGCTGTGCCGTCAGTTCAACCTGTTCACCGGGATCACGGAGAAGATCGAAGGCCTGCGGCGGCAGATGAAGTCGTTGAAGGAAATGGAACGGCAGGTGGAGGCCGCGCCCGACAAGCAGGTCGCGCTGAGCGATCCCGATGCCGGATCGATGGCGACCAGCGGCAAAGGCACCGGCACCGGCACCGTGGGCTACAACGTTCAGATCGCCGTTGACGCCGAGCATCATCTGATCGTCGCACACGAGGTGACCAATGTCGGCAGCGACCGCGCGCGATTGACCTTCATTGGCAAATAGGCCCGTGATGCAACCGGGTGTGCGGAAGTCACCGTGCTGGCGGACCGGGGCTATTACAACCGCGATGAAGTGCTGGCCTGCGAGGGGACTGGCATACAGCCCTGCATTCCCAAGACGCAGAAATCCGTCAATGCCAAGCGCGGCCTCTTCGCGGTGGCGGACTTCGTCTACGACCCCGATAACGATCGCTATACCTGCCCGGCGGGTGAGCACCCGAGCAGAGGAAAGGTTCGCTCGGACCGTCGGCAAGATATCGACCACTACCGCAATCTCACGGCCTGCGCGACATGTGCGCTCAAGGCCTGTATGGCTACCACCCACCTCCTGACCAGGACCCTTGAAAAAGTCAGACTCGAGATGGCCTTGAGCGTTTTGGCCTACAATTTGAAGCGAATGGTCAACATCTTCGGCGTCAGACCGCTGATGAACGCCATCACAAGCTGACCCCACTTCAACGCGCGTCACACAGACAACGCGCAAAGCGGATGCCACCCGCAATCATCAGGCCGCGTTTCCACACAGCCTGGACCCAACCCGGACCTTTGCGACAGTGGCTAGTTTCCCGCAGATGCAAAGTTGATTAGGATAATCAATCAAACTATTGGCACCCGACCGATTTGTGAGAATACCTATGGCAGAGTATTACGGAACGGATTTGCAGATCGCCATTCAAAAAAGGATGCGAGAGCGTCATGTCTGGATTGAGCGCACTCCGGATATTGCGAACGGCGGCCGTGTGCTCAATTTCGTTGAACCGGAGAAAACCGGTTGGGATCGTATTCGAGAATTGTTTGCCGAGGATCATGTCATATCATTCACGGCTCAACCTCTCGCGACCACGATGCCGCATCTGAAGGCAACCTTCGGTGACAACTGCCAGTATCCCTACTGGAATGTCTTCATTGGCAACGTCCAGAGGGTTATTGAAGCTTGTAATGCTGTCATTGCAGATGTTTCCACCCCAATGGGTTGGCAATTGCAGAGTTTGGAGACGCCAACAGACGATCAAATATCTGAGGTACAAAAGCTAAACCTGGCAACTGGCATTGCCCCCTATCCAGCTTTCTACACACGTGGCGAAGCCGTGCCTTGCCTGACGACCTGCCTTTGGAACGAGCTAGGTATAATGGTTGCGACGGCCTCGGCGAATTTTCGCTACCATACGAACAGCCGGTTTTCTGGTCACATTTTTGAAGGTTCCGTATCCGTTGCCGAAGAGTGCAGAGGCATGGGGTTGGGGAAACTGCTGAACGCATCCGTCCTGATAGACAGCCACAAGCTTTACAATTGGGTCGGAGCGGTGGCTCAGGCCCGGCCAGATAATGAGCCTTCACGACGAATGATTGAGGCATGCGGCTTGGAAATGTCTCCCGACCTTGTAACGATTAGCGTCGTGGCTTCAGACGAAGAATTCACGCGATAGTTTTATCATTTTGGCTCCCACGTTGAATGACTGTTTGTGGCACAAAACCCTCGGCTCGAGCTTGGCAAACGTGTGTCTATTCACCCTCCGACTACGGACATTTGACACTGGACGGTCGGTTCTACCCCACCTTTTCACTGTCTAAATGGAAGGCCGTTGACAGCCGTTTTTGACCCACTGCGCACGTGCGCTGGGTTTTGTTATCGAGAATGTTGTAATATGGAAACACGCATACCAATGGTGCGCGCGACGTCGACTGCGGGAGGAGAACGATGAGTAGTGAGGTTGGAATGACCGGTGGCTGCATGTGTGGTGCGGTTAGGTATGAGACTATGGGAGCATCATTTGGGATCAACCACTGCCACTGTCAAAGCTGCCGCAAGCACAATGGTGCAGCCGTTGTCACCCTTGCGGGGTTTACAGCGGGTCAGGTTACGTTCAGTGGCGACGAGCGCAGAATTTATGAATCCTCACCGGGCGTCGGGCGCGCCTTCTGCGGAACCTGTGGAACACCGTTGACATGGGAAGGCGATGGCGGCGAGTTAGGGGCCATCTTCGAGTTCCATATCAGCACCTTCGACAACCCGGATGATCTGGTGCCGACGGCCCACGCTTTCGAACCCGAGCGTATTCCGTGGTTCGACGTTGCCGACAACCTGCCGCGCTATGAGGGGTTCATTGACGACAGCACGCCGCTGCGCCACGGTCCGGTCAACGAGGGTTTGCCCTCAGACTGAGAGTCAAGGCGCTTGGGCGACAGCGACCGGGACTTTGCCGTGGCATTTGAAAACAGGAACACGAGATGACGGAAACACAAAAGCTCGAACCGTGCGCTCAAGCGGTCGAGGCCAGCCTGACCTACTGCCGCAAGAGTCCTGAGAAACTGGTCTACAAGATCACCGAGATGGGCGAAGAAGATCCGGAGACGTATGAGGACTGGTATGTGCCCCATACGGTGCCGATCCATGACGTATGCCCGCATCTGCCGTTTCTTTCGCTTGATCGCGAAGGATTTGTTTTGCGTCATCTCGAGAACACGGTATCTGACTTCTACGATGAAGACCTGGTTCGCAGGATCTATGATCCCGAAGTCGAGCGGCTTGTCCTGGAGGAAACCGGGGCTGAGAAGGCGATCATTTTCGACCACACGATCCGCACCGAATCCGAAGCCATACAGCGCGAAAGGAAGGTCCGCGAAACTGTGCCTCTGGTGCACAATGACTATACCATCGCTTCCGGCCCTCAACGGGTGCGTCAGTTGCTTGATGCCAACGAGGCTGCCATGCGTCTGCAGCATCGCTTCACGATTTATAATCTGTGGCAGCCGATCCGCGGGCCGGTCGTTTCGTCGCCGCTGGCCCTTTGCGATGCGCAAAGCGTCGAGCCTGGGGATTGGATAGGCTGCGACCTCGACTATGGTGACCGCATCGGTGAGATCTACAACGTGGCATTCAACGCCGCTCACCGTTGGTACTACGTCCCGAACATGCGGGCCGACGAGATCCTGATCTTCAAGAACTATGACTCATGCGATGACGGCAGGGCGCGGTTCACGCCCCATACCGCGTTCGACCATCCGGCCACTCCGGCTGGTTCGCCGCCGCGAGAAAGCATTGAAACAAGAGTACTTGCGTTCTTCCCGCCCGGTGCATGACGGGTTGTCATTGTCGGCTCATGATGCTGTGGACGGCTCCTCCACCGGCATCGCGATGTGCCAAAGTTGCGGTGTTTTGGAGAACCGCTAAAGAGGAGCCCTCCATGAATGAGATTAGCATAATTGGTCTGGATATCGCGAAGAACGTCTTTCAAGTTCACGGCATAGATTGTTCGGGCGAGCCGGTTGTCCGCCGGCAGTTGAAGCGTGCCCGGGTGTTGGCATTCTTCGGGAAGTTACCTACTTGCCTTGTCGGCATGGAAGCCTGCGCGACATCGCATCATTGGGCCCGCGAGATTGCGAAGCTGGGCCATGAGGTGCGGATGATGCCGCCGCGTTATGTGAAGCCCTACGTCAAGCGCAACAAGAACGATGCCGCTGATGCCGAAGCCATCTGTGAGGCGGTTCAACGGCCGACCATGCGTTTTGTACCGATCAAGTCACCGGTACAGCAGCCGGTGTTGATGCTGCACCGGACCCGGCAGCTGTTTGTTCATCAGCGCACGACCTTGATCAACGCGATCCGCGCCCACCTGGCAGAGTTCGGTATTGTGGCCGGTGTCGGGCGCAATGGCGTTGAGGTTTTGTTGGAACTCGACACCAAAGGTGAGGATAAACGCATCCCGCCTGCAGCACGCGAATGCCTGATGGCGCTAGCGGCCCAACTCCATCTGGTGAAACGCCAGATCCTTGAGGCTGATCGGCGGGTACTTGCGTGACACCATAGCAGTAAGATGAGCAAACGGCTTGAAGCCATTCCTGGCGTTGGTCCACTGATCGCCACAGCGCTTGTCGCCAGCATCCCTGATCCAGGCGTGTTCCGCTCTGGCCGGGACATGAGCGCCTGGATCGGTCTGGTGCCCAAGCAGAACTCGACCGGCGGCAAGGAGAGGCTGGGCAACATCTCCAAGGCTGGCAATCGATACTTGCGCAAGCTGCTTGTGGTCGGCGCCCTGTCGGTGATCTGGCGGGCGAAGATATTGGGATACACAAAACACCCTGGCTGGTCCGGTTGATGGAGCGGCGCTCAACCAAGAGCGCAGCGGTCGCGCTGGCGAACAAGATCGCCCGCATGGCCTGGGCCATGATGGCGCGTAACGAGCCCTACAGAACACCGCTGGCTCAGCCGGCATAGAATGAGCAAACGAACAGGCGGAGCTGGCGCTCCGCGCAACGAGGTTGGAAAGGGCAATCATCTGATAACGCACCCACGCCAGTCGGCCCATAGATCGGGGCAACCCATTTGTGCCATTGCGCCTAAAGAGCGCGTGCTTGTGACCGGGACCCAATCTGCGGAGAGCATTATGGCCAGCGGCCATGTCCAGTGCCGCACAAACAGGCCGAACACATGGCAGCTCCGACCAGCAAGGCGGTATCTGTCAAAACCCTTGACAACACGGGGCCGCTGACAGCCGTTTTTGTGCAGGTTTCTCGGACACCGTTTGTTGCGGCGTGAGTTGTTGGCACTCGTCCTTGAACGGTGTCGGAGAAGCGCCAATGCACGAAATCGCGGAATGTGGTGCACGCGCGGTGCAGCAGGTTCTATGGGGATTTTAGG
>JAJFHD010000149.1 GCA_021775805.1 Alphaproteobacteria bacterium | reverse complement strand
GAACGTGCACGTCAGGGTGCAACCGACCTGGCTTGAGATGCACAGGGTTCCACGAGTCTTTTCGGGGATATAAACGGTTTCAACTTCCGGCCCGGGTTCCCCGTTGGGCCCGGCTGCCAGACGCAGCAGCCACTTGCGGGTACCGTCGGAGGAAATCTGTTCGGTCACGATTTCGGGCCGTTCGAGGCAGAAGCGGTCGGACAGGTCGGCGCGCAATCCCTTGGCGACGTTCGTCATGTCGTCAAAACCGGTATGGCCGGCCACGTAAGCCCAGTGCCAGATCTGGTTTGCGCGCATGCGCAGGGTCCGTTCAGGAACGTCGAGTTCCTTCAAATGCTCGACAATCTCATGACGGGAAAGCCCGATGAGGGACGGACTGGCCGGTGCCGCCACTGAGGCAGCCGTGCCGGAGATCACCGTTGCGTTGGCATTGCCGCGGGATATGTCGAGGGTTTGGGCCATTGGAGACCTTATATCAGATAGGCATCGGACACGCGCGCACGATCTTGGCTGTGCATCAGCGGCGCCTACCCGCAATTCCAGATTGTCTGGTGTCTATTTACAGGCGCTTCGCGCGGCGTCAAGTGCCGCCGACACGCCTTTGAGCGAATACTGGTCGGTGGTCACGTTGCCGCGCCACGAGGTTCCCGAAACGGACATGTTGGCGCCGCGCCGCATGGCGGCAATCAGGCGCTTCTCATCGGGAGCCTGCTCGACCCAGGCACCATCGTCGCTGGTGAACAGCGAGAACGTGTCCGAACCGATGCGCACCTTGGTGGTGCTGCCCTTCTTGTAGGGATATCCGGTGATGACGCTTACTTCCTGGAGAACCTTGGTTTTCCGCCAGTTGGTCACAAGGAAAAAGATTGGATCGCGGCGGAGATTCTTCGGTTCCCAGGACGTCGGCTGGGTGACCGCAAAACAGACCCTGCCCAGGCTGGCATCCTGAAAGGCATACACCGCCCAGTCGGTATGTTCACTCAGTAGTTTCGGTTCAGCGGCCCTGGCCGGCGCCACCAACATCACCGTCGCAAAACCGACTGCAACGGCCAGCCCGAAAAAGCTCTTTTTCAGTTTGCCCAAATTCATGCCGAGAGCTTGTCCATTTATCACAGTTTACACCAGCTAACGCCGAACCATAGCCCGTATGGACCGGATATTCCTATAATGCAATACGAGACGTTTAGGATTTGTTTACGACGCGCATAAAAACCGGATTCGCGGTTAATATCAAACTATTGGGCGGAAATCCCCAATTTATCACCTGTTTTCGCTTCTGTTGCGTGGTTTACCGTGGGCCTGGGCGGGCAAAATTTCCCCGGTTTTGCCCTTCGGTCCACCGAAATGGACAGGCGGTGCGGCGAAACGGCCCAAGGACTTGATCCGGTCGTACATGACGACAGCCCCGGCCGTTGCCACGTTGATGCAAAATGCCGTGGGTATGCGCACGATATGATCGCAACGATCCGTCAGTTGAGGCGACAGAGACCCTCTTTCGGGGCCAAGAACATAGGCCGCTCGGGACGGATGGTGAAAACTGGGCAGGTCGACGGCTTGTTCGAGAAGTTCGATGCCGACGACCTGGCACCCATCGGGGAAATGCATATCGTCGACGCCGTCCCACGGAAAGTAGGGGATCTGTTCCGGCGTGTTCGACGTGTCCGAATACGCCTGTCGAATTCTGTAATGGGCGTTGATGGTGAATATGTAGCATGCCCCGAACGCATGGGCGGAGCGCATCAGGTTCCCCAGGTTCATGGGTTTGCTGACATTTTCGACACCGATGGCAAAATATCCACGCACAGCGTAATCCGGGTTTGATGTCTGGCCGCAGCGGCCATAGCCGCCAAGGTACAACGTATAGAAGACACTGGAAAAAATGCCAAGCAGCGGCACGGTTTTCAAACCCGGCCCGAGATGCTATGGCGCTCCACCTGAACAATTTCCTGAGAGGGGGAGCCCCGTGGCCAAAGCAATTCTGTGCAAGGAATTCGGACCGCCCGATACACTGGTGGTCGAAGACGTGCCGACGCCTGAACCGGGCGCGGACGACATTGTCGTCAGCGTGAAGGCCGCGGCGTTGAACTTCTTCGACACCCTGATCATTCAGGACAAGTATCAGTTCAAGCCTGAGCGTCCGTTCTCGCCGGGTGCGGAACTTGCCGGCATCGTCAAGAAGATCGGATCGGCCGTGCACGGCCTAGCCGTCGGCGATCGCGTCATGGCCTACACGGTGTGGGGGGCGTGCCGCGAGGAGGTTTGTGTCGCCGCAGACCAGGTTGTGCGCCTGCCCGACACGGTTGAATTTGCAGCAGCTGCCGGCCTCACCGTCACCTATGGCACAACCATCCATGCCCTGGCCGACCGGGCCAAACTCAAGATCGGCGAAAACATGGTGGTGCTGGGCGCGTCCGGCGGTGTCGGACAGTCGGCCATCGAACTGGGAAAGATCATGGGTGCGCGCGTGATTGCCGCTGCGTCGTCCGACGACAAGCTCGACTTCTGCCGCGAGATCGGCGCCGATGAGGTGATCAATTACACCTCCGAAAACCTGAAGGAACGAATCAAGGAACTGACCTACGGCAAAGGGGCGGATGTGGTCTACGACCCTGTCGGCGGAGATTTTGCCGAACAGGCGCTGCGCGCCACCGGGTGGGAGGGGCGTTATCTTGTGATTGGATTTGCCGCAGGCGAGATCCCCAAAATTCCCCTTAATCTGGTGCTCCTGAAAGGGTGCCAGATGGTCGGGGTGTTCTGGGGCGATTTCCTGAAACGCTCTCCGGAACGCCACACCCAGCACATGGAACAGCTGGTGTCCTGGTGTGCGGAAGGACGCATTGCACCGCATGTGCACAAGGCCTACCGGCTGGATCAAACCGCTGACGCCCTGAATGCCCTGGCCAACCGCGAAGTGCGCGGCAAGGTTGTTATCGAGATGTAGGGGCTGCGTCCTTCTGCAGGGTGATGCGCGCCTTGTGGTGGTGTTCGTCCTTGATGTGGCCCGAAACCAGCCCGATCGCCGTGGCGATGACGGCGGCATCGTCGGTGAAGCCCAGGCCCAGAATAATATCCGGAACCAGGTCGGCCGGCATGATGAAATAGGCAAGAGCCGCCAGCAGCACCGCACGCACCCGCAGAGGGGTCTGCGGATCCATGGCGCAATGGTAGGCGGCCGCCAGATCCTGCGCAAATGGCAGATAGCCCGCGAATTTCGCCAGCTTTTTCCAGAAACCCTTCTTCACGCGTTTCTCGTTGCGTGCAATTGTCTCCGGCAGCTGTATCTTGGGACCCCTCAGGTCCGGCTCGATATTCCCAGCTTTCGATGACATGGTTTTGCCGCTCCCGATTGTACACAGACCTATTGCATATGGGAGTTTTCTGCAGGATTTCAAGTTCGGCCGGGCACGGTCCAGTCGTGCCGCAGGGGTCCTGGCAACAGGCGATTGCGGAGATTCGACCGGCCGGATCGGGCAGAAGGTCAAAAACAGACTTCCCAAGACCGCCGGTCAAATGGCACTAAGACCGCTGAGATACTGAGTTACAAAACAAGCAGGAGAAAAAACATGGATCTCGGCGAAGGCATGAGCGCAATCGTGACCGGCGGCGCGTCCGGTCTGGGCGAGGCAACAGTACGGGAGCTGTCGTCCAGGGGACTCAAGGTGGCGATCTTCGACATGAATGCCGAGCGCGGGCAACAGGTGGCGTCGGAAACCGGCGGGCTGTTCTGCAATGTGGATGTCACCGATGCCGCAAGCGTGGATGCCGGATTGGCGGCGGCGCGCGGCGCTCACGGCCAGGAACGGGTGCTGGTCAATTGCGCCGGCATTGCGATCGGTGCCAAGACGGCTGCGCGCAACCGCGACACCGGTACCGTAAGCCCCCACGATCTCGATGCTTTCACGCGTGTGGTCACAATAAACCTGATCGGCACCTTTCATATGTGCTCGAAAAGTGCTGCAGGCATGATGGACGCCGATCCGGTCACGCCCGACGGCGGCCGCGGCGTCATGATCTGCACAAGCTCGATCGCCGCCCAGGACGGGCAAATCGGCCAGGTGGCCTATTCGGCCTCGAAGGGCGGCGTTGCCGGCATGACCCTGCCGATGGCCCGGGATCTCGCGCGAGACGGCATCCGGGTGGTGTCGATCATGCCGGGGCTGTTCTACACGCCGATGTTCGACGGCCTGCCGGAGGAAATCCGCGACGCGCTGGGCGCCAGCGTGCCGTTCCCCACACGCCTCGGGCGGCCCGACGAATATGCCCTGCTGGTGCGCCAGATCTGCGAGAACGACATGCTCAACGGCGCATGCATCCGGCTAGACGGCGCGGTCCGGCTGGCGCCGAAGTAGACGGGGCGGGGGCCGTTAAGCGGCAAAACGGTCCATGGCCTTTGCCAGCTTGATGTCCTTTTCGGTGACGCCGCCGGCATCGTGGGTGGCAAGCGTCACGTCGACGGTGCGGTAGACGTTGAACCACTCGGGATGGTGATCCATCTTTTCAGCCGTCATGGCGACCCGCGTCATCCAGCCGAAGGCTGCGTTGAAATTCCTGAACTGGAAGGATTTTGAAATGGCATCACGGCCGTCGACTTCGCTCCAGCCGTCAAGGCCGTCAATCGCGTCGCGGCGTTCCTGTCCTGTCAGCTTTGCCATGGGGCCTGTCTCCCGTTATCAATTGCGTTTGCGCCTGAGTTCTCTGGACCGGAAACTGCCATGACCGCCCCGTCAAAGCCACCCTATAGAATTCTCTTTGTCTGTCTGGGCAACACATGCCGCTCGCCGACGGCGGAAGGGGTTTTCCGCCAGATCATGGAGCGCCGGGGGAGCAGCGGTCTGATTGAACTGGATTCTGCAGGCATCGGCGCCTGGCATACGGGCAACCCGCCAAATCCACGCGGCCAGGCGGCGGCATTGAAACGCGGGTACGACCTGTCGGGCATTACAAGCCGGCAGATAACGGCCAGTGACTTCGACAATTTTGACCTGATTGTCGCCATGGACCACCAGAACGTCGCCGATCTCGAGCAACGCGCCCCGGCGGACGCTGTCGGGCGCATCAAGTTGTTTTCGCAGTTCGTCAAGGATGCCGATTTTGTCGAGGTGCCAGACCCTTATCATGGCGATGAAAGCGATTACGAGCACGCCCTGGATCTGATCTTGGTGGCCAGCGAAGGGCTGGCAGACCACGTGGAATCAGCGTTTCGGATGTAGGCAAGCGCAAAATGGGGCGGTGTTTATCAAAAACTTTACAAATGAACGCCAAAGTGACGCAAGACGGCGTGTCCTTCCGGTCTGGTACGCCAGACCAAGGCCATGCTGCATCTGCTTTTGTACTTGTGCCGTGGAGTTCAGTCTCATGCGTTTTGCAACCCTGTATGCCGTCGCGATTATGCTCTTTGCCTCAACCGGCAGCGCCCACGCCTATCTGGATCCAGGCACCGGCAGCATTCTCCTGCAGGGCGTCATCGGGGCGATCGCCGGCGGTCTGTTCATCGCCAGGATGTACTGGGCAAAATTCAAGGCAATACTTGGATTGTCACCGGCAATGCCGAGCGGCGCCGAACACGGAACGGACGATTCCAAGTGAGCGAACCTCTTGCTGACCAGGGGTCATTTCGCGATCCGAACGGCAGGATATTCAGAGCCGGAAACGAGATTTTCCGAACGGTTTCCGAACACGCCAAGGACGACTACGAGTTTGTCAAGGCTGCGGGGCTGATAGGCCAACTGGTTTCGACCAATCGCATGGTCGGGACCGAGGAAGTCGATCACACAGTGCTCAAGAATGCCGGCGTCGACACCTACCGGGTCCTGCGCCATAGCCGTATTCCCTTTGTCTCCTATCCCTATGAATGGTCGTTTCCACTGCTCAAGCAGGCAGCACTCTTGCATCTCGATATCCAACTGACGGCCTTGTCTTCAGGCGTATCGCTGTCGGACGCGAGTGCCTACAACGTTCAGTTCGAAGGGCCCGAAGCGGTGTTCATCGATGCCCTTTCATTTCGCCGCTATCGCGAAGGCGAAATCTGGTTCGGCCACAAGCAGTTCTGCGAGCAATTCCTGAATCCGCTGCTGATGCGTGCCCTGTTCGGTATCGCGCCCAACGGCTGGTACCGTGGCAACCTTGAAGGCATCGAAACCGACAAACTGGCCCGCCTCCTGCCGTGGTGGCGAAATTTTTCGTTCAACATTCTGACCCATGTGACCCTGCAGGCGCGCCTGCAGCGTTATGCGGAGACTGCCGGTGAGCGCGCCATGAGCCGGGCCCAGGGAAAGGGACTGTCACAAAACGCCTATATCCAGATACTGCGGCAGTTGCAGAACTGGATTTCCAAGCTCGAACCCAAGGGCACAAACGCAACGGTCTGGCAGGACTATGAACAGACCCACACCTATGCCCATGACGAACAACAGGCCAAGAGCCGGTTCGTCGCGGAATTCTGCGCAAAGACCAAACCGGACATGATGTTTGATTTTGGCTGTAACTCCGGAGAATACTCGGAAGTAGCCTTGGCATCGGGCGCCCGGCGCGTCGTCGGTTTCGATTTTGATCAGGGTGCGCTTGAACGCGCGTTTGCCCGTGCGAAGGCCAAGAACCTCAATCTGTTGCCCCTGTTTCTCGACGCGGCAAACCCCAGTCCAGGTCAAGGGTGGAACGGTGTCGAGCGCAAGTCTCTCGCCGGCCGCGACAAAGCGGACGCTTTGATCGCCCTGGCCTTCGAGCATCATCTTACGATCGGCCGCAACGTGCCGATTGACCAGGTGATTGATTGGATCACGTCGTTCGCGCCGGTGGGAATCATCGAGTTCGTCCAGAAGAGCGACCCGACGGTCCAGCAACTGTTGATGCTGCGCGAAGACATATTCCACGACTACGACGAAGACACATTCGCGCGCATTCTCGCCGCCAAGGCCCGAATCGTCGCGAAGCAAAAAATCGCTTCGACCGGCCGAACGCTCTACTGGTTCGATCGGACATGACCGACAGTGCGCAGCGGGATGAGGCGCGGTTGACCAGGACTGCACGCGCCACGCTCCCCGCTGGCCGCATTCGTCTTCTCTTCGCCCTGCCTCTCTTCACCTACTTGCTGCCGCTGACGCCGTTCCTTCTGGTCTACTCCAGCAATGTGCATCGAATTGCGCCGGCGATGTTCTTCATGGCAGCCGGATCAGCCGTCATCGGTTATTGTGCATTGAGTGTGCTGTTAAGGGCTGTCTCCAGGCGACCGGACATAACCGATCCGCTATTGGCCAGCCTGTTCATCGGGGCTCTGCTGGGGGCCTATTTCGCCGGCACGCATCAATCAGCCTGGATGACATTCTGGGTGGCCATTGCGGCAGCGGCATGCGGCCTCCCGTCGATACGCGCGCCGCTGCAGACCTTCATGAACGTCTCCGCCGCCGTAATCGTCATCTTCGCGGCCGTCTCCGTCGTAAAGGGACCAATTTTATGGGATCGCGGGGAACTTTCGCATGCGGTCGAGCAGAGTTTCCCGGAAATACCGGCGACCGCCGCTCAGTCCACGACAAAACGGGACATCTACTACATCGTTCTTGACCGCTATGGGCGGGCCGATCAGTTGAGGGAAATATATGGCTTCGATAACGCGGAGTTTCTGGACGCCCTGAGAACATTCGGATTTTCCATTGCGGACCGCTCCTATTCCAACTACCAGCGCACCGCCCATTCCCTGTCGTCATCGCTCAACATGGACTATTTTGACGGCGGCGAGGATGCCGGCATACAAGCGACATCGGACTTGATACCGATCTACCGGCGTATCGTCGACTCCAGACTGGGTGACGTCTTGACCCGCCTGGGTTTCGAGCTTCACTTCTTCGGATCCTGGTGGGAGCCAACCAGGCGCAATCCAAGCGCCGATCTTGAAGTGAACTATCGGGCATGGCCGGAATTGGCTCGGGTCGTGTTCGAGAACTCGATCGGCGGCCAAATTGCAGCCCGGCTGGGGTTGCAGGATCTCAATCCAAGACAACTGCAATGCCGGCGCGCCAGGAAGAAGTTCTCGGCTCTGGCGGACACCGCCGCACAGCATGATCCCGACGTGCCGAAATTCGTCTTCGCACATTTCCTGGTGCCCCACCCTCCTTTCGTCATTGACGGCGAAGGAAACTGCCTGGATGTCGAAACAGTGGCAAACCGCAGCCGGGAGCAAAATTACGTCGAACAGGTGAAGTATGCCAACAGCCAGGTTTTGAGATTCATCGAGCGCATCAAGCAGTCCGGCGGACCGGAACCAATCATCATCCTACAGGCCGACGAGGGGCCGTGGCCGAAGCGGTTGGTGCGTGATGAAATCCGCCGGCTTGGCGCCGATGTCCAGTATGTTGACTGGCTGCAAACGACACCCGCCGAATTGCGCGAGAAGATGGCGATTCTCAATGCTCTCTACCTGCCCGGCCTGAAACAGTCGCAGATCTCTGCGGAGATCACCCCGGTCAACAGTTTCCGGCTCGTTTTGAGAGAATATTTTGGTATCGATTTACCGGCCCTTCCTGACCGGTCATACGTGTTTCCGAACAAAAGGGATATCTATCAGTTTCACGATGTGACATCGAAACTGCAGCAGCCTTAGTGCTGGCATGATGGTCCAGATAAAGACCAGATACGGTCTAAGGGCCGTCACCGGCCTCCGGCCCCGGAGGATACGCCGCCTCCTCCGCATAGGGTCCACCGCCACGGGACGGTTTCGACGCGCTTCGACTCCGTATAGAATCCCCAGTGCACATTAGAACCTGCGTGTTTCGACTAATCCGCGCCGTATGTGCGAATATTGAATATGATTTGTACTTAGTAAAACCGAAAATATTTTTCAATTATGTTTCAAAATCTATTTATGTATTTAGATAGCATTCAAAGTTATTGTGTAATTTGTTTGACATATTTGCAACAAATACATTGAAAATACTTGTAGATGTGCTATGGTTTCGGCATTGGTACGGTTTTTCGTTTGCTCGCTGCGAAAAGAACGTTGACCAAGAGTGAGAAGCAGAAAGAGGCAGGCTGCAGAGCGTGCAGCCACTATCGAGCAGCAGCCTGAAGTGGAACGGATGGCGGCCGCCCGGAAAATCGCGGAATGCGGCATTTCGGATGTCCCGGTGAGTAACTTCACTTTTGTAACGGTCTCTACACCAACCTGAACGACACGCGGACACAGGCATAAAGAACTGTTCAAGACTGGACGCCGATTGCCACCGTGACGCCCGCGCCAAGGCAGGACACGCGCGTTCATTGGGTTGCCAACAGTTTTGGCAGCGAAATTCAGGCCTGAGATCGTTTCCTCCGTTTCAATTTTAGGGGCGACGCCGAACGCGCCGGTGCGAACGGATTTCCAGTCAGCGCCGATTGACAGAACAGGTTCCGGTTGTGAGCCAAGAAAGAAGCACAATGAATGTTGTAAAGCTTTGGTCTCGATGCCTGGCCGGCCATGTCCTTCTGTTCTCATTGATGGTCGGCACACATGGAACAGTCTTTGCGCAAGGCGTGTCTTTTGTCATACCTGAAAATGCTGCCGCGAAGAACTACGGCACCGGATGGGAATGCCATACCGGTTTTCGTGCGCGCGGGGGTGTCTGCGTCGCCATCAAGATTCCGGCCAATGCTTTCCCAACGGGCGAGACCTACGGCCCGGGCTGGGACTGTGTCCGCGGATTCCGGGCGTCCAAAGGGGAGTGCGGTGCATTCACGTTGCCCGCAAACGCGTATCTGACAGATGCCGGAGATCGATGGAAATGCGAGCGCGGATACAAAGTGTCGGGCGGCGCCTGCGCAGTCATCAAGGTGCCGGAACACGGCCATCTGAATTCTTCCGGTGATGGCTGGAAGTGCGATGTTCGATATCGTGCAGACAACAATGACTGCGTCGCTGTCAAAATTCCGGAGAACGGCTATCTTGACGCATCGTCATACAGAGGCGGATGGGAGTGCAACCGCGGCTATCAGGCGGTTAAACAGGCATGCGTTGCTATCAAGGTTCCCCAGCACGGATATCTCACCGGCTCCAACAGTGGCAAAGGCTGGGAATGTGAACGTGGCTACAAAGCAACCATTGACAGGTGTGCTGTGGTTGTCGTGCCGCAGCACGGATACTTTGTGGACGCCTCCTACGGAGACGGCTGGAAATGTACTCGCGGTTTCAGGCCGTCGGGCAACATCTGCAAGGCAGTCAAGGTTCCCGCGAATGCCTATCTGGTGGACTCCTCCTACGGTTCCGGCTGGGCATGCAAACGCGGGTACGAAGCCAAGGCCCAGACGTGCGTGCCAGTCGAAATACCCGAAAATGGCCATCTCGACTATTCGGGCAACGAATGGACCTGCAACAAACCATACTACAAGCAACGGAATCGATGCGTACTCTCGTGAAATCCAGTCATGTCGACGATGGAGTTCACGAATTATCCATAAACAAAATGGAGATGTTGGATACTGTAAACAATAACAACGGATAACACCGACCTGGTGTCAATATATTACGCAACATGATAGTTTATCTATGGACCGTTCACAATATAGTTGTGTTGTTATTTTTGATATACAATGTAGTTTATTCATGCGATTAGAGTATTTGTATGTTATTTCTTGATTTTGTTCAAAACTAATCTATATGTGGTTTATGTAGGATATTTTTTCTGCAAATTGGTGAAAGGCATTTGATATGTCATCCTTTAAGAGTTTTTCCGCAGCACAAAGCGTTCAGGGCAATGAAAAGCCCGCAGATACATCAAAGGTCGCGCCGGCAGTCGTTGGCCCGGTCGCGCAGCCCGAAAAGGCTCCTTCGGAAGTCAAGGATGCGTCAAAGACGTAATCTGTTTACCGAAAAAGCAGACGTGCGGAGGGGGCATTTTCCCCTCCGTAATCCACAGGATTGGACGGCGACAGAAAAAACTGGCTTTGGATATCCATCCGCACAGTGAGATCGCCATTGGACGTACCAGCATGAAATTGAAATTTCCCAATGTGAGCCGCAATTACGACAGCACGAGAAACCGTGTACAATTTTGGGGCTATGACGGCGTGAAAGAGGTTTCTTTCTATGTCGGTGCCGATGCACTCCAGAAACTCGGGCGTTTGAGCCTGGAGGCAATCGATATCGAGAGGCGGGTTCTGAGTGTGTTCGATGCTGCGCGGGAACACATTCACGGGGTTGCCGACAAAGTCTATTGCCGCAGCCGCACAGGCGACTACGTGCATTGCCTTGGGCCGACGGACTTTTAGGTCTCTCGCTATTCAATCGCGGCCAACTGTCTAATTCTCAACACCAAAAAGAGAACTTGCCATGACAGCTTTCAGCGCATCGCGTTCGGCGATCAAAACCGATCCGCCTCGTGCAGACATCCCCAAGACACGCAAGTGCCTGAGATGCACGACCATATTTGCCAGCGACTGGTTCGGAGAGCGTATCTGCTCCCGTTGCAAGAGTTCCAAAGCGTGGAAGGACGGCGTGCCTTTCCCTTCCCGATCCTCAAGGCCTTCGGGTTAGAACTTTGCCGCTTGCCGGCTCGAACAATGAAATGTCCGACCAAATGTGTGGCGCCGATTTCTGCGAAAACCCACCAAGATGCTCTACCGAAGACGACGTTGACCAGGCTGAGGAACTGCTCCCAAACAATTCATCGCTTTACGGAGCCGGTAACGCTGCGCGCCGCCAGTTCTTACGCACCGCGCCTCAATGAAAAACGTTAGCTGACGCTCTAGAGGCTGTCGCCAGACTCCAGGCCCAGGGGACAAACCGCCTCCACGGCATAGGGACCGCCGCCACGCGACGGTTTCGACGAGTAGAGGACTATCCGGTTCACTGGGAACGGCTGACTACGGTAGAGGCTGTGGCTCTGCATGTAGCACTCAACATCGTTCAGGCGGGTGTCCCGAAGTCTGGCCAACGTGACATGGGGCATGAAGTTCCGCGTCTCGGGCGGCAGTCCCAGCGTCTGGCACAAACGCTCGTGTGACAGTTGAAGATCCACCAGATGCCGGTTCGCCTCGACACCGGCCCACAGTGCGCGCGGCCGGCGCGTTCCGAAACGGCCGATACCCTTGAGCGTCACCTCGAACGGTTTTGACCGAAGAGCGTTCAGAGCCGAGCGAATCTCCAGCTCCAGACGGCCATCGACCTCGCCGATAAATCTCAGGGTGAGGTGATGGTTTTGCCGGTCAATCCAGCGGGCGCCTTCTATACCACCCTGCATGAAAGTGAGGTCGAGGGAGACTTCTGGCGGAATCTCAATCGCCGTAAACAATCGTGTCATGGTGATATTCGTCGTGCGGACATTATCTCAATCCCGGCGCTTCAGGGACAGGGGTTGGTGTGGGTTTTGTGGATCTGCTCGATCTCGCCTTCCAGTTCTTGCGTCATGTCAAGCGCGACGCTTTCGATATCGGCCTTCAACTGTTCCATGGTGGTAGCGCCAATAATGTTCGACGTGACGAAGGGCCGGGTGGTGACGAACTGCAATGCCATCTGGGCCGGATCCAGCCCTCGCAACCGGGCCAGATCCACATAGGCGTCGATCGCACTGTTGGCGCTGGGGTTGTCATAGCGCTGCATGCGGTCGAACAGGGTCTTGCGGGCACCTTCGGGCAGGGCGCCGTTTTGGTACTTCCCGGTCAGGCACCCCTGTGCCAGCGGCGAATACGCCAGAAGGCCGACCGATTCCCGAAACGCGATCTCCGCCAGGCCGTCTTCGAATATGCGGTTCAGCAGGCTGTAGACATTCTGGATCGACTGCATGCGCGGCAGGTTATGGGCGTCGCTCAGGTTCAGGAACCGCATGACCCCCCAGGGCGTTTCGTTCGACAGGCCCACAGTTCGGATCTTGCCGTCGGTCACCAGATCGTCAAGTGCGCGCAGGGTTTCATCGAAGGGCACGAAGTCGCCGTCACGCGGGGTGTTTTCACGGCCGCCGAACAATTCCATCGGCCGGTCGGGCCAATGGAGCTGGTAGAGATCGAGATAGTCGGTCTGCAGGCGCCTCAGAGACCCGTCAATGGCTTCCATGATCTGGGGCCTGGTCAGGCGGACCGGTCCGCCGGACGCCCAGATCCAGTCCATGTCGGAGCGGCCGGTGACCTTGCTTGCCAGCACGATGTCGTCGCGTTTGCCGCGGCGTTTAAGCCAGGTGCCGATGATTTCCTCGGTGCGTCCGGCGGTTTCCGCTAGCGGCGGAGAGGCATACATCTCGGCGGTATCGATGAAGTTGATGCCGTGTTCAAGGGCGTAGTCCATCTGGGCATGGCCCTCGGCTTCGGTGTTCTGCTGTCCCCAGGTCATGGAGCCCAGGCAAAGAGCGCTGACGCGAATCCCCGAGCGCCCCAATTCGCGATAATCCATGTTTCGACCCCTGTCTTGTTGTTGCTTGGATGCCTCAGGATCTAGCCCGACGCGCCTTGATTCGCCCGATCAATTTTTCGACAAACGGCAGGATCCGTTCAACGATGACGTCGACGCCCTTTGCGTTCGGGTGCATGCCGTCGCCCAGATTGAGTCCGGGATTGGCGGCAACGCCGTCGAGGAAAAACGGGTAGAGCAGGGTACCGCGCTGTTTTGCAAGTTCGGGAAAGATGGCGTTGAAGGCCTCGGCGTATTCACGGCCCATGTTGGGAGGTGCCAGCATGCCGGCCACGAGCACATCGAGGTTGCGTTCGGCGAGTTTCGAGAGGAGCCGGTCAAGACCTTCACGGGTGGTCTGAGGATCGGTACCGCGAAGGGCGTCGTTGGCGCCGAGTTCGACAATGACGCCATCGGCTTTTGCGGGCAGGGCCCAGTCAAGCCTGGACAGGGCGCCGGAACTGGTGTCTCCGGAAACGCCGGCATTATGGATACGGACATCGTAACCGCGTTTGCGCAAAGCGGCCTCCAGTTTGACCGGAAAAGCGTCATCCAGGGCAAGGTTGTACCCGGCCGTCAGGCTGTCGCCCAAAGCCACGATGACCATCGGTGCGGACTTCGCCACCGCAGGTGTTGCTGCCTGGAAGTTCAGCGCGAGGGTGGCAATCACTACAAACCGGCCTAACAGGCTTGACAAGCCGTGCTTGACATTCACGTGGCCTCCGCCATATCCGGTAGGGCGGGGGCATGCGGTGGTCGTATGCCACGCAAGACAGGTGTTGGTATTTTTGTCTGATCCCATAATATCCCTCAACGACGTTCATCTGACGCTCAGCAGCAGTGCCGGCCCGGTCAACATCCTGCGTGGCATGGACCTTAGCATCAATGCCGGCGAGTCCATTGGAATGGTCGGTCCCAGCGGCTCTGGAAAATCGACCCTGTTGATGGCGATCGCTGGCCTCGAGGCCGTGACGTCCGGCACGGTAACGGTTGCCGGGCTGACCCTCAATGGTCTCGACGAGGATGCGCTGGCGCTGTTCCGCCGGGATAATGTGGGGATCGTGTTCCAGTCTTTCCACCTGATTCCGACCATGACGGCGCTTGAAAACGTCGCCATCCCGCTTGAACTCAACGGCCGTGCCGATGCCGAAGCCCGCGCTCGGGACGGCCTTGAACGGGTCGGGCTTGGTCATCGGCTGAGCCATTACCCGGGCCAGCTTTCCGGTGGCGAACAACAGCGCGTGGCCCTTGCCCGGGCGCTTGCATCAGGTGCAAAAGTTCTTCTCGCAGATGAGCCGACCGGCAATCTGGATCAGGCGACCGGTGAGCAGATCATTGATCTGCTGTTCGATGTCCGACAGGAACGGGACATGACCCTGCTGCTGATTACCCACGATCAGGCGCTTGCGCAAAAATGCGAACGGGTGGTCTCGCTTGCCGATGGCAAGATCGTTTCTGACGAAGGGCACACGTCGTTCGCACAGCGGCAGGAAGCGGTGTGAACGGCGCTCCATTGTACTTGCGGCTGGCTCTTCGGGAACTGCGATCGGGTACGCAAGGATTCAGAATATTCCTGATGTGCCTGATCCTGGGTGTGGCGGCGATTGCCGCGGTGGGATCGTTTTCCGCCTCACTGAAGGGCGGTCTTGCGCAGGAAGGGCGTTCGATCCTGGGCGGGGATATCGAACTGACCCTGGTTCATGTGGAAATGTCGCCGGAGCAACGGTCCTTTGTCGACACTCTTGGCACTGTCAGCCGGGTGGCAACACTGCGCGCGATGGCCCGGCCCCTTGCCGGCGATGCCCGAGGTCTGGTTGAGATCAAGGCGATTGAGAACAGTTATCCACTGTTTGGTTCCCTGACCCTCGCTGGACCGGGCGACGTGCATCAGGCGCTCGGGCCCACGGCCGGCGGTTGGGGTGCGGTGGTTGAAGAAACCCTCCTGGCCAAGCTCGCAGTTGCGGTCGGCGACAAGCTCAAGATCGGTGAGGCGCTGATCACGATTTCAGCCACGATTACCCGTGAACCTGACCGCATCGCGTCAGGTATGGCCATCGGGCCTCGGCTGATGCTGTCTCACGCCGCGCTTGAGGCGACCAAACTGGTGCAACCGGGCAGTCTGGTGCGATGGCGTTACCGGGTGCGGCTTGACGACACCAACGCCGCGGACGTGAACGAGACGCTCGAACGTCTCAAAACCCGGTTTCCCTCGGCCGGGTGGCAGATCCGGGACCGCTCGAACGGGGCACCCGGCATGCGCCGGTTCGTGGACCGCCTGACGCTTTTTCTGACCCTGGTCGGGCTGACCGCCCTGCTGGTGGGTGGTGTCGGTGTCGGCAACGGCGTCAAGAGTTATCTGGACACCAAGCGTGACGTCATCGCCACATACAAAAGCCTGGGGGCTACGGGCAATCTGATCTTCCGTATCTATCTGGCGCAAGTTCTCGTGCTGGCGGCTATCGCCATCGTTGTCGGGTTGCTTGCCGGCGCCCTTTTGCCCGTGGTCATCGGGTTTGCCGTGGAAACGGTGTTGCCGTTGCCGATCCGGCTCGGCATTTATGCGCAGCCCCTCGTGCTGGCAGGGTCGTTCGGTGTCCTGACGACTGTGGTGTTTGCGGTCTGGCCGCTGGCGCGGGCCCGCGACATTCCGGCAAGCGCCCTGTTTCGCGATGTGGTGGCGCCGTCGCGGCAATGGCCCCGCTTCAAGTATGTTGCCGCGATCGCAGTCGCCCTGGCCATTTTGGCGGCACTTGCCATCGCCATGGCCGATGACCGACGAATCACGATGTTCTATGTGGCCGGCGCCGCGGTCAGTTTCGTTCTGCTGTGGCTGATCGCTCAGGCGCTGATGTTTCTTGCAGCCCGGACGCCGCGTCCGCGGCAACCGGAGATCAGACTCGGGCTCGCCAACCTTCACCGGCCAGGCGCACCGACACCCAGTGTGGTGCTTTCGCTCGGGCTGGGGCTGACCCTGCTGGTGACCCTGTCCCTGATCGATGCCAACATGTCGCGTGAGCTCAACGCCCGGATGCCGGCGATATCGCCGTCGTTTTTCTTTGTCGATATTCAGCCAGACCAGCTTGACGGTTTCGAGGCGCTTGTGCGCAAGACGTCGCCGGACGCCACGGTCGAACGGGTCCCGATGCTGCGTGGACGCATCGTCCGGCTCAAGGACAAGCCGGTCGGAGAAGTCGAGCCGTCACCCGACGCGCGCTGGGTGATCCGGGGGTCCCGGGCGGTGACCTATTCGGACACACTGCCCAAGAATTCGACGCTCGAGCGTGGTGACTGGTGGTCGGCCGACTATGACGGGCCGCCCCTGGTCTCGTTTGTCGACGACCTGGCCCGAGGCCTTGGCCTGGACATCGGGGACGATGTCACGATCAACGTTTTGGGACGCGAAATTACCGCGCGAATTGCCAATACCCGGTCCGTTGAGTGGGGAACGCTCAGAATCAACACAGTGATGGTGTTCTCGCCCAACGCCCTGCGCGGCGCGCCGCATACCCATCTGGCGACCGTCACCATGGATGCGGCGGCTGAACTGGACCTGTTGCGCAAGGTCAGCGATGCCTATCCGAACATCACCGCGGTCCGCATCAAGGAAGTTCTCGACACGGTCAACGGTCTGTTGAGCAAGTTACTGCTGGCAATCAGAGGAGCCAGCGGCATCGCCCTCTTGGCGGGTGTGCTGGTCCTTGCCGGTGCGATGGCCGCCGGCCACCGCAGCAGGATTTACGATGCAGTGGTGCTCAAGACCGTCGGGGCGACGCGTAAACGTTTGATGGCAAGCTACATTTTCGAATTCGCCGTGCTTGGACTGGCAACGGCGGTGTTCGCCGTGCTGGCCGGTACGGCGGCATCCTATCTCATCGTGCGCTTTGCCATGGATGTGGGCTGGGTGTTCCTGCCGGCGATCGCCGGATGGACGGTTGTCGGGGCAACCTTGGTCACCGTGACCCTGGGGCTTGCCGGAACCTGGCGTATCCTCGGGCAGAAGGCCGCGCCGATTCTGAGGACGCGCGCCTGAGGGAAGAGCGGGCCAATTTGGCCTGTTCAGACTAAATTAACTAAAATCGTCAGACATCTTGCTAATTGGGTGCGGAATATCCATATTCCACTTTAATTGCGTTTGTTTGAGGGAAAAGGAAAAATCTATGGCGGATTATGACAATGGCGGCATGACGCGAACACAGGGTGCTGTAGGCCGCGCAGCGGCGCACGACATCGATGAGGGTCTGCGCAGCTATATGCTTCGCGTCTACAATTATATGGCGATAGGGCTCGCGATCACCGGTGTTGCAGCCTTTGGCGTTCATCTGTTGTCGTTCGATGCAACAACCGGCAGCCTGACGGCTCTCGGCAGTGCGCTTTATCTCAGCCCGCTCAAATGGGTGGTCATGCTGGCTCCTCTGGGAATGGTTTTCTTCCTGAGCGCCAGAGTGAGCAAGATGAGCGTCGGTGGCGCCCAACTTGCGTTCTGGATATTTGCCGCTCTGATGGGCATATCGCTGTCCTCGATCTTTATGGTCTATACCGGCGCCAGCATCACGCGCGTGTTTTTCATAACGGCGGCCTCGTTTGGCGGGCTCAGCCTGTTCGGCTATACCACCAAGAAGGATATATCCGGTTGGGGATCGTTCCTGTTCATGGGCCTGATCGGGATCATTCTGGCATCGATCGTGAACATCTTTCTCGGCAGCTCGGCGTTGCAGTTTGCGATTTCCGTGATTGGCGTGCTCGTGTTTGCCGGATTGACGGCCTACGACACCCAGCAGATCAAGGAAATGTACTTCGAAGGCGATGGCGCCCTGGCACAAGGCCGCAAGGCGATCATGGGAGCCCTCAGGCTTTACCTCGATTTCATCAACCTGTTCATGATGCTGTTGATGCTCTTCGGTAACCGCGAATAGCGGGATCGGAAAGACAGAAACAAACCCCCGGCAGTCCTGGACTGCCGGGGGTTTTTGTTTGGGTTGAGGGTATCAATGCCTGTCGCCCCGCGCTTGACGCGAGGGTCTGCCGATTCGCGACGCATACGCCGAATCAGGTGACCCAGCGAATTCAACACCTTCCGCAGTCGAACCCCGAACAGGCTCAAAAACGCTCTCAGGCGACCACCAGGCGGGGTTTTCGGTCGATCGCGCGCAATACCTGCGCCAGATCCTGTCCGCGCTTGAGGATCAGCCCTGTCGCCGTTATGACCGAATAGGTGCCCTGCTTGCGCGCGAGGCGGGGCTGTTTTTCGATCCGGTAGAGCGGCATTTCGCTGCTGCGGCGGAAAATCGAAAACACCGCCTTGTCGCGGGTGGCGTCAATCGCGTAGTCGCGCCATTCGCCATCGGCAACCTTTCGGCCGTAAACCTTGAGAATTTCGGTCAGTTCGCGGCGATGAAAAAACGTCTGATCCGGCCATTTGCCTTCAGGTTTGCGGGTTTCCACGCCATCGGAAACGGGTCCGGACTGTAACTTCCGGGTCGCGGATACAGGCGGCCGCGACCCAAACAACGCTATGGGCTCACTGTCACTCATTGCGCCTCCTTTTCTGCATGTCATCAAAACGATACAAAACCATGTTCCCTCAGACGCGGGCCGAAGGCAAGGCCCGCGTATCCCCTTGAATGGCACGGACGTGCCGGCGGGCTTTTGAAAGTTTTCTTCTGAACAGGAAATAAATCACATTTTCGCCCCAGTTCAGCCCTTCGGAAGCCAAATTGAAACGCGATCTTGTCATCGTTGCCTCTAAGGCCCGGCTCTGAAAAGGCTCTCGGAAATCTCAGCCCCCCAGCCCCCCGAGAACCATTTGAGCCGGGCCAATTTTTTCTCAGTACATGTTGCGTTCCGCGTATCGGTTTTAGTGTCTGCGTAAGCGTTTAGGCAGTCCGGGAACAGACCATGACGGAAGACTCAATCGATCTGGATCGATGTATCTGGGACAGCGATTACCGCCAGGCCGTGAAACGGCGCCTAAACGCCCCAGGCCCGGAAGCCGGCGAATTCCTCCGTGCCAGATTACGCATCAAGCTGGCCCGCTTCTGGATGGGATTTTCACGCCGACTTCACGAAACAACTTGATTTGTAGCGTCAGCTGAACAATATCACCCGCGAAATCCATCTTCACAACTTCAAAGGGATGATCCAGCGGTGAGTGAACAACAAGCGCCGGACACGGCAGCGGAAACCCCCTCTTCTCATGAGTTCCAGGCGGAGGTCTCCAAACTTCTGCATCTCATGGTGCACTCGGTCTATTCGGAACCGGAGGTGTTTCTGCGGGAACTCGTGTCAAACGCTGCCGATGCCTGCGACAAACTGCGTTATGCAGCGATCACGGAACCGGATCTGCTTGCGGATGACCCGCAGCTGGCGATCACACTGACCACCGACAAGGACGCGGGAACCCTGACGGTAACCGATAACGGCATCGGCATGAGCCATGACGAACTGGTCGATAACCTGGGCACGATCGCCCGTTCAGGGACCAAGGCTTTCATGGAGAGCATGGCCGAAGGCAAGGGCGACATCGCGCTCATCGGTCAGTTCGGCGTGGGCTTCTATTCGGCATTCATCGTGGCGGAAAAGGTCGATGTCTATTCCAAACGCGCCGGGGCGGAGGAAGTCTGGCACTGGTCGTCAAACGGTACGGACGCGTTCACGGTCGAACCCGCCGAGGCGGATGATTATCCACGGGGCACGACCATCGTCCTCAAGGTCAATGAAAACTCCAGGGAATTCCTCGAAGCGCACCGGCTCGAACACATCGTCAAGACCTATTCCGATCATGTGGCCCTGCCGATCCGGCTCGAGGAAAACGGCGCCGAGGCGACAGCGGAAGTCCGCCAGCTCAACACCGCAGGCGCCTTGTGGGCGCGTCCCAAGTCGGAGATCGATGCGGATCAGTACAAGGAGTTCTACGGTCACGTGGCCGGGGCCTTCGACGATCCGGCACTCACGATCCACTACCGCGCCGAGGGGCGCAACGAGTACACCGTGCTTTTGTTCGTACCCGGCCAGCCGCCGTTCGATCTCTTCGACCCTTCACGGCAGGGCCGGATCAAGCTCTATGTCAGGCGGGTCTACATCACCGACGACGCGGAACTTCTGCCGAGCTATCTGCGGTTCGTGCGCGGCATTGTCGATTCCGAAGACATGCCACTCAACATCAGCCGCGAAATGCTGCAGAACAACCCGATCGTGGCGGCGATCCGCAAGGCGGTTGGCAACCGGGTGCTGAGCGAGCTCAAAAAAACCGCGGAGAAAGATGCCGATCTCTACAAGACCATATGGTCGGCCTTCGGTTCGGTCCTCAAGGAGGGGCTGTACGAAGACATGGAGCGCCGCGACGACCTGCTGGAACTGGTCCGGTTCAAGAGCACGTCGAGCGACGGGGAAACCCGCAGCCTGAAGGACTACGTGGCCGACATGGCGGAAAAACAGACCGCCATCTACTACGTGACCGGCGACAAGGAAGCGCAGATTGCCAACAGCCCGCAAATCGAGGGCTACAAGGCCCGCGGCCTCGAGGTGCTGCTGCTGACCGATCCGGTGGACAGCTTCTGGACGACGACCGTGCTCGGCTACGACGGCAAGCCGTTCAAGTCGGTGACCCAGGGTTCAGCCGACCTTGACAGCATTCCGGCCAAGGAAGACGACGACGACAAGTCTGAGGACTCAAAGGACGATGTCGACGAATCCGCCTTCGGCACCCTGATGGCTGCGGTCAAGCAGACCCTGGGCGACCAGGTGTCGGAAGTGAAACGCTCGCAACGGCTGACCACAAGCCCGGTGTGTCTGGTGGCCGACGAAAAGGGCATGGACCGGGGGCTGGAAAAGATACTGGCTCACCGCGCCGACAATAGCATGCCGTCGGTCGCCAGGGTTCTGGAACTGAATGCAAGTCACGAGGTCATCAAGGCGCTTGCAGAGCGTGCGAAGTCGGGGGTCACGCCGGACCTGGAAGACGCCGCCCGCCTGCTTTACGATCAGGCACTGATCCTAGAAGGTGAAACAGTTGCCGATCCGGCCGGCTTCTCGGCGAGGCTGTCAAAGCTGATGGCGGGGGCTTAATGCCGGTCGCGATTTACGGGATCCATTCCTGACGCTGATCCGTAGTGCGGCACCGGACCGTTTGCTCTATCACTCTTCCAAACTGTCGCCCTCGTGCATCGACACGAGGACCTCCTGCGTTGCGATTCAGGAGTTGTACGTGTCACGCACGTACATGACAGTATTTGGGGACTGTGTTCATCCTTGAAAAGTATCGATGGGTACGGTCAAACGCTGATTGCTTTCGTTCAGTTGCCCATCCAGTCGTCAATCGCGGCCGCACCGATGATCGGTCCGTTGCCGTTGACCTGCAAGATGACCGCACAGCCATCATAGCCTTGGTTCATGAGGTCGGTTTTCGGGAGTTTCTCTTCCAACCGTTCTCCAGACCACTTAGCGATCGGAGTCATTTGGCGAACAACATTGTGATAGTTGACATCTTTGCCCCTGTTCTCGCCGCGGCGGATCGAAACCTTTTCCTTCTTTGAATAGTAAGCAAGCCACAATGTTGCGGACGTTGCAGCAATGCCGGATTTCCCATCAACCGTTACCACGATCGAGTCTCCGGAAACCTTCGCGCTTACAGCGATCGACGTTTTCGGTTTCTCTGATCTCAGTCTTTCAATTTCATAAGCAACGGCAATCCTATCCGAGCCAACGGCGTGCACGCGTCCATCCAAAATCATTTGAGGCGTATAGCGAACATTATCGAGTGATCGTCCCTGATGCTTCTTACTTTGCACTATACGCGACACGTAGTCGGATTGTCGTTGGTCGTTTTCCGGTGTTCCAAATGAATCAACCCATCCAAGATAATCCCAGTATCGCACCGCAAAGGTTAGGGCGATAACGTCTTTACGTTCTGTCAGTTCCCCCAAATATGCGTCTGCAGCCGGACAATCTGAGCAACCCTGGCTGGTGTAAAGTTCAACGACAACAGGATGTTCCATCTTGGCCGCGAAGGCCGGATCGCTCATGGCGAGTGCGGCAAGGCAGGAGATCATTGAGGCGGCGAGTATCGAGTATCGAAACGTCATGGCAGTTGTCCTGGTGAATACAGCGATGGGACATTAGGTCTTTTGGGACTCACATGCGAGTAACGAAGGGGTGACAGCCTGCCGGAGGTGTATCGTTGTCAATCCAACCTCTTGGGCAAGCATGGAACACGTACCGGCAAAAAATGTCGACGTCGTGTTCGGTACGGCAAACCGAAATCACAAGACGGTGTTCTCACCGTCCAAGATTTTCTGCCATGAAGTGCCGTATCTCCGACATGAACCTGGGCCAGCCGGCATCCCCTTTCTGAATGATGTGATTGTTGCCCTCCAGCATTACCAACCTTGCGTCGGGTATAGAAGCTGCCAGCGTCCGTCCGGCCTCGAAAGGGACCGGCGCGTCGCCCCGACAATGCATGACCAGGGTTGGCACGGAGATTTCAGGCAGGATATCGCGGACATCAATCTGCGCAAAGGTCTTCAGTATACGATAGGCGTTCTCCGGCGTGGTCGTTATCTGTTGCAGGCGCATGAATTCCGAATGCTGTTCGGGTGTGCCGTCCGGAATGTAGAGGGCCGCATAGGCTTGCCGGCCGGCTGGGTTGTCGGAACCCCATGTAACCCTGGTGAGGTCGAGCAAGGCGTTGCGCGTGGTCTTGAAGGCCTCATCCTTCGAATGCTGCCAACCCGCCGCGTAACCTCCGTAGAGGATGAGGCATCCGACCCTTTCGGGATAACGCCTGGCATATTCGAGGGCAACGGAGGCTCCCTGTGATACCCCCAGCAGCGCGAACCTTTCATAACCCAGAGTGTCGATGACGGTTTCGAGATCCTGGACCATCGCTTCAAAAGAGAAGGACTCGATCTCCCAGTCGGACAGACCGTTGCCGCGTTCATCGTAACGGACATAACGATAGTGCTTGGACAATTCGTAAATCCAATGGGCAAACAACACGCCTTCTGAATCATGCTGCAAGTGGGTCATGAAGCTTGCTGTCTTGATCAGTGGCAAACCCTCACCTGTTCCGGCAAACGCGATGCTGACACCATCAGGCGTCGTACAGTACCGAACCTCGAGAGGCTCCTTTTCGTCATTGGGGCCAATGTCTTCCTCTGGGGAGGCGCCATCTGTATCGAGTTCAAAGCGAAAACCGCGGCCGTGAATGGTCTTGATGACGCGTTGTGCCGAACCATCGTCGCCAAGCGCTTTTCGTGCCGCATTGATGCGCGTCGAGATAGCGGAATCGGACACGATTCGGCCGTGCCAGACCGATTCGATGATATCGTCTCTGGTAACCACTCGAGCCGGATGCGATGCAAAATAGTGGATCAGGTCAAAAACCTGCGGTTCCAGCGGTACGACCATCCCTTTGTGGCGCAGTTCGGCTGCCCCGGGATCCAGCATGAAGTCGCCAAAAACCAAAACCCGATTGTCGGAATTGTCCATTTTTGCCACCCTACGATCACGCCCACGCAGATCTTCATGAAAATGGATGAAATCTGGATGACATCTTAAGACCATCTAAAAGCACCGCAATGCCTTCAGTTGTAGCTTTTCCCCAGTACCAGCGCAAACCAACGGAGAAGCCACATGTATGAAATCAATCCAAAATTCCTGAATGAAGACGGTTCCATCAACTACCGTGCCGCGTGTGATGCAGGACGGCTCGAACGGTCGAAAACGGCGCGGCGAGGACTACGGTTGATCTGGTCGGGGGCTTCGGCTGTGCTGAGGATCGGGCAGCGGCAAGCAACCGGTTCCGGTTGCGTGGCGTCGTCGGGACTGTCTTGAGTCCCGTAATCGGGGAACTTGTTTTTGTGTGAATCCAGTTCCGGCAAGTGTGAATCGCAATCCCTTGCATCCGTCTCTGGATCATCCGTCTCGCGCTTCCCGGCTTCGGTCTACGGTGCCCTGTTCCATCTGCCGGCGCGCCTCGATGGATCGGCGGGCAGCCTGATCCGGGACGCCGACACCCATGAGAACCATTTCGCCCAACTGCAGGCTTGCCTCGACCGTTTCGGGGATGACATGATTTGCCCCCCGGTCAATCAAACGTGCCGCGTGCACCCGATCGCGGGCCCGTGCGTAGATCAGCAGATCCGGCCAATGCCGGCGGACGGTTGAAACCACATGTTCTGCGATAACCGCATTGTCCATTGTGACCACAAGCGCCGCAGCTTGTTCGACCCCGAACTGACGCAGCAGGTCCGGTCTGTTCGCATCGCCGTAGAATACGCCGGCACCGGCGGAGCGATAGCGTGCCACAAGGTCTGCATCGATCTCGAGCCCGACATGAGGGATTTGGTGGCTGCTGAGAACCGACCCCAGCATCTGGCCGACGCGGCCATAGCCCACGACGATCACATGACCGGAAAGGCCAACCGGGATGTCGGTATCGCCCAGATCCCGATCGGCATTCCGAGCTTCGACCGTTTGCGCCAGCTTACGGGCGAAATGGGCCACCGGCGGCGTTGTGATCATCGTCAGACCGGCGACAATCAGCATGAACTGGGCGGTGTCGTTCGGCATCAAACCGAGCCCGTTGGCCATGCCGACAAGGAGGAAGGCGAATTCACCGCTTTGGCCAAGCAACAATCCGGCCTCCAAGGCCACCGGGCGGGGCTCGCCGAACAGCCGTGCCAGGACGTATACAATCGGGCTCTTGATCAGGTAGAGCCCGAAGACGGAGGCGACCAGCCACAGGGGATCGGCAGCAACCTGGGCGATATCGATACCCATGCCGATAGAGACAAAGAACAGTCCCAGCAGCAGACCCTTGAACGGTTCGATGTCGACCTCTATTTCGTGCCGGTATTCCGTTTCGGCGAACAACAGCCCGGCAAGAAAGGCGCCCAACGCCATCGACAGTCCGAACTGCTCGGTGGCGAGTGCGGTCCCCACGATGACCAGCAGAACGAGGGCCAGGAACATCTCTCGGCTGGCCGTGCTGCCGACGAAGTGGAAGATCGGCCGGATTACCAAACGGCCGACTGCCAGGATGACGGCAACAGCAATCATTGCCTCGCCGATTGCCCAGGCGAACGCCAGAGGTATCGGCGTATCGCTTTGCGTGGCAAACACACCAACCAGAAACAGGATGGGCAGCACGGCAAGGTCCTGGCACAAGAGGATGGCGAAGCTGACGCGCCCTGTCGCCGTGCCCATACGTCGGTTTTCCGCCAACAACTGCATGACGATCGCCGTTGAAGAGAGTGCAAAGCTCGCCTCAAGCACCACAGCAACGGCCAGCGTGTTGTCGAAGAACGAGGCGATAACAGCGATTACCGTGCCGGTCAGCACGATTTGCGCGCCTCCCAGACCAAATACCCAGCGGCGCATGGCCCACAGCCTGTCCAGGGAAAGCTCGAGGCCGATCATGAACAACAAGAACACGACGCCCAGTTCCGCCAGCGGGCGGATACCCTTCAGGTCGGTGATGGAAACATGGTTCAGCCACGGCAGCGTGTCGGCGAAACGCGCCACACCATACGGCCCGATTGCCAGGCCGACGACCAGAAAGCCGAAGACCGGACTGATTTTCAGGCGGCCGACCAGCGGCACGACAATACCCGCGGCGAAGAGGAAAATGATCACCTCGCGTAAATCAAGTGTGTCGTGGGACATCTGTTTCTCCGGCCGCCTTTGGAACCGATAATCTTCAGCGCTCGAGCCTATCCGGTCAAATGATTCGACGATGACCGCATAGGTTCTAGAGTGTCAGTTGTATACGATACCGAGATCGGTGCAGTCCGATTAAGATAACCGACGTTCCATGGAGGCAGGCATGCAGATGATCGACGCCCAAAGGGTTCACGAACTCCTCGACTATGACGGACTGGTGGCGGCAATCCGGCAGGCGCACATGGGCGGCATGCCGAAATTCTCCGACCGCATCCGGTATGAAGTGGCCAATGAAAGCGGCCATCCGGATTCCTTCATCATTCTGCCGGCCTGGCAGCCGCAGGAAGGGCTGCTGTGCAAGCTGGTGACATCATTTCCCGGCAACAAGCTCAATCACGGGGTCTCCAACGTCAACTCGATCTATGCCTTCATCGACGGGGCGACCGGGGTGACGGAAGCGGTCATCGACGGTGAGGCGATGATCTTCCGCAAAACGTCCGCAGACTCAGCCCTTGGGGCCGGGATTCTGGCGCGCCAGGACGCCAAGACCCTGCTCATGGTCGGCGCCGGCGGGCTGGCGCCTTATCTGGTGCGGGCCCATCGCAGTGTACGGCCCTCGATCGAGAAGGTGCTGATCTGGAACCGGACTGTTGCCAACGCGGAGAAGCTCGCCGGGCTCCTGGGCGAGGAGAGCGTCGACGCCGCGGTGGCCGGCGATCTGGATGCGGCGGTTGCCGGCGCCGATATCGTCTCCTGTGCAACGATGGCGTCCGAACCGATCCTCAAGGGCCGGCATTTGCAGCCGGGCACGCATGTGGACCTGGTCGGCTCGTTCACGCCGGAAATGCGCGAAGCCGACGATGCGGTGCTGCAGCGCTGCGATGTTTTTGTCGATCACCGCCAGACGACCGAACGATCCGGTGAATTTCTCGGGCCCTTCGAGCGCGGCGTCATTGGTCCAGATGACATCAAGGGCGACCTGTTCGAGCTTTGCCAGGGCAAGGTTGCCGGCAGGACGTCGCCGGAACAGATCACGATGATGAAGAATGGCGGCGGCGGTCACATCGACTACTACGTGGCGAAGTACCTCATGGACCGGTTGAACAACAAGCCGTTCGAGACGGCCTGCGCGTCCTGAAGTGCGTCAGGGGCCGAAGCGTCACGCCGGTGCCGGATCCCACTCAGGGGAAAAGTCAAAGTCACACTGGCGTTGGTTTCGCGACGTCAGGGAGGAGATGGCTGCCATCTCGTCGTCACTCAACTGAAAATCGAACAGTTCGAGATTTTCGCGCATCCGCTGCCCGTTGGTGGTGCGCGGGATCGCCACGACGCCGTCCTGCTGCATGTGCCAGCGCAGGACGACCTGAGCCGGTGTCCGGTTGTGGGCTTCGACCGCGGCCCGAACCGGGGCTTGCGCAAACGTCACGCCGGCACGGTTGAGCGGACAATAGGCAACCATGGCCATGCCATGTTTCCGGCAGGCCTGGTGCACGACGGCCTGGTTGACGAAGGGGTGATACTCAACCTGGTTGCAGGCGAGGGGATGGCGGCTCAAGGCGACGGCATCCTCAATCATCGCAACTGTAAAGTTCGAGACGCCGATGTGACGGCACAGACCGCGGTCCAGAACCTCGTTCAATGCCTTGAACGATTCTGCCAGGGGGACGGTCTTCGATGGCCAGTGTATCAGGGCGAGGTCGACCGCATCGAGATCGAGACGCTTCAGGCTGGCTTCCACGGAGCGCTGAAGGTCGCCATCGGCAATGTCCGTCGGCCAGACTTTGGTGGTCACGAAAATATCGTCGCGCACGACGCCGGCGGCCTTCAGGCCCTCGCCTACGGCCTCCTCGTTTTCGTACATGACGGCTGTGTCCACATGCCGGTAACCGGCTTCAAGGGCTTCGCGAACCAGGTCCGCAGCCTGATCTCCCCTGAGGGTCCAGGTGCCGAAACCGATTGCGGGAATGTTGGCGCCGTTGGCGAGGACGGTGTGCATGTCGAAATTCTCCCCGACAATGTCATTGGGAAACAAAAAGGGCCGCCAGCAGGAATCGGCGGCCCAATTTTGGATTTTATCGCCGTCAGGCCGCTTTGGCCAGATTGCGCAGAACGTACTGGAGAATGCCGCCATTGCGGAAATAATCGAGTTCGTCCTCGGTGTCGATGCGGCAGGTCAGCGGCACCAGTTCGGTGCGCCCGTCGGCAAAGGTGATCTCCGCCTTGACGGTCATGCGGGGTTTCATCTTGCCGTCGAGACCGCGAAGCGTCACCAGTTCATCGCCCGTCATGCCCAGTCCCTGCCAGGACTGGTCGCCCTTGAAGACCAGGGGCAGGACACCCATGCCAATGAGGTTGGACCGGTGGATGCGTTCGAACGACTGGGCGATGACCGCGCGGACGCCAAGCAACAGCGTGCCCTTGGCGGCCCAGTCCCGGCTGGAGCCGGTGCCGTACTCTTTGCCGGCCAGTACAACCAGCGGAACGCCTTCCTGCTGGTACTGCATGGCAGCGTCGTAGATGTCCATCTGCTTGCCTGACGGATGATGGATCGTGACGCCGCCTTCGGTACCCGGCGCCATCTGGTTCTTGATGCGGATGTTGGCGAAAGTGCCGCGCATCATGACTTCGTGATTGCCGCGCCGCGAACCATAGGAGTTGAACTCCATGACAGGTACCTTGCGGCCCGATAGATAACGGCCGGCGGGCCCCGACTTGGCAATCGACCCGGCGGGGCTGATGTGGTCGGTCGTGATCGAGTCGAGGAACAGCCCCAGGACACGGGCCTGCTCTACGTTGGTAACCGCCTCGGGCTCCGCTGCCATGTCCTGGAAGTAGGGTGGGTGCTGAACATAGGTGGACTTGTCGTTCCAGTCGTAGGTCAGGCCACCCTCGACCTTGATCTTGCGCCAGCTGGCGTCGCCCTTGAAGACATCCTTGTAGCGGTCGCGGAACATGGCCTTGGTGACAGACGTGCGCACCAGTTCGGCAATTTCCTTCGAGGACGGCCAGATGTCCTTCAGGTAGACATCATTGCCCTTCTTGTCCTGCCCGATCGGATCCTTGGTGATGTCGATCCGCATGCTGCCGGCCAGGGCATAGGCGACCACCAGGGGCGGCGAGGCCAGGTAGTTGGCCTTGACATCCTGGTTGACCCGGCCCTCGAAGTTGCGGTTGCCGGACAGTACCGAGCAGGCCACGACATCGTTCGACTGGATGGTCTTGGAAATCGCTTCGGGCAAGGGGCCTGAATTGCCGATGCAAGTGGTGCAGCCGTACCCCACCAGATCAAATCCAAGCTTGTTGAGATCCTTCTGTAGGCCGGATTTCTTCAGGTAATCGGTCACCACCTGACTGCCGGGCGCCAGAGACGTCTTGACCCAGGGCTTGACGGTGAGCCCCAGTTTCACAGCGTTGCGGGCCAGAAGGCCCGCGCCCAGCATGACCGACGGGTTCGATGTATTGGTGCATGAGGTGATCGCGGCAATCACGACATCGCCGTGGCCGAGGTCGAAATTGGCACCGCCAACCTTGTAGCGCTTGTCGTTGGCTTCCGCCTTTGCGAATTCACCAGCCAGCGAGGTCTCGAAGGCAGGTGCTGTTTCCGTCAGGGCAATCCGGTCCTGCGGACGCTTCGGTCCGGCGAGACTCGGGACCACATCGGCAAGCTTGAGCTCAAGCTTCGACGTAAAGACCGGGTCCGGTGTACGGCTTGTCCTGAACATGCCCTGGGCTTTGGCATATTTCTCGACCAGGTCGACCCGGGCCTTGGACCGGTTGGTGGCCGACAGATAGGCCAGGGTGTCCTTGTCTACGGGGAAGAAACCGCAGGTCGCGCCATATTCGGGTGCCATGTTGGCGATGGTTGCCTGATCTTCCAGCGAAAGATGGTCAAGACCGGGGCCGTAAAACTCGACGAACTTGCCGACGACGCCCTTCTTGCGCAGCATCTCAACGACCGTCAGCACCATGTCCGTGGCGGTGACGCCCTCCCGCAGCCTGCCGGAAAGCTTGAAACCGACGACTTCGGGGATCAGCATGGAAATCGGCTGACCCAGCATGGCCGCTTCGGCCTCGATGCCGCCGACGCCCCAGCCGAGGACGGCCAGACCGTTGACCATTGTGGTGTGGCTGTCCGTGCCCACAAGCGTGTCCGGGTAGGCCACTTCAACGGTGCCTTTGGCGGTCTTTTCCTTCTTGGTCCAGACGGTCTGGGCCAGATATTCGAGATTGACCTGGTGACAGATGCCGGTGCCAGGCGGCACGACGCGGAAGTTGTCAAAGGCTTCCGAACCCCAGCGCAGGAACTCGTAACGCTCGCCGTTGCGCTCATACTCGCGACCGACATTGGTCTTGAACGAAGACGCCATACCAAAACTGTCGACCATGACGGAATGATCGATCACAAGGTCGACCGGGGCGAGTGGGTTGATCTTCTTCGGGCTTTTCCCCATGGCCTCCATGGCCGCCCGCATGGCAGCCAGATCGACGACCGCGGGCACGCCGGTGAAGTCCTGCATCAGAACACGGGCCGGGCGGTAGGCGATTTCGCGTGTGCTCTTGCGCCGCTTGAGCCAGGCGGATACGGCCTTGATGTCGTCGGCCGTGACCGACCGGCCGTCTTCGTGCCGCAACAGGTTCTCGAGCAGAACCTTGAGCGAGAAGGGCAGGGTGGAAATGCCTTCAAGACCGTTTTTTTCGGCAGCCTTCAGACTGAAATAATCGTAGGTCTTGTTGCCGACTTTCAATTTGCGGCGGCATTTGAAACTGTCCAGGGAGGTGGCGGGAGCTGATTTGGTCACGTTCGTCCTGTTCCATTGTTGCGGGCTGTTGCACAGTCATATGCAAAGCGGTGTTGAAGGGGCGGTATGCGCAACGCTGTACTGAAAGAAATTTTGCATGACCCCGACGGGACCCGAAACGGATCCTTAAAGCGGCGGCAGGCAACGTCGATTATGGCGCGCATCCAGACGTGATTGCCGTCTATATAATAACTTTTCGTGAACAGCGCCAGTCGTACGAACGTTGCGGACCATCGAGTCGTGTCGACATTACGCGAATGAGTTCCTTTTCAGGGATGGCCGCATCGGTTAGATGTTGCCCCGTCAGGTCGTTTTTCCGGAGCAGAATTGCCATCATGAAACTCAAAGCAGACCAGTTGACCTGTGTCCGTGGCGGCCGTGTGGTCTTTCGCGATATTTCGTTCGCGCTTTCGTCGGGTGAGAGCCTGCTGCTCACCGGCCCGAACGGATCGGGCAAGACCAGCCTGTTGCGGATGGTCGCGGGGTTCATCGATCCCGCCGACGGTCAACTCGATCTCGACGGCGGCGACAAGGAACTGTCGATCGGACAGCACGCCCATCTGGTCGGCCACCTGGACGCGGTCAAGGCGGTCATGACGGTGGAGGAAAACGTTACGTTCTGGAGCGCGTTCCTGGGTGGGGGCGACGTCGAGAATGCGCTTGAGACCTTCAAGTTGGATCATCTCCGGGAAATTCCCGCAGGCCTTCTCTCTGCCGGCCAGAAACGCCGGCTCGGCTTGTGCCGCCTGGCGCTGGTGCCGCGCGCGCTCTGGCTGCTGGACGAGCCGTCGGTCTCGCTTGATGAGGCGTCGCGCAAAATTCTGGCGGGTCTGGTGGACGACCACGTAGCTGATGGCGGCATGGTGATGGCATCGACCCATTCCGACCTGGGGTCGACATTCTCGCAACGGCTAGATTTCGCCGAGAGAAGGGCCGCGTCATGAAGCTGTTCCTGGCGCTGGTACAACGGGATCTGGTGCTCGCGGTTCGTCTTGGCGGCGGTGCCGGCATGGCGCTGGCGTTTCTGCTGGTGGTGGTCACCATGATACCGCTCGGTCTGGGTGCGGATCCCAACATGCTCGAGCGAATAGCGCCGGGAACCCTGTGGGTGGCGCTGCTCCTGTCGGTTCTGCTGTCGTCGGACCGGATTTTCCAGGCCGACTTCGAAGATGGATCGCTGGATGTGATGATGCTGGGTCCGATGCCCGTTGAGATGGTGGCGTTTGCAAAGACGCTGGCGCACTGGCTGGCGACCGGCGTTCCCCTGGCGCTCGCGGCTCCCTTGCTCGGGATTCTGCTCAACCTGCCGCCGTCGGCGTTCCTGCCCCTGATTGCGACGACCCTGATCGGCTCACCGGCGCTCAGTTTCCTGGCGGCCGTGGGGGCGGCCCTGACGGTCGGCATCCGGCGCGGCGGGTTGCTGCTCTCCGTCCTGGTGCTGCCGCTCTACGTGCCGATCCTGATTTTCGGTGTCTCTGCCGCGAACGCCGCGATAACCGGTCCGCTGCCGTTCGGCGTGCCGGCCCTGATACTGACAGCGCTTTCGCTGTCGACGATCGTGTTGTGTCCGATCGCCGCGGCAGCTGCCCTGCGCATTCATTTTCGATAAGGGCATGAGGCATTTGGACAGATTTCCGCCAAAAGCCTGTGAAACATTCACGGCGCTTTGTGTTGCGTTCCGGCAATCGAAGGATTAGATGAAAGCCATGTTTCAATATGCCAATCCCACCCGGTTCGTGGCTTTCGCAAATACTGTCCAGCCCTATTGCCTGATTGCAACGGTGGGACTGATCGCTGCGGGACTGTACCTGTCGTTCTTCTATGCACCGCCGGATTACCAGCAGGGCGAGACCGTCAGGATCATGTTCATTCATGTGCCGGCCGCCTGGATGGCGCTGTTTGTCTATACGATCATGGCGCTGTCGAGTGCCGTGGGCATGATCTGGAAACATCCGCTGGCCGATGTGGCCGCCAAGACCGCGGCACCAATTGGCGCCTGCTTCACCTTCTTGGCACTGGTGACCGGGTCGCTGTGGGGCAAGCCGATGTGGGGCACATGGTGGGTCTGGGATGCCCGGCTGACGTCGGTCCTGGTGCTGTTCCTGCTCTATATCGGGTACATGGCGATCTGGCGGGCGATCGACGAGCCGATACAGGCCGGACGGATCGCCGCAATCCTTGCCATTGTCGGCTTCGTAAACGTGCCGATCATCAAGTTTTCGGTGGACTGGTGGAATTCCCTGCACCAGCCGGCGAGCGTCATCCGGATGGACGGGCCGACCATTCATCCGACGATTCTGGTTCCGTTGCTGGTCATGGCAATAGCTTATTCGATGCTTTTTCTGACGCTTCATCTGGTGGCCATGCGCTCCGAGATCCTGAAGCGGCGCATCCGGACCATGCGTCTGGCCCAGGTGGACGGGTAGCACCATGTTCGAACTTGATTCACACTGGGGATTTGTTTTTGTGTCCTATGGGATTTCGGCAATCGTTCTGGTCGGGCTGTCGGTCTTTGTCGTCATCGATTTCAGGCGCCAGAAGCGCCAGCTTGCCGTGCTCGAGTCAAGCGGCGCCCGCCGCCGGTCCCGAGCCTCCATGGAGAACTGAGCGTGACAGCAGAAGCGGAAAGACAGAAACGGTCCAAATTCGGCCTCGGTGCCCTGATGCCGGTGGCGATTTTTGCGTTGCTTGCGGTGATATTCGTGGTTGCCCTCAATAGTGGAGACCCCTCGAAGCTGCCGTCGGCGCTGATCGGAAAGCCGGCGCCGGAAACCTTCCTGAAACCGTTGGAGGGGCTCAACGATGCGGGACAGCCGATTCCGGGAATAGATGTCTCCCTGCTTGCCGGCGGCGGTGTCAAACTTGTTAATGTGTGGGCATCGTGGTGCGGCCCCTGCCGGGTGGAACATCCCTTTCTGATGGAGCTTGAGAAACGCCCTGACATTAAGATGGTCGGCATCAACTACAAGGATAAGCCTTCAAATGCCCGCCAGTTCCTGGGCAGTCACGGCAATCCCTATGGCTTTGTCGGAGTCGACAACACCGGCCGGGCTGCGGTCGATTGGGGTGTTTACGGTGTTCCCGAAACCTTCGTGGTCGATGGCAAAGGCGTAATCCGTTACAAACACGTCGGTCCGTTGTCAGCAGAGGCGGTCGAGCAGAAAATCATACCGGCCATCAAAAGCGCGGCGGGGTCGTAGGACCTTCGATTTAGGACCGGCGATTGCGCGCCGTCGTCCCGTTGGTGCCTGTGCTGCTGATGGCACCGTTGGTCGTCTCATGTTCCTCGAGCGCCTCGGAAAGCTGAGACAAAGCCGTCAGAAACTGCTTGCGCTGAGGACTGCTCAGCAGTCCGAGCAGGCGCTTGTCGGTGGCGGCAGCCCCTTGCTGGGTCGCCTGCAGCGCCCTGCGGCCGGCGGCCGACAGGCGGATCGAATTGGCTCTGGCGTCTTCCTTTGTGCGCTTGCGCTGGAGCAGGCCCTTCTTCAACATACGGGCAACGAGGTCGGCCAGAGTACTGCGGTCAATTCCGGTCTTTTCGACCAACTCGGTCTGGCTCAGACCCTCATTCTGGGCAACGGTAAGAAGCACGGCAAATTGACGATGCGTCAAACCGCGATTGCCGACTTCCTCGGCATAGATATCGGCTGCGAACTGACCGGCCCGGCGCAACAGATGGTGTGGCGATTTGTTCAAATTTCGAATTTCAGCAGAAGCGTTCATCTTATTCGTCTCTTCCGTAAACGTGTTGACTGGCTATTGAGTTCGATCCTGGCCATCCACACTTTTCATTCCTCACACACTCTCTTTCTCACAGAGCTCATTTGTGTTTCACCGCACCAGAGCCGATCAAAGGGGGATTATCGATTCGGTGTCGCAACTCAATTCCTGTGTAGAGCCTAACCCTTCACAAATGATCAAAACAACCTATCGGCCAATCACAATTCGATGATTAATAGTGAGGCGTCGTTACCGGCGCGTTATGACGTTTGCGTGAAGTCTCTGCTGTTGTACGGTTGAGATGACGTGCGGTCCGCAAATGCGTGCCCCGTCTGAACGATCGCAAAAATTCAGTATAGAAATCAAACGGTAGTGTAAAAATCGGGATCTGTGCAAATGACAGAAAACCAGTACAAGGCGCAGTTCTCGAAACGGACACCCCAGGGTGACACCCATGAGCGCAACATCTGCGACAATTGCGGATTCATACACTACGAGAACCCGAAGCTGGTGACCGGTTCCGTGGTTGTCCGCGACGGGAAAATTCTCCTGTGCCGGCGGGCGATTCCGCCGCGTCACGGGCACTGGACGCTGCCCGCCGGTTTCATGGAACTGCATGAGTCTGCCGAAGCCTCTGCCCGCCGTGAGGCCTACGAGGAGGCGTTCGCCGACATTGAAATCAACGCGCTGCTGGCGATCTATTCAATTCCGCGCATCAGCCAGGTGCAGATCATCTATCGGTCGCGTCTGCTCAATGACGATTTCCGTCCGGGCACGGAGAGCCTTGAGGTCGAGTTGTTCGGCTGGGACGAGATCCCGTGGGACGACCTGGCGTTTCCAAGCGTTCATTGGGCATTGAACCAGTATCACGCAGTACGCAATGAGGCTGTGTTTGAGCCGTTCTCGAACCCTCCGGGTGACGAAGGCGACATGACGGAAACAAGTGTCCCGTTCGAGAAACGTTAGCGTTACTGCCCTTCGCGATTGTCGTCCTCGTGCGGCGGCACGAGGACCTCCTGTGTTGCGGTTCAGGAGATGTACGTGTCAAGCCCGTACATGATAGTAATTGGCGATGTCGCACATATTCAGTGTGGTCGGATAAGCTCTAGGTCTCCGATTCGTCCGCGTCGGGCAACTGATGGCGCTGCAGGAGCCGCATCTGGGACAGGGCGAAGACCATGCTGAGCGGCATGATGCCGAACACCTTGAAGCTGACCCAGGCATCGGTGGAGAAATTTCGCCAGACGATTTCGTTGAGAACCGCCAGCAGCAGAAAGAAGAACGCCCAGCGAAAAGTGAGCTTCCGCCAACCCTCGTCGTCGAGCCGGAAAACCGATCCGAAGACACTGCGCAGGAAGGACTTGCCCCAGAAGAGTCCGCCCAGAAGAATCACGCTGAACAGGGTGTTGACGATCGTGGGTTTCAGTTTGATGAACAATTCATCGTTGAGCCAGATCGTCAAACCGCCGAACACCAGCACGAAGATACCGGTGACCAGCGGCAGGGTCGCGATGTGACGGCTCAGAGCATAGGAGACCGCCAGAGCCACAACGATCGCCACCATGAAACTTCCGGTGGCGTAAAAAATTCCGAATTTGGCGTTGGCAAAGAAAAACACCGCAAGCGGGCCAATCTCGGTGGCCAGTTTCACAAGCGGATGCATTTCAGGTTTCGGCGCTGCTTTGGTCATGGTGCCCTTTGCTCGAGACCGGCGACAGCATGGGCAAACTGTCCCGCGTCGAATGACTGGAGGTCGTGGATGCCTTCGCCGACGCCAATGGCATGGACGGGAAGGCCGAATCGCTGAGATACAGCGACAAGGATGCCGCCGCGCGCCGTGCCGTCAAGTTTGGTCATGATGAGACCCGTCACGCCGGCACTCTTGGCAAAGATTTCAACCTGATTGACGGCATTCTGTCCCGTGGTGGCATCGAGCACGAGCAGGACCGAGTGCGGCGCGGTCGGATCTTTTTTCCGGATCACGCGAATGACCTTTTCCAGTTCCGCCATAAGTGTGGCCTTGTTCTGAAGCCTGCCCGCGGTATCGATAATCAGAACGTCGGCGTGTTCGTCGCGCGCCTGATCGAGGGCATCGAAAGCCAGGCCGGAGGCATCGGAGCCTACCTTGCGGGATACGACGGGTGCGCCGACACGTTCGCCCCAGACCTTGAGCTGGTCGATGGCGGCGGCCCGAAAGGTGTCGCCGGCGGCCAGCATGACCGAGTGGCCTGCGGCTGAAAACTGTGCGGCAAGCTTGCCGATGGTGGTGGTCTTGCCGGAACCGTTGACGCCGATCATCAGGATCACATGCGGTTTGTTGGCGGGGTCTATTTCGAGAGGAATGGCCACGGGCTCCAGTACGGCTGCAATCTCGTCAGCCATGACACGCTGAACCTCGTCCGTCGTGATTTCCTTGTTGTAACGGCTGCGGGTCAGGCTGTCGGTGATTTTTGCGGCGGTTTCAAGACCGAGATCGGCCCTGATCAGGATATCTTCCAGTTCCTCGACGGTCTCGTCATCGAGCTTTCGTTTGGTGAAAACATCGGTGATGCCCGTGGTCAGGGCATCGGATGACCGCGACAGGCCGGATTTGAGGCGTTTGAACCATCCTTGTTTAGGGTTGGCCTCTGGACTGTCCAGCCGGGCGGCCGTGTCGGATAGGTCAGTCTCCGTCGGTGCGACATCATTCTCCGCGGTTTCGCTTGCCGGTTCCCCCGAACCCTTGAACAGCCTGCCCAGAAACCCCTTTTTCTCGGCGCTCATGCGACGGACCGGCCTTCGAGGTCGGTTGTGTTGTGGCCGGTGGCTTCAGCGGATACGACGGACCCGGTTGGTAGCGCGTCCTGGAACCGGATCGGCGCGAACTGTTCGGTGCGTCCGGTGTGTGGGGTTTCCATCAGCACGGAATGCCGGTGTCCCACCGCGCGGTCAAGAAAACGTTCGAGCGATTGTGCCCCCTTGTGGCGGAGGATGCGGGCGCGGTCCTTGATCACGGCACCGTCGACCATGGGCATGCGGGCGGCCGGTGTGCCGGGCCGGGCCGAATAGGGGAAAACATGAAGGAAGGTCAGGCCGCATTCGTCTACCAGGCGAAGGGTGTTGTCGAACATGGCGTCGGTTTCGGTCGGAAAGCCTGCAATGATATCAGCACCGAAGACCATGTCGGGCCTCAAGCGACGCACCTGCTCGCAGAATGCGATGGTGTCCTCGCGCAGGTGGCGCCGTTTCATCCGCTTCAGGGTCAGGTTGTCGCCGGCCTGAACCGACAGATGCAGATGCGGCATCAGGCGCGGCTGATTTGATATGGCGTCCATCAGGGCATCGTCGGCCTCGATCGAGTCGATGGATGAGATCCGCAGACGTGGCAGCGTGGGCACCTGTTCCAGGATCTTCAGAACCAGGCTGCCAAGCGACAAGGTTCCGGGCAGGTCCGCGCCGTAGGCCGTAATGTCGACGCCGGTGAGGACAATCTCGCGATAGCCGTTGTCGACAAGGCGTTCGATCTGGCCGATCACGTCGCCGGCGGGCACCGACCGGGAATTGCCGCGGCCATACGGAATGATGCAGAAAGTGCAACGGTGGTTGCAGCCGTTCTGGATCTGGACAAACGCCCGGGCGCGGCCGTCGAAGCCGTCGATCAGGTGGCCGGCGGTCTCGGTCACCGACATGATGTCGTTGACCCGGGTCTTTTCTTCTCCCGAGATTCCGAAGTCGGGCAGGCGGAACTGTGCGGGCTCAAGCTTTTCCTGGTTGCCGAGGACCAAGTCGACTTCGTCCATTGCCGCAAACGTCTCAGGGTCGACCTGGGCTGCACAGCCGGTCACGATGATCCGGGCACCGGGGCGCTGGCGCCGGGCCTTACGGATCGACTGGCGGGCCTGACGCACCGCTTCGGCGGTTACCGCGCAGGTGTTGAAGATGACGGCGTCGTCGAGGCCGGCATCGTGAGCGTTGCGGCGCATGACTTCGGATTCGTAGGTGTTGAGCCGGCACCCGAAGGTGACGATTTCGGTCCCCGGGCGCTCGCCGGATTCAGCGTCGCTGTCGGTCAAGGCGTTGTCGAAGTCGGTCATGGCTCGATCCGAACCAGGGATTCGGCATCAAGCAGGCCTTCGAAATCATAGGCGACCGGGCCGGTCATGAGCACGTGGCTGTCGCGCTCGCGCCACTCCAGTCCGAGCGGACCGCCGGGCAGGGTCACCGTTATCTTGCGGTCGGTCAGGTTCTTGCGCACGGCGGCAACTGCCGCTGCGCAGGCCGCGGTGCCGCAGGCCCTGGTCAGGCCGACGCCGCGTTCCCAGACTTTCAGTGTCATGCTTGTGCGCGAGGTCACATGGGCCAGCGAAATGTTGGCGCGTTCGGGGAAGATCGGATGATACTCCAGCATCGACCCGACCTTGGGCAGGTCATAGGCCTCAACGTCGTCGACCCAGAAGATGCAATGGGGATTGCCCACATTGACGACGCTGGGGCTGTGCAGGATGGGATCGTCTATGGGCCCGATCTGCAGTTCGATCTGGCGCGTGTCCATTTCCTCGGCGATGGGAATTTCATGCCACTGGAGCCGGGGCCTGCCGATGTCGACAGTGACCAGCCCGTCCGGGTTGAGCGCGCAGGCGAGAACGCCGGCGTTGGTGTCGACCGAAACCGCCGTTTCGCCGGCTTCGCGGGCGACCAGGTCGGCGACACAGCGCGCGGCATTGCCGCAAGCATCGACCTCACCGCCGTCGGCATTGCGGATGCGCATGAAAACGTCGGCAATTCTGGAGGCTTCAAGGGTGATCAGCTGATCGCAGCCGATGCCGGTTTCGCGGTCGGCCAGCCGGCGCGCACGGTCGTCGTCGAGCGGGATGTCGCGGGTGCGGGCATCAAGCACGATGAAGTCGTTGCCGAGGCCGTTCATCTTGCGGAACGGGATATGGTCGGTGGGTGCGGTCATTATGCGGGTTATATGGCGATAAAGCCGCCAATGACCAGAGTTTTGTGCTGGATTCGTATGATGTGCCTGCGGCTGCGGTTCCTAACAACCGACTTCAAGCCGGGCGACGGCACCATGGTTTCGATCTGCAGAACGAATCCACGTAACAAGTGTGCTGCCGACGGTGATGTATCATCGAAGCCGGTTCAGTACCGCGCAGGCCCAGGTCAGGCACAAAAATGCGATCAGTGTTTCCTTATATTCAGTCAGGTCGTTGCTTCCGGCAAGGTTCTCCGTGAAGAGCAGGAATATGGTTTGTCCAGTGATGCAGACCGCAACGACGCAAACTGACCAATGACGCAGTGCGCCGCCGGTGCTCCTCACGATATCGGCAAGAATGAACACAGCAGCCCATGCCGCGATTTGGACGGGCACGGTGTTCCACATCTCCGACTGCATGAACACAACCGGTGCGGCAATGAGGGCTAGTCCCGGGGCGGGGGCAAGAAAACCGATGGAGCCGGGCACCCCGGTGCCGGCCTTTGATGCTGCATACGGAAACAGGACAAAGGCGCAGAATGCAGCGCCATAATAGAGCTGTTCAGAGAGAAAGGTGGCAAAGTTGTGCAGGTTGGTCTGGCCATCCGCATTTCCGGAAAGAAGGCCCGGCGTCGGGAACCCGAAGATTCTTTGTCCCCACGATATCTCTTCAAGGCAGATCAGCAAAAACAACGCGCCAAGCCCCAACAAGGGTAACCGGGCGGGAACCGACAAGCCCAGAACGCCGACCTGTTCCGAGGCGTTCCGCATCGCCAGCCACGTCACCAAGGCTGCGGCCAACAAGAACAACGCGGACAGGTTTTCGAGGATGGCATCCTCCCAGCCGAGACGATTGAGCAAATCCGGGTCGATCAACAACAGTGCCGCAGTGGCCGCAATGAATGCAGTGGACACCGGACTGGCAAAACGGAGCATGTCAAGTCCGCCCCAAAAGTCCCGGTAATTATTGCCTGTCTCGGCCGGTCGAAGCGCACGCACAAGCAGAAAGGCGGCGACGGCGATGATCAGGCTTCGGGCGACTGCAGGCGGAGAAACGTCGACTGGAAATTTCAAGAAAGGCGCGCGTCCGTAGACCGTGAAATCGTAGATCGCGACGCCGCCCGCCAGCCACAAGCTCATGCACAACAGCCGGACGCGCGGTCCGGACGTTGCCGGGACGTGTCCGGGGCCGGGAGCGGAGACTGTGTCCCTGGCTTCTTGTTCCATCACGACCGTCCCTCAGACCCCGTGCGGCCATCGTGGGCCAGTGTTGCCAATCCTCGTCACACGGCTCGCCAAATTGAAACTTTACCCGGTTTTCCACCGAAGGGACATCATGCTACAATTCTTGACAGACGTGAAAGGGTGTCCGGGGAATGTGAGGTCATTCGAAACCGGACAAGAGATGGAGGCTGAACCCGCGATGTCCTCGAGAATAGTTGTCATCATCTTTGGTTTTCTGGTGTTTTGCACTGTGAATACGCAAGCAAAGGCGCAAAATTTTGGTGCGATTGCCTATTCGCCAAGCACGGGCGGACATGGCTACTCCTTCGACTACTCCACCCGCCACGCTGCGGAACGCAGGGCATTGCGCGAGTGCGGACGACGGGCCCGCGGATGTCGTGTCGCCGTCTGGTTCAAGAACGGCTGCGGCGCCCTGGCTACCGGCTCGAGGGGATGGGGTTCAGGGTGGGGAACCTCGCGTAATCGGGCCTATCGGGAGGCGTTGCGTGTCTGCGGCAGGAAATCCGGCCGGTGTGCCATCAGGGTTTACGCCTGTACCGCCCGCCAGTCCTATCGGTAGGGTACTTGACGGCAAACTGTGCGTTCTGAAGTTTAATCTGGCTGGTTGTCCATTTGCTAGGTGACGGTAAATTCATACCATGGAGGCGCGGCGGCTCGGATTTTGAAAGTGGCCGACTCATTCGGAATCAACGTGTAGCTAGGAACGCTGGCGTCGGTGTCGACCGATTTAGCCAAGAACGATGAAATTCAGGACTAGCAACATTGCGGCAACGGCAAATTGCCTAATGATTCCAGGAGCCTGAGAGAACTAGGCTGTTTGTACCCTGATCGTCGACCACATAAATTTCGTACGGAATGTCCCAACCTACATAAGGGTGGTAGTCTAGCCTGCTGCTTTCAAAATCGTAGTAAATTTCAATTCTGATATTTGTTATACTGTCTGACTCGCTGGTTGTTTTCGGAAAAATCAATGGCGGATGAATTGGCACGATCTTGGTGTTCTGTTCACCAGATTTGTCCGGATCTATTGGAAGATGTATTGAGTACTTCACGGAAGGGCTGAGTGATTCAGCTTGATCAATAGATGCAAACTGTCCTGCAAGATAGGTCCATTTGACGACAAATTTACTCAAAATAATGCTATCGCTTGTGGGATTTTTCAATAACACATCAAATAAACGGCGCTGAGAATTCGACTTGTCTACATATACTGCGCTCACTGCCAGACCAGATGGTGTAGCAGTAGAATGTCCGGTCGCCGGAACTGGATTATCCAAAGGTTCTATGGCTTTAGGATCTTTGAGGGGCGGTGTCCACAATATGAGAAGACAAAGAAATGCAAATGCAATGATCAATATCGAAATTAGAACCTTCGGCCAGAACGCCAAAATTGCTAACCACGGTGCTATTTTTTGTAGAGTTTCAAGTGAAAACATGTTTTTTTACATTGGCGCAAAATGTGAAATTTTGCAATTTTAACGCCAATACGAGTAGGTTGAAATACCAAATTTGTCCTCTTTAACAAAATTTCGAACAATTGAATGGCTGTGCGGATCTTTATTGAGTTTGAATGATGATTACGTATGTCATGGGCAATCCATTTGATTTGAACGCTGTCGTGTATCGGTTCCACTATGATTCGATTGTCAGATTTCTGAACTGACTCGCAATACCGCTGCTCCAAAAAAATATATCTATGCGGCCGGATTGCGGAATTTACATCGATTTCGGTCGTCCGTTTCCGTCCGGCATTGGATCGTCGACAGTATCGTTCTTGGTTGCGTAAATTCGTAAGATTATCATTGAGTTGAAGCATGTATTGACACCCGCCCCCGTTTTTGCCTATTACTCCCTCAATTCAGCAAAGACGCCAACCGTCTTGCCGCCGCCAGGCCCGAGAGCCATGGGGGTCCACACCCGTCAGCGATGTTTCGCCCGCGGGTGCGTTTGGCGTTGAGCTGAGTTGGTGTCGGCCTTTCGAGAGAATTTTGACGCTTCATGTTCGAGACCCTGTCAGACCGCCTGAGTGGCATATTCGATTCCCTGACCAAGCGCGGTGCGCTGTCGGAATCCGATGTGAACACGGCCATGCGCGAAGTCCGGCGGGCGCTGATCGAGGCCGATGTGGCGCTCGACGTGGTCAAGTCGTTTGTCGACACAGTCAGGGAACGTGCCGTCGGGCAGGACGTGGTCAAGTCGGTGACGCCGGGCCAGATGGTGGTCAAGATCGTCAACGACCAGTTGACCGAGATGCTCGGCTCCGAGGCCTCGAGCATCGACCTCAATGCCCCGGCGCCGGTCGCCATCATGATGGTCGGCCTGCAGGGCTCGGGTAAAACAACCACGACAGCCAAGATTGCCAAGCGCCTGACCGAACGCGACAAACGCAAGGTGCTGATGGCATCGCTGGACGTGCGCCGTCCGGCAGCGCAGGAGCAGCTGAAGGTTCTGGGCGAGCAGATCGATGTCTCGACTCTGCCGGTGGTTGCCGGCCAGATGCCGGTCGACATCACACGACGGGCGATGGAAGCGGCCAGGCTGGGCGGCTACGACGTGGTCATGCTGGATACGGCCGGCAGGCTCCACATCGACGACGCGTTGATGAAGGAAACCGAGTCGATCCGCGATCTGGCACAGCCTCATGAAACGCTGCTGGTGGCCGACGCCCTGACCGGTCAGGACGCGGTCAACGTTGCGTCCTCGTTTGATGGGCGGATTGGAATCACGGGCATCGTGCTGACCCGTATCGACGGCGACGGCCGCGGCGGCGCGGCCCTTTCGATGCGGGCGGTGACCGGCAAGCCGATCAAGCTGATGGGGACCGGCGAAAAGATCGACGAGTTGGAGGATTTTCATCCCGACCGGATCGCCAACCGCATCCTCGGCATGGGCGACGTGGTCTCGCTGGTGGAAAAAGCCGCCGAGACGATCGACGCTGACCAGGCCAACAAGATGGCCGCCAAGATGCAGAAGGGCAAGTTCGACCTGGAAGATCTGGCGGAACAACTCAAGCAGATGCAGAAGATCGGCGGCATGGGCGGAATGCTCGGCATGCTGCCGGGCGTCGGCAAGATGAAGAAGCAGATCGCCGATGCCAACCTGGACGATTCGGTGTTCGTGCATCAGGCAGCGATCATCGGTTCGATGACGCGCAAGGAGCGGCGCAACCCAAAGCTACTGAACGCCTCGCGCAAGAAGCGGGTGGCGGCAGGTTCCGGCACCAATGTGCAGGAAATCAACAAGCTCTTGAAAATGCACCGCCAGATGGCGGACATGATGAAGAAACTCGGACGCCGCAAGGGCGGCCTTGCCGGCTTGTTCGGCGGCGGTATGCCGGCAATGCCGGACGCGGGCGCCGACGGCTCGCCGCCGGAGCTGCCCGCAGGCCTGCCGCCAGGCGGCATGCCGGGCCTGGGCAGACCGGGAATGCCCGGCGGCCTTCCCGGTCTGGGAAGCAACCCGCTTGGGGGAATGCCGAAGTTCCCGTTCAAGAAGAAGTAGAGAATTTGAGAGATTTGCCGGCCTTCTATTGAATGCCGGCCCATGGACAACACAAGAGATTCAAGCAGGAGAACGCATTAACATGGCATTGAAGATCAGACTGGCCCGGGGCGGCGCCAAAAAGCGGCCTTACTATCGCATCGTGGTCGCAGATTCGCGGGCACCGCGCGATGGCCGCTTTATCGAGAAGCTCGGCACGTTCAACCCGCTGCTGCCGAAGGACGCCGACAACCGGGTGACCCTCGACGAGGACCGCATCAAGCATTGGATGAGTCATGGCGCACGCCCGACAGACCGCGTTCTGCGCTTTCTTGATGCCGCCGGCATCATGACACGCCCTGCACGCAACAACCCGCAGAAGGCGTTGCCGGGCAAGAAGGCCCAGGAACGTCTCGCCGAAGCCGCCCAGGCGGAAGAAGATGCCAAGACCGCTGCTGCAGATGCCGCGGCCGCAGACTCTGCAGGCGGCGAAGAGGTTGCGGCCGACGCTTCCTGATTTCGGCGAAGGGCAGACCGATGAGCGCCGAAGGACCGCAGGAATCACAGAGGGTGTGCCTGGGGGCTGTTTCAGGCGCTCACGGGATTCGTGGAGATGTCCGTCTCAAGGTGTTTACGCAAGACCTGCAGGATATCGGTTCCTATGGTCCGGTGGTCACTGAAGACGGCCTCAGGCGGTTCGAAGTGACGGCGGTCCGGGTGTCGGGAGACAAGGTGACGGCTCGGTTGTCGGGGGTCGGCAGCCGCGATCAGGCCGAGGCACTGAAAGGCACGCGGCTCTATGTAGACCGTGATGTCCTGCCGGAGACGGAAGAAGAAGAATGGTATCATGCCGACCTGATCGGCCTTGAGTGCTTTGATCGCGAAGGCGTGTTGTTGGGCACGGTCGCAAGTATCCACGATTTTGGAGCCGGCGACATTGTCGAGATCGAAAACGCAGAAGGTGGCGACACGACACTCGTACCCTTTACCAGGGAATGCGTCCCTTCGGTCGATCTGGACGGCGGGCGGCTGGTGGTCCAGCCATTGCCGGAAATGGAGGATGAAGAGGACCCTGCGCCGGGAACCGGTTCCGATAAGGGTTCGGGATGACGACCGGATGGAAAGCGTCGGTATTGACGATCCTGCCGGACATGTTTCCAGGCCCGCTGGGCGCCAGTCTTTGCGGCAAAGCCCGGGATGCCGGCACGTGGTCTCTGGAAACGGTGGACATTCGCGATTTTGCGCGCGATAAACACCGCTCGGTTGACGATACACCGTCTGGTGGCGGTCCGGGAATGGTCATGCGGGCCGATGTTGTCGATGCATCGCTTGAAGCGGCGGGTGCGGGGCAGGATGGTCGACCGGTAATCTATTTGTCGCCGCGCGGCAGACCGTTGACGCAGAAACGGGTGCGCGGGTTGACGGAAACGCCTGGCGCAATTCTGCTTTGCGGCCGGTTCGAAGGGGTCGATCAAAGAGTGATCGAGGCCCGGGCGATAGAGGAAGTGAGTATCGGCGACTATGTGCTTTCGGGCGGAGAACTCGCCGCCATGGTTCTGATCGATGCGGTTGTGAGATTGTTGCCGGGTGTGATGGGAAAGAAGACATCCGGAGACGAGGAGAGTTTTGAAAGCGGATTGCTGGAGTATCCGCACTACACACGGCCCCAGACCTGGGCGGGACGCGACATACCGCCGGTTCTGGTGTCCGGCAACCACGGCGCAATCGCTGCCTGGCGGCACGAACAGGCCGAAGAGATTACACGGTCGCGAAGACCGGATCTGTGGACTGCCCATGAAAAACGGCAAGCTTCCACCGACGAGAATGATTGAGCGGGATCCGGTTGTGCGGATCCTAGAAGTTTGGTTGAGGGCCCCGGCTTTCGGGGTGTGGTTCAAGAAAGGCTAGGACCATGAATATTATTGAAGAAATCGAAAAAGAGCAGGCAGCAGCGATTGCTGAAGTGCGTGCGGTGCCGACATTTGCACCTGGCGACACCCTGCAGGTGAACGTCAAGGTGACGGAAGGACAGCGCGAGCGGGTCCAGACCTACGAGGGGGTTTGCATCGCCCGTGCGGGGTCCGGCCTGAACGAGAACTTCACGGTGCGCAAGATATCCTACGGCGAAGGCGTCGAGCGGGTGTTCCCGATCTACAGCCCGGCGATCGACTCGATCAAGGTCATGCGCCGTGGCCGCGTGCGCCGCGCCAAGCTTTACTACCTGCGTGAGCGCCGCGGCAAGTCGGCCCGTATCGCGGAAAAGCAGGATCACCGGCCAAAGAAGGACGCCAAGGTCAAAGCCTGAGGCTCAAGCCTTGCGTCCGTTGGTGTGTGAACTGGTGTGACGGCATAACAGCCTGATTGAATTGCGGGAGATCGCTTGATGTCGAGTCCTACGACGCTTTATGACAAGATTTGGGATGACCATGTGGTCGACACACAAGAGGACGGCACCTGTCTTCTCTACATCGACCGGCATCTTGTCCATGAGGTGACAAGCCCCCAGGCCTTTGAGGGGCTGCGTATGACGGGCCGGACGGTGCGCGCGCCGGCCAAGATCATGGCGGTTGCCGATCACAACGTTCCGACCACGAACCGGGCCATGGGCATCGACGATCCGGAGTCCAGGCTGCAGGTCGAAACCCTGGAGCAGAACTGCCGCGATTTCGGCGTGCCCTATTTCGAAACCTCCGACCGGCGCCAGGGTATCGTTCACATCATCGGGCCGGAGCAGGGGTTCACCCTGCCGGGCACGACGATCGTGTGCGGCGACAGCCACACCTCTACCCATGGCGCTTTCGGTGCTCTCGCCCACGGGATCGGCACCTCGGAAGTCGAGCATGTGCTCGCGACCCAGACGCTGATCCAGCGCAAGGCAAAGAACATGCGGATCTCCGTCAACGGTGCGCTGACCGACGGTGTCACCGCCAAGGACATCATTCTGGCGATCATCGGCGAGATCGGCACGGCCGGCGGCACCGGCCATGTGATGGAATATGCCGGCGAGGCCATCGCTGCGCTTTCGATGGAAGGCCGGATGACGGTGTGCAACATGTCGATCGAAGGCGGCGCCCGTGCTGGACTGATCGCTCCCGACGAAAAGACGTTTGCCTATCTCAAGGACACGCCGATGGCGCCCAAGGGCGCGGACTGGGATCGGGCCCGGGCCTACTGGGAAACGCTCAGGTCCGACGATGCGGCCATGTTCGACAAGGAAGTCGTTCTCGACGCCTCCGATCTGCCGCCGGTGGTCACCTGGGGCACAAGCCCCGAAGACGTGATCACGATCGGCGGTCGGGTGCCAAATCCGGCCGATGCTGCCGATGAAGGCAAGCGCGCGGCCATGGAACGTTCCCTGGCCTATATGGGCCTGACAGCCGGGACCCCGATCACGGACGTGGCGGTCGACCGGGTTTTCATAGGTTCGTGCACCAACGGGCGGATCGAGGATCTGCGGGCTGTAGCGGCCGTGGTGCAGGGGCGGCGGGTTGCCGAAAGCGTCAATGCCATGGTGGTGCCGGGATCCGGCATCGTCAAGGAACAAGCCGAATCAGAGGGCATCGACAAGGTCCTGATCGAAGCCGGTTTCGACTGGCGTGAGCCTGGGTGTTCCATGTGTCTGGCCATGAATGCCGACAAGCTGGAAGACAAGGAACGCTGTGCCTCGACATCAAACCGCAACTTCGAAGGCCGCCAGGGACGTGGTGGGCGGACGCATCTGGTCAGCCCGGCCATGGCGGCGGGTGCTGCAATCGCCGGCCGGTTTGTCGATGTGCGTGAGATGAAACAGAACTAGAGGGCAAACCCATGGACAAGTTCACCAGCCTGACAGGCGTTGCGGCTCCCCTGCCGATGATCAATGTGGACACCGACATGATCATCCCCAAGCAGTTTCTCAAGACCATCAAGCGCACCGGTCTTGGCCAGAACCTGTTCGACGAGATGCGGTTCACGCCCGATGGCGACGAAAAACCCGACTTCGTGCTCAACAAGCCTGCCTACCGCAACGCGCAGATCCTGGTGGCGGGAGACAATTTCGGCTGTGGCTCGAGCCGGGAACACGCGCCGTGGGCGTTGCTCGATTTTGGTATCCGCTGCGTGATTGCGACGAGCTTTGCCGACATTTTCTACAACAACTGCTTCAAGAACGGGATCCTGCCGATCGTCCTGCCGCCAGAAGACGTGGAAAAACTCATGGACGATGCCAACCGTGGTGCCAACGCCATGGTGACGGTTGACCTGGAGACCCAGGAAATCAAGGGCCCCGATGGCGGTACGATCAGTTTCGACATCGATCCGTTCCGCAAGCACTGCCTCCTGGAGGGTCTCGACGATATCGGCCTTACCATGCAGAAGGCGGACGCGATCGATAGCTACGAGGCACGGCAGGCGGACAATCATTCCTGGCAGTGAATGTCAAGGCAAGCGGTGTTTAGCAGGCGCGATTCCTGACAGCCTTTTGCGGCGGGCGGCCCTTCGACTCTCGTCTTGCGCCAATACTGAGTGAGACACTCCCAACTACTACTGTCCGTTTCCCGGCCTTGAGCCGGGACCTATTCGCTTATGCAACGGCCTGCAGCAACCGCGATTGGACCCCGGCTCAAATGGCCGGGGAACGGGCTTGTTGGTGGCTCATCTAATAGTTTTCGATGATTGAGGGCGCGTGAATCACAAGGTCTGCGAAACGCATTAGGGCACGACCAGGGTTCTTGACTCCGTGAGGACTGTTTTTCCCTTACGGACAATCTTGCCTTCGGCGACATAGCGTCCGGGTGGCCAGCCTGACGGCGGCCTTTTCCTGCCCGTTGAGAGTACGTACTCGGCCTTGATACGATTCAGGGTTGCCTCATGTCTAACGGCAAGACGATCGTCCGGCCCTTTAAACGATACTTCGAGGCGGTCGCCCGCCTGAAGGTTGACCGCCCATATCCAGGCGACCATGGACCGCATCGCGGCCACGTCACCGGGCCCGACTGCATGACCGGACTCTGCCATTGACCGGGAAACCTGTTTTTCCGCAAACCCCACGTCGACGATGTTTCCGGGTCTGTATGCCAGCGCCTGCGCGGTTGTCGCATCCCAGAGCGGTTTTCCGCCACCGGTGCGACAGGCTCCAGCAACAGGCGTCTTGCCGGTAAAGGGGTCTATCACCTTGCCGTCATGGCGCACGGCAAGGTGCAAATGAGCGAACTGCGCCAGACCCGAATACCCCACAAGGCCAAGGTTCTGGCCCTGCCGGACCCATTCGCCGGGCCGGACCTTGAGGCTGTTCCGGCGCATATGACAATACTGCGTCTGCCAGCCTGCGCCGTGGTCGATCACGACACCGTTGCCGCATTCGCGGTTCTGCACGCGTGACCGGTCTTTCTTGCTGCGTAACAGGCGGTCGGGCAGACCGTCGCGGGCGCTTCTGACCATGCCGGCGGCGGCGGACAACACGGCAATGCCGGGCGCCTTGAGTTCCGAGAACCGGACCCGAAGATCCGTGCCATTGTGGCCGTCATAACTTTGCCCGCCGCAGGTGTAATCGTGCGAGCCCTTACCAGCGCCGGTATCGACATACTGCTGGATGAAGCAGCGGGGGCCAATCTGGCAGTTTATAGGGAGGGATAGTTCGAGACCTTGGGCTGATGCAGGAAGGATCGCAGAGGAAACAATCAGGCTAACAAAGAGTGCGGACAACGGCTTCGTGATCATCGGTCTTGCGTTCCTTTGGTTCGCCCTTTATGCATCCTGCCGGAACTGTGACAAACAAACCTTAATTCACCCAAGATTCTGAAAGAGCGAGTCCATGGCGCAATACAATCTTCTTCTGCTTCCCGGGGACGGCATCGGTCCTGAAGTGATGGGCCAGGTCGAGCGGATTATTGCGTGGCTCAACAAGCAGGGCGGCAACACGTTCACGACCGAAACCGATCTGGTTGGCGGTTGCGCTTATGATGCCCATGGGCAGGCGATTTCCGATGCAACGATTGACAAGGCGCTGGCCGCGGATGCGGTCATTCTGGGTGCTGTCGGCGGTCCCAAGTGGGACGGGATCGGTTATGACGTGCGCCCTGAAGCCGGTCTTCTGCGCTTGCGCAAGGATCTGCAGCTGTTTGCAAATCTGCGCCCGGCTGTCTGTTTCGATGCTTTGGCGGACGCTTCATCGCTCAAGCGCGAACTGGTCGAAGGACTCGACATCATGATCGTGCGCGAGTTGACCGGTGGCGTCTATTTCGGTGAGCCGCGTGGCATCACCGACCTGGGCAACGGCCAGCGCCGGGGTGTGAACACGCAGGTTTACGACACCTTCGAGATCGAGCGGGTGGCCCGCGTGGCCTTCGATCTGGCGCGCAAGCGCGGCAACCGGGTGACATCCGTCGAGAAACGCAACGTCATGGAATCGGGCCTGTTATGGAACGAGGACGTTACGGCGCTTCATTCCCGGGATTACTCGGATGTCACGCTCGATCACATGCTGGCGGACAACTGCGGCATGCAGCTTGTACGTACGCCGAAGCAATTCGATGTTCTGGTGACCGACAACCTGTTCGGCGACATGCTGTCGGATGTGGCGGCGATGCTGACCGGTTCGCTCGGCATGCTGCCGTCAGCCTCCCTCGGCGAGGCGGACAGGGATGGCAAGCGAAAAGCGCTTTACGAACCGGTCCACGGGTCAGCCCCCGACATTGCCGGACAGGGTCTTGCCAATCCGATCGCCACGATCCTGAGTTTCGGCATGGCCCTGCGTTATTCCTTCGACATGGGCGCGCAAGCCGACATGATCGACCAGGCGATCGAGAATGTCCTGACCAGCGGCAAGCGCACAGCCGACATCATGCAGGACGGCATGACGGCTGTATCGACCACTGAAATGGGCGATGCCATCCTGAGCGAGCTCGACGCCCTCACTTCCTGACGCCGGCCTTTTCCAGTTCCTTGGCAAGCCGTCCGGTGAGCCACAGCCCGAACATGCGGAAGTCGCTGTAGAGCGACCAGACCGGGTATGTGAATGTCGCCGGGCGGTTGCGCTCGACCCGCCAGTGGGCAACCCACGCGAAACCGTAGCCCGAGACTACGGCTGCTGCGAGGAACCACGGATCCTGACTTGCGATGCTCACGACGAGCAGCACGATGGCCAGTGCGGTTCCCGCGAAATGGAGCAGGCGCGTTTGCGGTCTTGCATGCTCGCGCAGGTAGTGAGGCCAGAAGTCTGCATATGTCTCGTATCGCTCGGCCATGGTACTCCCGAACATCATGGTTCCCGCCAAAGGTAACCGTGTTTGCTATAAGGGGGCAATTCACAGTTGGCCGGACCACGGCGCATTGAAGGATTGCAGGCAATGAATTCCACGGTTGATTCTGTACAGTCGCTGCCTCTGGGAGGAAGGGAGGCAGGTGACGGCACTCCCACCGAGTCTCTCCGGAGCCGGGCCGAACTGGCCCTGGAACGCGACAAGCGCGAAAGCCTCGACGTTGCCGTGAAAGCCCGCCTGATCGCGCTTTCGGTCATCGCCCTCCTGATTCCTTTCCTCAATCCGACATGGGAAGTGATCTACTATGAGGTCATGCTCTGCGGGTTCGCCCTGATCGGTCTGGCGCAACGAAAGATCGGGCGGGTCGGCCAGTCGCGCGCAGAGTTGGTGCTGATGTTCTGTGATCTTGCTCTGCTGACCGTGGTTGCGGTTGCTCCAAATCCGTTTGCGGCCGTCGACTGGCCGCCGGCAATGCAGTTCCGGTTCGACAATTTCATGTATTTCTACGTTCTGCTCGCAGGCGCCACACTGGCCTACTCCTGGCGCACGGTGGTGGCGGTCGGCACCTGGACATCGGGATTGTGGGTAACGGGCATTTTGCTGGTGTGGTACTTTTCCGGTCCGGGCCATGACTACTCGGCTGAATTGTTGGCGCTCTTTGGCGGCAATGACCGGATGGCTGCGATTCTCGACCCAAACAGCCTACAGATCGAGGTTCGGGTACAGGAAATAGTCGTCTTCCTGATTGTTGCAGTCATGCTTTCACAAGTTGTCCGGCGGGCAAACAAACTGCTGGTCGGTCATGCTGCTCTGGAGAGGGAGAGGGCAAATCTCGCGCGGTACTTCTCGCCAAATGTCGTAGAGGAACTCTCCCACAACGATGAGCCCCTCAAGAAGATCCGGAATCAGGACATTGCGGTTCTGTTCGTTGACCTGGTTGGTTTTACGGCATTCGCATCGGACCGGACACCGGAAGAGGTCATCACCACGTTGCGGTCTTTCCACGCGCGCATGGAAACCGAGGTTTTTCGCCACAACGGCACCCTCGACAAATATCTTGGCGACGGTCTGATGGCGACCTTCGGCACACCCTCGCCGAGCGCAACCGACACCCGTAACGCCATGGCATGCGCCAGGGCCATGCAGGTTTCCGTCGATTCCTGGAATGGCGAACGCGAAGCCGCCGGCGATCCGGTGATTCAGGCAAGTTTTGGTCTGCACTTCGGTCCAGTGGTCCTGGGCGACATCGGCGCCAACCGGCTTGAGTTCGCCGTAATCGGGAATACCGTCAATGTTGCCAGCAGACTCGAGGCCATGACCCGGGAGCTTGGCGTGACGATGGTCGCGAGCGCGGCGGTCATGGAACGAATGACTGCAGAGGGTGCCGATGACGACATGGCGTCCTGGACGCAAGTTTCACACCAGACGATCCGCGGCGTCGATCAACCGATCACCGTCTGGACACTTCCCTGAAAGAATTCTCTGCAACAGCGTCTCCCGGCTGAGTGAGAGTGTCGGGTGTGGCTTGACGGCAAGACAGCGTTGAGTTCTGCACTGTTCGAACCGGCATACAAAAACAAACCAAAATGTAAGCGCTTGCATTTCTTTATGTAAGCGCTTACACTCCAATGTTCATGAGAACAAGAGGGAGACATCTCAATGAAGAATATGGGCCGATTGGCACTGCTGGCGGCCGGTGTGCTGTTTGTCGCGTTCTTCTCGAATGTGGCGATGGGTGCGGCTAGCGGGAAACCTCCACTCGGAGATGTCCAGGAAATGGTGATGCTGCTTGCATCCTCAATTCTGTTTGCAGTGGCGGTGCTGCGGTTCGAGTTGGAAGCCCGCAGATCATCAATCAGCACAACAAACGACACGTGAAGCCCTGTCAGGGCACGGGAAACAAGCTTTATCTGGGAGGATAAATGAAGATGAATTCGATTAAGGATATCAAGGAAATCAAGAGTTACGAGAGACGCCAATTTTTGAAAACCGCCGCATATGGTGGATTCACTGCAGCGGTTGTCGCTGCCGCGGCCGGGACGCTGGGTTCAGACGAGGCAATCGCCCAGACTGCGAAGGAAGAGAACGAACGCAAGAAGGCCGCCGATCACGTCATGACGATAGCGACGGCCTATGTTTACGGCGCATCGCGCAGCTATCCGATTCTTCAGCTGGACCTCAAGGAAAACATCCAGAACGCCACCAACGGCAAAGTGTACGTCAAGCTGGCGCCCGGTGGACAGCTTGGAGCCGGTGGCGCATTGGCTCAGAAAGTGCAAACCGGTACGATCCAGGCCGCTCAGCATTCGATTTCAAACTTCGCACCATTTGCCCCGGTAACCGATCTGATCAATCTGCCTTATTTCTGTGGGTCGAATCAGCGGTTCGTCAATCTTGTCAATTCGGATGCCTGGAAATCGGAAGTCCATTCAAAAGTCAACGCCAAGGGTTTCAAGCCGCTGTTCTATGTGGTGATCGATCCCCGCGTCATCGCGGTTCGCAAAGGCGGTGCTGGCGCCATCATGAAACCATCGGACCTCAAGGGCATCAAATTCCGTGTGCCTGGCTCCAAGATGCTGCAACAGTACTACCGGATGGTCGGCGCAAACCCGACACCGGTCGCCTGGGGTGAAACACCATCGGCGATCAAGCAGGGTGTGGCCGATGCGCTTGACCCGGCTGTGGGCGCCCTGTTCGTGTTCGGTTTCAAGGATATCCTGAGCCATGTGACTTTCACTCAAGCCGTGCCCGACAGCCAGGTCTATTCCTGTAACCTCGAATGGTTCCAGGGACTGCCGAAGGACGTTCAGGACGGCATCGATTTCGCTTCGGAAGTCACCGCTCACCAGAACCTGGCCAAGGTTCCTGCCGCCCGCGGATACGCCATGTCCGAACTGACCAAAGCAGGTGTCCAGTTTCACTCGCTGAGCAAGGACGAACTGGCCGTTTGGCAGGAAGCCGGTGGCTACCAGCGTGCTGAATGGGACGGCTTCAAGAAAGAGCTGGCCGGCTCGATGGAAGCCTTCAACAAGCTCGCCGAGGCGGCAGGCACGATGGGCAAATACTACGTCCACGACGCCTAACTTCCCGTGACGCACCGGGTGCAGATCGTTGCACCCGGTGCTCTCCGCACATCAAGGCTCAGGAACCACCGGAGCCGGTCGGGAACATTCAACCCACCATGCCCAGGGGACGGGCTTTGGCGGGAGCGAGGGAGGATGCGATGCTCAAAATACTCAATGAAAATGCCGAACGTTGGGCGCTTCTGGTGTTCTACATACTGTTGGTCGCCACCATGGCGATCGAGGTTCTTCGGCGCGAGATCTTTGCCTATTCGTCGATCTGGGGCGAAGAGGTCGTGCGCTATGCGTTTATCTACCTCGCCTGGATCGGGGCTGCTGCGGCTGTGCGTGAACGCGCCCATATCCGCATTGATGTCATCTTCAACTACATCTCGAACCGCTCCAAGACGCTTCTCTACATTTTCGGCGATCTGGTGATGATGGCCGTGGCCGTGCTTGCCGTCTACTGGTCCTGGGAAACCGTGGCCGTGTCGTGGAAGTTCGGTTCGGTCAGCCACGGCCTCAGAGTGTCGATGGTCTGGTTCCTTATGGCTGTTCCCATCGGTTTCGGCCTCATGATTTTCCGCCTCCTGCAGTCGCTCAAGCGTGACGTTGCAGACCTCATCGCCGGGAGACCGGTTTTTGAGGGCGCGAAACTGTTCGATTAGGAGGGGAAAACATGCTCTGGAATCAAATTGCACAACCTGTCGTCGAGCTTGGCTGGAGTTTCTATGGTCCGGTTCTGATCTTCCTGGGAATGATCGCCCTCGGTGTGCCCGTGTGGGCGGCAATCGGGGCGAGTGCGACAGCCATGCTGGTGATCTCGGAAGTTCTGCCACTGTCGCTCCTGGGCGAGTCCCTGTTCGACGGTATCGATCACTTTGCCCTGACTGCAGTACCGCTCTTCATTCTCACCGGTGACGTTCTCGTGCGTACCGGTCTCAGCCGAAAATTTCTCGATGTCGCCGACGCGATCACCCAATTCGCCAAAGGCGGATTCGGATCGGCGACGGTCCTGGTCTGCGGCATGTTCTCGGCCATTTCCGGCTCGGATGCAGCCGGTGCCGCAGCCGTCGGGCGCATGACCATCGACCGCCTGGTGGAAAGCGGTTATCCGCGGCCCTACGCCTGTGCCCTGGTCGCCGCCGGTGCCTGTACCGGTGTCCTGATCCCGCCGTCCATCGCCTATATCGTCATCGGCCTGGTCCTGGGGATTTCGGCCTCGACACTGTTTCAGGCCGCCCTGATCCCGGGACTGCTGATTCTCGGATCGATCCTTGTCACCAACATCGTCGTCAACCGCCGCATGGCTTACGAGTCAGGGGGAATGGTCAGTTTTTCCGAATGGGCTGCTAATCTTGGCCGTGCAGTAAAGAGTGGCTGGTATGCTTTCCTGGTGCCGGGCATTATCTTCTACGGCATTTTCTCCGGCCGCCTGACGCCTACGGAAGCGGGTGCCACCGCCGTGGTCGTGACCATGGCGCTGGGTTTCATCCTGGGGACGCTCAAGCTGAGCGATTTCCCGGCGATGATGGTCAGTTCGGCCAAGGTCAACGGTGTCATCCTGCCGATCGTGGCGATGTCGCTGCCCCTGGCTCAGGCGCTGGCGGCACTGGGTGTGCCGCAGGGCTTTGTCTTTGCCGTTACGTCGCTCACTGAAAACCCGTATGTGCTGATCATGCTGATGATCGGAATCCTGATCGCGGCCGGCTGTGTCATGGAGACGACGCCGAACATCGTTATCCTGGCGCCGATCCTGAAGCCGCTGGCGGATCAGATCGGCATGCACGAAATCCAGTTCTGCATCATGATGATTACCGCACTGGGTGTCGGGTTCATAACGCCACCACTGGGGCTCAACCTATTCGTGGTGTCGGGGCTAACGGGTGAATCTATACTGAAGATTGCCGTGAAGGCGGTGCCCTTCGTGTTCTTCATGATGATCGTAACCTTGATGATTGCCTACATTCCGGCGATATCAACCTCGCTTCTGGCGACGAACTAGGTCGACGATAAACTCCCACGTTGCCTAGTGCGATCGTGCGTGCCCAAGACATTATTAACGCAAGTGTCTCAGGGTACGCACGGTAGCGCCCGGTGTCTTCGGGGAAGCGGCGTGGATGTCAACCCGGACCCCCAGCTTTGCTTGAAAAACACCCGACAAAGGCGTACATCAGATCGCGTGCTGCCTGGCATCGTGCCGGGCGGCGGGTTTTGCATTGGGAAACGTCAAAATGAGTTACAAAGTCGCTGTTGTCGGCGCCACCGGAATGGTGGGCCGGGAAATGCTGAACATCCTGGCGGAACGCGAGTTCCCGGCCAGTGAAATCGTGCCGCTTGCCTCGCGCAAAAGCATGGGCAAGGAAGTTTCCTACGGCGACAAAACACTCAAATGCAAAGCCCTTGAACAGTATGATTTCACAGGAACGGACCTCGCCCTGTTTTCCGCAGGTGCGTCCGTGTCCAAGGAATGGGGCCCGAAGGTTGGCGCGACCGGGTGTCTGGTGATCGACAATTCTTCCCAGTTCCGGATGCAGCCGGATGTGCCGCTGGTGGTGCCGGAGGTCAATGCCCATGTACTCGACGATTACATGGCCCGTAACGACCGGCGCAATATCATTGCCAATCCGAACTGCTCGACGGCTCAACTGGTGGTGGCGCTGAAGCCGCTTCACGACGAGGCGAAGATCAAGCGGGTTGTTGTGTCAACCTATCAGTCGGTGTCGGGTGCGGGCGTGGAAGGTTCAGATGAACTTTTCAACCAGACCAAGGGAATCTATGTCAACGATTCAGCGACGCCGCAGAAATTTACCAAGCAGATCGCCTTCAACGTGATTCCGCATATCGATGACTTCATGGAAGATGGCTCGACCAAGGAAGAGTGGAAGATGATGGCCGAGACCAAGAAAATCCTCGACCCCAAGATCAAGCTGACGGCGACCTGTGTGCGTGTGCCGGTGTTCGTGGGCCATTCCGAAGCCGTCAATATCGAATTCGAAGACATGATCTCCGCCGACGACGTGCGCGACATCCTGCGGGAAGCGCCGGGCTGTCTGGTGATCGACAAGCCTGAGGACGGCGGTTATGTGACGCCGGTGGAATGTGTCGGCGATTATGCCACCTTCATCAGCCGGATCCGTGACGACCCGACGATCGACAACGGCATCAACATGTGGGTGGTCTCCGACAACCTGCGCAAGGGTGCTGCGTTGAACACGGTGCAGATTGCCGAAACCCTGATCAACCGCCGGCTGATCAAGCAGGCGGCCTGAGGCTGCACGGCATTTGATGGACTCCTTGTCGGCGCGAACAGCCGACAAGGGCGTTACTCAGTCTGTTGTGATTTCACAGGCAACCGGTTCCGGCTTGCGACCAGTTCAAGTTCGTTTGTTCCCGCGTCCATCGAAAGGCCGATAACCGCCCCGACGGCACCCGTGCAAGTGTCGATGGCCGTCCGGTCGGCCAAGTCTTCGAGACGGCAGGCGAGCATCAGCGCCGCCATCAGGTCGCCGGTGCCGTTGGGGACGCCGGCAAGGCGGCGGACGTGGGCAACGAAAGCACCGCCGGGGGTCACAAACAGGTTCTGGATGTCGCCAGCTGCAGTTTCCTGGGCCGAAGTCACGAGAACATGGTCAGCGTTCAGGCTCCGGGCCTTCGTGGTGACGGCCTTGAGATCCGGAAATTCCGATTCCGTGTTCGTGATGTACCCGAGTTCAAAGAGATTGGGCGTGACGACATCGGCCAGCGGCACGAGCCCGTGCCGTATGGCTTCGGCAACCTCGAGGGGGACGTAAAGACCCTTGCCGTGATCTCCCAAGACCGGATCGCAGCAATAGAGAGTTTCCGGTTTGCGGGCTCTCAGCTTGGTTATCGTGTCGACGATGACCGGGACTTGGGCGGCGTCGGCGATGTAGCCTGTCAATACGGCATCGACCTCCTCGAGCCAGCCGTGGTCCTCAAGGGCTGAGATCATGTCCGCCATGCGCTCCGGCCTGATCCGTTCGCCTGCCGTCGCGCCATGGCCGGGATGGTTCGACAAGATGATCGTGGGGACCGGCCAGACGTCGTAGCCTTGCATCTGGAGCGCAAAAACAGCTGCCGAATTGCCCACATGGCCGCGCACCACCTGGGAAGATATGGACAATACGGTCTTCATTGAAAATGATGATCCACCTTTCTGCGCAAGCCCGCAAGCGCTTGCGAGGTTGTAGAGAGAGGGTGATCGAAAGTTTTATGGATTGGTGCTGCGCAATCGCTTAATGTCGCGTCGCAAAAGAGGAATAATCGCTGCATGTCTATCAACTTGCGCCGGAGCGTTCTGTACATGCCCGGCTCCAATCTCCGGGCTCTTGAAAAGGCCAAGCAACTGCCGGCCGACTGCATAATCTTCGATCTGGAAGATGCCGTGGCGCCCGATGCGAAAGTCACTGCCCGCAAACAGATTTGTGAAGCGGTGCGCAGCGGTGCCTACGGGGACCGCGAACTGATCGTTCGGATCAACGGGCTCGACACCCAATGGGGTGTCGACGACATGCGTGACGCGGCCGAGGCCAACCCGCATGTGATCCTGGTGCCGAAAGTCAATTGCGCACTCGACGTGGAACGGGCATCGCACATGCTCGACGCCGTCGACAGCGACGGGAATATTGGCCTGTGGGCGATGATGGAAGAACCGCTCGGTATCCTCAACGCCCGCGAAATCGCGGCAACCAGCGAAACCACGCGTCTTTCCGGCTGGGTCATGGGCACCAACGACCTGGCCATGGAGACCGGCGCGCTGGTGACTGCCGGGCGCATGGCGATGGTGTCGTGGCTATCGATCTGTGTTGCCGCGGCCAGGGCCTACGGTCTTGTCATCCTGGATGGCGTGTTCAACGACATCGGCGACGGCAAGGGGTTCAGGCGCGAATGCGAACAGGGCCGGACCCTGGGGTTTGACGGCAAGACGCTGATCCATCCACGCCAGATCGAACCGGCCAACGAGGTCTTTGCGCCGTTGCCCGAAGAGGTGTCCTTTGCCCGCGCCGTGGTCGATGCCTTCGACCTGCCGGAGAATGCCAACAAGGGCGCCATCAGGGTGGACGGGCGTATGGTCGAACTCCTGCATGTGGAAATGGCCAAGAAGACAGTCGCGGTTGCCGAGGCGATCGCCGAACGGAAATCCCTTTCGGTCGAGGCACGGTAAAGTGGCGACAAAGACAAACCCCGGTAATTTTTTTGAAGACTTCCATCCTGGACAGATCATCCGGCATGCCACGCCGCGTACGGTGACGGCGGGGGATGTGGCGCTCTACACCAGTCTCTACGGGCCGCGTTTTGCCGTGCAGTCGTCCGACGCGTTTGCGCAAGCCATCGGTCTTGACCGTTCCCCGGTCGACGACATGCTGGTGTTTCATATCGTGTTCGGCAAGACCGTGGCGGATATTTCGCTCAATGCGGTGGCCAACCTGGGGTATGCCGACTGCCGGTTTCTGAAACCGGTGTTTACCGGCGACACGCTTTCAAGCACATCCACGGTCCTGGGCGTCAAGCAAAACTCCAACGGAAAGACCGGTGTGGTTTACGTCCGGTCCACCGGCACCAACCAGCGCGGCGAGACGGTTCTGGACTATGTGCGCTGGGTGATGGTGCGCAAGAGCGATCCGGCGTCGGCCGCACCAGACGCGGTCGTACCCGACCTGCCCGAGAGCGTCGCGCCGGAAAATCTGGGCGATGCGCTGCCGCGGATTACTGGCTCGGCCTACGACAGGGTTCTGGCGGGCAGCGGTCACCTGTGGGGCGATTACGAGGTCGGCGAAAAGATTGACCACGTGGATGCCATGACGATCGAAGAAGCCGAACACATGATGGCCGCGAGGCTCTACCAGAACACGGCCAAAGTGCATTTCAACCAGCATACGGAAGGCCAGGGCCGGTTCGGTCGGCGGCTGATCTATGGCGGGCACATCATTTCCCTGGCCCGCGCCCTCAGTTTCAATGGCCTCGGCAACGGCTTTCACGTGGCGGCGATCAATGCGGGCCGCCATGTGGCGCCGTGTTTTGCGGGCGATACGGTCTATGCCTGGAGTGCGATCAGCGACAAGGCCGATGTGCCGGGACGCGATGACGTTGGTGCGTTGCGTGTGGTGACAACCGCTGTAAAAGATCTAGACTGTTCAGGGTTTCCCGGACGTGCCGAAGCGGGATTTGACGACGGTGTCGTTCTGGAACTGGACTATTGGGTTTTAATGCCAAAATAACGGGTTTGATGGGCTGCGGTCGCCGGTTTGCGTTCCGCCAAGCCACGTTCTACAAAGTACAGTGACCATCTGAGATGATTCCATCTTTGAAGCGGCCGGGACAAAGGGCAATGAAATGACGGATTCAAAGACCGCAGTGGAACGACCACTCTCTCCGCACCTTCAAATCTACAGCCCGATGCTGACGATGATGTTGTCGATTGTCCATCGCATGACCGGCGCCGCCTTGTTTTTTGGAACCGTGCTGCTGGCATGGTGGCTGCTGGCGGCGGCAAGCGGTCCGGCGGCGTTCGAGGCGGTGCAGGGTTTCATGGGCTCGATCATCGGCCGGATCATCCTGCTGGGCTATACCTGGGCGCTGATCCATCACATGCTCGGCGGCCTGCGCCATCTGGTGTGGGATACCGGACGCGGCTTTGAACTGCCGACCGTCGAACGTGTGGCGAAACTGATGCTGGTATCATCGGTGGCCCTGACGATCCTCGTGTGGATCGTCGGTTATGCCATGAAAGGGAGCTGATCATGAACATGCGGACGCCATTGAGTGCCGTTCGGGGCCTGGGATCGGCCAAGTCCGGATCGGATCATTTCTGGCTGCAGCGGGTGACGGCGGTCGCCAACATCCCATTGGTGCTTTTTTTCCTGGTCTCGGTGGTGATCAATGCCGGCGGCAGTTACGAGTCGGTAACGGCTTACCTGGGCAACCCGCTTGTCGCGATTGCCATGCTGCTTTTCATCGGCTGCGGGATTTTCCACATGCGGCTCGGCATGCAGGTCATCATCGAAGACTATGTTCACGGCGAAGGCCTCAAGGTTCTTTGCATCATGGGCAATACGTTTTTCAGTATCGCGATGGCCCTGGCATGCGGGTTTGCGGTGCTTAAACTTGGCCTGGGAGGCTGAACGGAATCATGGCCAACAACAAGGCAAACGGCGCATCGGGCCCGTCGCAGTTCAATATCAACGGCAACGCCTATCCGTTTACGGATCACAGCTACGATGTGCTGGTGGTTGGTGCCGGCGGCGCAGGATTGCGGGCGACGCTGGGGTGTTCCCAGGCCGGTCTGAAGACCGCCTGCATCTCAAAAGTTTTTCCGACCCGCAGTCATACGGTGGCGGCCCAGGGCGGTATTTCGGCATCGCTCGGCAACATGGGCGAGGACGACTGGCGCTGGCACATGTACGATACCGTCAAGGGTTCGGACTGGTTGGGTGATCAGGATGCGATCGAGTATCTGTGTCGGGAAGCCCCGGCTGCGGTCTACGAGCTCGAACATTTCGGCGTGCCTTTCAGCCGCACCGAAGAGGGCAAGATCTACCAGCGCCCGTTCGGCGGCATGACCACGAACTACGGCGAAGGCACGGCGCAACGGACCTGTGCCGCGGCCGATCGGACCGGTCACGCCATCCTCCACACGCTCTACGGTCAGGCCCTGCGCTACACGGCAGAATTCTTCATTGAGTATTTCGCCATCGACCTGATCATGGAGGACGGTGCCTGCCGTGGCGTCGTGGCGTTATGCCTCGAAGATGGTACCCTGCACCGGTTCCGGGGGCACAAGACGATTTTGGCTACCGGCGGTTATGGCCGAACCTACTTCTCGTGCACGTCGGCGCACACCTGCACTGGCGACGGCAATGCCATGGCGCTGCGTGCCGGCCTGCCGCTCCAGGACATGGAGTTCGTTCAGTTCCACCCGACCGGCATTTACGGTTCGGGCTGCCTGATCACCGAAGGCTCGCGCGGCGAGGGCGGCTATCTGGTCAACTCCGAGGGCGAGCGTTTCATGGAACGTTACGCGCCGTCGGCCAAGGACCTGGCCTCGCGCGACGTGGTCAGCCGGTCGATGACGGTGGAAATCCGCGAAGGCCGCGGGGTCGGGCCCGAGAACGACCACATCTACCTGCACCTGGACCACCTTGACCCCGCGGTTCTGGCCGAACGGCTGCCGGGCATCTCGGAGTCGGCAAGAATCTTCGCCGGCGTCGACGTGACCAAGGAACCGATCCCGGTGCTGCCCACGGTCCACTACAACATGGGCGGCATTCCGACGAATTATCACGGCGAGGTCATAGCCCCCAAAAACGGCGATCCGGACGCGGTGGTCCCCGGCCTGATGGCGATCGGCGAGGCGGCCTGCGTCTCGGTTCACGGCGCCAACCGGCTTGGCTCCAATTCGCTGATCGACCTTGTCGTCTTCGGCAGGGCTGCCGGATTGCGGGCTGCCGAGACCACGGAGGCGGGCCAGGGCCATGCCGACCTGCTGAGCGATGCCGGTCAACTGGCAGTGGAACGGCTCGACCGGTTCCGCTATGCCGACGGCGGTACGTCGACGGCTCAGTTGCGCCTGCAGATGCAGCGCGCCATGCAGAGCAATTGCGCCGTCTTCCGCACCGGCGAAGTGCTCGACGAGGGCAAGGAACTGATAGACGGCATCTGGAAGAACGACGACGTCAAGGTGACCGACCGGTCGCTGGTCTGGAACTCGGATCTGATCGAGACTCTGGAGTACGATAATCTGATCATGCAGGCGGCCGTCACCATGGACGGCGCGGTCAACCGCAAGGAGAGCCGGGGCGGTCATGCGCGCGAAGATTATCCCGACCGCGACGACGAGAACTGGATGAAGCACACCCTTGCCTGGGCCGACGACGACACCAAGGCGGTTCGCCTGGACTACCGGCCCGTGCACACCTACACGCTGACCAACGACGTTCAGTATATCGAGCCCAAGGCCCGGGTTTACTGATGCGGCCGTTCCTGATGAATTCGATCCTTACAATGAAGGACCTGTGGCATGGTTGAACTGACACTGCCAAAAAACTCGCAAGTCGGAGAAGGCAAGACCTGGGACCGGCCTTCCGGTGCCACCAACGTGCGCGAATTCCGGATCTATCGCTGGAATCAGGATGATGGCCAGAACCCGAGGATCGACACCTACTTCATCGACACCGATACCTGCGGGCCGATGATTCTCGACGGCCTGATCAAGATCAAGAACGAGATCGACCCGACCCTGACCTTCCGGCGCTCGTGCCGCGAGGGGATTTGCGGGTCGTGTGCCATGAACATCGACGGCACCAACACCCTGGCCTGCACGCGCGGTCTCGACGAGGTCAACGGCGTGGTCAAGATTTATCCGCTGCCGCACATGCCGGTGGTCAAGGATCTGGTGCCGGACCTTACACGGTTTTATGCCCAGCATGCCTCGATCGAACCGTGGCTGCAGACGACAACGCCCGAACCCCAGCGCGAATGGCTGCAAAGCCATGACGACCGGACCAAGATCGACGGGCTGTACGAATGCATCCTGTGCGCCTGCTGTTCGACATCATGCCCGAGCTACTGGTGGAACGGCGACCGCTACCTGGGCCCGGCAATTCTGCTGCAGGCCTACCGCTGGCTAATCGACAGCCGCGACGAGGCGACCGGCGACCGGCTCGACAACCTGGAAGACCCCTTCAGACTCTATCGCTGCCACACCATCATGAATTGTTCCAAGGCCTGTCCCAAGGGCCTCAATCCTGCAAAGGCGATTGCGGAAATCAAGAAGCTGATGGTCGAACGGCGGGTCTAGCGGGACCAAAGCTAAAGCAGCATCCTGAAACGCGCGTGGTTTCACCATGGACTACGATAAAACCAACGTCCCGGAGACCTACGATGCGGGGCGTGAAATCAGCGGCTCCGAAAAGAGCCGTATGCTGGCTTATTTCGCCTCAAACATTTCGGCAGACAAGGTCGCCGCTATCCTGGACCTGGGGTGCGGTACGGGCAGACTGACCCAAGCCCTGTCTGACACGTTCGATGCCGGAGTTGTCGGTGTCGACCCGTCGCAGAAGATGCTCGACCAGGCGCGGCAGAAGACCGCCAGCCAACGCATAACGTTCAAACGGGCTGCCGGCGAGACGCTGCCGCTGGATGACGGGTCGGTCGACATGGTGTTCATGTCGATGGTGCTACATCATCTCAACGACCCTCAGCAAACGTTTCATGAATGCCAACGGGTCCTGCGCAGCGGGGGCCACGTGTGCCTGCGCAACACCGTTACGGACGAAATTCCTTCCTATCCGTACCTGGACATATTCCCAAGCATCCGTTCGATCATCGAGGGGCAATTGATATCGCGGGCGCAGCTGGAGCAGTTCATGACTGCAGCAGGTTTTGAACGGGCAGCACACCAAAGTGTCTGGGGTGAGATTTCCGGGGGCTGGCAGGCCTTTGCCGACAAGGTTGCCCTGAAGGCAGACTCATTTGTGGCCCGTCTCGAGGAACAGGAATTCGTGTCCGGCTTGGCGGCACTCCGGGAGAAAGCAGGACATAGTGATCCCAACGAGAGAGTCGGGCAGAACGTGGATCGGTTCATCTACCGCAGGCTTTAGACCGCCGCATTGAAACGGCAAGCGGATCTTCGCCAATCGCGTCAAGCCGACGTCAAGTGTGACACATTCCGTTGCTACAGCCCGTTTCCCGGACTTGATCCGGGATCCAATCCCAATCACTGCAGATTTCAGCATCCGTCCATGGACCCCGGCTCAAATGGCCGGGGAACGGGCAAGTTTTGTCAATTTTGGCTGGTTCAACAAAAGTCAACCTGGCCTATGGCTGCTGATACTTCATCTCGGCATTGATCCTAACCGTAATCTTGTCCGTGGGACCGGCAGCGTAAGACCCGACGCCAAAATCGAGATGATTGATCTCGGTCTCCGCGGCAAAGGCGACCCAGCTCCCCTTGTAGTGGGAAATGTACTTGCCGACGGGATGGGTGCCGCGATGGGTCATTGTGACTTTCAGTGTTGCCGGTTTCTTGACGCCGTGAATGGTGAGATCGCCCATGACGTCTGCGGTCTTGTCGCCGGTTTTCTTGACGGCCGTACTCTTGAATGTGACGGCCGGGTGTTTTCCGACGTCGAAAAAGTCGCTGCTCATGAGGTGCTTGTCCAGAGCCTCAACGCCGGTCGAGAGGCTGGCCGCATCGATGGTCACGTCTATGGAGGAGTTTTCGATGTTCTCTGGGTCAAGCGACAGGACACCTTCTGATTTGGTGAATTCGCCGTGCTGCATGGACACGCCCGCATGGCTCCAGCCAAAGTGGATTTCGGTATGCCCCTGGTCGAACTTGTAGACTTCAGCGGCACTGGCGCCCTGTTTCAACGGCAGGAAAGCCAGAATGATACCGGCGGCCAGCCTCAGAGCTTTTCCATGCGCAAAGATGTTCATGTCTCCTCCAAACGTATTCAGATTTTGTCGGTCCAGCCCAGGTTTAGGCAGCGCCTGTCGATGCTGCGACAGACAGTTTCCAGAAAAGCACGGAGCGGATTCTCAGACTTAACGAAAATTGCTGAACTTGAACGCATTGGCATACCGCCCCGACCAGGTGCTGCTTTCGGTGTTGGAAACCGGTCCGGACCGGGTTACTGAATTTCCACCAAGCGGCTTCCCGGACTCCACTATTAGATGAGCCGTCAACCCTGAGCGAGACAATCGAGTTCAAGAAACGGTGAGATCATGAACAGCAGCAGCGTCGCCAGCCTCCTGAGTCACGTTGACGATCATGACTGGGAATATCTCCAGGGTCAGGACGGGCGGACGGACAGCATCCGGTGGAAAACCTTCGTGGGCAACGGACAGGGTGAATGCAATGGCCTCGTGTTCGGGATCTGCGAAGTGCCGGGCGGTGCCTGTCTCAAGCCGCATCATCACGCTGAACCCGAAGTCTATTATGTTTATCAGGGCGAGGGGGAGGTCTTGATGGACCAGGAGGTCGTGAGGGTAGGGCCGGGGTCCGTGCTCACGATTCCCGGCAATCTTGTTCATGGCATCCGCAACAGAAGTGCGGACCCTCTGGGCCTGATGTGGATGTTTCCCGCCGACAGGCTGAGCGATGTCCATTATGAAATGGATGACCGCAGCTTTTGACATGGCATGACTGTCGCAACATTGTATTCTGGTCTTGATCACCGCCGGTATTGTAAGATTTCGGGCCCGGAACAGAGACATGCAACGTAGTGCCTTACAGCGACACCGCATGAACCGCACCATGAATTTCGCGCGGGCTCATATGGAAGACAGCCTGAGCCTCGATCGGCTTGCCGCCGTTGCCTGTCTGTCGAAATATCACTTTGCGCGGGTCTTTCAGCATCACTTTGGCGAGACGCCGATTGAGTTTCGTCAAAGGATCAGGCTGGAACGTGCTGCCGGACAACTTGCCTACACAACCGGGCGCAGCATTACCGATATCGCCTTGGAAAGCGGGTTTGCGTCTTCTCAATCATTTTCCAGATCGTTCCGGTCGCGCTTCGGGATGGCACCGCGCTCGTTCAAACAATCCAATCAGTGGAACCTCAGGGCTTTCGCTGAGGCAAGTCCGTTGGGTGAAGAATTGCACATTCCCAAGCCGGGACGGCTGGTGCCGGACTGTCTCAAGGATCGCTTGCGTGTCGAAGTCCGCCCTGCCTACCGGATCGCCTACATCCGGCATATGGGTCCTTTCGGCGACGTCAAGGACAGCATTACGGAGACCTTTTGCAGACTCCAGTGGTGGGCGGGCCGCAAAGGCCTGCTAGACGACGACACACGCTATATCGGGGTATGCGCCGGAGACTGCAATCTCACACCGGCAAAGCAGTGTGTTTACGATGCCGGGGTAATCGTGGGCGACGACACCGAGGAAGACGAGATTGTCAGCATCCGGACAGTACCCGGAGGTCGTTTTGCCGTCCTGTATGTCGAGTGCAAACCGGTGGAGCTCAACAGCAAATGGATCTGGATGGTCTCCAGTTGGCTGCCGTCCAGTCGCAAGACGATTGCGTCGCGGCCCAGCTACGAGTTTTTTGCACCACCGGTGGGTTTTCCGGTCAGGGCGGAGTATGGGGCGGACCTGTGCTTGGCGGTTGGTTGATCGCCCGGGTGATGAAATGAGCATTCAGTTTTCCGCTCCCACCCTTACGACCGAGCGTCTGACGCTCCGTCCGATTGGGTTAGGCGACTTTGACAAGTTCGCAATGTTCCTGGCGTCTTCGCGCTCAACGGGGATGGGCGGACCCTATGCAACTCGGGAAGCCTGGGGAATATTTTGTCATGAGGTAGCGTTATGGCCGATGTGCGGTCACGGGGGGTTAGCCATCGACCTGCAGGCAACAGGCGAGTGCGTTGGGATCGTGGAAATCAATGACGGTCCGCTTTATCCTGAACGTGAATTGGGGTGGCAGGTTTACGAGGAACATGAAGGCAACGGATACATAACCGAAGCGTCCCGTACCTTTCTTGACTGGGCTTTCAACGAGGTCAGGTTGAGCACTCTCGTGAGCTATATTGACCCTGACAACATGCGATCTGTTGCCGTTGCCGAACGTCTTGGCGGTACCCTGGACCTCTCGGCGCCGAAGCAGGATCCGGACGATCTGGTTTATCGCTATGTTCCCCGGGATCGAAGAAGCAGTCCTGCACGGCCCTGACGCGGACACCACTCGATTTGCAATTCAGAAGGATCTTTTGTCGACGCAAGCGTGCGCCAACTTGGAAAACGTGCCTTCTGAAGCAGCACTGGGTATCAGCATCGGGAATGAGCTCAGTGACTCGCGAGATTTTCCAGATTCTCAAGACACTAATTCTCCGCCCGGGCGAGCTGTACCCAAAATCCCTGTCCAATTTCAGTGTGCCTGCCGCATCGAACGTCGACACGCCGGTGGAGCGCAACAGCAAATGGACATGGATAGCTTCCAGATGGCTGCCTTTCAGCCAGACAACGATTGCGCTGCGGTTTCGTTACAAGTCTTTCGCGCCGCCTCGGGTTTTCCGGGCAGAGCGGAGTTTGGTACGGAACGATGCCTGGTGGTCGGTTGATAGGGCATGGTGGAGAATGGTGCATACGGGTTTCCCCCTCATCCCTCTCCTGCGGGCTTGGCCCACCAACGCCTGGTGATCTGCAATGCTCTTAAAGTCTGGTGTTGTGCAGGTTTCTCGGACACCGTTTGTTGCGGCGTGAGTTGTTGGCACTCGTCCTTGAACGGTGTCGGAGAAGCGCCAATGCACGAAATCGCGGAATGTGGTGCACGCGCGGTGCAGCAGGTTCTATGGGGATTTTAGGC
>JAJFHD010000148.1 GCA_021775805.1 Alphaproteobacteria bacterium | reverse complement strand
TTGCCCGGCCGGGCGGTTCGCCGATCCATCCGAATGCGGCGACCTGATCGCCTTCCTGTGCAGCGATCAGGCCGGCTTCATCAGCGGTCAGAACATCGTCAATGACGGCGGTGTCTATCAGGGACTGTTCTGAGCATGGTGTTTGCATGACATCCCAGATGCTCGAGGCAGAGGGCCGGGTGGTTATCATCACAGGCGCGTCGCGCGGCATCGGGGCCGCCATCGCCCGCCAACTTCATGACGACGGCTATAGTCTGTCGCTGGGTGCCCGTGACCCCGACGTATGCCTGTCGGCGCTGGGCACCTTCGATGAGACCCGTGTCATGGCGGCGCGTTTCGACGCTGAAGAACCGGAATCCGCAAGCGCCTGGGTCAAGGCGACACTCGACCGGTTCGGCCGCATCGACGTTCTGGTCAACAATGCCGGCATCCTGCGCATGGTCACGTTCGAAGAAGACGGCGAGGCCGACCTCGACGCCCTGTGGGCGGTCAACGTAAAGGCGCCCTACCGCATGATCCGCCTGTGCCTGCCGCACCTGCGCCAGGCCGGACACGGCCGCATCATCAACATCGCCTCGACCGACGCCAAACGTTACCGCGACGAGACGGTTTCAATCGGCTATGCCATGACCAAGCACGCCCTGCTGGCTCTCAATCACGCCGCCCGGTTTGCCGGTTGGGAGGACGGCGTGCGCGCAACGGCCCTGTGCCCAGGTGCCGTCGACACCGACCTGATTGCCGGAATACCCGGCGTGACGCCAGGACCCAACCGCATCCCGACCGAAACAATTGCCCGGACGGTGAGTTTTCTCTTGACCCTGCCGGACATGGCGTCGGTTGCGGAAATGCCGATGAATACGAGGCTGGAGTCGACCATCTAGGGGTGATGTTTCAACAGGTTGTTCTCTTTCCATCCGAGTGGCCTGGTGGGCATTGCCATGGTTATCCCGGTCAAACCAGAAAATTGAATAACGGATCGGGACGCAAAACCAAGTACACTATTGTCCATCCCATTCGTGACCAGCGACCGATCCGGAGTTCCCCATCATGACTACGCCGTCCCTCCCCGACCGCACTATTCTCGCCCCCGGCCTTGAAATCAGCCGGGCCCTGACCGGCCTGTGGCAGATCGCCGACATCGAGCGCCATGGCGAGACGATCGATCCGGAAACCGGCGCGGGCTGGCTCAGCGCCTATGCTCAGGCGGGCTTCGAGACCTTCGACATGGCAGACCACTACGGCAGTGCGGAAATCGTCGCCGGACGGCTGCTTGCGAATTTCCGGGCCGGGGACGTGGCAACGCCCAGCGGCCGGACCCCGGTCTGCATGACGAAGTGGTGTCCGCCTCTGGGAACGATGGACCGGGCAACGGTCGAAGCCGGCGTCCGCCAATGTGCGGATCGGCTGGGTGTTAAAACCGTAGACCTGCTGCAATTCCACTGGTGGACATTCGAGCATCCCGCCTGGCTCGATGCCTTCGGCCATTTGCGCGACCTGAAGAACGAGGGGCTCATCGGCCAACTGGGGGTGACCAATTTCGATACCGATCATTTGCGGGTACTGGTTGGACAGAGTGTTCCAGTGGTTTCCAACCAGATTTCGTTTTCGGTGCTCGACCGGAGGGCGGCCGGGGAAATGAGCACGTTCTGTCTGCACAACAACGTGCGCCTGCTGGCCTATGGCACCCTTCTGGGCGGCTTTCTTTCGGACCGCTGGGTCGGTACAGCCGAACCGCACGACATCGCGGACTGGAGCAAAATGAAGTACAAGCGCTTCATCGATGCAGCCGGCGGCTGGGATGTTTTCCAGGGGCTGCTTGCAGCCCTTGCCGCCGTGGCGCAGAAGCATAACGTGTCGGTTTCGAATGTGGCAACCCGCTGGGTCCTTGAACAACCTGCCGTTGCCGGTGTCATCGTCGGTGCCCGGCTTGGGGAGAACGAACATCGCGACGACAACGTCCGGCTGTTTTCCTTTGTGCTCGACGATGCCGATCACGCACGCATCGACAGAGCCCTTGCCGATCTGACCGCCATTCCCGGGGATTGCGGTGACGAGTATCGCCGGCCGCCCTTCCTGACAGCCTCGGGCGATCTGTCCCATCACCTGAGCGAAATGCCGGGGATATTCTCAGCAACTGCCGTCGACACCCTTACCAGCCGCGTCGATACCGGCAGCATATGGGAAGACATCTGCGGTTTCAGCCGGGCAGTGCGCGTCGGCGACCGCATCCTGGTCAGTGGCACGACCGCAACCCACACCGACGGCTCGATGGTAGCCCCCGGCAATGCGGCAGCGCAGGCCGTCTATATCCTCGACAAGATTCTTGCCAGCCTGGCACCGCTGGGCGCCACCCGCGACGATGTCATCCGCACTCGCGTCTACATGCGCAACTGCGACGACTGGGAAGGTGTGTCACGGGTTCACGGTCACTATTTTGCAGATGCCCGGCCGGCCAACACGCTGCTGGAGGTATCCCGGCTGGTTGGCGACTATGAGGTCGAAATCGAGGCCGAGGCAAGGTTGCCGAGAACCTAGCAGACTGAGGCCGCGGCGAGTGGTTTCCGGATCGAGGCCCTACTGTGGAAC
>JAJFHD010000147.1 GCA_021775805.1 Alphaproteobacteria bacterium | reverse complement strand
GGGCAGCCCACTTGAAGGCACATTGCCCTGGTTGGAGAAGTCGTATTCGCCCCTGACTGATGCCCATGGCTTGATGACGTCGCCGTTTTCCGCCTTGTGGGCGTAGCCGATTTTCGGCCCGACCGACACCCGGCCAGCCTTGACCGACTGGCTCGACTGCCTTACGCCCGCTGTATCCGTATAGGCGTTCTGGTCTTCCTCGGCATACATGAACCGCACGCCCGGTTCGATGAAATATCCATCGGACTCCCAATGGCCCTTCAACTGCGCGCCGACCGTCACCCGATGGGCCTTGAAGTCGCCCGTGGTCGCGCCCGAGCGGTTGTCGTAGTCGGAATAGGTGTAGGCGATCAGGCCGTCCAGTTGCAGGTGCTCCGACAGCTTCACACCGCCATAGGGGCCAACCGTGTAGCCGTCGGCTGAAAACGACCCCTTGGTGCCGCCGGTGACCGTATCGAAATCGGTATTGCCATAGCCCGTCAGCAGGCCCATGACGACCGTGGGCGAGATCTTGAAATCGACCCCGGTGAGCACGTCCAGGGTATGACCGTCGAAGCTCGAGCCGTCACCGTCGTAATAGGTCCAACTGCCTTTGATCCAGGCGTTCCATAAGCCCTGGCGATCGGGCAGGTAAAGCGCTGCCGGGGCGACCTGGACATCGTTGCCGTTCTCGTCCCTGGGCAGGCTGGCCAGTTGCCGGTTGAGCTTCTCTTTCCTGCCCTGGTTGATCCAGTTGGCGACACCGGTCGTGGAAGCTGAGAAACCGTTGGCGGACACCTGGGGTCCGGGGCCACCGCCGTTGAAGGCGTTGCCAAGGTTATCGAACACGCCATCACCCAGGTTGTTCGTCTGGAAGTTGACGGCCAGAGTGGAGAGTGACGACTGTTGGCTGCCGAGGTTGTCGGATTCGGTGGCACCGGCGTCGGGCGCGCCGAATGTTGCCGAAGCAGCCGTTATCTGTTTCTGACCCGCGATGCTAAAAATATAGGTGACTGACGCGCTTACGGGTTCCGTGCCCTGGACATTGGCGAACGTGGCCGTACCGCTCCCAGGCGGATTGTCAGTCCTGCCACATTCCGCTGTCGGGCCATCGAAAGAATTAATCCCCCCGGGGATGGTGCAATCGGTGAAAAAACTGAGCGCAAAAGATGCTTTGGCAACGGAAGTTGTCACTCGAGTGAAGATATTGTTCTGAAATCGCACTTGCATCGAACCAGGTCCGGCGGGCAACGCGCCGAGGTCGCCGGATGTCACTTGACAGGTCTTGGCCACACTATCGATTAACACCGCCGTTTGACCGTTTTGCACGCCTTGCGGAAGACCCGTGCACTGCACTGTCTGGGCCGCTGCCGAACTTTCAGTGGGCAATGCCAGCAATGCCAAACACCCCAGCGCCGACACAAAGCACCAGGCTCGTCGGCGCCGTTGCCCCGGCTCATTGCCCGATAAGCACGTCTTCACATTTACGGTAAACGCATCCAGCCCACGCATGTCCAACCCCTGTCCCGGCGTCATGAAACGCCTCAGCCCCGTCACACATCCGGACGTGGCCCTTGCGCGGGACCATCCTTTGATATGCTTAAGGACACACTGCCTGATGCATCCGGGTTTAGCGAGTCATGTTTTCGCCACTTTTCGTTTTGTTACGGCTCGTGCCTTTATATGTCTTTACTGCAACAGCGGTTGAATGGCTGCAGTGGGTCTAAATGCGAACAGAGACCGATTGCAAATGCGGTACGCCGGTGCTTGGATCGTACCACTGCCAATCTGAATGCGACCATCAGAGAGTGTCTCTTAATGGCACCAAACAGAACTGTAAAACCCCGGCAAACAGAGTCTGCTATCAGGTGCAAAGCCGAAGCCCCGTGCTCTGACGACTGCTTTCGGTGGTTGAACGAAAGCCCTTGGTGCGGTTTCTCTACAGCCAGTTTTCCGCCCACAACGGTCACTTTCGAACAAGAGTCACGGGTGCATTTTTGCGCCCTTGGTGATCTTGTCGACGATCTTCCTGTCTTCCCGCAGAGCCAACCCGACCACGTTCAGGTCAGCGGAGGCATATTGCTTGACGGCTGCTCTGTTGGCCGCGTCGTGTCCGGTAGAGAACATGTCTTCAATGTAGAGCGCCATCTTTGCATTACGGCCCATCGCACGTTCGTAGATTTTCCGTATGCCAGCGGCATCTGTACTCAAAACGATCATGGGCTGAATGATCAAAGGGCTATAGCTGTTGCCGTCCGCATCCTCGTATGCCTCGCCAAGCAGTCCTTGCGTGGCCCCCAGGATACCACTGGTGAGGAAGGCTGTTACATTGAGCTTCTGCCAGACGGCAAGATCGTCTCGGATGACAATGGCGATTTTTGTGTCAAACATCTGTTCGTCTCCAGCTTATGTCGTCACCCAACCAAACAAGGCCACCGAGCATAATTCAGTAGCTCCACCATGCGATAGCCGGAGAGCCCGTTTTCCTTGTTCCCTTCGCGTTTTGACCGCCGGGACATTGAAATCATCTGAAGCCCGAAGGTGTTCTGGCAAATGACGATATGCCATAATCCGGTCGGTCAGCCACATTGTGACAGTCGCCGTGAGCGGGAGGGGCTAGAATGGTGTTCGAATTCTTTGCAGTCAGCGCCGCGTTCATTTTCGGGATCGCGGCGCGGCAAGTCGGTCTGCCGCCGCTTGTCGGATTTTTGGTTGCCGGATTTTTCATCAATGCCGTTGGGCCGGGCTTCGGCATGCCGTCCAGTACCGGACCGATCCTCGAATATCTTGCCAATATTGGCGTGTTGCTGCTTCTGTTCACCATCGGCCTCAAGCTGAAACTCAAGCAGATCGGCGAGCCGCATGTTGTCGGCAGTACAATTTTGCAGTTTGCCCTTTCAATCGCAATCTTCACGCCGATCACGCGTTTGCTGTTCACCGAAGACTGGTTGATTGCCCTGCTTGTCGGCATTGCGCTCGCATTCTCCTCAACGGTCCTTGCGGCCAAGATGCTTGAAGCCAAGCGTGAGCTTGGCAATTTCCACGGCCGGACCGCGATCGGAATCCTGATTGTCCAGGACATCATCGCCCTTGTGGTCCTGGCCATTTTCGCGGGCAAGCTGCCGGGACCATGGGCGCTCTTGATATTTGCGACACCGCTGCTCCGGCCGGTCCTGTTCAAGATGCTGGATTTCGTCGGCCATGACGAGGTGCTCGTGTTGACCGGCATGTTGTTGAGCCTTGTCATCGGCGGTGTCGGTTTTGAGCTGATCGGGCTGAAGGGTGAGATCGGCGCGCTTGTCATGGGGTTGCTGCTTTCCAACCATCCGCGCGCAAGCGAGCTGTCAGAGTCGCTTTGGTCGCTCAAGGAAGTGTTCCTGATCGGTTTCTTCCTGTCGATCGGCATGTCGGGGCTGCCTGACTGGGATGCGCTGGTTTTTGCGGTCGTTCTGGGCGTGCTGCTGCCGTTGAAGGGGATCCTGTTCTTCTTCCTGCTTGTCGCCTTCCGGCTGCGGGCGCGGACATCCTTCCTCAGCGCCCTGTCGCTGACCGCCTACAGCGAGTTCGGCCTGATCGTCGCGGCCGGCATTCCTGCCGCGGAGAGCTTCCTTGTGCCGCTTGCTATCGCGGTTTCGGTCTCGTTTGTGATTGCCGCACCGCTCAACCGCTTCGCCCACCCGCTGTTTGAACGGTTCGAGGCGAAGCTGCAGCCGCTTGAACGCCAGACACGCCACCCTGACGAACAACCCAGGGACATCGGGGACGCCAATGTGATGGTCTTCGGCATGGGGCGTACGGGTTCAGCCGCTTACGAGGCCCTGATCGAAGACGGCATGCGGCCCGTGGGGCTCGATGCGGATATCTACAAGGCCCAAGCCCATGCGGACGCGGGACGAAACGTCATCTTCGCGGATGCAGAAGACAGTAACTTCTGGAGCAACGTGGATCTTGGAACGATAGAAGCGGCAGTCCTGGTGATGGACGACATCGAAGCCAAGCTGATTGCTGCGCGAACACTTCGGGCACGCGGGTTTGCAGGCCCCATCGTCAGCCATGCGCTCTTTGCGGATCATGTGGACAGGATCACGGAGGCCGGCGCGGACCAGACCTACCTGACCATGCAGGAAGCCGGCCGGAGCCTCGCGGCCCATGCGGTCGAGGCAATGCAACCGAAAGGCGCCGATTGATGCGTTTGTTCCGGTGGGACCGTGTTTTCTGGGTGAGTCTGGAGAATGCTGATATGGTCGCTTGAGGGGGTGTTCCATCCGTACCGCGGGTGTCATCCTTAACAAGGCTGAACTTGGCGTTCATTCAGGAGCGCTGTTGCTAAATCTAACTTCGCGCCGAAAGGTTGCCATGGCTTCAGAATCCCGCTCACCCCGTCTGGCTGTCCTAATCGACGCCGACAACGCATCCGCTAAAATTGCCGATGGTCTTTTCGAGGAAATCGCCAAGGTTGGAGAAGCCAGCGTCCGCCGCATTTATGGCGATTTCTCCAGCACCCGTTCGAAAGCATGGGCCGACATTCTTGCCAAGCATGCAATCATTCCGCAGCAGCAGTTTGCCTATACGACCGGCAAGAATGCATCCGATATCACACTGGTGATCGATGCCATGGACCTGTTGCACAGCGGCCGGTTTGACGGCTTTTGCCTAGTGTCTTCCGATAGCGATTTCACGCGCCTCGCCGCACGCATCCGGGAGGAGGGCGTCGATGTCTTTGGCTTCGGCGAACAAAAAACCCCGGAGAGCTTTCGACAGGCTTGCCGGCGGTTCATCTATACCGAGAACCTGTTGCCCGAGGCCCAGGTGGCCAGCGCAGGCGAAAAGTCGAAACCTCTGCAATCTCTGACCCACGCCAAGCGCATATTGAACAAGGCCATCGCCGAGATGGAGAGCGAAGATGGATGGGTAACCCTGGGTCGTGTCGGCAGTCAGCTCGCCAATCTGGCTTCGGACTTCGATCCACGAACATACGGTTTCCGGAAACTAAGCGATCTCGTGCGCAAGATCGACACTCTTGAACTTGTTCAATCCGAGTCAGGACATCTGAGAATTCGCCTGAAGCCGGTTGTTAAGGCAAATTCCCGAAAATCTCAAAATCCCAAGAGATGACCTGATAATTACGGTGACAGCAATTCAATTACGCGGCGACCTTCACCTTGGGCCCTCTTTTTGCGGGCCGCACACGGCATCCCGGCCTGCCTTCGAGCCCGTCCAGAAAGCGGCCCCTTCCAATCGGGCGGCCCGTGCCTTCGGCGCCGCGCAACGCCTCGAGCGCCTGAGCCTCGTGCGTACCGTCGAGCAAGGCCCTGAAGTCTGCGATGCGCGGCAGGGCAGGGGCAACCGTGGTCACCGCATCGTCCCGGGAACGCCGATGCGGGCACGGCGCGCCATGGGGGTAGGATCGCCTTCAGACCTCTCGCTGTCTGTTAATGTCACTGTCACCGTGATCCGTTCAACTGACGTGACTGGTTAGATCGAAATCAATCCTGAACTATTGCGTGAATTCAATCTCACCGCCGGGAAGCAGGTAGAGAACAAGCGCCCGTCCATCGGTTACAGTCGGGTGATGAGCAGACCCAGGCGAGTTTACGCACCAGCCGGCGTCGTGCCTGTCAAAGTGCGCACCTTCTGTTACCGGCATGACCATGCATATCTCGCCGGTTGGGTGTCTGTGATGCGGGCCGACAATATCGGTTAGATCGACCACATCGACACTGAGATCATCTGTTAGGGATGACGGTTCCAAAACCCTTCCGAAGCGGCGTCCTTCACGTCCTTGGCTGCACATCCATCCTGCCGCAATTGCCGCGTGACAGGTTTGCTCAATTTCGCGAAACAAAGCGCTGGAGGGAGGGAAGTCGGCATTGAGCCTGGCTTCCAGGTCCGTGTCGATCTTCGATTGCGAGATTGTTGTCGTAACTGGCTTCAACAGCGCCCTGAAGTGCACAAGGTCGTTGTCGGGCGTCTCCGTTTGTCCCACTGTATCGGCCATCGCGGACTCCATTCTGATTCCAAACCGAATTTTCTCAACAGGCTCTAGTGTATCAGGCCTTCTTCCTGCGGGGTAGACCCGTCACGGGTCCGAACTCTAAGGTGAACCGGACGTCTCCCGGAGACTGTCCGTCCGGTTGACGCCCACGGATATACAACCTGGAAGTGCCGCACCAGCCACGTCGCCCTCAATAGGGCCGGTCAGACCCGGGCGGCGGCGGGATGATGAACTCCCACGGCGAGGTTTCGCTGTCGGGCGCGATCGGCACTTCGATCAGGACCGGCCGGTCGGCGGCGATGGCCTCTTCCAGCACCGGCTTGAGCGCTTCAGGCGTCGCTGCCCGGCGGCCCTCGATGCCGAAACTCTCCGCCAGTCTGACGAAGTCCGGGTTGGCCAGTTCCGAGCCGATCAGGCGGCCTTCATAGTGCATCTGCTGGTCCCGGCGGACATTGCCGAAGGCGCTGTTGTTGAACACGATCGCGACCACGCCGAGGCCATATTGCGCTGCTGTCGCCAGTTCCTGGACACCGTACATGAAACCGCCGTCGCCGTTGATCGAGACCACCGCCTTGTCGCGGTTGACCGCCTTGGCTCCAAGCGCCGTCTGGTAGCCGAAGCCGAGCGTGCCCTGGAAGCCCGAGGTCACATAGGTGTAGGGGGCATAGACCGGCCAGCCGAAATAGCCTGTGAACCCTGCCTGGCAGACCTCGTCGACCAAGATGCCGTCGCGCGGCAGCACATCGCGGATGACGTCGAGGTAGGACAAGTGCGGCTGGATCTTCTCGATCCGCTGCCGGGCCGATGCGCGGACGTCGTCGAAGCGTTCGCTCCATGCCGGATCGGGGGTGGCGGTGGCCTCGACGGCGGCCAGAAGTTCCGCCGCGCCCACCGCCGCGTCCGCGACGATGCCCACGTGAGGCTTCAGCCTGGACATCTCGTTGGCATCGATGTCGATGCGGATCAGATGCGGCGGCGCCTCGGGTTCCGTGATCAGGGTGCGCATGCCGGACCAGCGCATGTATTGCAGTTCGGCACGGCTGCCGATGGCGATCAGCACGTCCGTTTCGGGCCACAAGGTGTGGGCCGCCACCGTCGGCAGGTTGAGGGTGTGGCCGTCGGCAACGATGCCGCGGCCCGAACGGAACGACGTGACACCGGCACCCAGTCTTTCCGCCAGGGCGTGGACCTCTGCGGTGGCATGACGCGCGCCGCCGCCGGCCATGATCATGATGTTGCGCGCGCCCGCGATGAGTTTTGCCGCACTGGCGATCGCATCCGGATCGGGGCCGGGCGGTGCCTCGATCTGTGCCGGCTCGAGCATTTCCACATCACCGCTCTGCGCCATCACGTCCCAGCACATCTCCAGCGAAACCGGTCCAGGCCGGCCCGACAGCATCTGTGTAAACGCCTGATTGACCAGACCGGGCGCGTCGGCGGGGGTGTCGATGCGTTCGGCCCATTTGACCAGGGTGCGCAGGGTGGCGAGTTGGTCGGGCAGTTCGTGGAGATGGCCGCGGCCCTGACCCAGATAGGCCGAGGGAATCTGGCCGGTCAGACACAGCACCGGCGCGTTCCGCCCCCAGGCCGTGCAGAGCGCCGCCGTCGTGTTGAGCACGCCCGGTCCCGGCACCACCGAAAAGGCGCTGGGACGGCCGGTCGACTGGGTCGCACCATAGGCCATGTAGGCTGCCGCCTGCTCGTGGCGCGTGCAGATCGTTTCAATCGCGTTGGAGCGCTCGAGGGCATCGAACAGGGGATACATCTGGGCGCCCGGCAACCCGAATACGGTGCCGATGCCGTTTGCCGCCACCTGCCGCACGATGGCCTCGCCACCCGATAGATTTTCAGCCACGTTGAGAATTCCTTGCGTTCTTGGGACCGGCACTGTTGTTCGCGCCCGATAGGATCAGATTTCTGACAACGCCTCTATGATCTTGCTCAGCGGCTGGCTGTCAAGCGGTGTGCGTGCGGTGCGCACCACGAGGCAGTGGTCCAACGAGACACGGGGGCTGAATGGCGCCACCAGAGCGCCCGTATCCAGCCAGGTCCGGACCAGAGGCTCATGACCGATCAGGATGCCGGCGCCGTTCCGGGCCTCTTCCAGGGCCAGACTGTAAAGTGAGTACACCGGGCCGCTGGTGTCGATGCCGCCCAGGCCGAAAGTCCCGTCAGCGCCGTCTGCGGCCCGCATCCAGGCATCCCAGTCGCGCGCCCACGACGCGTCGTGCAGGAACGTTTCGCCGGCAAGGTCTGCGGGTGTCTTGAGCCGACGGGCAATCGACGGCGCGCAGACCGGGAAGAGGGCGTCGCGGCAGATCTCGATTGTCCGGTCCGACCGGGGCGCGGCCTCGAGGAACAGGCTCAGGTCATAGGGTTCGCGCTTCAGGTTGGGCGGGCTTTCGAGCGCTGCAATCGAGACCGTGATGCCGGGCACGGCCGAACGGATCGCGGGCAGGCGCGGCGACAGCCACAGTTGCGCGATACTGGGGAGGGCGGCAACCCTGATCTGGTCAGGGGCGGCTTGCGCCCGCAGGACCTGGACGGCCTCGCCCAGAGCGTCGAAAGCAGCGATGAAGCCCGGCAGCACGGACGACCCCACATCCGTCAGTTCAACCCCTTGCGCCCGTCGCGTAAAAAGCCGTCCGCCGGCCCAGGCCTCCAGCGCCTTCACATGTTGCGCCACGGCGCCCGGGGTTACGCACAATTCGTCTGCCGCCGCACTGAAACTGCCGCAACGGGCCGCTGCCTCGAAGGCCCGCAGGGCGTTGAGCGGCGGGCCTTTCGGTCGCGGTGGTGCAACAGCCATGGATTTACCCGTAGAGTTACTAGGTCTAGATATTAGCAAAACTGGTTTGCGGTGGACAGCTATTTCATGATTGTGTGATTTCGTGTTGCACGGTCGCTTCGTCCGGCTCTACCGACGAACCTTTGACCTTAGCCTAGGGGAACATGCCGATGAAAACCGAAATCTCCAGTGATCTGGCAGAGACCGATCCGCTGATTGCCCAGGCGCTGTCGGACGAAAAGACACGCCAGCAAAACCAGATCGAACTGATTGCCTCGGAAAACATCGTCAGCCCGGCGGTGCGCCAGGCCCTGGGTCATGAGATGACCAACAAGACCCTGGAGGGCTATCCGGGCAACCGGTTCCACAGCGGCGGCCAGTTTGTCGACGTCGTCGAGCAGGCGGCCATCGACCGCGCCAGGGAACTGTTCGGGGCCGAGTACGCCAATGTCCAGCCGCACTCCGGTGTCCAGTCGAACCAGGCGGTGTTTTTCACGCTGGTGAAACCGGGCGACCGGATCCTGAGTCTAGACCTGGCCGCCGGCGGCCATCTCAGTCATGGTGCCAAGGCCAATCTGTCCGGCCGCTGGTTTGAGTCCCATCATTATACCGTCGACCGTGATACCGGCCTGATGAACTATGACCGGATCGAAGCCCAGGCGCGTGAAGTCAAGCCGCACCTGCTGATTGCCGGCGGATCGGCCTATCCCCGCGACATCGATTTTGCCCGGATGGCCGAGATTGCCAACGCGGTTGACGCCCGCTTTCTGGTCGACATGGCCCACGTCGCCGGTCTGGTGGCGGCCGGCGTCTATCCAAACCCGGTCCCCCATGCCGACATCGTCACCTGCACCACCACCAAGACCCTGCGCGGCCCGCGCGGCGGCATGATCCTGTCGCGCTCGGACGCGTTCGCCAAGAAACTCCAGTCGGCAATTTTCCCCGGCGTCCAGGGCAGCCTGCACTCCAACGTGCTCGCCGCCAAGGCGGTTTGCCTGGGCGAGGCGTTGAGGCCCGAGTTCCGCGACTATGGCCGTCAGGTCGTGGCCAACGCGAGGGCGCTGGCCGATGTCCTGATCGAGCGGGGCATCAGGATCGTCGGCGGCGGCACCGACACGCACATGGTGTTGCTCGATCTCACGTCGAAGGGCATCAACGGCAAACAGGCCGAAGACGCCCTGACGGCTGCCAACATCACGTCCAACAAAAACCCGATCCCGTTCGACAACCCACGCCCCGCTGATTGGGTGGGCCTACGGCTCGGTGTTTCAGCGGCGACCACCCGTGGCCTGAAACAGGCGGAGCTCTCGGAACTGGGCCAGTGCATTGCAAACATGATCGATGCCGCGGCACACGGCACCGTCGAGCAGGCAACCCGTGAAGCCAGGCAGACGGTTGCCAGGCTTTGCGAGCAATACCCGGCCTGATGCAAGTTCACGGCTGCAACCCGTCGACATTCGGGCACGAGGCCAACTTCGCAAGGCATGGTTGCTATTGGCACGCCGCGGTTGGTGCGTGTATGGTTTCGATGTTCGCGCCTGTGTCGACATTGTTCGGCACCCGGTCAAAATAGACATCCATGCCGTCCAGTACTACATCGTGACTGGGTTCGGTAGCTTCCCCGCCGTGAGTGTTAAGATAAATTCGGATCAAACCTTCCGTACCGTCGAACGCCAGGTCGCCGCGTTTGGGGTGAAAGTCGAAAACGCTGCGGATACCGACCAACGCGTTCAACTGGAAAGTCTTGTGCCAGTCGCCGGTTGACCACATGGAGACTGCACGGTTGCCGCTGCCGACGGCGAGGACGGAGCCGTCATGGTTGAAGGCGAGGCGGTTTGCACCGCCTTGAAGGGGTAGCGTTTGGATTAGTTCGCCGCCCGCGGCTTTGTCAAAGTTCCAGACCAGTATCCGTCCCTCCGTGCCGCTTGACGCCAAAACGTGACTGCCCGGCGCAAACTGGATGGTCCAGATGTATTCTCCCTCATTGTGGCCTTTCAATTCACGGTAGATGCTCCGGGTTGCCACGTCCCAGACAATGACACGGGCGTCGAGGCCACCGGAGACCAGATATTTGCCGTCGGAGCTGAAATCGATACCGCCTATGCCGGCAGTGTGAACCTGCGGCAGCTGCACAGCATGTCCTCCCTGGTTTGCGCCGTTCAAGTCCGTAAGCCAGATCTCGCCCGCGTTTGTTGCCCAGGCCATCAGGTCCTGCGTCGGGCTGTAGGCAACGAGTTCCACGTTGGACGGTGAGAAGCCTTTGAGCGCATGCAGCAATTCACAGTTTTCGCCATCCCATATCTTTTGGCTGCCAGGCTGTCTTTTGCTGCCCGATACGAGGCTGACACTCGCGACCCGGGTGCCGTCCGGTGTGAATGACACGCTGTAGACCCAGCCCGGGTGATCAACGTGACAGATCTTTTGCAAACCGCCGTTCCTGTCGACACGAAACAACGTCGCGGTGCCGTCCTTGCCACCGCTGACGAAGCGAGTGCCATCGGGACTGTAGATGCCGACCAGCGTTTCCCGGCTGTCGCCGGTATCGGTCAGGAACATCGGATGAATGTTTTCGACGTCCCAGAGGCGCACCACACCGCTTTCCGCCGCGGTCAAAAAATGTGAGCCGTTGTTGGAAAATGCGATGTCGTTTACCCGGAGATCGTGCCGGTCGAGGGTGCCGCGATACTGCAGGCTGTCTGCATCCCAGAACCGGACCGTGCCTTGCCAGGACGCCAGGGCAAGCCATCGCCCGTCGTGCGAGTATTGCAGTTTCCACCGTTTGTCGTCCGGCGCGCCAAGGGTCACTTGAGTGGCTTCGGGCTTGTCTGCCGTCATGTTCCAGACATCGACCGGTCCAGCGAGGCTTGATGTCGCCAACCGGGTTTCATCCAGGTTTATGGATATGTCGACGAGGTCGGGCCGGCCGGTCTTGAATTTCCTGAAGAGGGACCAGTCCGTGGTTTTGCGAATGGCCACCCATCCGTCACCGCTCGATGACACGAAGAAGTTTCCCGACGGACTGAATTGCGCGGCCCAGGGCGCGGTCTGGAACTCGTCGAATTCGGCCCTGGTTTCGGTTTTCAGATCAAACACGACCAGTCGGCCGTCCCTTAATGTCCATGCGAGATAGCGGCCCCGCGGGTCGAAGGCCATGGCCGTGATCTCGCTGCCCGTCTCGCAGAAGCGCCGGGCGGTTTTCTTCTCAAGGTCCCACAACAAGACCTCCGTTGAGGTCGCCGAGGCCAGCCACTTGTCCTCCCGACCAAACTCCAGGTTCCATATTCTGCCCGAAATTCGAATTATCTGCGGTGCCGGCTCGTCGCGTTCTGTGGCGCGGATGTGGATTTCGCCGTTGGTGTAACCCACGGCAAAGAGGTCGCCGGACCGGTTGAATGCGACCGACGTCGCCGCACTGGAATGTTTCCAGGTTTTCAAGGGACGGATGCTCGCCGGGCCGGCGAGTGTGGCCAGCGTCCTGATCCGGACTGACTGGTCGTCGTTTGGGACGTACAATCCCAGCGCTTCCAATTGGGCCACGAGTCCACCCCGCCAGTTTATGGCACTCGCCACCACCAGCGTCTTGGACGGCATGTTCTTGGCCAGCAACTCGTCGGCCTTGGTCAGAAGCGCGAGGATGAAGTTGTCGTTCGCCTCCTTGTAGGAAATATAGGAAAACACTGCCAGAACGGCGAACAGGACGGCGGCAAAAAGGGCAGCGACAGAATTCCTGCGGGTCCGCCGGTTTGCGGCGCGGCGGCTTTCGTAAATGAACGTGCGATGCGCCTCTGTCGGATTGGGGGCGTGCCGCGGCTGGCTTCCAAGCCATCGCTCGGCTTCCGAGAGTTCCCGGCCGACCAGCGGCTTGGCGCCACTATTGCGCATGTGTTGCCAGCGCTCGGCCAATTCAGCCAGACGTGTATGCTCGCGGACCCAGTCGATGTCCGTGTCAATGGTCGCGGAGATCTTGTCGATCGCTTCGTCAGGATCGTGATCGGGGGTCAGAAATATGTAATTCAGCTTCGACAGGGCCGCAGGGGCACCTTCCTTGACGTCTTCAAGGACGACCGGAATTATGCGCTTGTTCAGGCTTTCGGCCAACTCGACCTCCCACCGGCACTCCTCCGATTCCGCGGAATTCGGACTGAGGGCGAACAGGATCGAGTCGGCGGCCCGGATCAGGTGCTCCAGACGCGGTTTCCACTCCTCTGCAGGAAGGATGTCGTCGGTATCGCGAAAGACGGTGACGTTTTTGTTGCGCGCGAGCAATTCGTGCAACTGAGCGATGCGTTGCCGGTCCCGGCGGGAATAAGAAACAAAAACCTTGGATTTTCTTGAACCAGCGTCGTGCTGGCCCGGTAGGGCGGTGGCAACGTCAGGAGATGGTTCGTGTGACATGGACGTCGATTTCCGCAGTCACCGAAAACTGAAAATTCCGGCAAAGATGGCAAAATGCCGTCCATCCTTATCCAATATTTCGGGTTTCGCAAGAAATTGGGACCGAGCGCGCCCACCGTAAAACGGAAAATTGGAAGACCGAACATGAGCAAAAGGCGGCAGAAATTTGACGCTTGCTGCCATATTGTGGTACTTTGGTCGTACAGAGTCCGTATTCGTGACTCAATGGAGAGGCGCAGATGAGACACATTGGAAAAATTGGTGTTGTTTTGGGCGTGATTGCCTTAGGCCTCGGCGCCTTCGGTGCGTCGGTTTCTTTCGCCGGACCTGATACACCGTCGGGTACGACACAAACCGGCCTGTTTACGACCGGTCTGGGTATCTGACTTAATCTGATTCAGGTTACACAGGGTCTTCTGCAAGGGTTGGTGGTTCACTGATTGGGGTTGCTGCACGCGCGGGCTTTGCACCTCATTGGCGTGCTGTGCGGCAGGTCATATTTGATAAAATGAACAAAATTCCGACACACACCGCGAATGAACATCGCGTTGGTGTGCCGTTGCGTTTTGCTTTCCTGGTTTGGTTTACAGCTGCCATCGCCATGACCGTTGGCGTTGGACCGGCATGGGCTGCTGGCCAAGAGCCGGGCGCAGCCAATACGGTGTTTGTGTATTACGGTAACGAGACACCGGCCGTCGCTCGGGAACAATCCTCCAATTTGAAGTTACTGCTGACGCTTTTGCGTCAGAGCAAGGCGCCGATCGCCGGCAAGCTCGCTACCATTATCGAAGCCGATCTCAAGGGCTTTCGACGCCAGCTCGTTCAGGACGAATCTGCCTTGCTTGAAGCGGCGCAACGGATCGGTTTCGATCTTGCGATCTTTACAAACACCCTTGTGAACAACGGAGAATATAAGCACTTCAGGCGTGACCGGGGCGTTCTAAAGACAAAACGATTTCCTGAACTGCCGCTTGTCTCGAATGAAATCCTGGCCTTTTCACCTCTTTCGAGACCGGAGACTCTTAAAGCCGCCCTCACGGATGTCGCTGCTCAGTATCAACGGGGATCGTTGAAGATTGTGCTTGTGACGTTTTCACATGGCAGCCAGGAGATGGCTCTGATGCCACGGGTGAACACGGATCTCTCAACCAGTGCCGCAATCGATGCCTTCAAGCAGGGCCTTGAAAACGGTGGTGGCGGCGATGCCCCAGACTGGGCCTCGCCTCAGGGAACCGGCAAATTGGCATACTGGAAAGTTCTGGAAGAAATCAGTCGGCATACCGGCGTGCGCTTCCCGTTGGTATTCCGACAAGCCTGCGGCAGTGGTCCGAACGGCTGGCGGGAGTATTTGGCAATGCCGGACAGTGTCGAATCCGTTGGCCACAGCGCTCGCTACAACATTGATATCGACCAGATCGATTACGCAAAACTGTTTGAAGACACCGTGCCCGGATCGGACTGGATAGAGCACCTCAAGGCCGGATTGCAGCAACGCGAAATCAGGGTCAGCACATCGGCAACAATGTGGCTCTGGGCGGCGCTCAGTTCCATCGTCAATTTTCATCCGGCCATTTTTTTCATCCCCCTAGTCGCCTGGCTCTTGGTCTATGGTCCCAGACTGGTCCGGCTTTTTAAGGCGCGTGCGCATACAGGTTGACGGCTCGGAAACATCATTGCCGCGTTCTCCGGATCACAAGATCGCGTTGCTGTACAAACGCCGGGTGGCAATCAAGCCTCTTGTTGCCAACCACTGAGCGCCAGCGAGAAATCTTCCTCTGCCTGTTCCTGGGCCAACGCCTGCGTGTCCTGCAGGTAGTCGTGCGTGCACGCACCGCTGTCCAGGTCGTAGAGGTACAGATAGAAACCGACCTCGCCACCGTCACGGATACGGGCTCTGACTTTGCCGTCGATCTTGTAAGTTATGTCCACGGGGTGATCCTGTCTCAGGTTTGACGGTGACTTCAGAAAGTAACCCGTATCTTGCGAAGAGATGGCGTGCAATTACGGCATGGCCTGCCTTCTTCCGGACCGCCCCCCGCGGTTATCGTTTGTCCCAAGGTCAGCAACAGCCCATGAAGTTCCGATCCGTGTCGCGCCGGGAAGTGTCCGGGCACGGTCCAAAGTGGCAGGCCCCACATCGATCACAACAGGGCTTCGATCCAGACCGTGATCGTCTTGATGACCTGAGCCTCGAGCCCCAGAAATCCGTGCGGTGAGCGGCCGCGGCAATTCTTGCCGGTTTTCCTTGTGCTGGCGACCACAACCAGTTCGGCCTTGACGCCTTTCTGTTTCAACATGTCCACGATAGGCGCGATGCCGGAGAGGCGTGTCGTCTTGCATTTGTCGCCCTTGTTGTGAACGAACAGCAAGGGAACCTTCAGCCTGCCGAGCGGCAAGTCCCGAATGGTCCCTCCCTTTTTGTTGGGCCTTGTGATCGATGACGTCAAAACCGCACCGGCAACGACACCGCCTGTTTCTCTCAATGCAAGGTTGACTGCGGAGACAGTGCCCCGGCTGGTGCCAACCACAACAACTGGCCTGCCGTTGAGATTGTTCAGGTCCCTGGCGATTGTCGCAAGGTCCGCCCCATGTTCTGCCGACGCCCGGAAACCGCCAAGAAGCCCCGGTTTTGCCCTGCGGTCCATCGGCGCGTCAACCAGCGCGGCGAGAAATCCAGCGGCGACAAACAGCTCACGCGTGCGGACCAGAAAGTTGTCCGTCGGCTTCCTGATCTCTCCCTTCCCGGAAATCTTCAGCACACCGTTGCCACCGGTGAGCAGAATGACATTAGCCTTCGCGGTTTCAGGATTGCCGGACAGCAGCGTCCGCAATTTGGCGCCGCTGGAGGCCTTCACCTGCAGTACCTGCCCGGCCGCCGCAGGCGTGGGCAGATTGACGCCAAGTCCGGTGGACAGGACAGCCACGAGAAGCCAACGCAAGAGACTGCAATCTATCGACACGCCAATCCACCCCTGACGTCGACGCCTGATGGCGCCATGAATAGAAACGATGCTAGGTGTGCACACCGGACCGTGTCACGCATTTTTCACAGGCCGGATCATCGCCATTGAGCGCCGAATGGGAATGGCCTATCTTTTTCCAGGCCGCATCCCGCCGCCGTCATTTGTCCCAGGATTAGCACCAGCCCATGAAATTCCGATCCGTGACATTGCTGCTGATTGCGGAAGTGGCGGCCATGAGCCTGTGGTTCGTCTCCGCGGCAATTCTCCCTGAAATGACACGCGAGGCTGCCTTGACCCCGTTCCGGCAGGCGGCGATGTCCAGTGGCGTCCAGGCAGGC
>JAJFHD010000146.1 GCA_021775805.1 Alphaproteobacteria bacterium | reverse complement strand
TTCCGGATGTTTGACCGGAGAGAACTTCGTGACGAGTATCAGGCCAGGTAGAACGGAGGTTGATGCGGGAGCGGCGAACATCCGCTTTCCTGAAGTTTAACTCGTCTTTTCGCAGATGCAGCGAATTCACACTCCCCGCCCCGTTGCCGACGTAAGTTGCTATCATGGCGCGTCCATTTCGGATTGCCCACCGCAAGCACAGTCATACGGGTTCAAAAATACCGGTCAGCAGACTTCTCACAACAGTCATGCTACTTGACCAATAGGCGATCAGGTTCCACGCCTAGCTTTCCAGCAATTCTGTCAAGAACCACAACAGTTGGGTTACGCACGCCGCGTTCGATACCGCTGATGTAGGTTCGGTGTAGTCCCGTCTCGAACGCAAGTTCTTCCTGAGACCAGCCTTTGCTTTCTCTCAAGCGGCGCACGTTACACCCTACCTGCTCGCGAATATCCATGACCGCAAGAGGCAAGAATGTAGCTTTTTAGTCTACAGACTATAAGTCACAATTCCAGTTCCAATCCATCTGAATGTAGCCTATCGTCTACAGACATTTGGTGTGCGAACTCATTGGAGGCACATAGTCATGCTACTGATCTACACTGGGTTGTTGTTACTGGCAGCGCTCTACTTTGCCATTTGTCTGATAAAACCAATCAAGCCGTTCAAACGAAGATTGTCGGCATTTCTTGTGGGAGTGCCCACCTTGTTCATTCTGCTGTATCAGCTTGGTTCAACTGCCGAACAGGATCTAATCGCTGGCACCGGGCAAGACACACAAGTGCGCATTACTGCGCCAAAGAAAACATCCCCGGCGGCTCAGGCCTCTCCCCTTCCAGGCGCATGGATTGGTGAGATGTCAGTCTTCGGATGGCCCGACGATATCAAACGGGCAAATGACGCCCTATCATTGCATTACATAAATCGTAACATTTACTATCCAGTTCGGTGCCACAGCAAACTAATCGATGGTTTGGTGTTTACGCGGTGTTCTCCTGCAAACGAAGGAGTTACCGGAGGGATCTATGTCATTACAAATGCCGGCCACACACTTCGTATAATGGCCCTCAATGGAAGAGCACGAGGTCATCTAGAGGGATTGCGTGTGCTGCGAGATGCAGACGTACGACCAATACCGATAATCAACGACGAAGACGAGATTCACATAAAGGTTCGTTTGGCCGCACCCCTTCAGAAGGCCCTGCGCGAATTCGGATTGTAATTCACATAAATCATTACTACTGAAAATCCCCACAAGTACTGCAAATTGGAATTTCCGGCATTCAACGGACAATTCGCCACTAACCACCACATCCATTGACGTATCGCTTCTCATCCACTAGATGTGGACAAATTGCTTTCTCCCGCAAACCAAGGAGGGTTGGGAGATGGCAGCGGACTTAACCGCTGTTGTCTCACTTGTACCTTGGTTAGAGGACATAGGACGACAGCCAAGATTTGGAGGTCGAAGCTATGACAAGGAAGAAGGGAAACACGAAGCCCCCGAATTCTGCGACATCAAAAAGGGGAAGCGGCGGTTGCCGAAATCCAGCTCACCACAACTTCTCAAATACTAGGTTTGTCGGTCGCGTAGAGTACGTTTCCGCCAGTTCATTGAACGCCTATGCTAACAATCCAAGAAGCCATACCAAGCGGCAACTGAAGGGTCTCACCCGGAGCATCCTTGAGTTTGGCTTTGTCATCCCCATTGTCGTTGACAAAGACGACACAATCATCAGCGGACACGCAAGGCTGCAAGCAGCAGAGAATGCTGGCATTGATGAAGTTCCCATCATTCGGCTCGACTATCTGACACCTGCTCAAGTGTCAGCATTCAGGATTGCGGACAACAAGCTGGCCGAACTTGGCGAGTGGGATGCGGTCAAACTCGCCATTGAACTTCGGGAACTTGTAGAGATTGATTATGATGCCACGCTGACCGGCTTCGAAATGCCGGAGATCGAATTACTAACCGATCAGCAACTCGACTTCACGGCCAGCGATCCTATGGATCATATCCCTCCGGTTCGCATGAAAGCCATCTCCCAAAAAGGTGATCTCTGGTTGATGGATCGACACCGTTTGATTTGTGCCGATGCCCAAGACCCGCAATTCTATTCGAAAGTTCTCGAAGGCCGTCTGGCCCAGTCGGTTATTACTGACCCTCCGTACAATGTTCCGATCGACAGAAACGTCTGCGGCTCTGGTTCCATCCAGCATCGCGAGTTTCCGATGGCCTCTGGTGAGATGACGGACAAGGAGTTTGCCAACTTCCTTTTCGACATTGTTCGCAATTTGGTCCGCTTCAGTGAGGGCGGTTCTGTTCATTTCATCTTCATGGATTGGCGCCATCTGCACATGGTCACTCAAATCTGTGAAGCTCTCTACGATATACAGCTGAACTTGTGCGTTTGGGCGAAAACCAATGGCGGTATGGGCTCCCTCTACCGATCGCAGCATGAACTCGTGCTTGTTTTTCGGAATGGCGATGCACCGCACATCAACAATGTTATGCTTGGCAAGTACAAGCGCAATCGGACAAACGTCTGGAACTATGCCGGTGTAAACACTCTCGACAGGGATCGCCGCAAGGATCTCGCCTTGCACCCTACGGTCAAACCATTGTCCATGGTAGCAGATGCAATCCGTGACTGCTCCCATCCCAGCGGCGTCATTCTGGACACCTTTCTGGGATCGGGCACAACCTTGCTTGCTTGCGAACAAACAGGCCGCATCTGCGCCGGCATTGAACTCGACCCACTCTACGTCGATGTGACGATCAGACGTTGGCAGGACTACACCGGTTGCAAAGCTATCCATGCGGTTACCGGCCAGAGTTTCGATGAACTGAGTGAAGGGAACGCGAGACGTCAGCTACTGCTGCCTCCCCCCGAGCCTGTGTCCAACCAAGGGGAGGTTTGAGATGGCGAAGGGCAAACCATACCAAGTGGGTTACGGCAAGCCGCCAAAACACACCCAGTTCAAGCCAGGAAAATCTGGCAACGCCAAAGGGCGGCCCAAAGGCGCCAAGAACCTCAAAACTGAGTTGGCCGAAGAACTGGCTGAGAAGATCCCTTTGAAGGAAGCTGGCAAGCTGAAAAAGGTGTCCAAACAACGGGCTATGATCAAAAGTTTGGCTGCCAAGGCGATTAGCGGAGACTCGAAGGCCGCCGCACTCATTCTCAATCTCGTGTTTCGGTATCTGCAGGACGACACGGAACAGAATGCGGCGAACCCTGAACTAACCTCAACCGACAAAGAACTGCTTGCTCAATTTGAAGCATCGGTTTTGAAGTCGGCCAAATCAAGCGGCAAAACCAATGAAACATAAGAATGCGCATCAATTAGTCCAAGCTATGTGTCGTGATGCAATGGGCCCGTTCATACAGAAAGCATTCGAAGTGCTGCACGATGGAAAGTCGCTCGATCTTAACTGGCACATCGAGGCGATGTGCTACCAGTTGGACCGGTGCGCACGAGGTGACATCACACGTTCAATCTTTGCATTGCAACCACGAAGTTTGAAATCCGAATGCACTTCTGTTGCATTCCCTCTTTGGTTGTTAGGGCGAGATCCATCCATAAACACCAAATGCATTAGTTACGGTGAGGATCTCAGTAGACACTTTGCGCAACTCCGGCGAAAACTGGCCGAGAGCGATTGGTATCAAAATCTTTATCCAGACTTAAAGATCACCAAATGCACAGACACAGTGATCAAGACAGATGCCGGAGGTGAGATTCAAGCAACCTCCATCGGCGGCGCGATTACGGGCCTGGGCGCTGACTATATCGTTATCGATGACGCCATGAAGGCCGGAGATGCGCCGTCAAAAGTAGAACGACGCAATGTGATCGATTGGTTTCGCAATACTCTTTATTCGCGGCTCGATGATAAAGAAACTGGTGTTATTATCATTGTAGGGCAACGCACACACGAGGACGATCTCATCGGAAACGTATTGGAACTCGACAACTGGGTTTCACTCGTCATTCCCGCAATCGCGACTGAAAATGACAAAATCCCCATTAGTGATGATGAAACATATTTCCGCGCAAAAGGAGAACCACTTAACGCTGCTCGCGAATCTCTTGATTCTCTCGCGCAAACCAAAAATATCCTGGGCAGCTACAACTTCGCGGCCCAATACATGCAGGCTCCGATTCCGCCTGAGGGCAACCTGTTCCAACGCAAGTGGTTCAAAACATATCGGAGGCGTCGCAGTCGTGAACCGTTCGATCGCGTAGTACAGAGCTGGGACACTGCTGCAGGTACCAACGCGCAGAGCAGTTACTCGGCATGTCTGACGTGGGGAGTAGTCGGATCTGACTACTATCTGTTGGAGGTATTTCGCGAACAAATCGAGTTCCCGGAATTGCTCCATGCTGTCCGGAGTCAAAGAAAACGTCACCGGCCGTCAGCTATTCTGATTGAGGCCGCTTCCAGTGGGAAGGCTCTGATTCAGACTTTGAATCAATCGAACTTCCACACAATTCCGTGCCGACCGGACAAAGACAAAGTAACGCGAGCGGCAAAGGTGTCAGCAACCGTGGAATCCGGCAGGGTCTTCATACCTCAGGAAGCTCCGTGGCTGGCCGACTTTCTCAGTGAAATTCTCGGATTCCCGAACTCCAGAAACAATGACCAAGTAGACGCGTTTAGCCAGTTCCTCAATTGGGCAACGGAACGGGAAACTGCATCGAAATTGGATTGTCGAGTCTATCACATAGGCGACGGTATCAGTGAAGTGACTGCGCACGACAATTATTACGATCGGGTCGGTACTGAACGAATATTCTGATGATATGTCTGGAATTTATTCGCACATCCGCCGGGGCACAGTAATGCCACAAACGCTCGGACAGGAACATCATCGGCAATTGTCTGACTTGAGCCCAATACGACTGGACTTCCACGCCAAAGGAAGCGTTGCTTGCTGGTGACAGTGAGGAATGAGCAGTGGAAGACAATCAACGCGACCTGGCAAACCAACTGATGGCAGCCCTAACCGCCATGCTCGAAGAAACCCATCTGTTGGCGTGTGCAGGGCAGTCGGCCACGGCGACATCCAAAGAACTCACCGATTATGGCGAGCAGTTGAAGAACCTGGCTGACGACATCAAAGCGGTCGCCCAAACCGTTGTGATCGTGAGCCGTTGCGCAATCGATCGGCCGACAGAGAAACCTTGAACGCTCTGCCTTATCAACTGGACTTCCTGAGTAAAGCAAGCATTCATAGAGACCGTCAAAGCGAGACAAAACCTCCTCAGTATTGCCCGAACAAAAACGTTCCGGGCTTCAGCCAGTAGCAGCCCCGATATTGGTGGCTGCTCCATCAAACTGAAGGAGTTCGTCATGCAAGACCTCACAAACGATACCCAATCGTCCGGATCGGCAAAAACCAAGCGTACGCCAAAGCCTACCAAGACACAGAAAGTACTGACCCTTCTGCGTCGTTCCAAGGGGGCCACCATCGTCGAACTATCCAAGGCGACCGACTGGCAGGACCACAGTGTCCGAGGCTTCCTGTCGGGCACAGTTAGGAAGCGAATGGGCCTGGACATTCTGAGCGAGAAGGACACGAAAGGTGTCAGGCGCTACCGCATTGCAGAAACGGTGGACGCCTGACCATGGTCAGCGACAAGATCAAGGTTCTAATCAACCGAGAGATCGACAACCTGAACGATCTCTCCCGGGCCGAATTAGTGGCGCGATGGATGAAGGTCCATCGCGCCACCCCGCCCAAGGGCGTCAAACGCGGATTGCTGGAACGCTCATGTGCCTACCAACTGCAAGCCCGGCGGATCGGCAAGCTCAAACCGGCAACTGCCAAGGCGCTACTTGCGATCGCCCAAGACAAGCCGATTCAACAATGCAGTGTCAAACAAGTTCTGAAACCAGGCACCAGGCTTGTTCGGGAATGGCACGGCGTAAACCATCAAGTTGAGGTTCTGGATACCGGCTTTGCCTGGAGAGATCAGCATTTTGTGTCGCTGTCCGCAGTGGCACAGGCGATAACAGGTGCCAAGTGGTCCGGCCCGAGGTTCTTTGGATTATGAGTGGGAAGAGCACATATCGCTGTGCGATTTACACGCGCAAATCTACCGATGAAGGTCTTGAACAGGACTTCAACTCCCTTGATGCCCAACGCGAATCTTGTGAGGCCTACGTTGCCTCACAGGCGAGCCTGGGCTGGAGGCTCGTCAAGCAACACTATGACGATGGCGGCATCTCCGGCGGCACCATGGAGCGCCCTGCCCTTCTGGAGTTACTGGATGAGATCAAGGCCGGACGGGTTGATGTAGTGGTCGTCTACAAGATCGACCGGTTGACCCGGTCGCTCATGGACTTTGCCAAGATCGTTGATGTGTTCGATGGCCACGATGTGTCGTTTGTCTCCGTGACACAGCAGTTCAACACGACCACATCCATGGGACGGCTCACACTGAATGTCCTGCTTTCCTTCGCCCAGTTCGAACGGGAGGTGACGGCTGAACGCATCCGCGACAAGATTGCGGCATCAAAGAAGAAAGGCATGTGGATGGGTGGGCCATCGCCACTTGGTTATGATGCCATCGACAAGCAGCTTGTGGTTAATGAAATCGAGGCAGAAACAGTACGTCTCCTGTTCCAGCTTTATCTTGAGACTGGCAGCGTCAGGCGATTGAAGCAGCGTGCCGATGCACTTGGCATCGTCACGAAACATCGGCGGCGGCGTGATGGACACCTACAAGGTAGCAAACCGTTCTCACGCGGCAATCTTTATCAGCTGCTCTCCAACCCAATCTACATCGGCCGGGTCGTCCACCATGACGAAACCTTTGACGGCAAACATGATGCGATCATCGACCACGAAACCTGGGATGACGTGCAGAACATGATCGCCTCGAATGCTGTCGAGCGGTGCTCATCGTCTAACACGGACTCGCCCAGCATTCTGACAGGGCTGATCTTCGATGAGACTGGCGATCGGCTCTCCCCCTCACATGCGGTCAAAGATGGTGTTCGCTACCGCTATTACATCTCCCATCGATTGATGGAGGCTAAGCGCAAAGGAACGGATGGATGGCGAGTGCCCGCTCGGGAGATTGAACGACCTGTGATCAGCACAATCATCCAGCACCTCTCGGACGATTTGAAGTTCATGAAGTTGCTGGACGTTGATGATCTATCGCCTGATGCATATCGCAACACTTTTGCCAAGGCTGTTGGCATCTTGAAACGTTTGAATGCGGCGCCGCCTGTCGAACAAAAAGAGTTGCTGAAAAGTATTCTGCATCGCGTTGAACTTCACTCAGACAAACTGGTCATCGAAATCGATCCAACGAAACTCACTCTGACCCTGGAGATGGATGTCGACGACACGAACAACACGGAACCGCAACAACGTATTCAACGCATTGAGTTGCCCCACAAACTCAAACGACGCGGTGTGGAGACAAAGATCGTGATCGGATCAAGCGAGGACCGCGAAGCAAACCCCGACCAGAACCTGATCATGACGGTCGCCAACGCACATCGCTGGCTCGACTTGCTCACGAATGGCGACGTCACTTCCATTGATGAGCTTGCCAAGTTTGAAAACATAGATCGAAATGAGGTCAGTCGGTTCCTGCCGCTTGCGTTCCTGTCTCCTGACATTGTCCAGAAAATCCTCGACGGCAGACAGCCGGTCGATCTGACAATACGAAAACTACGTAACATCGAGGCATTGCCGATGGATTGGGCAAGCCAGCACGACGTCCTTGGATTTGGATCACAATCCTGAAAGATCACCCACCATCAGTTTGCCAAACGTCTGGTCCCGAAAAAAGGCCCACAGAGACGAATGGACAAAATCCGCGAAAACAGCGCATATTTGCAGTCTCTGTTCCAGACGATGACCTACGTTATGGAGCTATCCTCCCGTAATGCGGGGCTCTTCTGGCAGGTTCTTCGAAAGTCTATGACATGGGGAGACTGAATGGTGG
>JAJFHD010000145.1 GCA_021775805.1 Alphaproteobacteria bacterium | reverse complement strand
AGTCTTCCGGTGGCCTGAATGCCTTGGGCTTTATCGTTTCAATCTCGTAGTCGGGATCGAACATCAACAGAGTTTTGTCTAGCGATTCCAGATCCGCAATCATCTGGTGAAGTCGCTGGTGAGTGGTTTCGATATCGCCTGACAGTTCAGCGCGTTTCGCAACCAGTGCGGTAATTACATGAGGTTCGGCCATGACTGAGAGAATGACAAAAACAGCGCGAAACTGCCATCAATGGCTTGGTGCAATTGCTACCTAATGCCGAGCATCTCGGCGGAATCGAGCGGCGGCAGGATGGACGGGAGTCTCTGGGCGAGCATCGACTTGCCGGCGCCGGGCGGCCCGCACATGAGCATATTGTGGCCACCGGCGGCGGCGACTTCGAGCGCCCGCTTGGCATGATCCTGTCCCTTGACGTCCCTGAGGTCCGGCAAGTTGTCTCCGTCACAGGATTGGCCCGGCCGTGGCGGAACCAGAAACTCTGTACCCTTGAAATGATTGACAACCTGGATCAGGTTTTCCGGCGCAAGAATTTCAAGCCCGTCCCCGGCCCAGGCCGCTTCGCTGCCCTGTTCGCTTGGGCAAATCAGCCCCATATCAAGCGCATTTGCGGCAATCGCCGCCGGCAGGACACCCATGACGGCGGACACCGATCCGTCGAGAGACAGTTCGCCAACGACCACAAAACGGGCCAGACGGGCAGGGTCCACGACTCCCATGACCGCCATCAGACCGAGCGCTACGGCCAGATCGAAATGACTGCCCTCCTTCGGCAGGTCGGCGGGCGCCATGTTGACCGTGATGCGTTTTGGCGGCAGACCCAGACCAATTGCCGTGAGGGCGGCCCGAACCCGCTCACGACTCTCTGCAACCGCCTTGTCGGGCAAGCCGACGATCGTGAACGCGGGCAGACCGGAGGTCACCTGGACCTGAACATCGACCGGCACCGCCTCGACGCCCTGGAAGGCGACTGTCTTGATATGTGCGACCATGGCCTTGCTCCCGGTCGTGATACGCAAGGCGGCTCATATTTCCGTCGATGGGTGTTTGCTCAAATTTAACAGCAATCCGCTATGGTCGATAAAGTTCAGACGACCGGCATAGAGGGCAAACCGATGGATGGATTGGTCAGACGCGTTTCCCGGCACGAGGTGCCCGGGCACTCAAGAATTCTCCGAACGTTCCCTTCAGGGCCCCGAACGGCACAGCTCCTGCCTGTGCTGAGCCGGCGTCATGTCAGCGCACCCTAACATCGCAGAAACAGATCCGGCCCATCTTCGATTCCCGATACAGCAAGTGTCTCCCCCTATGACAGCACCCGGCACACCCGACACCCTGCAGGTCGTCCTGGACCATCGTCAACTCGACAGGCTGTGCCCTTTTTTCCTGTTGGTCGACAGCGCCCTGACGATTGTCGGTACCGGCGACCGGATGCACTACGTTCTGCCGGACTTGGCATCGGCGCCGTATCTTGAGGAAGTGTTCGATGTTCAGGACTGGCAGACCACACTGTCATTCGATCGGCTCGTGGCAGGAGACGGAGAGCGGATCACGCTTGCATTAAGGGCGCTGCCCCATATCAGATTTTGCGGAGCGATAGTACCCTTGCCGGACCTCACACATGTCCTTCTGCCGATCGAACCGGTTGCCGCCTCCGGGTCGCCGGATATGGAAACCGGTCCGGATCGGGTTTCCCGTGCCGCCGGGACTCTCGAGGTGCCCGGAAACACCGATACAGTGGAGACAACAGAAAACCGGGATCTTGAAACCCTGCGGGTTTTGGTCATCGACGACAACGAGGTCAGCCGGTCAGTTCTGGCAGCCCAGCTCAGAGGCACCAATATGCTTTGCGACACGTCTCGTTCCGGCGCCTACGGACTGGCGCGAATGCGGGACAGTCTGGAAGCGGGAAAGCCGTATGATTGCGTCTTCGTGGACATGGAAATGCCTGAGCTCAGCGGTATCGACGTTGCGCGTTTCATCAGGGCCGACGACCGGTTCGGCGAAACCCGGTTGATCCTTTTGACGACTTTCTCGGATCCCTGGCCACCGTCTGACCTCGCGGCGGCCGGATTCTGCAGACAGCTGGTCAAGCCGGTGCAGACGAACACGCTTTTGACGATGCTCCGGCAAATGCCCGCTTCGGCGTGCCGGCATCGGCAGTCTCCAGTTCAACAGCATTCCGTTGCCACCACCCCGGACCCGCTACGGGAAACAGCGTTGTCTGGTCATCTGTCGCCAGGCCGCAACCCGATCGACATCCTGGTTGTTGAAGACAACGCGGTGAACCAGTTGGTCATCGAGCAGATTCTCGGCCGAACTGAGTACACATACTCGATCATTGCAAGCAGCAAGCAAGCCATGATGATGATTGAGACACAGCCGCCTCGGCTGGTGTTCATGGATACCTCCCTGCCCGATATGAACGGATTCGAGGCCACCAAGACAATTAGAGCGCTGGAAGCTGACTCAGGACACCGCGTGCCGATAGTCGGCCTGGTTGCCGATGTTCTGAGCGAATACCGCGAGGCCTGCCTCACGGTCGGAATGGACGATTGCCTCACAAAACCGGTATCACCGGACCACGTGGCGGGGATGATTGAAAAATGGCTTGGCGATAGCCGTCCGGAAGACGTGCCGGCAGCGGCTTCCTGAGATTGTTCTGAGATTGTCCTGAGATTGTCCGGAAAACGACCCGATTTCGAAACGATCGGGTGACCTGCTGTATCACTTGCTGAGTTTCAGCCCGACGAGAAACTTGTTCTCCGTGAAGTTGTCTTCGGGAAAGTCACTGCTCAGACGCTCATGCTCGTAAAGCGCCTTGATCATAACTTCCTTGTTGAGCGCATAATCGACGCCAACACGACCGATATAGGTGTCGTCCCTGTCGGCGGTACTCATGAAGTCCTCAAAGACGTATGTCGCCTCGCCAAAGACGTTGACATTTTCGACCGGCTGATGGTCGAGACGCAGAGAGACCTCGCGTGACAGAATTGCAGAGGTTTCCGAGATCGTGCTCTCTTCGAAATCCGTGGTCGTAGAGAGCGTCAGAGCGGTCGAACCGGTAATGTCCCATTTGATCCAGGCATCCATGGTGACGTAATTGAGATCGGCGAAAGTTGCCTCCTCGAAATTCTGATGCCGGTAGCCGATTGCCGCCTGGGCCTCCACCGACTTGCCGAGCCTGGCCTCGAAACCGGCAAATGCGCCGTAGCCATGAGAGCCGCGCCTGAGATTATCGTCGTCGACTTTCTGTTCGAAACTCCAGTTGTTGTAGGCCGCTTCCGCAAACACGGCCAGTTTCTCGGAAATCTCGTAGGTGCCCCGCAACCGGGTGTCGTAACGGGTATAGTCCCGGTTATCCACATCAACGGCCGCACCGGTGTCGAACGGATCCTTTTCCTTTACCCGGTCGTCGATGGTGCCCTTGAGGGCCAGTTCGAACTTGCCAAAACTGTGACTCAGTTCGGCAGACCCGATGATCTTCTGCTCGAACGGCCGCTCGTCGGTTCCTTCCGGCGTCTCGGGATCGTCGCGGGGTTCCTGCTCGAAGACATACTGGGCTTCAAGATCGAGGGTGGTGTCCTCACTCAGGTCGAGCGTTACCGCCGTGAAAGCATCGTAAGAGGTTTCATTCTCAGGGCTGTTGTCGCGGTAGATGATCTTCGACCCGCGCAGGTCGACAAACACTTCATTGCGGTCCCAGTCCGACTCGATTTTCAGCCGTGGGGTAATCTCTGTGAAGAGATCCTTGACCGGCGCATCGCCATCCCTGCGAATGTCGTCCGTATGTCCGGCGGAGATTTCAAGCGACGGCTTGTAAATGAAATTTTCGGTCCGGATTCCGTCCGGTCGGTACTCATCGGGAAAATCGAAACCCGGCTGCGATGGCAGGTCTATCTCCTGGGAAATGGCTGAAGACAGGGCCAGGCCGATCATAACAATCGCCGTTGTGGTGATCCGCAAGTACGCAATACACATCTCTAAAGACCGAGTTCAAGTTCCGCCCATACACCTGAATTCATTGAACAGCGGGCAGATTAAGATAAGGTCAACGCGATCCGTCAAGCTACCAGTCGGAGCCTCAAACAGGGGAACCGGGTTCCAGTTCCTCGATCAATTCTTCGTCAAGAAAGTCTTCAAGCAGGGCTTTGACATCCTTCTTGATGGTTTTTCTGGACTTGCCGGGGAAAGCGGTGTGCAGGATTTCCAGAATATCGGCAATCTTGCGCGGTTCGTCCAGTAGTTGCCAAATAGCGGCGCCGACGGCGTTGAGCTGGTGAATCGCTGTGGTTTTCTCATCGACCAGAAAAACGTCCTGATCGACCCTGCGGCTGACCACATGGCTGCAACGAACAAAGGGGTGGTTCATGATCATCGGCCAAATCTCTCCCCAAGAAGGTCGATCGCCTCAAGGCCGTTGGAATAGCGCAGCCGGACGCAATCGGCCTGGCTGACGAGCTGATGGGTACGCTCGAATACCTCCATCGGGAACGCCTTGCGCCTGGAGTTCTGCATGATCACTTCCGCCAGCATGTTGCTGGCGGTGTCGGTGATAATCTCGGCCCGGATATCGGCTTCGCGTTCGAGCAATACAAACCCCTTGACCGGTGCGGTTTCGCCGTAAGGTGCGATTTCGTCGCCCGACAGGTTCAAATAGACGTACCGCTTGTTGGCCGGGCCGCTTCTGGCTTCGATGAAGGCCCTTGATTTGTCGGGAAAATTCTTTGGCAACGGTCGCCGGAGCCGCGGCTGGAGACCGGTTGCAACACCATTGTTGCGGCCCGGTTCTATGGGCATGATATCGTCGGAAAACACCCGGTGCCCTCTCGAGACCATCTGTGCGGTGAGCGTGCTCTTGCCGGCTTTGGCGACGCAGGGAAAAACGACGAGGCCATCGCCGAACTCGACCGCCGCGCAGTGCAGGCACAGGACATCGGGCTGTTCGTACAGATACCAGCCGACAAAGTCATAGTGAAAGTCGCACAGGGCCTCGACGGTTGTGCGCGGCGGGTAGTTGCGCCGGCGATGCAGCGAATGGCTGCCCCAGGGCGTCGACCATTGATAGACACCGTCGGCCTTCCAGAAACGAATCGTCCTGTCCGGATCCAACGGTTCATCGGTCAGTTCGCGAAACGACCAGCCGTGGAGAACGGCGACAAAAGCCTCAAGCAAGTCGCTGCATCCGGTGAACTCCAGGGGCGTTGAAAACTCATTGAGCGCCACCCGTTTGATCGTCTCACCGGTCATCGTTTCGTTCGTGCTCGAAAGATCCATACCCGTGCCCATCCGCCTGGCCCGCCGACAACAGAAAAAAGCCGCCGCCCGGACTTTATCAGGCAGCGGCTCTTAAATTTTCGTCAATCCGTCCCAGGATTGATGAAAACAGTACCCTTAGGGCAACGCGCTCATCAAGAGCTGCGTGACCGCGACTTCGACTTCGAACGGCTGCGCGACTTTGATTTCGAACGGCTACGCGACTTTGAGCGGCTGCGTGACCTTGACTTGGATGACCGCGACTTCGAGGACCGCTTTCCGTGTTTCCGCTTTTTCCGGCGCTTCCGGCGCTTGTAGCCGCCGGCTTCCGCTTCACTCAGGGTTGCAAGCGTAGGGACCGCATAGGCGGCAAGACCTGCCAGGCCAAGCTTGACGAGCAGTGCCCGCCGTGAAACGTCCACTTCGCCTTCCTGTTCCGTCAACTGTGCGTCGACGTCCTTTTTATCTGTCATTTTGTACTCCGACTTGTCTGATTACCCGCCTCTGAAAAAGCCGTTCCGTTCAAACAACAAACGAAAATCGGTGAGACAAGCAAATGTTACCAAGTTATTAACCGGAGACAATCGTTTAGTGAATTAATAGTAAACAACCACATTAAGCAAACGATCAGTATTTCGTTAACCAAAACTCTTATGGCATGTGGATTTTATTAACCAATGTCTTTGAACATTATTAACCCGTGCAGGCCGTTGCCGCGCATTAGACTCTGGATTCGATCGCGTCCCAAATCAACGCCGCAATGTCTTCGCCACCGAACCGCTTGACTTCGCGGATGCCGGTCGGCGAGGTGACGTTGATCTCGGTCAGGACGTCGCCGATGACGTCAATGCCGACAAAGATCAGTCCGCGGGCCTTCAGTTCCGGGCCAAGCGCGTCGCAGATTTCCTGATCGCGCGCGGTCAGGCCGGCCGGCTCGGGGCGGCCGCCCACATGCATGTTCGACCGGCTTTCGCCTTCGGCCGGCACCCGGTTGATGGCGCCGGCAACCTTGCCGTCGACCAGGATGATGCGCTTGTCGCCGGCGCGTACCGCCGGCACGTATTGCTGGATGATGAAAGGCTCGGGAAAAGCCTGTTCAAAGATCTCCAGAAGCGACGCCAGGTTCTGGTCCTGGGACGTCAGACGGAAGACACCGGCGCCGCCATTGCCGTAGAGCGGTTTGATGATGATGTCTCCGAATTCCCTGCGGAATGCCACGATATCGGCCTGATTGCGGGTAATCAGCGTCGGCGGCATGAACTGAGGATAATCGAGCACAAACACCTTTTCAGGGGCGTTGCGGACGTGTGCCGGATCGTTGACAACCAGTGTCTTGGGGTGAATGCGTTCCAGAAGATGGGTGGTGGTAATGTAGCCCATGTCGAAGGGCGGATCCTGACGCAGGAGCACCACATCCATGCCCGAGATATCCTCGCGACGCTCATCGAATGCCGTGAAATGATTGCCGTCCTCGTCGCGGACCTCAAGGCTCGATCCGGTTGCGGTCAGCTGGCTGTCGCGGAAACTCAGCGCCTGGGGCAGATAGTAGAAGACATCGTGGCCGCGTCTGCGGGCCTCGAGGATGAGGGCAAACGACGAGTCGCCAACAATATCGATGGAGTCGATCGGGTCCATCTGGATGGCAATGTTGAGGGTCATATCGAGAAGCGCTCCGAAGGGGACAGTGGATTTGCAACCAAAGGTGTGTCACGCCATCTGGTGCCCTAAAAATCGTCCGTCGTAAAGGCTCCGGCCAGATGGGCGGGCACCCCGCGCGGCATCACGGCGACCACGTCGAAGCGCAGATCGATATCAGACATCTCGGGCTGGCCGGCAATCCAGAGTTCCGCCGTCGCGATAATCCGCCGGCGCTGCCGGCTTGTAATCGACAACAGCGCCAGTTCGAGAGTGGGACGGGCCTTGACTTCGACGAAAGCGATCGTGTTGGCACGCCTCGCGATCAGATCGATTTCGCCGTGGGGCGTGCGGTATCGCCGCTCCAGGATCCGGTAGCCTTTGACAATCAGGAAGGTTGCCGCCACCCACTCGCCGACCAGGCCGCGGCGGCGGGTTTTCCTGTCATGCCTGAGGCTGTCGATCTTGACACTATCGGGCCGGGTTAGGTTCCGGCCTGCTTTCCGGGTCGTCATTATCGTCTCCGTTTCGCAATGAAACGGCTTGGGCATAGAGCTCCCGTCGCGGCAGTCCGGTTTGTGCCGCGACGGTTTCAGCGGCCTGTTTGACCGATCCGCCCTTCAGGGCGTCGATCAGAAGCGCCGTGACGGCGCCCGGTTCAGGCGGCGGCAGTTCCAAGGGCGGAGAGACGAGGATCACGATCTCACCGCGCAAAGGGCCGCTGTCTGCAAGGCGGCGGTGCAACTGGGGCAGGTCGCCGCGGATCACTTCTTCGTGCATTTTTGTCAGTTCTCGGGCAATCGCTGCCTGACGGCTTCCGAAGATTTTTGACATCGCTTCAAGTGTGGCGGTTAGTCTTCTTGCCGATTCGAAAAACACCAGGGTTGCCTGGACCGGGCGCAGGCTTTCAAGTTCCCGGACCCGCTGGCCGGCCTTTGCCGGCAGGAAACCGACAAAATGAAACCGGTCGCTGGGCAAGCCTGCCGCCATCAACGCGGCGAGCGGTGCGGAGGCGCCGGGCACCGGCGTCACGGGCAGGCCCAGCTGCTGGACCTCCGACACGAGTTTGAAGCCAGGATCCGATACCAGCGGTGTCCCGGCATCGCTGACCAGCGCGATCGACGCACCGTTTTCCAGATCGTGCAGGATTCCCGGGCGCACTCTCGCTGCATTGTGGTCGTGATAGGCCTTGAGTTTCGACTTGATGCCAAAGTGATTCAGGAGCTTGACGGTTGTGCGGGTATCCTCGCACAGGATTGTGTCGGCGGCCGCCAGGGTCCGCAGCCCGCGGATCGTCACGTCTCCCAGATTGCCGATCGGTGTCGCCACGACATAGAGGCCGGGCGCCAGGCCGGGCGCGTGATGGATATGACCGTCGATCAGATAAGAGAAACGGTTTTCGCTGAGGGTTACCGGACGCGCCATCGATCGATGTCTTTATTCCGCCTTAACAACACGGTATGCGTTTACCATAAAACCGCGTCGAATTTTACTTAACAGTAATATTCCTTTAGCCTTAACAAACGCAATTGCTGGATGGACAAAACCTCTACGGTGGTACTATGTACGCGTCCAAAGCGGTCGGAAATACTGGCGGAGGCCACGCTGGAATGAAATTCGGGACTAACAGCACTATGTTGCCGAAAGCCAGGACGTTTGGCCCAGGCTCGCGGCGGCGACCTGTCCTGCATGCCGTGTGGCTGACAGCCGCCGTGATGCTTGCCGGCTGCGGCGGGCTCAATCTTGGCGGCGGCAAATCCCTGTTCGGCGGCGGTGACAAGCCTGACACCCAAGCGGTTAACGAAAATACCGTCAGCCAGATCAAGGATGGCGGCGGCGGTGCCAAGGTCGCGCTGCTTCTGCCGCTGACAGCGGCCGGACGGGCCGGCGAAATTGCCCGCGGCCTCAAGGAAGCCGGAGAACTGGCGCTGTTCGATACCAACGATCCTTCGATTGTCCTGATTCCAAAGGATACCCGTGGAACGCCCGGCGGCGCTCAGGCGGCGGCGAAAGAAGCGGTGGCAGAGGGCGCCCAGCTTATTCTGGGACCGCTGTTCGCGGGCTCCGTGAAAGCGGTGGCCCCGATCGCCCAGGCGGCAAGCATTCCTGTCATCGCCTACTCCACGGACAAGACTGTGGCGGGCAATGGCGTCTTCCTGTTGAGTTTCCTGCCCGAACAGGAAGTTTCAAGAGTTGTCTCCTATGCCACGAGCCGGGGTAAAAAGAAATTTGGCGCCCTGCTGCCGGGATCGCCCTACGGCGCCCTGATCGAGCAGGCCATGGTCGCTTCAGTGCCACGCAACGGCGGCAAACTCTCCGCAGTCGAACGCTTTAACCGATCGTCATCGGGAATCGACGAACCGGTCAAGAAAATGGCGGAAGCGACCAAGAGCACCGGAAAAGGCGTCCAGGCCATAATGGTCGCTGAAGGCGGCGACCTGCTGCGTTCGATCGGCGCCTCGCTGCAGAAAAACGGCGTCAATACCGGCCAGGTTCAACTGTTGGGAACGGGATTGTGGGATCAGCCGGGAATCGAGGCCATGCCTGGCCTGTCGGGTGGCTGGTTTGCCGGACCACCACCGTCATCGAAAGGCGCCTTCAACCGGCGTTTCAAGAGTGCGTATGGGCGTGAACCGCCGCGGATCGCGAGCCTGTCGTATGACAGTGTAAGCCTGGCGGTTGCCCTGGCACGGTCACAGCCCCAGAACAGTTTTGCGCCGTCGCGTCTGACAAACCCGGAAGGTTTCGCGGGCATCGACGGTCTGTTCCGGTTTCTGCCCAACGGGCTGAACCAGCGTGGCCTTGCGGTCATGGAAGTGACGCCGACGGGCTATCGCGTGATCAGCCAGCCGCCTTCGAAATTTTCAGGCGCCGGTTTCTAGAACATCTAAAATCTAAACGGCCAGTTCAGCGATTATCCGATTGAGCACCGGACGTCCGTGTGCCGTAGCGGCAATCCGTGTGTTTGACGTCCGGGCAACGAGTCCGTGTTGCACAAGCATGTCGACAGTGTCGGCGGCCGGCATCCGGCCCGCGAGCGCGGCATAGCGCACCAGGTCGACACCCTCGTGCAAACGAAGCCCCATGAGCAGCAGTTCGTCGGCCTGGTCGGCCGGTCCAAGGGTTTCCTGCGCTGTTATCCCGTGGCCGTGCTCGCGCACTTTCGCCGCCCAGTTCTCCGGGTGGCGTTCCGCGACGGTTGCAACCCGGTCCGTCCCCAGGGCGTAGCGGGCATGGGCGCCCGGTCCGGCGGCGGCATACTCGCCGTAGCGCCAGTAGACCAGATTGTGCCGGCATTCCGCGCCAGGGCGTGCATGGTTGGAAATCTCATAGGCGCCGAGACCGGCCCGGCTGCAGACATCCTGGGTCGCGTCGTAGAGATCTCTGGCCGCGTCCTCGTCTGGAATACGCAGCATGCCGCGGCTGTGAAGGTCGTGAAACCGCGTGCCCGGTTCGATGGTCAGCTGATAGAGCGAGAGATGGTCGACGGCCAGTTCCAGGGCCCGGGCAAGCTCTGTTGTCCATCCGGCGGTTGTCTGGCCTGGCCGTGAATAGATCAGGTCGAAGGACACCCGGTCAAAATTCCTGCGGGCAACCTCGAATGCGGCAATCGCCTCGGCCTTGGTATGCAGCCTGCCCAAAGTCTTCAGGGCGGCATCATCAAGGGCCTGTATGCCGAGCGACACCCGGTTGACACCGGCCGCCCGATAGCCCTGAAACCGGCTTGCTTCGACACTGGTCGGATTGGCTTCGAGGGTTACCTCGACATCGTCTGCAACCGGCCAGAGCCTGTGGATTGCGGCCAGCACCGACTCGACCGTCGCAGGATCCATCAGGGATGGTGTGCCGCCGCCAAAAAAAATGCTGCGGACCACACGGCCCGGCGTCCGCTGGGCAAAATAGTCCAGCTCGCGGCCAATCGCCCCGGCAAATGCCGGTTGATCGACCGCGGCATGGCGGACATGGGAATTGAAGTCGCAATAGGGGCACTTGGCCTGGCAGAAGGGCCAATGAACGTAAACGCCGAATTCAGCATGTGCTTCGCCGTACCGGTTCATCTCACGATGCCGGTTGACTGCCGGGGCTCAAGCATTGGGCCATGAGCAATCGAAAGGCCGCCGCGCGGTGGGACATATCGTGCTTTCGGGCCGGCACCATCTGGCCGAACGTTTCGTCGAACCCCAACGGCACGAACATCGGGTCGTAGCCGAACCCCCGGTCGCCCTGCGGCGGCCAGACAAGCGTTCCGGCAACCTCGCCCTCGAATAATTCCGTATGGCCGTCGGGCCAGGCCAGACACAGCGCACAGACGAATTTCGCCGTGCGCCGTCCTGAACCGGCAGACGCACCGGCGTCCTGCAGGCGGTCTTCCACAAGTTGCATGGCCGCACCAAAATCCTTCGTCTCGCCGGCCCAACGTGCGGAGTAGATACCAGGTTCTCCGTTCAGGGCGTCGGCCGCAAGACCCGAGTCGTCGGCAAGGGCGGGTAGACCGGCAGCGTGAGCCGATGCCAGGGCCTTGAGACGCGCATTGGCCTCAAATGTCGTGCCGGTTTCTTCGGGCTCCTCAAGGCCAAGTTCCGCCGCCGAGAGTGTTGCGATGCCGAAGGGTGCAAGGAGGTCTCGTATTTCACGGATCTTGCCGGTGTTGTGGCTTGCAACCACAAGCTTGTCAGCACCGATGAGACTTCGGTTCATCAACCGACAGCCATTTTCTGCAGGGAAACGAGTTCGCCGATGCCCTGTTTTGCCAGGCGCATCAGTTCCGCGAAGCTTTCTTCGGAGAATGGAACCCCTTCCGCCGTTCCCTGAATTTCAACGATACCGCCCGAACCGGTCATGACGAAGTTTGCATCCGTGTCGGCAGATGAATCCTCATCGTAGTCGAGGTCGCAGACCGGCGTGCCCTGCCAGATGCCGCACGAAATTGCCGCGACCTGATCGATCAGCGGATCGGCCTTGAACATGTCTCGGGCCTTCATCCAGGCGATGCAGTCGTGAAGCGCGACCCAGGATCCGGTGATCGCGGCGGTACGGGTTCCGCCATCCGCCTGAATGACGTCGCAATCGACCGAAATCTGGCGTTCGCCCAGTTTTTCCATATCGACGACCGCCCGGAGGCTGCGTCCGATCAGGCGCTGGATTTCCTGAGTGCGGCCGGACTGCTTGCCGGCTGTGGCCTCACGCCGCATCCGGCCTCCGGTGGAGCGCGGCAACATGCCGTATTCGGCCGTCACCCAGCCTTTGCCCGCACCGCGCAGCCACGGCGGCACGCGTTCTTCAAGACTTGCCGTGCACAAAACATGAGTATCGCCGCACTTGATGAGGCAGGATCCCTCCGCGTGCTTTGAAAATCCCCGTTCCAGCGTAATGGAGCGAATTTCGTCAGGTTGGCGATTCGATGGGCGCATATCAGTTCCTTTTGAGCCGGGCAGACCTGCAACACGACGGCGAAAGCGGATGGTGCAGGGTCAGTTCTTTGTGCGCTTGATACCCCGGACCCACACAGCCGTAAAGCGGTGGATTGCCGGCGGCGGACGTTGCCCGGTGCCGAATTGTCCGTAATTGACCTGGGAGATAAGCCTGCCTAGGTTTCATTCTCTCTGGTATGATGTGCACCGGTGCAACCGTTGATTCCGAAAAAACCTGTCTGGGCCAATGGACGATAGACTTTCAACTCTGAGCCAACTCGATCAGCGTTCGCGCAGCGTGTTTCAACGTCTGGTCGAAAGCTATCTGGATTCCGGGGACCCGGTGGGGTCGCGCTCGATCAGCCGGATACTGCCGACGAGCCTGTCGCCCGCCTCGATCCGCAATGTGATGTCGGATCTGGAAGCGCTTGGGTTGATCTATGCGCCACACACCAGTGCCGGCCGGATGCCGACCGAAGCGGGTCTGCGTCTGTTCGTGGACGGCCTTCTGGAAGTCGGCGACCTGACAGACGCCGAACAGGCCCATATCGAGGCCCAGATCGCGGCTGAACGAAAACACCGCAATATAGAAGAAGTGCTGACGGAAGCGACCAACATGCTTTCGGGCCTGAGCCAGTGTGCCGGCGTGGTCCTGACGCCCAAGGTCAACATGCGGCTCAAGCACATAGAATTCGTTGCCCTGGAACCGACCAAGGCGATGGTGATCCTGGTCGGCGAAGACGGCAGCGTGGAAAACCGGGTGCTCGACCTGCCGCCGGGGCTGCCGCCTTCGACGCTTGTGGAGGCCTCAAACTACATCAACTCCAAGATGGCCGGGCGCACCATCGTGGAGCTGCAAAATCTGATCCGCACCGAAATCGATCACAAGAGCGTCGAACTCGATGCCTTGACCCAGAAAGTCGTGGAAGCGGGCCTGGCCACATGGTCCAACGATGAAGGCGGCAATGAAAAATCCCTGATTGTGCGGGGCCGTTCGAACCTGCTGGAGGATCTGACCGAACTGGAGGACCTGGAACGCATCCGGCACCTGTTCGACGATCTTGAAAACAAACGCGAATTGATCCGCCTTCTCGGCCTGGCAGAATCGGGTGAAGGGGTGCGGATTTTCATAGGATCGGAAAACAAGCTGTTCTCCATGTCCGGGTCGTCGCTGATCATTTCGCCTTACCGGGATTCCCAGCAAAAAGTTGTCGGCGTGCTCGGCGTCATTGGACCGACTCGGCTCAATTATGCCAGGATCATACCCATGGTGGACTATACAGCGCGGGTCATCGGGCGTTTCCTGACTTGATTTTTTGGCGCTGAAGGCTGATATCGGTGCACAAACACTCCATATCAGATTGCCATAGAGACCATGAACGAAATCTCCGACACCGAAAAAGAGTCACCCTGGGTCGATCCGGACGTTCCGGCGACAGAGGGTCAGGCCGATAACGACGACGCCGATGCGGCACCGGATACAACGGACATTGTTGCCGCCCAGCTGGACAGCCTCAAGTCCGAGAACGCAGATCTGCGGGAGAAACTCCTGCTCACGGTTGCCGACATGGAAAACCTGCGGCGGCGCACGGAGCGCGAAAAACAGGACGCCGGCAAATACGCCATCAGCCGGTTTGCCCAGGATGTGCTGTCGATCAGCGACAACCTGACGCGGGCGATCGCCAGCATGGACGACGAAACCCGCAATTCGGCCGCTGAAGGCATCACAAACCTGATTGCCGGCGTGGAAATGACCGAGCGTGAGCTGCAGAATGTGCTGTCCCGCCACGGCATCACCCAGCTTTCGCCAAAAGGCGAAAAGTTCGATCCGAACTTCCATCAGGCGATTTTCGAAGTCGAGAATGCCGAAGTCCCCTCGGGCACCGTCGTTGAACTGATTCAGGCGGGCTACGTGATCAACGACCGGATGCTCAGACCGGCCATGGTCGGTGTGTCGAAGGGCGGCCCTAAGGCTGCACCGGCGCCCGCCGGCGACTCGGCGCCCGAAACTGTGACACCAGAGACGGCACCAGAAGCCGCTGCCGGGGCAACCGGCCCTGCGGCGGCCTATACCGATCCGCTGGAAAAGACACAACCGGCAGATGCCGGTGAAGAGCCTGTGGGTCATAGCGTGGACAAGAACGCCTGACAGTCAGACCGGGGTCACCCGCCGAAACGTCAGGTTGAGCCGACCACCGTCGCGCAACAACGACGATGAACCGGTCAGGATTCGGTCGATGCCGTGATAGGCATGGCGCGCCTCGTTTTCGAGGATCATGGCATCGCCAGAATTAAGCTTGACCGATTGTGTCGGTCCGCGCCGCTCAAGACCACCCATCCGGAATACAGCGGTGTCGCCGAGCGAGATCGAAAGAACGGGCGCCTTTCTGTCTTCTTCGTCTTCATCGCGGTGAAGGCCCATGCGCGCCTTGCCATCACGGTAGAAGTTCACGAGACAGCACTGGGGCGGTACCGGCCATGCGGTGAGGTCGTTCCACAGGGCCAGAAACTCGTCGGGCAACTCCGGCCAGGGTTCTCCGGTCTCAGGATGATGGGACTGGTAGCGGTAGCCGGCCTTGTCCGAGACCCAGCCCAGAGGCCCCAGATTTGTCATCACAACGGAAAACGGCCGCCCGCTGCGCGGCATCACCGGACGATAGAAGGGTGCTGCAGCGACACACGGACGCAGCACATCAAGCAGCCGTTTCTGGGCCTGGCTGTCGAGATAATCCGAGACCAGTCTAAAGCCTTTGTTAATCAATTTGCCCGTTCCTGAACACGCAAGGCACCCGCGTGACCATAATTCGCTCCGATTTGCCAATTTTATCACCTGATTCGCTTGCAGCATACGGTTCACGGACCTATATAAGCGACGAACCAAACATTGATGTTCATACTCAGGAAACCGAAACCCGTCTCTCGTTTCGGCGGGAAATAAAGGGTGCTCCCTCGGGAGGCCTGGAACGGTTTGCCGAACTAAGAGGTAGTAAGACATGTCGAAAGTCATTGGCATTGACCTTGGCACGACCAACTCATGCGTCGCTGTCATGGATGGCTCCACGCCAAAAGTCATTGAAAATTCCGAAGGGGTGCGCACGACACCGTCGATGGTAGCCTTTACCGAAGACGGCGAGCGCCTCGTCGGCCAGCCGGCCAAACGGCAGGCGGTCACGAACCCAGAGAATACGTTTTTTGCGATCAAGCGCCTGATTGGCCGGTCCTTCGATGACCCGACCACCCAGAAAGACCGTGACATGGTCCCCTATACCATCGCCAAGGCCGACAACGGCGATGCCTGGGTCGAATCGCGCAGCGAGAAATACTCGCCTTCACAGATTTCCGCCTTCATCCTGCAGAAGATGAAGGAAACCGCTGAATCCTTCCTGGGCTCCGAAGTGACCCAGGCGGTGATCACGGTACCGGCTTATTTCAACGACGCCCAGCGCCAGGCAACCAAGGACGCGGGCAAGATTGCCGGTCTTGAAGTGCTGCGGATCATCAACGAACCGACAGCGGCGGCCCTGGCTTACGGCCTCGACAAGAACGACGGCAAGACGATCGCGGTCTACGACCTTGGCGGCGGTACGTTCGACGTCTCGATCCTGGAAATCGGCGACGGTGTGTTCGAAGTGAAGTCCACCAACGGCGATACCTTCCTGGGCGGTGAGGATTTCGACCTGCGTCTGGTCGACTATCTTGCCGACGAATTCAAGAAAGACAACGGCATCAACCTGCGCAGCGACAAGCTTGCCCTGCAGCGCCTCAAGGAGGCGGCAGAAAAAGCCAAGATCGAACTGTCTTCGGCGCAGCAGACTGAAGTCAACCTGCCGTTCATCACAGCCGACCAGTCGGGACCGAAGCACCTGACCATGAAGCTGACCCGCGCCAAGCTCGAGAGCCTGGTCGAAGATCTGGTCCAGCGGACGGTGGGCCCGTGCCAGGCAGCCCTCAAGGATGCCGGCCTGAAGGCCGCCGAAATCGATGAAGTCGTGGTTGTGGGCGGTATGACCCGCATGCCGAAGATCCGCGAGACGGTTCAGAACTTCTTCGGCAGAGAGCCCAACATGAGCGTCAACCCGGACGAAGTGGTCGCCATGGGTGCGGCCATCCAGGCCGGCGTTCTGCAGGGCGACGTCAAGGACGTGCTTTTGCTCGACGTGACGCCGCTTTCGCTTGGCATCGAAACGCTTGGCGGTGTCTTCACACGCCTGATCGAACGCAACACGACGATCCCGACCAAGAAGGGCCAGGTGTTCTCGACCGCGGAAGACAGCCAGAATGCGGTCACTATCCGGGTCTTCCAGGGTGAACGCGAAATGGCGTCCGACAACAAACTGCTCGGACAGTTCGACCTAGTCGGCATCCCGCCGGCACCGCGCGGCGTGCCGCAGATCGAAGTCGCCTTCGACATCGATGCCAACGGTATCGTCAATGTTTCGGCAACCGACAAGGCGACCGGCAAGGAACAGACCATCCGTATTCAGGCCTCCGGCGGTCTGTCCGACGACGATATCGACCAGATGGTCAAGGACGCGGAGGCCCACGCGGAAGAAGACAAGCTGCGCAAGGACCTCGTGGAAGCCAAGAACCAGGGCGAAGCTCTGATTCACTCGACCGAGAAAACACTGACCGATCTTGGCGACAAGGTGGCCGAGGCCGACAAGAGTGTCATTGAATCGGCTGTTACCGATCTCAAGGGCGCCCTTGAAAGCGATGATGTCGATGACATCAAGGCGAAGTCCGAGGCGCTTGCCCAAGCCAGCATGAAACTTGGCGAAGCCATGTATCAGAGCGGCGACGGAGCAGAGGGCGGCGATGACGATGCTGCCGCCGATACCAGCGCGTCTGATAGCGACGATGTGGTCGATGCGGATTTTGAAGAAGTCGACGACGACAGCAAAAAATCCGCCTGACCTCTTTCCTGCCTTTCGAAAATCAAGGAAAGAGCGTTGCACCAATCGCTTTTCACATCCAATACCAGCAGCCCGGGATTAACAATCCCGGGTTTTGCTGCGTTCGCGGGGGCGGGTAATCATGGACAAGCGTGACTTCTACGACGTGCTTGGGGTCGACCGCAGTGTCAACGACAAAGACCTCAAGAGCGCCTTCCGCAAGCTGGCCATGCAATACCATCCGGACCGAAATCAGGGCGATGCTGAGGCCGAATCCAAGTTCCGTGAAGCCACAGAGGCCTACGAGGTCCTGAAAGATCCGCAGACCCGGTCGGCCTACGACCAGTATGGCCACGCAGCCTTTGAACAGGGCGGGCGCGGGGGTCCTGGTTTTGGCCAGGATTTTTCAAGCTCCATGTCGGACATTTTTGATGATCTGTTCGGCGATTTCATGGGCCGGCGTGGCGGCGGCGGCGGCGGCCGGGAACGTGGCGCGGACCTGCGCTACAACATGGAAATTTCCCTCGACGACGCCTTTAACGGCAAGACCGCCCAGATCAGGGTGCCGACCAGCGTTACCTGCGAAACCTGTACAGGGTCCGGAGCCAAGCCGGGCACCGTGCCGCAAACCTGCAATACTTGTGGCGGCATCGGCAAGGTGCGCGCAAGCCAGGGCTTTTTCACGATCGAGCGAACTTGCCCGACCTGCCAGGGCCGCGGCGAATCCATCACCGACCCGTGCGGCGGGTGCGGCGGACTGGGCCGAACCACCAAGGAACGAAACCTGTCGGTCAACATTCCCAAGGGGGTCGAGGAAGGCACCAGGATCAGGCTCGCCGGAGAAGGCGAGGCCGGAACCCGGGGCGGACCGACGGGCGATCTGTACATCTTCCTGTCGATCCAGCCCCACGAGTTCTTCCAGCGCGACGGTGCCGACCTGTTCTGTCTTGTGCCCCTGTCGATGACCACGGCCGCCCTTGGCGGCGAAATCGAAGTGCCGACCGTTGACGGCGGGCGGGCCCGTGTGAAAGTTCCCGACGGCACGCAGTCTGGAAAACAGTTCAGGCTTCGTGGCAAGGGCATGCCGGTATTGCGGTCGAAACAGGCCGGCGACCTGTTCATCCAGGTGACCGTGGAAACACCGGTGAACCTGTCGCGCAAACAGAAGCAACTGCTCAAGGATTTCGAGGCCGCGTCCCAAGACAGCAACAATCCCGAGTCGTCCAGTTTCTTTTCCCGTGTCAAAGAGTTTTGGGATGGTTTGAGCGACTGACATATCGCCATCTGTCGCGTTTGCCTGATCCCGGTTACACGGTAGTATGGTTCTCGACTTTTGCTTTGAATCCTCAGGAGAGAATCCACATGAAAGGCTACTGGATCGCCCACGTTACGGTGACAGACCCGGATCAATACAAGAACTATGCGGACAGCGCGCCTGAGGCGTTCAAGAAGTACAACGCCACCATCTGCGCGCGCGGCGGACGGTACACGCAGCTTGAGGGCGACGGCCACGCCCGCAACGTGGTGCTTGAGTTTCCATCCTACGAGGACGCTCTGGCGTGTTACAATTCGCCGGAGTATCAGTCTGCCCGCAAGCACCGCGAAGGTGCCGGTATCATCTCTTTGGTGATTGTCGAAGGCGTTTGACGGTCAATCGCTGCCGGCACAATCGAAGGGTATGATCGGGCATGACCGTTTCAGATACAGCAGAGCTTGAAAAACTGCGCGGCATCGGACGCATTGTCGCCCGGGTCCTCGAAGCCATGGGCAAGGCGCTTGAGCCGGGCATGACCACGGCAGAGCTCGATGCGCTCGGCGAGAAGATGCTGGAGGACGCCGGCGCGCGGTCGGCGCCGCGGGTCATGTACGACTTCCCCGGCGGCACCTGCATCAGCATCAACGAGGAAGTGGCCCACGGGATACCAGGGCCGCGGGTGATCAGGGCCGGCGATCTGGTGAACATCGACGTCTCGGCGGAAATGGACGGCTTTTTTTCCGACACCGGGTCGAGCTTTGCCGTGCCGCCGGTGACGAAACAGGTGGAGACCCTGTGCCGGGACGGCAAACGCGCCCTGTGGGAAGGCATCCGGGCGGTCAGACCGGGCGGACCGCTCAACGAAATCGGCCGGCGGATCGAGAGCTTTGCGACCAAGAACAATTACCAGCTGATCCGGAACCTGGCGAGCCACGGGGTTGGGCGCTCCCTCCACGAAGAGCCCAAGGAAATCGCCACATGGCACGAACCCCGCGACAGGCGGGTCATCAAGGAAGGCTCGGTGTTCACGGTCGAGCCGTTCCTGTCGACCGCGTCGGACTGGGTCGAACAGGCCGACGACGGCTGGACCCTGTTTGCCGACCCGGGCAACCTGACCGTGCAGTATGAACACACGCTGGTGGCGACCAAGCGGGGACCGCTGGTGTTGACAACGGTGCATTGAGTTCCGGCACCACTTGACAGGTGTTGCCCACCTTTCATTCCTGTCCCTGCCCTGTTATAGGGATGCCCTCGATAGTCGGGCGTCTCGGCGATGTCTTTCACTCCGGTTCAAACCGGGGTCCAGGAGCGCGCCGGTGATAGCTCGCGTTGTGGTACTGGATTCCGGCTGATGCCGGAATGACGATGGATGGGTCGGTCAGACGAATGTCGGAAATGGGATTGGTGATCGTTGGCGCCGGCGGGCGCATGGGGCGGACGCTGACGCAGGTGGTTCACGAGACACCGGGGTGTTTTGTCTCGGGCGGACTCGAAGCCGAAGGGTCCGTGTTCCTGGGCCAGGATGTGGGAACGCTTGCCGGGGTCGGTGACCTGGGTGTAGCGGTGTCGGACGATCCGCTGGAGCTGTTCGTCAAGGCACAAGGGGTGCTCGATTTCACGGTACCTGCCGCCTCCGTCAGTCTTGCGGGCCTCGCCGCCCAGGCGCGGATCGTGCACGTTATCGGCACGACAGGGTGCAGCGCCGAGGACGATGAAAAGATCAAGGCCGCCAGCCGGCACGCAACCATCGTCAAGTCGGGCAACATGAGCCTCGGGGTCAATCTGCTGGCGGCCCTGGCGCGGAAGGTGGCGGCAAGCCTCGGGGAAGAATTTGATATCGAAGTGGTGGAGATGCATCATCGTCACAAGGTCGATGCCCCCTCGGGCACTGCCCTTCTGCTCGGGCAGGCCGCGGCCGAGGGCCGCAACGTCGACCTTGAGGGCAAGGCGGTGCGGTCGCGTGACGGCCGTACCGGCGCGCGGCGGTCCGGGGACATCGGTTTTGCGACCCTGCGCGGCGGCAGCGTCGTCGGCGAGCATTCGGTGATTTTTGCCGGCGAAGCCGAGCGGATCGAACTTGTCCACAAGGCGGAAAGCCGGGAGATTTTTGCGCGTGGCGCGGTGCGGGCCGCCCTGTGGGGTCAGGGCCGGGGACCGGGCCTGTTTTCCATGGCGGACGTGCTCGACATCGCCGATATCTGACCTGTACGCCGATAACGAAGAACCGCTAACCATTAAGGATACCAACCACACATGACACGGCATCTTGTTCTTGTCCGCCACGGACAGAGCGAATGGAACCTGAAAAACCTGTTCACCGGCTGGAAGGACGTGGACCTGACCGACACCGGGATCGCGGAAGCTCATGCAGCGGGCAAGGCGCTCAAGGCCCGCGGCCTGGTCTTCGACCTGGCGTTTACCAGCAAGCTCATCCGGGCCCAGCGTACGCTTGACATCATGCTGGGGGAACTTGACCAGACTCAGCTGGAGATCCGCCAGGACCAGGCGCTCAACGAACGTGACTACGGCGATCTTACCGGCCTCAACAAGGACGATGCCCGCAAGCGCTGGGGCGACGAGCAGGTGCACATCTGGCGCCGGTCGTTCGACGTCAACCCGCCCGGCGGTGAAAGCCTCAAGGATACGGCTGCACGCGTGCTGCCCTATTACCGGGCGGAGATCGTGCCGGAAATCAAGGCTGGCAAGTCCATACTGATCTCGGCCCACGGCAACTCCCTGCGGGCGCTGGTGATGGAGCTGGAAGCCATGGCGCCGGACGAAATCATCAAGCTCAACATCGCCACCGGTGCGCCGATCATCTATACGCTCGATGAGGACGGCACGGTGCTGGACAAAGTCGATCTGGAAGAGGCCTGAGCGCTGTCGCCTGCAGGATTGCGCGTAGGCACCGGCACGATGGTAGGGCCGGTGTTCGATGGCACTTCTCAGGTCAGCGCCGTCGATCCCTGATCGAGCAGCGCCGACTCCCAGCCGATGATCGCCTGTTTGCGGGTCAGACCCCAGTGGTAACCGCCCAGTTCACCGGATTTGCGGAAGACCCGGTGGCACGGCACGACAAACGGGATCGGATTGCGGCCGACCGCGCTGCCGACGGCGCGCACGGCGCGGGGGTTGCCGATATGGCCGGCAACGTCGCTGTAAGAGGAGGCCGCACCGTTGGGTATTTTCAGCAGGGTGCGCCAGACGGAGACGTCGAACTCGGAACCTATGAGGACGATCTTGAGCGGCCGGTCGGCCGACCATTGATCGGGACTGAAGACCCGTTCCATGTATGGTGCGGTTCGATTCGGATCCTCAACGAATGTTGCCCGGGGCCAGCGTCCCATCATCTCAAACAGGCTGTCACTGCGTGCCTGGTCTTCGGAATCAGCGAATCCGATGCCCGCCAGACCTCTGTCGGTGGCCATGGCAACCGTCGTGCCGAAGGGCGAGGCGTGAAAGCCATATGCAATTTGCAGCCCTTCGCCGCCAACCTTGTAGTCGCCCGGGGTCATGGCCTCGTAACTGACAAACAGATCGTGCAGCCGGCCCGGTCCTGACAGGCCGACTTCATAAGTGGCATCCAGAACGCTTGCCGACTGGCGCAACATGGCACGGGCATTGTCGAGGGCTATGGCCTGCACGAACTGTTTCGGGCTGATCCCGGCCCAGCGGCTGAACAGCTTGTGGAAATGCGCGGGGCTCAGGCCGATGTGATCGGCGACGGCATCGAGCGAAGGATGGTCGCGCCAGTTCGCGCTCAGGAATTCGACGGCGGCTGCAATCGTGTCATAGTCGCCGGTCCGGCTCTTGGCATTTTGCGCATGCATCTCAACACTGGGTTCGGTCATCATCGACATGGCTTTTTGTCCCTGACTGGCATTGTTCAATCTGGACTTAAGATAGGGTGCTGCCTGCTAACCAACCACCCGATTCTTGTGGCTTGAAGCCGATCCCAGAACCGAGCGCAGTTCAGCGGCAAAATCCTTGCGTTCGCCGGCGGACAGAAATGTCCCGACAGCCAGGCGGCGACCGTGGGAGCTAAGATAAAGCGGGCCGCAGGTGTCTTCGTCCTCGGTCATTTCAATCTTGAGCCAATAAGGCTGAAAGGTCCATTCGCGCATCCGCCCGGCCTGATCGAACCGCCTGACGATGACCTTGTCATCGGTGACATCGACGGTCTCGCGGATCAGAGCCGCCCGGTAGTTGGCCTTGAACGCCCAGTAGACGAGAAGCACGTCCAAACCCAGAAAGCCGATGACCGGCCAGGCGCCCAGAACCAGAAAGACCACTCCGGCAACAAAGCTGACCGATCCCAGCAATCCCATGACGACCAGAAAGCCGGTCGGACTCAGGGACCGGTGCGGCGTCAGAACCGCCGAGAGCCTGGACGCCTCGTCTTTTGCAGGGGTGGTTGTTTCAGTCATGGAGCATACGGCCGGTTGTTGGACACCTCTCCGTCAAGCGGTCAAGCCTATCACCAGAAGCCTGGCCGGGTGCGGAAATTTTTGACGCCTTGCCGGCAGCCGCGCATTGCGCGGCGGCTTGGCCGGCCTTACCTTGTGTCTCAACACAGGGAGCGACCGATCGTGAAAAAAGACGACATCCATGAAATGTTTCGCAGGCTCCAGGCAGCCGATCCCGACCCCAAGGGCGAGCTCGACTACGTCAATCCATTTACCCTTCTGGTCGCGGTTGTCCTGTCGGCCCAGGCGACGGATGTGGGCGTGAACCGGGCGACGAAAGACCTGTTCGAGGCCGCGGACACGGCGCAAAAAATGGTCGCGCTGGGCGAGGCAAAAGTCCGCGACCACATCAAGACGATCGGGCTCTACCGCAACAAGGCCAAGAATGTCATCGGGCTGTCGGAACGGCTGATTGCCGATCATGACAGCATCGTACCCCAGGACCGCGACGCACTCGAGGCGCTGCCCGGGGTCGGGCGCAAGACCGCCAATGTGGTGCTCAACATTGCGTTCGGCATCCCTACGATCGCTGTGGACACACACCTGTTCAGGATCGGCAACAGGCTGAAGCTGGCGCCGGGCAAGACACCGCTCGAGGTCGAAAAGAAACTGGAGAAAAGAGTGCCGCCGGAATTCATGCTCCACGCCCATCACTGGCTGATCCTGCACGGGCGTTATGTGTGCAAAGCGCGCAAACCCGACTGCCCGGCGTGCATTATCTCGGACCTGTGTTCGTTCAAGGGCAAGACGATTTAAGTCGGGTGATGATGGTTCCGATTGGTGGAGTCGAAGGTCGACGGATGTACCGCGGACCCGGAAACAGTGACCCGACTGAGAGATCGGAGTACTGTTGACTCCAATTAATGGTCTGGAGAAACTGAACCGTTTTGGGGGTTTGAAGAAGACACGCTGATGAGCATCAAAATCAGGCTTGTTCCAGATGCGTGGCACCTGAAAGACGTCGGACGGCTTGATAATGATGCACTGTACCGGATCGATGTCCAATTCAGTTCTGAAGGCAATGACACGAGGGACTTTGTTGTCACGTATGTATTTGATCTTGATGGGAATCTAATCTGGTACGAGATTGAAGATTTGGGGCTACGATCGAACTCCCGCCAGCAAGGCCTGTCGACAATTTTATCCCAGCATAGAGAAAAACTAGGGGGCAAGTTGATAGCTGACATCCGGGTGCGTCCGTTTTCGGTTAATTCGCACGGTCTCGTTTTCGGTCTCGTCGTCAGAAATTCACAGGTGGAAAATGGCAGTCTGCAATTCGATCACGACACAGTTGTCGATGCCATGCCGGGTTGGACATAAAGGCGGAGCACGGTCACCCGACGGTGGCATTGGATGAATGTATCGGCTGTCGGCTGTGTCAAGTGGTGCAAGAACGATTATCAATGCCGCTGGTATAACGGACCTACGATGAGCGCTCCCCCGACAAAACTCAGTGCGCTTCAATCATGCGTCTGTTGCTGGCGGCATAGGTCGACTTGAAGACGTGGACCATGAAGGCGGTGGCAAACAGCGGCAGCAGCAGGTTGGCGAACGGAATCATGGCAAGGCCTGCGAGCATGAAACCCGCCATCAGTACTTTCGATGAGTTTTCGCGGCGCAATGCCTTGGCGTCGTCAGGAGGCATGTGGCGCATGCCGACCATCTCGAAATATTCCCGGCCGAGCAGATAGCCATTGCCGAACAGGAAGGCGACGATGTTCAAACCGGGAACCCAGGCCACGAGCAGGACCAGGATATTTACAACGATCAGAATGGCGGTGAACTTCAACGCGACGCCCATCGACTGGGTGACCGGCAGTTCGGTGCCCGGCGTATCGTCGGGGTAGTGACGCTCTTCGACGGCTTCCGCAACCTGGTCGAGAAAGATGCCGGCAAACAGGCCGGTGATCGGGCTGATCAGGAAAACCAGGCCTATGATGACACCGAGACCCGCGAGCACAGCAATCGCCGTGTCCACATACGGCAGATCCGAGATCGTGAAATGTGCCAGGATTGCCTGCAGGCCGACGCCAACGGCCACAAACAGACCCAGCGTCAGGCCCAAAGCTTTCAGAAGCACCATTCGAAAGGGCGGTGAAAACATCTGGTCGATGGCCTTGAACGCACTCGTTATCATTTACGAACCTGTCTTGAACTTCGGGTTAAAACGCACTCGGGTGGGACGTAATGCGTCTTTTGGGAATAAACAAGGCTGTGTTTGAATTTCAGATTGCCAGACCGGTGCGTGTCCCTATACTCCGCCGCAATATTTTTCCCACTTTGGCTGGAGTTTCCCACAGATGACCCATAATCCTGTCGACGTTGTCGGAATCGGCAACGCCATCGTCGACGTGCTTGCGCGTATCGACGATGATTTTCTGGAAACCCACAATATCTCCAAAGGCGCCATGCACCTGGTCGATGAGGACCAGGCCCGGACACTCTACGACGCCATGGGACCGGGCATTGAGATCTCCGGCGGATCGGCCGCCAATACGATTGCCGGCATCGCCTCGTTCGGCGGCAACGGCGCCTATATCGGCAAGGTCCGCGACGACCAGCTGGGTGACGTCTTCGGTCACGACATCCGGGCGGTGGGTGTGGATTTTTCGGTCGCCCCGGCGACATCGGGACCGGCGACGGCACGCAGCATGATCCTGGTGTCACCGGACGGCGAGCGCACCATGAACACGTTCCTCGGTGCCTGTGTCGGCCTGGGGCCCGACGACGTCGAGCCATCGAGAATACAATCGGCCAAGGTGACGTACCTGGAAGGCTACCTGTGGGATCCGGCTGAGGCCAAGAAGGCGTTTCTGAAAGCCGCCAAACTGGCCCATGACGCGGACCGCATCGTGTCCCTTACCCTGTCGGACGCATTTTGCGTTGACCGGTACCGCGACGAGTTCAAGGGCTTGCTGCGCGAGGACGTCGACGTTCTGTTCGCAAACGAAGCCGAAATCTGCTCGCTCTACGAGGTCGACAGTTTCGACGCGGCCCTTCAAGCCGCCCGCGGCGACTGCAAACTTGCGGTGCTGACCCGCAGCGAGAAGGGATGTGTGGTCGCCGCCGCCGACGAGGTCCATGTGGTCGACGCTGAACCGATCGACAAGCTGGTCGATGCCACCGGTGCCGGCGACCTGTTTGCCGCTGGCTTTCTCCACGGTTTCACGAACGGCAAGCCGCTCGCTCACTGCGGCCGGTTGGGGGCGATCGCTGCCGCCGAGATCATCAGCCACATTGGGGCGAGACCGGAACTCTCCCTGAAGGATCTTGCTGAACGGGCCGGTCTGTGAGTGCAGCCAAAACTCAACGATAGAACTCGATATAGAAGATTACGCTGCCAATCGGTTTGACATGGTGGAGCACTTCGGGTTCGACGATGCCGCAGCGTTGCGCCGTCAGTACGATTTCTTCCCGCCGGGACGGTATGGTGTAGCGCAGGCTGCCGGAGATGATCCGGATTACGCCCCACACGTCCGGTTTGGTGCTGTGGTCTTGCAGCAGTTTCGCCGGAACGGTGTTCTCGTCGAACTCAGTCGTCCGGCTGTAGCTTGCGACGTTTTCAGGCAGCGTTTTCATTAATCTCCGCTCCTTTGAAAAGCCTGACAAAGATCATCACGTGTGTCACCAGCAGGAGCGGCACCAGGAATGTGGGAATAAACCAGGTCGATCCGAAATGGTCGATGGCTTCGGCCTGCCGCAGGGCGTTCAGCAGATCTGCGACGCCGGCAATGTTGAACACCCATATCAGCGGTATCGCCAAAGTCGAACCCCAATGCATGGCTGCCAGGGCACCGATTGCCATAACGGCCGCCGCGAGATCGCCATAGCCGGCTGCCGTCGAAAACGCTTCAGGCATCATGCCGCTGTTGAGGCTGGGCACGAGAAAACTCATGCCGATATGGCGAAAGGCGTGTGGCAGAACGAGGATCGAGAGCGCGACTGTCGTCGTTTTACCGGCAAGCCAGGGTGCCGCATACCAGACGGCAAGCAGGGAAAAAGCCAACAGGCTGATCGCAAATTGCAAGACAAATATCGCGGTCGGAGTCATGGGTTATCTCCCGGTTCGCTCAGCCGGTGTCATGTGACGTGTTCCAACCGGGCTATCGCCGCGCTTGAGCGTATCGGCAAAGCCGTGGTTGCGGTCGCGGTGACCGGCTTCGTCTTCACGAACAACGATGACCACGTCGCGTAGTGTGGCATCATGGGCAAGGTTCCAATAGTCGATGGCGATCTGCGGCGCCGGCACGTTCTTCTGCACGCCGGTGTCGATCTGTTCAAGGAAGTGGGTGTAGCTGGCAACAGCCTCTTCCTCGAAGTAGCCGACGACCCGGTGCGCCGTCTTCGGCGCGAACAGATAGAGGAAGAAATAGAAATTGTAGAAGATCGCCTGCGTTATCATGATGACGATCCGTTCGGCCATTGTTGGCATGGCAATTTGCACGAAAGTCATCAGGTGCATGCGTTCGTTGTCGGCCTCCTCCAGCAGTTCCCGGATCCAGCCTTCATCGTCCCTGATCCGTCGGAGCGCTTTCAAGTGCTGCAACAATCCGGCCACCATGCCGGGCACTGCCGCGACAGTTTCAAGCACCACCGCGCGATGACCATAGCGTTGCGCAAAAAATCGGTCAGCGATGAAACGCAGCGACTTCACGAACGCGAAGGCGATCCGGTCGCTCAGATCCTCGGGCACGCGGTGAAGCATCGCATGTTCCGTGGCTGGGTTTGGGTTCAGGTCTTTCATGGTTTCATCCTTTCAGGTTGCAGGAATGCCAGGCTGTCGCGGCGGACCGTGTCTTCACGCGGTGGTCGCGGGGCGTTCGAGGGATCCGGTGCACTGTCTACCGGTGTGCGGGACATTTGCAGAACCACGGTCGCTGCCAGAATGATCACGAGCCCGGGGTAGGTTTCAGACGGCGGTGCAGGCTGGCCGAGGATCACGCCAATGCCGAGAACCAGCGCCGGATTGAGGAATGCATAGGACATAACCTTGGTCGGGCCGATGATGCCGGTGCTCCACTGGAACACGAAGAAGGTGACGAGGGTGGTGAACACCGCCAGGTATGCGATGCCGCCATAGACAGTCACCGGAACCGTACTCCATGCCACATCCGACAGGCGAGGCGCTGAGAGAATCAGGAGCCAGACAGCACCGGTGGCCAATGTCCAGAACGTCATCTGTGCCATGGGTTCGCCGCGATGGAAGAACTTGACGAACGGGCTGTAGAAACCGAGCGCGACAGTGCCAGCCAGAAAAATGCCATCACCGAGCCCGAGCTCAAGGGCGAGAAGGGCGGCTGTATCGCCCCGAAAGATCACCCAGACCGCACCAATCACACCGATCGGCAACGCCAGTTTCGCCACACCGTTCAGGTGTTCACCGAGCAGCAGCCTGGAGGCAAAGGCCGTGATGATCGGCGTCAGGCAGAAGATTGTCGCCGTGTTGAGTGCCGACGTGTAGCGCAGGGCCGCGAACATTCCCCAGAAGAATGCAACGAGGCAGGCGCTCAGGATACTGTAACGGACCAGCCCGGACAGACCTGGCATCTTCAATCCGTAGCGCCAGTGCACGATGGGCGCAAACAGTACTGCCGCCAGGCTGAAACGCAGAAATGTCAGAACCAGGCTGTCCATTTGGCTGGTGATTGCTGCACCAACCGGAAAAGACGTCGCCACGAGTACGGTTGCCAGCAACATCAACAGATGCCCCCGTTTCACCGGACGGGCTCTGGTCTCCGACATCCGGTCGGGTTGTGTGGCACTTTGAAACTTGGTCATGAATTGATGTTTCCGGGTTAGAACGGGGCTGGAATTCCACGCCCCGCTGTCCTTTTTTAGTATGCGACCGTTATGCGCCGGGCAGGCTCGTTGGGTGTTTCGGCCACATCCATCATGGCGACGGCAAAGTCTTCCATCGAGATTCTGGACTCACCAGCCTCATCAATCAGCAGGGTGTCCGATCCGCGGCGGTAGCGCCCGGTACGCAAGCCGGGTTCCAGAATCGCCGGCGGGCTGAAATAGGTCCAGGCGGCGTCTTGCTGGGCAAGGCAGTTCTCGAACTGGATCTGGCAGGCCGTGGCGATCGGTTTCCAGGCTTCAGGCAGAAAGTCCGGCGCGGTCAGAACTGTGTAGCCGCTGTTATCGGGGAGCTTCAGGTTGGCGGCGCCCCCGACAATCAGCAGGCGGGTTCGGGTTTGCACCGCAGCGTCCAGGACGGTTTTGGTCATGGCCGGTAATTCTGTTTCCCGGCCTGCGGGCGGGCGAAGAGCTGTCACGGCCAGGTCGTGGCCGCCCAGGGCTTCGACAACCGCGCTTGCGTCGTTCACATCGGCGACGTGGACGGACACCGACTCCGGAAGCCGGTCCAGTTTGTTCCTGTTCCTAACAACGGCGGACACTTCGTGACCTCGCGCCGCGGCCTCCTTAACGAAACGATTTCCAACGTCGCCTGTCGCTCCAAATACGATGATCTTCATTTTCGCATTCTCCTTTTGATTTCGCGCCAGATCGGCCGGTTTTGATCTGCTCGTGACTCAGCCGAGTGGTTCTGCTTTACAATCAGGACGCCGTGGGATACTCCGTGCAGGACATCTTGATTAAAGATAATAACATATCAAGTAATTTGATATCAAAATATATAAGGTGGTACTATCGATGAGTCAAGAGGAAAAATCCGCGCCCGCTACAGATGCGACCGGCGGCCTGAACATGGAGACAATTCTGGAGCAATGGCGGCGCGAACGCCCCGATATCGATCCGATGCCGATGGCGGTCTGCGGTGATATCTGGCGGGCTGGTGAAAAGTTACGCCAGGCGGTTCTGGCAAACTGGGCGACGCGCGACCTGGACATTGCCGGGTCGGATGTGCTTCTGACCCTTCGCCGGCAGGGTCACGGAGAAAGCCTGTCGCCATCGGCACTCGCCAAGGAAATGATGCTTTCCACATCCGCAATGACCAACCGGCTCGACCGCCTGGAAAATCGCGGCCTGATCGAGCGGACCATGGATCCCAGCGACCGGCGCGGCCTGAAGATCGCCCTGACCGACGAAGGGTATGCGCTGGCGGAAGAGATGATCGTATCTCATGTGGCAACGGAGGAGAGCATGCTGTCGGCGCTGTCGGACAAGGAACGAGTCCAAATCCGCCGCCTGCTTGCAAAAATCGGCTGATGCCCTGGGTCAGAGTTGCCTGTCCGAGCGCCATGTCATGAGACGGCGCCCCGCCCAGCCACCGGCAAGAGCAGCGGGCAGCGGTACGATGAAACCAGCGACGGTCATCCAGACTGGATGTGGAACAGCGAACAACGTCGCGGCCGTTGCAGCCAACAAAAACATGCCGACGGTGATGGCTGGCATGAGTGACCGGCCGGGCGCAATGCAGGTTGCTGTGTACCCTCCCAGAAGACCTCCGGCCAGCCAGGCAAGGACGACAAACAGCAGGGCTCCCACAGGCAGGGCCGCGATAAGTTTCTCCAGGGCCGCCGCGTCGGCGCCTTCAAAATTCACAACCGGGTAGATTGCATGACCGACCGCTTGCACAGCGGTCACGGCCAGCATACCCGCCACGGCGCCGGCAAGCACGGCCAGGACATGGCGGCCCAGGACCTTAAGGTTCATGGGACTCACCATCCGGATTTTCGCCAAAGAAAAGCAGACACCCGTCCGGGTCCTTGACGTGAAACTCGCGCAGGCCGTATGGCTGGTCGAACGGTGCCCTCACCCGGCCGGACGGCAGCATTTCCAGTGCCGGTTTCAGATGTTCATACAACGCATCGACACCCTGGACCCACAGATAGATCGAAATATGATTGGCAGTGGCCGCCAGTGACGCGTCGTCATCGGCGCGGACAAAGTGAACCGCCGCCTCGCCGTGCACAACGATGCCAAAGGCCTTGTCGTCGGAAATCATCCGCCGCTCGAAGCCTAAGGTGTCGGCGTAAAAGTCCATTGTGGCGGTGACATCGCGTACCGGCACAATGGCGACAGCGTCTTCGATAACCGGCGCGGTCTTGTTCATTGCTGTCTCCCAATCCGGCACGTCGTCATAGTCCAGGACCATCGGGACCCGGCGTCAGGTCCTGGCCGAAACAAAGGATGTGGCCATCGGGATCGCGAACATCGAAATCGCGGCAGCCGTAGGGCGTGTCTTCGGGACCGCGCAGAATGTCGACAGCGTTGTTTGTGACTTCGCCAAGCAGCGCCCCGACATCGGCTACATAGATGTAAGCAGCCCAATACTGGTTGACGGGAATCGGGTCGCCAGAGCGGGCCTGATCGAGAAAGACCGTCACCGTACCGCGCCCGACGATGCAGAAACACGGCGGCTCGCCCCAGAAGCCTGCGGTGGTGAAGCCGAGCTGCTCCCGGTAGAACGCCTCGCTCGCCACCACATCGCGGACCTGCAGGACGGTGGACGAACGAATCATGGATGTATGACTGTCTTGCAAGAGAGCCTCTGTTCAGTACCTTCGGCGCCGCGGGGCGGTCGCTGATCTTTCAGAGCTTACGCAGTGCCACGGCCTGGGTAATATGATCCGAACCCTTGCGCAGGATCAAGTCCGCACGATGGCGGGTGGGCAGGACATTCTCCAGAAGGTTTTTCAGATTTATCCGGTCCCAGATGTCGTTCGCCGTCTCGAATGACTGGTCGTCGGTGAGTTTGGAGTAACGGTGGAAGTAGGATTTCGGGTTGCGGAAAGCGGTTTCGCGCAAGCTGAAGAACCGCTCCACATACCAGCGCCGCAGCACATCCTCGTCGGCGTCGATGTAGACCGAAAAATCGAAGAAATCCGAGACATAGGGGATGGCTTTGCCGTCCTCGGGGGGTTTGCCTGTCTGCAGGACGTTCAACCCCTCGACAATCAGAACATCGGGCTGGTCAACCTCGATTGTCCGATCGGGCAGCACGTCATAGGCCAAATGAGAATAGACCGGTGCCTTGACGTGACGCTTGCCGGCCTTGATGTCCGACAGGAAGCGCAGAAGCGTCGGCAGGTCGTAGCTTTCCGGAAATCCCTTCTTGTCCATGAGACCTTCGGCATTGAGCACTGCGTTCGGCAACAAAAAACCGTCTGTCGGCACCAGATCAACTTTCGGATTTCCGGGCCCGCCGGCAAGAAGGGCTCTGAGAACGCGGGCCGACGTGCTCTTGCCGGCGGCGACACTTCCCGCGAGCCCGATGATGTAGGGCACCTTGTGCTCACCGGCGCCGAGAAATTCCTGGGTCGCGGAAAACAACTGCTGGGTTGCCGCCACATAGAGGTTCAGCAGTCTGGCAATCGGCAGATAGATCTGGCTGAACTCGTCCATGGACACCGGTTCGTTGATACCCTGCAGGTCTTCGATTTCCGATTGCGACAGGGTCAGGGGGGTGTCGGCGCGCAGGCGGCCCCATTCGGTTCTGGAAAACACCCGGTGCGGCGCCAGTTCATTCGTGGTGGTTCGATCCAGGGTTTCGGTCATGGCGATGTTCACCCGTTGTCCGGCGACGGGCCGCCGGACCCGGCCCGGTTGGCCTTTTCCACCAGACCGCTGACACCTTGCCGGCGCTGGAGTTCTTCAAATACCTCGTGAATGCCGATTCCGGCTGCTTCAAATACAACAAGCAGATGGTAAAGCATGTCGGCGGATTCGCTGACCGTCTGACCCCGGTTTCCCGCCACCGCTGCGATAACCGTCTCGATTGCCTCTTCGCCGAATTTCTGGGCGCATTTTTCTATCCCGGCATCAACCAGCCTGGCCGTGTAGGAATCGTCGACCGGCGCCAGCCGACGTTCGTGGATTGTGGCAGCCAGTTGTGTCAGTACGTCGGGTCCGGCCCTGTCGGAATTTCCACTCATGGTTCGGTCCATTTTTGGTCATCTGACGATGGCCGGTGTCATACACTTCATCGGTCCGATTGAACAGCGCCGCCGTGCCGCACCTTTGCCACCCTACTATGCTTCACCGTCCAGGCGCACCGGAACACCTGCCAATTCCATATGCCGTTTTGCTTCACAGATGGAAAATTCGCCGAAATGAAAGATCGAGGCGGCAAGCACCGCGCTGGCATGACCCTGCTTGATGCCGTCCACGAGATGATCCAGCGTCCCGACGCCACCGCTGGCAATGACCGGCACCGTGACGGCGTCGCTGACCGCACGGGTGAGAGCGATGTCGAAGCCCGCCTTGGTGCCGTCCCGGTCCATCGATGTCAGAAGCAGTTCACCGGCGCCCCGGCCCACCACGTCGCGGGCGAACGCGACGGCGTCGATGCCGGTCGGCTCGCGGCCGCCATGGGTAAAGATCTCCCAGCGGTCCGTTTCCCCGTCTGTTGAGGTTTTCTTGGCGTCGATCGCCACCACGATACACTGGCTGCCGTACTTCTCTGCGGCACGGTCGACGAAGTCGCGGTCCCTGACGGCTGCGGTGTTGATGGAAACCTTGTCGGCACCGGCAAGAAGCAGCTTGCGCACGTCCTCCACAGCGCGCACGCCGCCACCCACGGTCAGCGGCATGAAGCACTGCTCCGCCGTCCTCGAGACCACATCCAGAATAATGCCGCGGTTTTCATGGCTTGCCGTGATATCGAGAAAACACAGCTCGTCGGCACCTGCCGCGTCATAGGCGGTAGCACTTTCCACCGGATCACCGGCGTCGCGCAGGTCGACAAAATTGACCCCTTTGACGACCCGTCCATCCTTGACGTCGAGGCAGGGAATGACACGGGCCTTAAGCATTGCCCGCACCTTCCGGAACACGCCCGGCCCGCAACTTTGCAAGCGCCCGGGCAGCATCGATCCGTCCGTCATAGAGCGCCCGGCCGGAGATTGCGCCCGAAAGCCCGGCACATTCGGGCGCGAGCAGTTTTTCGATATCATCCATCGACGACAGTCCGCCGCTGGCGATCACCGGTATCGACGTCGACCGGGCCAGGCCGATCGTTTCGTCCAGGTTCAGCCCCTCGAGCACACCATCGCGGTCGATGTCGGTGAAAATGATTGCCGCAACCCCGGAATCTTCAAACCGTGCGGCCATCTCGGTTACCGAAAGCTCGGATGTCTCGGCCCACCCTTCGACGGCAACCCGACCCTTGCGGGCGTCGAGACCGACGGCGATCCGGCCGGGATGGTCGCGGCAGGCCTGCCGGACCAGTTCCGGATCACGCACGGCCGCGGTGCCGAGAATGACCCTGGCTATGCCCTTTTCGAGCCACATGTCTATGGTGTCGCGGTCACGGATGCCGCCGCCAAGCTGGATGGGAAGGGTAACCGCGTCGAGGATGGCATCGACAGCTGAGCCGTTGACCGGCCGCCCCTCGAAGGCGCCGTTGAGGTCGACCAGGTGAAGCCACTCGAAACCGAGTTGTTCAAATGACCGGGCCTGATCGCCGGGATTGTCGTTGAAAACCGTTGCCTGATCCATGTCGCCCTTGATCAGGCGGACGCAGTTTCCGTCCTTGAGGTCGATTGCAGGAAAGAGAATCATGATCGGATGTCCGCGATAATGTGTGACTCAGGCGTCAGGGTGTCCAACGCAGGAAATTCTCAATCAGCCGAAGCCCGAGCTTCTGGCTCTTTTCAGGATGGAATTGCGTACCGGCGATGTTACCGCGCACAACGGCAGCCGTCACCGTTCCGCTATAATCCGTGGTCGCCAGCACGTCGCGCCGGTCGGTCGGGCTCAAATGATACCCATGGACAAAGTACGCATGAAGCCCATCGGGGCCCGTGGCGATGCCGTCAAACAGGGCATGCGGTCTTTCGAGCTCAAGGGTGTTCCAGCCCATATGCGGCACCTTGAGTGAAGGGTCGGCCGGTTCAAGGGCGCGAACCTCTCCGTCGATCCAGCCAAATCCCGGCGTTTCGCCATACTCCAGTCCGCGGGTCGCCAGCAGTTGCATGCCGACGCAAATCCCCAGGAACGGGCGCCCGCGTGCCCGCACCGCATCCTCAAGGGCCGGCCACAACCCATCAATGGCCATGACACCGGATTTGCAGTCGGCAAAGGCACCGACGCCGGGCAATACGATCCGGTCTGCCCTGGAGACAGCGTCCGGATCGGCGGTAACCTCGATCGTGTGGGTCACGCCGGTTTGCGCCGCAGCACGCTCGAATGCCTTTGCCGCGGACCTCAGGTTGCCGGAGCCGTAGTCGATGATCGCGACGCTCCGACCGGTCACGCGGACCCCTCCGGGCGGGGAAACAGGCCGACGACGTCATCCTCGCCGGCTTGCGGTTTTAGGGGTGCAAAGGAGACGACCCCGGGCCGGTTGTGCGGCGCTGCCGGGCTGCCGATTTCACCCTCGTTGGCTTGGGCCAAGACCCACGAAAAATACTTCTCCTCTGCCTCAATCAGAGACCTGGCCCGGACAACGGCGATCAGGTCATACCCCTTGCGCGCCAAAGTCCAGCGCCGAAGGTCGTTGGCTTCGAAGCCAACAATCAAATTGATTGCGGTGGCGGCGATGAGGCCCGACAGCGGATTCAACCCGATAAGATCGATTGCAACGCTGGCGGCAACCGATACGGCCAGGTAAAGCACGAAGACGAGCCACATGCGGTGATACAGAAACCAGAAAAAATGGAACAGGAAGGCAAAAACGGCAAACCCCTCGCGCACAAATACCGCACCGTCGGCATAGTCCGCCGTGGCTTGCGGCGTCGGTTGGGTGTGGTGGACGGAGTATGTGCGCATTTATCGGTACCCGGATCCGGGAGCAAAACTCATGAACTTCATTGGCTTCAGTGGTTTCAAAAGCTTCAGTCGCCGAGCCGGCCTTTGGTTGACGGTATGATTCCGGCCTGGCGTTCGTCGATCTCCACGGCTGTCCTTAACGCACGGGCCAGTCCTTTGAAACAGGATTCGGCGATATGATGGTTGTTTTCGCCATACAGGGTTTCCACATGAAGCGTCATTCCGGCATTCATGGCGAAGGCCTGAAACCATTCGCGGAAGAGTTCGGTGTCCATGTCGCCGATTTTCGGGCGTGAAAACGTGACATTCCAAACCAGGAACGGCCGGCCGGACACATCGATCGCCACACGCGACAGGGTTTCGTCCATCGGCAGCATGACGTGGGAGAAACGCCGGATGCCCTTCATGTCGCCAAGCGCTTTCCTGAACGCCAAGCCCAGGGCGATACCTGTATCCTCGGTGGTGTGGTGCATGTCGATATGAAGATCGCCGTCGGCACGCAACCTAATGTCCATCAGCGAATGCCTGGCAAGCTGTTCGAGCATATGGTCGAGAAAGCCGATTCCGGTCTTGACGTCGTATTGGCCCGAGCCATCAAGATTGACGGACGCCGTGATTTTGGTTTCGCTGGTGTTGCGTTCGATATCTGCGGTACGCATGACGGAGCCTTTCCTGCGGTCGGCGGTCTTTTAGCAGGTCGCTTAGCCCGTGACTAGTTAACCAGCCGATCAATCGCCGTCTTGCTTAACCCTGTTCTCGGGATAGGTTGAAGCGAGACAGCTCTGGAAAATCGATTCAGGACTTTTCTTTTGCGCTCAGGTTTCATACATGTCTGGGGTTGCGAGAAACCTCGGCAACGCTATCCAGGAACAATCCAGTGACAAACCAACGTTTCGATCCTTATGCCGTATGGCATGGCACCACCATCCTCACGGTCCGCAAGAACGGCCAGGTCGTCATTGCCGGCGACGGCCAGGTGACCCTGGGCGATACCGTCATCAAGGGCAATGCCCGCAAGGTCCGCCCGCTTGGTGACGGCCAGGTGATCGCGGGGTTTGCCGGTGCCACGGCCGATGCCATGACCCTGTTCGAGCGCCTGGAAGGCAAACTCGAACAGTACCCCGCCCAGCTGACCAGGGCCTGTGTCGAACTGGCGAAGGACTGGCGCACGGACCGGTTTCTGAGACGTCTGGAAGCCATGATGATCGTGGCCGATCCGACTGCAAGCCTGGTCCTGACAGGAACCGGCGATGTGCTGGAACCCGAAAGCGGTGTCATCGGCATCGGGTCGGGCGGCAATTATGCGCTGGCAGCCGCACGGGCTCTGATCGATACTGATATGAGTGCCGAAGACATTGCCCGGCGGGCGATGAAAATAGCCGCAGACATTTGCGTCTATACCAACGAGAATCTGGTGGTCGAAACCCTGGCCGAGTGACCGGACCGCTTGCGTGCACGACGACTGTGACGTGCAACACATACTATCTTTGAAAGCTTACTCATGACCGACTTTTCCCCCCGCGAGATCGTTTCCGAACTCGACCGCCATATTATCGGACAAAAGGACGCCAAGCGTGCCGTTGCCATTGCCCTGCGCAACAGATGGCGGCGCAAGCAGCTTGAGGGCGACCTGCGCGAGGAGGTTTTGCCGAAGAACATTCTCATGATCGGGCCGACCGGTGTCGGCAAGACGGAAATTTCGCGGCGTCTGGCGAGGCTTGCCAATGCCCCGTTCATCAAGGTCGAGGCCACCAAATTCACGGAAGTCGGGTATGTCGGCCGCGATGTCGAGCAGATGATCCGCGACCTGATGGAAATCGCCATCGGCCTGGTGCGCACTTCCAAGCGCAAGGAGGTCGAGGCCGCCGCGCACATCAACGCCGAGGAACGGGTTCTGACCGCCCTGGTGGGCGAAAACGCCAGCAGTTCGACACGCGACAGCTTCCGCAAGAAACTGCGCGACGGACTGCTCGACGACAAGGAGATTGAAGTTCAGGTCGCCGATTCCGGCGGCGGCATGCCGAGCTTCGATATTCCGGGTATGCCGGGTGCCCAGATGGGCATGATCAACCTGAGCGACATGTTCGGCAAGGCAATGGGCCAGCAGACAAAACCGCGCCGGATGGTGGTGAAGGAAAGCTATGAGGTCCTGATTGCAGATGAATCCGACAAGCTGCTCGACGAGGACGCCCTGACGACGGATGCAATCGATCTCGTGGAAAACAACGGTATCGTGTTTCTGGATGAAATCGACAAGATCTGCGCGCGGTCGGAACGCACCGGCGGGGACGTCAGCCGCGAGGGTGTCCAGCGCGATCTTCTGCCGCTGATCGAGGGTACGACGGTGAGCACGAAGCATGGGCCGGTCAAGACGGACCACATCCTGTTCATCGCGTCGGGTGCCTTTCACATCGCCAAACCGTCAGATCTGCTGCCCGAGCTGCAAGGCCGCCTGCCGATCAGGGTTGAGCTACGGGCCCTCACCCGTGACGATTACCTGCGGATCCTGACGGAGCCGGAAGCCAGCCTGATCAAGCAATATGTGGCTTTGCTTGCGACGGAAAACGTTGAACTGGAGTTTACCGATGACGGTGTGGAAACCCTGGCGACGCTGGCCGCCGAGATCAACGCATCGGTTGAAAACATCGGGGCCAGGAGGCTGCAAACCGTCATGGAGCGCGTGCTCGACGAAATCAGTTTCGAGGCGACCGACTGGTCAGGCGACAAGGTCGTGATCGATGCCCAGTATGTGGAAGATCACATCGGAGATCTTGCACGCAACGCCGATCTTTCAAAGTTTATTCTGTAATGCCCATGGTGCCCGCAAGGGCGCTGGTTTCAAATGGTTTTCAACAGGCTTTGCACATTAACCCGACAGCTTGTCCAGCGCCTTTCCCTGCGTGTGGCGCTGCAGCCGGTCGAGGAGGTCCTGTATTTCCACAGCATTCAGATCGGCGATCCGCTGGGATAAAAGATTGGCCAGTTCCGTGGCCTCCGGGGCAAGGCCCGCGGTATCGATCACGATTCGGGGATGAGACAGATTTGCGAGTTGCTCGATCTCTTCCGCCTCATCCCAGATGATGTTGAAAAAAGCGATGATGCGCTGGACCAGATACCAGCTCGGCCGGCCCCGTTTGCCGTGTTCCAATGCGGAAAGATAGGCGCTCGAGACCCCGACGGCGTCGGCCATCTGTTTCAAGGTTATGTTGCGGGCATCCCTCAGGGCCCTGATTTTCTCACCGAAGGGCGTCATCAGGCTCGGCCCTGCGGCTTGTTGCGCCGAAGGCGCACATAATACGCACCGCCGCCGCCGTGTCTGGGATGGGCGGGCTGATATCCAGCGACCAGCGTGCGAAACTCAGGTTCTGCAAACCACCGCGGCACGGCTTCACGCAGGACAGCACGACGCTCGGGCATGTGATAGGCGCCACGGCCATGAAGCGTATGACGCGAATACGGCGCATCGCCCTTGCCGGTGATGACCAGCACGAGCCGGTTGCCTGAGGCATGGGCATGATGCAGAAAACCGCGCAGGGCCACATGGGCTTCAGCCTGGCTATGGCCGTGCAGATCGATCCGGGCATCGATCTCGACCTTGCCGCGTGTCAGCTTCTGGCTGGTCCTGCGGTCGAGGCCGGTGATTGGCGGCGGCTGGTTGGAGGGTTGTGGTGCCAGCTTTTTTGGTTGTGGCGCCGGCCTGAATGCCGGTTCTTTTTGAGATGCAGGCCTGGTTTGCTTGAATGCGTCGAAAGCGGCTTGATCGTAAGGTTCAACCTCTGGTGCCGTGGTTTGCGTGGTTAGATTCAGCGGCGTGACCGTTTCAGTGATCTGCTGCCACAGGTCGGTTTCCTGGCGCGTGAGATTCCGGGGACCCCTGGCATTGCTGTGGTTCCCGTTCTTTCGGCTCATTGGACCGCCGTCGCTTTAGCCGCCAACAGCCTCGATGCGAGTTCCCTGGGCACCAGTGAATACAACTTGCCGCGATGCTGCATGCGGCCCGCAATGGCGCCAGCCGACGGCCCCGAACCCCAGAAAACATCACCGCGTACAGCACCCAGAATCGCCGAGCCGGTATCCTGGGCGATCATCAACCTTTGAAAAGGCGTGTCGCCCTGCCCCGACGGTGCCGGTGCGGCAGTATCAAGCCAGAAGGGCGTGCCGTAACCGTGCAGCTTCCGGTCGACCGCAAGACTGCGTCCCGGTGTCAGAGACACACCCTGGGCGCCGGGCGGACCCAGTTCGGGATCTGTCATTGCGACCTGACGGAAAAAAATGAAAGACTGGTTGTGCCACATGATCTCATCAGCGCTTTTTGGATTGGCCTTGAGCCAGGCTTTGATCGACTGCATCGACATCTCTTCACGGGCAATCTCACCCCGGTCGATCAGAATTCGTCCAATCGGTGTATACGGACGGCCGGACTTGCCTGCAAAGGCTACCCGCATGACCGTTTCGTCCGGCAGCCTTATTCTGCTGGAGCCCTGAATGTGTACAAAAAAAGCATCAATTTTGTCTTTAAGATAGACCAGCACCGGCACGGTGCCTTTGAACACGCCTTGTTCGATTTCCCGGCGCGAGAAATAGGGCAGCGCTTCGCCGTCGACGACCCGGCCGAATTTGAGACCTGTCGCATCTGCGTGACGTGGAACCTGATCGTCGAGACGTACCAGATCCGCAGGGCGGGTATAGAGCGGGACAGAAAAGCCGATGCTTTCGGTCAGGGAACCGGCGACCTCGGGTTCGAAATACCCGGTGAACAATCCGACATTGCCTTCGCCACCCTCGATGGGCAGCAGTTTGAATCGGGTTTCGAAAAAGGCGCGCGCGTCTGCCGCACTGATGCCTTCCGATTGAGAAAGCGCCGATTCGCAAACCGTCCGCCAATCGGCAATCATCCCGCCTGCGGAGCCCATCGGTTCGCTGTCGGGTCTGGTGGCGATCTTTTCGCACGAGCGCCGGAAGGTTCTCAACGCCGCGCCATGATCGTCGCCTGCCCAACCGGCGAGGCTTTCAAACCTGACAGATCCATCCGGATGGGTCGACACTTTCTTCGTCATCGAAAACAACCACACAACCACGGCCGCCGACACCAGGAGCAGCGCCAGCCCCGATCCCATGACAACCAGTCGGAGATGGTTTCGTGACAGGTTTTCCGACAAGGGACGCGCTCCATAGTGATGAACACCACCGTACCTTGTGGCCGCAACGATATCGCGTCAGGACATCAGTTTGCGGTTTCGGTCGCCACCAGCTGCCAGTTCGGATCCCGCGTCGAGGTGTCTCTCATGAACGTCCAGATGTCGACGACTTCGCGGACCTTTTTCGGGTCGCCATCGATCACCTTGCCATCGGCGTCGCGGGTCGCCGAAATCAGTTCGCTTACGAATTTAACCGTCAGGCTGACGGTCCGGCCTTTGGCTGCCGCGTCAAGTATGGTCGCCCTGTCAATGCCGACGAAACTCGACTCGATTGTTTCTCCGGCTTTCTGCCGTGCGCTGATAGCCGCATCGAAACCGGAAAAGACATCTTTGCTCAACAGGTTCTTGAGAATTTTGCGGTCGCCATCGGCAAACGCGGTAACGATGAGTTCGTAAGCGGACTTGGCGCCGCCAAGGAATTCATGAGGGTTGAAAGTACGGTCAAGATCGGCGACCCGATCAAGATTCTCCGCAAGCGGTGATCCCGGTTCCGCAAATCCTTTCCAGATGAATTCTTCCGGCTCGTCGGCGTCATAGGGTGACGGTTCAACCTGGTCATCAATTTTGGGAACCCCCGGCATCGAAATGACATTGCCATCCTTGTTGTCGTTCTCGGCGCCTGGTTGGGCGGGGTCATTCGACGTGTACGGATCGTAGGGGCGTCTTTCGTTGCCGGTGCGTTTGCCCAGGACACCCCGCAGCCGCAAAAATATGATCACGGCTATCGCCAGAAAGAACAGGGTTGAAAGATCGAATGCTTCACTCATTTTCACTAGATGCCTTCTTGGCATGATTTGACTTGGTAGCAATCAGTTGCGTCGGCACGACGGTGCCATCGCATTTGTATTGCTGACGAGATCGATTTGCCAAGAATCGATTTCAGGTCGTCGAACGTTTGTCGCTGCACATGGTAGCATTTCCACCGCAGCGTCCCTACATATATAGTGCATGTTACCGTATCGTGCGAGTACACGCATGCGTTATCATGACTAAGGCGGGCCGTCACGTGTTCCCGCCCCTCTTTTATGGAAAATGCGAGTGTTGAAGTTTCTCATACCGATTGTTTTCATCGGCGTGCCGATTGCGGAGATTGCCACATTTATCCAGGTCGGCGATGTTATCGGTCTGTGGCCGACATTGCTGACGATCGTGCTCACTGCCGTCATCGGCACGGCAATCCTGCGGCGACAGGGCCTGGCCACCCTGGCGACAGCACAATCGACCCTGAACGAGGGACAGCTGCCGCTGGAGTCGGTGGTGCACGCCGTCTTCCTGCTGATTGCCGGCGTTCTCCTGCTGACGCCGGGATTCCTGACCGATGGCGTGGGGTTTGCCCTGCTTGTGCCGCCTGTACGCCTGTGGCTTGCACACTGGCTGTTTGAAAAAATCCGCAATTCCAAGTCCGTTCATGTCGAGGGATTCAGTAACGGCAGGTCATCTTCCAGTCCGTTCGACGGGACGCGCGATGACGGACCGATCATTGACGGTGAGATCATTGACGGTGAGATCATCGAGGAAACGCCACCGCCAAAGAGGGACGCGGGATCCGGTTCGCCCTGGCAACGCTAGGGCCTGTCATAACTTTATCAAATGCGGTGCATCGCCTTGATGCAAAATAGCACGGATCCAGGGCGCATCGGTCCGGTCCGGCATTGTTTGGATGCAAGGTCCAGCCAACACACCACGGATTGACGTCTCGGTATTGTCGGCGCGCGGGTTCCGTGATAGCCACTCAGCGAAGATTCACCTGATGGGCGGAATCGCTGATCAATCCGCCAAGCCAGAAGGACGTCACCATGACAGACGACGACAACACAGAACAGGACGCGCCTGCGACCAACGGCAATGGAAGCGACAATGGTAGCGACAATGGTGCCGGCGACGGCGCAACGCCAGGAAACGGCAGTGGTACTGCCGTGAACGAAGGCGGTACCGAGGCGGCCGAGGCGCCTTCGATGCGGATCATGGCCCAGTATCTGAAAGATCTTTCCTTCGAGAGCCCGGGTGCACCGCAGTCGCTCATGTCATCGGACAAAAGCCCGAACATCGATATTTCGGTCAACGTGAACGCCCATGCCCTGTCCGAAACCGATTACGAGGTAGAGCTCGATCTGGAAGCCAAGGCCATGAACGGCGAAACGCCGGTGTTCGTTGCCGAACTGCAATATGCCGGAATTTTCCGGCTTGAGAACATTCCTGATGAAACCAAGCATCCGGTGGTCCTCATCGAATGTCCGCGCATGCTGTTCCCCTTTGCCCGTCATATTCTGGCCGACGCCACACGCAACGGCGGCTTTCCACCACTGATGATCGATCCGATCGATTTCGCCGGTATGTACAATCAGCGGGTCAATCAGGAAACAGAAGGCGGTACCGCCTGATCACAGGTTATCCCGGAGCCGGTAGCGGTGCCACATGGCCGCTTCGCCGATGCCTTCGATAAACCGGCGATGGGCATCGATCTCGGCACTTGTCAGGCGTGATGGCAACGGTGTCGGCCGTTGCTTTGTGCCGACTGCGGCAGAAGATGAAAAATCCGTCGGACCAGCGGTCTGGTCGACAAGCGTAAGATTTGGCTGTCTTCCGCCGATGAGCTCCAGATAGACCTCCGCCAGCAATTCCGAGTCAAGCAGGGCACCGTGCTTGGTGCGTCCTGAATTGTCGATGCCGTACCGGCGGCACAGGGCGTCCAGGCTGTTTGGTCCTGAAGGATGTTTGCGCCGGGCCATATGCAGCGTATCGACTGCCTGTTCATCGGGCAGTCTGGACTTGCCGGCCTGTTCCAGTTCGTGATTGAGGAAGCCCATGTCGAACGACGCGTTGTGAATGATCAGCGGCGCGTCGCCTACGAAGGCCAGGAAGTCGTCGGCGATCGACGAGAATACCGGTTTATCGGAAAGGAACTCTTCCGACAGGCCGTGAACCTCGAAGGCGCCCAGCGGCATGTCGCGTTCCGGATTGATGTACTGGTGATAGGTATCGCCGGTCGCGATGTGATTGATCAGTTCGACACAACCGATTTCAACGACACGGTGTCCCTCGCTCGGTTTGAATCCGGTGGTTTCCGTATCAAGGACGATTTCTCGCATAAGCCCTCGGGTGCGCGATCAGAGTTGGGTTTGGCCGCGCAACTGTGCCACGATTCGTGAGACCTGCGCAAAGGCGTCGTCGAGGCTGACGCTTGTATCCACAACGTAATCGGCGCGCTCGCGTTTTTCACGGTCCGGCATCTGTTTCCCGACTATGGCGTCATATTTTGCTTCGGTCATGCCCGGGCGCGCCAGGACCCGGGCACGCTGAACCGGTTGGGGGGCGGAGACAACGACAATCTTGTCGACACGGCCTTCTCCGCCCGATTCGAAGAGAAGCGGTATGTCCAAAACGACGATGTCCTTGCCGGCGGTCCGGGCGTTTTCCAGAAACCTGATTTCGCGCCGGCGCACCAGGGGATGGACGATGTCTTCAAGCACAGCAATGGCCTCGGTGTCGTTGAGAACGAGGGTCGCGAGCTTCTGGCGGTCGATCCTGTCGTCCCGGACGGCATCGGGAAACTGAGCGGCCACGGGGGCCACGGCTGCGCCGCCGGTGTCATAGAGTTCATGAACCACAGCGTCCGCGTCGAATACCGGGACCCCGAGGCGCCGGAACATGGCGGCGGTTTCGCTTTTGCCCATGCCTATGGAACCCGTAAGACCGATGATCAGCATCAGGAGCTTTCAACATCCTTGACGACCAGGGCCTGGAGCTCGCGCGTGACTTGCGGTGTAACGCCGAACCACTTTCGAAACCCGGGCACGGCCTGATGCAGCAGCATGCCGAGGCCGCCTACCGCATCCAATCCGTGTTGCAGAGCGGCAGCTATCAGGTCCGTTTGCAGCGGCATGTAGACAATGTCGGACACAACGGCTCCCGCCGGAAGGCGTGCGACATCGACCGTCAGCGGCGGCATGCCGACCATGCCAAGGGACGTGGTGTTGACGAGCAGGTGAGTGTCGGGCAACAGAGTGTCGAGGTCGTCCCAGGAAACGGTCGACGCCGAAGGACACAGATCAGCCGCCAGGTCTCTGGCGCGATCGATGTTCCGGTTGACGATGCGCAGGTCGGGGACGCCGGCATTGTGTAGCGCATGAACGATGGCGCGGGCGGCACCCCCTGCCCCCAATACGGTGGCCGGACCCGCATTCGGCAACCAGTGGGGGCACGTTTCCCTCAAGTTGGCAAGATAGCCGTAGCCGTCCGTATTGGTGCCTTTAACGTGCCCGTCTTCGACGTATATGGTGTTGATGGCACGCAGGGTCCGCGCCACGGAGTCTGCGCTATCCACCAGGCCGAAAACAGCCTCCTTGTGCGGAAGGGTGACGTTGGCGCCGGCAAATTCTCCGGCGCGCATGCGTGCGATGAGCTCCGGGAGATTATCCGGTTTCACGGGCAGACGCCGATAGCTGCCGTCGATGTCATATTTGTCCAGCCAATAGCCGTGAATCAGCGGCGATCTGGAGTGCGAGATCGGCCAGCCAATTACACAGATGTTTATTCCGGTCATGTAACAATCGCTCCTTTCTGCCGCAAAAACGCAAAAAGCGGAACGAGCGGAAGGCCAAGAACAGTAAAGAAGTCTCCTTCGATATGTTCGAACAGATGCGCACCGGTACCTTCAAGCTTGTAGGCGCCAACACTGGTCAGCAGATCACTGCCGTTTTGCGCGATGTATCTGCCCAGGAAATCATTTGAAAAGTCACGCATGGTCAGAGAGACCTGGGCGTCTTGGTACCACAGGACGGCTTCGTCCTGGGCACAGGCCACTGCGGTGTGGAGTGTGTGGGTCTTGCCTTTCAGAGACAGGAGATGGTTGCGGGCATCGTCCATGTCGCGCGGCTTGTCGTAGAAGCGCCCGTCGCAGAACAGGACCTGATCGGCGCCGATGACCAGAGCTTGCGGTTCGCGGCGGGAGACATCGGTGGCCTTGGTCTGCGCCAGGACCACGGCAATGTCGGATGCGGTTGTATCCTGGTTGTCCCGGCGCAGGGTTGTCTTGACGATGTCTTCATCGACAGTCGATGGCACAACATCGAAACTGAGGCCGGCGGATCTCAAAAGGGTCGCGCGGACCTGACTTGCAGAAGCCAGGACAAGGCGGGCTTGCTGGTTCTGGAGAACATTCATGCCAGCGCGTGCTTCTGATGATAGAAGTTGAGAACCGACGCTGCCGTTTCCTCAATCGACTTGCGGGTAACGTCGATGACCGGCCAGTTGTATTTCTGACAGATGGTTCGGGCATATTTCAGTTCTTCAGCGACAATTTTTTTGTCGATGTAGTCGGTTTCCTCCCGCTCGTTAAGCGACAGCAGCCGGTTGCGTCTGATCTGCACGATCCGATCGGTGGTCGCCACCAGACCGACAACCAGCGACTCGGTTGCATTCCGGACCTGCTGAGGCAGATCGACGCCGAGGACCAGCGGTATGTTGGCCGTCTTTATGCCGCGGTTTGCCAGATATATGCTGGTCGGGGTCTTTGAGGTTCTGCTGATCCCCAGCAGAATGACGTCGGCATCGCCGAGATCTTGAGCCAGTTGGCCGTCATCATGCATCATCGTGTAGTTAAGAGCATCGATGCGCTTGAAATATTCGGCATTGAGGGCGTGCTGGCCGCCGACCTGGGACGTCGACTTGGCATTGAGGTAAGTTCCAAGCGAAGCCATGACCGGATCGAGAACCGAAACACACGGGACGACCATCTGATGGCAGCGATCTTCAAGTTCGGTGCGGATCGCGGCGTTGACCAATGTGAACAGGACAATACCGGGGTTGGCTTCAATTTCATCGACCACATGGTCCAGCTGCTTCTTGTTACGGACCAGTACATGACTGTGCTCGATCGGCTGGAAGTCGACGAACTGGACGGTGGCGGCTTTCGCCACGGCATTGAGGGTTTCCCCGGTCGAGTCGGAGACCAGATGAATGTGAAAGAATTTTTTCGAGGCGGAGTTGTCCGGCATAAGCGCCTTTATGGTGTGGATCGATGTGGATAAACTGGATCTGCGGCGGGACGGCCAGCAAACTTGTTCTGATGTCCGCGATGTTATCCAAGATAAAGTGGCGTGTGGAGAAATTTTTGAGTTGGGAGTTGGGTTTGTGGATTAACGATTTTATTTCCCGGTTCTCTCGTGGTTCTGCACAGGTTCAGAAACTGAAGAAATTTAGTATCTCATTGATATATAATTGATATATGGGTTATCAACGGTTGTCGGCGGGATTGTGAAAAACATTGCAGTGAAAATGAATATGCGTGCAGAAATTGAGAATAAGATTGAATTCCCGATATCCACAGTACAACAACAACAACAATTAGAATCTTTAATGTTTTGTTAAGAATAAGGACAAAGTGTGGAACAGGGTGACCGGAACATGACGCAAGGCGCGATCGAGGCTGGCAATCGGTCGTTTTTACGGGTTTTTGCAGGCGAGAGCCTATCGGTGCCGCCGATCTGGATGATGCGTCAGGCCGGTCGCTATCTGCCGGAGTATCGAAAAATTCGTGCTGATGCCGGTTCCTTTCTGGATCTGTGCTATTCTCCAGAATTGGCCAGCGAGGTAACCCTGCAGCCAATTCGACGGTACGGGTTCGATGCAGCCATTGTCTTCGCCGACATTTTGCTGGTGCCCGACGGATTGGGACAGACCGTTGGTTTTGTGGAAGGCGAAGGACCGGTTCTTGACGCCATCGCGGGACGAGACGATTTTTCCAGGCTGAACAAGACCGGCCTTCATTCGTGTCTGGCACCGGTATACGAAACGATTGCGCGGACCAGGGCAGCTCTGCCGTCGGGCGTTGCCCTTATCGGGTTCTGCGGCGCGCCGTGGACCGTTGCGACCTACATGATAGGCGGCCGGGGATCGCCGGATCAGAAGATTGCCAGACTTGCGGCTTACGAAAGATCGTCCTGGGTGATTGGGCTGATGGACCTGTTGGTCGATGCATCGGCTGAATACCTATGCGCCCAGGTCGAGGCGGGTGCGGATGCGCTGCAGATCTTCGATACCTGGGCGGGCAGTCTGCCGAAAGCGGAGTTTGATCGCTGGTGCATGGCGCCGACGGCGAAACTGGTCTCCCGGGTTCGAGAGAAATACCCCGACGTTCCAATTATCGGGTTTCCAAAAGGGTGTGGGTCGTCCTATCAGGAATTCGTCGCGGCAACCGGAGTATCCGGGGTCAGCTTTGACAGTTCTGTCGATATGGAGTGGGTGGCTGCTCGATTTGGCGGCGAGACTGTGGTTCAGGGAAATCTGGATCCGTTGGCGGTGGTCGGCGGCGGCGATGCGCTCGATGATGCCGTCGACCGGATCATGGCGGCGATGGCAGGCAAACGTTTCGTCTTCAATTTGGGTCACGGGCTCGTGCCGGAAACACCGCCCGACAATGTTGCCCGGGTTGTCGAGCGTGTTCGTAGCGGCCGCTAGTCGTATGGTTGAGTTTGTTGGCAGTTTCTACCTGTGGCTCAAGGCCTTTCATATCGTTGCCGTGATCTCATGGATGGCGGGTCTGCTCTATCTGCCGCGCCTGTTTGTCTATCACTGTGAAGCAGAACCAGGGTCGATTCAGTCGGAGACGTTCAAAGTCATGGAGCGGCGTCTGCTGAAGGCGATTATGACGCCGGCAATGGTCGTTTCGTGGATCCTTGGACTGGCCATGGTTGTGGGGACCGGAGCGTTTGAATGGACCGTGGTCAACTGGTTTCATTTCAAGCTGGCGCTGGTTGTTGTCCTGACCGGCTTCCATTGGTTGCTGGGCCGTCACGTCTACGCATTTTCGATTGACCAGAATCAGGTGACAGGCCGGACGTTCCGTATACTGAATGAAGTGCCGACCGTAATTATGATTGCCGTGGTTATTCTGGTGGTGGTCAAGCCCTGAGCCGGATTGAGTCGGCATCGTGATAACTAATCTGTTTTCTTATGGAATTGAGTCTGCTATATTGCTTTGCCTCACAGATCTTGAGGCGGTTCACCACAAAATGTGCAGACGGCGGAGTTCTCCGTTCGTAACAGGCCTGAAGGTCATGAAAGCACTTTTCTAAACTCATTCGGTTTATGTGATCTACGGCTATGGCCCTCATGATCTCGCCGCATTATTCCGCCCTTATAGGGTTCTCTCCCCTCCTCTCCGGACCATTTTGACATGACAGATATCGCCGAACTTAAAGAGATCAAACTTCACGATCTCAAAGGCAAATCCCCGACCGAACTTTTGACGCTTGCAGAAGAACTTGATGTGGAGAATGCAAGCACCATGCGCAAGCAGGAACTGATGTTTGCGATCCTCAAGAGCCTGGCTGAACGGGACGTGGATATAATCGGGGAAGGCGTTGTCGAGGTGCTGCAGGACGGCTTCGGGTTTCTGCGTTCTCCGGATGCCAACTACCTGCCGGGTCCGGACGACATCTATGTCAGCCCGAGCCAGATTCGCCGGTTCAGTCTGCGGACGGGCGATACGGTTGAAGGCGACATCAGGAGCCCCAAGGATGGCGAACGCTACTTTGCCCTTCTGAAGGTCAATACGATCAACTTCGAGGAGCCGGACAAGGCCCGGCACAAAATCCATTTCGACAACCTGACACCGCTCTATCCCGATGAACGGCTCGAGATGGAGGTCGACGATCCGACCTTGAAGGACCGAAGCGCCCGGGTGATCGATCTTGTGGCGCCGTTGGGCAAAGGACAGCGCGGTCTGATTGTTGCGCCGCCGCGCACCGGCAAGACTGTGCTGCTGCAGAATATAGCCCACAGCATCACGAGCAATCAGCCGGAATGTTATCTTATTGTCCTGCTGATCGACGAACGCCCTGAAGAAGTCACCGACATGCAAAGGTCGGTCAAGGGCGAGGTTGTGAGCTCGACGTTTGACGAACCGGCGGTGCGCCATGTCCAGGTGGCCGAGATGGTGATCGAAAAGGCCAAGCGGCTTGTTGAGCACGGACGTGACGTGGTTATCCTGCTCGATTCGATTACTCGTCTGGGCCGGGCATACAACACTGTTGTGCCGTCATCGGGCAAGGTGCTGACCGGCGGCGTTGACGCCAATGCGCTGCAACGTCCCAAGCGGTTCTTCGGGGCCGCCAGAAATATCGAGGAAGGCGGATCGCTGACGATTATTGCGACAGCGCTGATCGATACCGGCAGCCGCATGGACGAGGTCATCTTCGAAGAATTCAAGGGAACCGGTAACTCGGAAATCATTCTCGACCGTAAGGTTGCCGACAAACGGATATTCCCGTCCATGGATATTACGCGGTCCGGTACGCGCAAGGAGGAATTGCTGGTCTCGGCCGAAACCCTCAAGAAAATGTATGTGCTTCGGCGCATCCTCAATCCGATGGGGACTGTGGACGGCATCGAGTTCCTTCTCGACAAGCTGCGGCAGACCAAGAACAACGACGAGTTCTTCGACTCGATGAATACCTGATATCAGGGTTTGGGTTTGCCTGAGACCCGTTCCGCAATTTGATTCGGATCCGTAACAGATAATGAACAGGTTTGCCCTCGGCACAGATAGAGGGTTGGCCGGTTGTCGATCATGGGTTTTCCGTTTGCCGGATGGCGGTCGGGAAGTGTTTCGTCCGGGCCGACGATCGTGACGGTCTTGTCCGGCAGGCTGTATCTGTTGAGTTCCGTCAGCAGATTGTCGACGGCTTCCCCACTTGTTTCTTTGTTGGCGACGATGACGATCTGAATCGGTTGGGCGAGTGCCTGGAAACCGTTCAGAATCCCCACGTGAGCGAAGAGATTGGCGGCAATGTCGGCGGAAAAGCCATGGATGATACCATCGGCGCGGCGCGTCATGGCGTCGTCGCCCGTCAGAATCGACAGATGGGCGAGGTTGGTGATCATGATGGCATTGGCGTTGGGTTGTGCGTCGTCGTTTGCCGATTTGGTGCGGGTTATCAGGCTGTCCGCCTTGGCAGAGGTGAAATAGTAGCCTCCCCTGTCATCGTCCCAGTAGTCTTTGTTGAGGATGTCGAGCCAGAGGAGGGCTTGCTCCAGGTCGTTTTCGGCCGGTTCAGTGGCGTGGAGCGCCAGAGCCGCCTTGATCATGTTGGCGTAGCCGTCCGCGGTCGCGTGATGTTGACACCGGCCGTCACGGTAGCTGTGGAAGAGATGTCCGTCCCGATGCATTGATTCGCATATGAAACGAAACGCAGCGCGGGCCGCATCGATCCAGGTTGGTTGGTTGAAGACCGTGCCGGCTTGGGCCAGAGCCGCGATCATCAGACCGTTCCAGTCGATCAGGACTTTGTCGTCCCAGCCCGGCCTGATCCGTGCGGTGCGGTGTTTCAGGAGCTTCTGCCTTTGCCGTAACATCTTGTCTTCGTCTTCTGGGCCGAGGAGTGTCAGGGCGTTCAGCCGATTGAGGATTGTGTTGCCTTCCCAGTTGCCTTCGGCGGTGACGTCGTAGGTTTGCTTGAAGAGGTCGGCGTCGCCGTCCAGAACCGCTGTCAGTTCGGCATCGTTCCAGACATAGAACTTGCCCTCGACGCCTTCGGAGTCAGCGTCGAGACTGGCTGCGAATCCGCCGTCCGGGGCAAGCATTTCGCTGAGTACCCAGTTTGTGGTTTCCTCAACGCGCTGGCGCAGTAGCGGTGATTTTGTGTCCTGCCACACGATTGTCATGAGGTCGATCAACAGCGCGTTGTCGTAAAGCATCTTCTCGAAATGCGGCACCAGCCAGCGGTCATCTACGGAATAGCGGGAGAACCCGCCGGCCAGGTGGTCGTATATGCCGCCCTGGGCCATGACCGTCAATGTTGTGGTGACGGCGGTTTTGTAGGCGGTGTGTCCGGTCCGCAACCAGGCGCGCCAGAGGTTGCCGAGGATCATTGTCTGCGGAAATTTCGGTGCCCCGGTCAACCCGCCATGGCGCATGTCGATCGCCTTAACCAGTTTTGCGGCGAAGTCGTCAAGGAGTTGAAAGGAGAGTGTGAAGGAGGCGTGCGGTTCCCTGACCGCGTTCAGTGCGGTGACCAGGGCATTTCTGTTGGTGTCGATTTTCTCGCGTTCGTCGTGATAGAGGCGGGAGACTTCCCTGAGAACGGTGGTGAAGGCCGGCCGGCCGTATTGGCTGGTCCTGGGAAAGTAGGTGCCGCCCCAGAACGGTTCGCCGTCCGGGTTGAGGAACATGGTCAGGGGCCAGCCGCCCTGCTCTCCCAAATGGTGGATGGCGTTCATGTATATCTTGTCGATGTCCGGCCGTTCCTCGCGGTCGACCTTGATATTCACGAACAGATCGTTCATCACATCCGCGGTTGCCTTGTCTTCGAAGCTTTCGTGCGCCATGACGTGGCACCAGTGACAGGCGGCATATCCGACGGACAGGAGGATTGGCTTGTCCTGGGTCTTTGCGGTTTCGAGGGCGCGTGCTCCCCATGGGTGCCAGTGTACCGGGTTGTCCTTGTGTTGAAGCAGGTAGGGACTGGTTTCGTGCTGCAGGAGGTTTTGCGGCATGGGGGCTCCGTTATGGGATGGTTTGTCGTGCGGCCTGGACGGGGACTGTAGGGTGGCCCGGTTTTGTTTCCAAGGCCTGGTTGTGTTTTCGTGGTTTGTTTTTTCGGCCGGGGCGGTGTCGGTCGTGATGGGTGTTGTTTGATTATGGATCGTGAAACGATTTTTGCATTGTCGACGGTTCCGGGGAAGTCCGGTGTCGCTGTGGTTCGCCTTTCGGGCCGTGGTGTGCGGCGCGTGTTGAACGCATTTGTCGGGTTTGTGCCGAAGGCCAGAAAGGCGGTCTTTGCGGCCATATCGGCGGCGCGGGAGGGGGCTCTGATTGACCGGGGGATTGTGATTTTTTTCCCCGGACCGGGAAGTTTCACCGGCGAGGACATGGCGGAGTTTCAGGTCCACGGCAGCCGGGCGGTGATCGCCAAGGTTCTGGATGAACTGAGTTCTTTCGACGATTGCCGGCTGGCGGAGGCCGGTGAATTTGCCCGGCGGGCTTTTGACAGCGGCAAGCTCGATCTGACATCGCTGGAGGGCATTGCCGATCTGGTGGAGGCGGAGACCGAGGCGCAAAGACGCCAGGCTGTGCTTCAGTCGGACGGCAGGCTTGCAGATGTCCTTGAAGATTGGCGGAACCGGCTGGTTCGCGAACTCGCCTATTTTGAAGCCGAGATCGATTTTCCCGATGAGGACGATGTGCCCGCTGATGTCATGACATCGTCGGTTGAGAGAATACGGGTGCTGCACAGCGAGATGTGCAGATACCTGGCAAAGGCGAAATGTGGAGAGCGGCTGCGCAATGGTGTGAATGTGGTTGTCGCCGGGCCGCCGAATGTCGGGAAATCCAGCCTGGTCAACTATCTGGCCCAGAGGGATGTGGCGATCGTCTCACCGCAGGCGGGCACCACCCGGGATGTGATCGAGGTTCATCTCGATCTGAATGGCGTGCCGGTGGTGCTTTCGGACACGGCCGGTCTGAGGGTATCGGGCGACGATATCGAAGAAGAAGGGGTCAGGCGGGCGAGCGCCCGCATTGCCAGTGCCGATATCGTGCTTTGGCTGAGGTCGAGCGGCGAGCCGCCGGACGATCAGGCTTTGGAAGATCTTGATTCGGTGGCGTTACATGTTTTGACCAAAGCCGATCTGGTTTCCGATGAAGACCGCCAGGCACTGGCTGCAGAGAAAAACCGGGGGGTCCATTTGTTGTCTGTGAAGAGCGGTGAGGGTGTGGAAAGGCTGCTGGCGTCGATCGGGTCTTTGGCGACGGATCTGGTCGGCCCTACGGAGGCACCGGCAATTACCCGGGAAAGACAGCGGCTCGGCCTGCAGACTTGTGTTGACGCCTTGGAAAGAGTCTGTGATGACAGGCCCCTGTTGGCGGAGCTGCGGGCCGAAGAGATGCGCAAGGCGGTGTTCGGTCTGGGCCGGCTGACCGGACTGGTGGATGTGGAGGATGTCCTTGATGTTATATTCAGGGACTTCTGTATAGGTAAGTAGGCGCGTGTTTCACGTGAAACAGATTGCACCGATTCGGCAACGAAACATGTTTGACCGGGACAAGGGCCTAAGGTGCCGGCGGCCTTTCGGCGGCTCCGGAGCCCGGGACTAGATCAGAAAATGCACATGCGATGACCAAACAATACGATGTGATTGTCATTGGCGGTGGCCATGCCGGATGCGAGGCGGCCAGCGCGTCGGCCCGATTCGGTGCCGAAACACTGCTTGTGACCCACAAGAAATCGACAATCGGGGAAATGTCGTGCAACCCGGCGATAGGCGGCCTGGGCAAGGGCCATCTGGTCCGCGAGATCGATGCCCTCGACGGGCTGATGGCCCGTGTGGCGGACGTGTCCGGAATCCAGTTCCGGATGCTGAACCGGCGCAAGGGTCCGGCCGTCCGGGGTCCGCGGGCGCAATCGGACCGTGTGCTCTACCGCAATGCCATGCTGGACGAGATCGAGCGTCAGGAACGGCTGGATGTTCTGGAAGGCGCGGTGTCGGATGTGGCGGTCGTCAATGGCCATGTGTCCGGCGTGGTGCTGGAGGACGGTTCGAGCGTTTCAGCCGGGGCAGTGGTGCTTACGACAGGCACGTTCCTACGCGGCGTCATTCACCTGGGAACCCGAAAGACACCGGCCGGCCGGGTCGGTGACAAGCCCTCCAACATTCTTGCCGACCGGCTTTATGGCACGGGCTTGCGGATGGGGCGGCTGAAGACCGGCACCCCGGCGCGGCTCGACGGCAACACCATCGATTGGCACGGCCTCGACGAGCAACCGGGGGACAACCCTCCGGTGCCGTTTTCTTTTCTGACCGATGCCATTCAGACACCGCAGATATCGTGTTTTCTGACGACGACGACCGAGGCCACCCACAGGATAATTCGCGACAACATCGACAAGGCACCGGTCTATTCCGGGCAGATCGATGGGGTGGGCCCGCGCTATTGCCCGTCGATCGAGGACAAGGTCGTGCGTTTCGGCGAGCGGTCGGGACATCAGATCTTCCTGGAACCGGAGGGACTGACCGTCGATACGGTCTATCCCAATGGCATATCCACGTCCCTGCCCGAGGATGTGCAGGACGCTTTCCTGCGCACGATCCCGGGATTGGAAAACGTGGCCGTCATCCGGCCGGGGTATGCGATCGAGTACGATTATGTGGATCCCCGTGAACTGCTGCCCAGTCTGGAGTTGAAGACGTGCCGGCGGTTTTTCCTGGCCGGCCAGATCAATGGCACTACCGGGTATGAAGAGGCCGCCGCACAAGGTCTGATGGCCGGACTCAATGCCGCCCTCGCCGTATCCGGCGGCGATCCGTTCATCCTCGACCGGGCCGATGCCTATATCGGTGTCATGATCGACGATCTGGTGACGCGGGGGGTGAGCGAACCGTACCGCATGTTTACGTCGCGGGCGGAGTACAGGTTGACGTTGCGGTCAGACAATGCCGATCAGAGACTGACGGGGATTGGCGAGGCGCTTGGGTGTGTCGGCCCCATGCGCCAGGAAACATTCCGGAAAAAACTGGCATTACTGGACCAGGCGCGATGTGTCGCAACGGCGTGCACATTGACACCCAATGAAGCGGTACGGCACGGTCTGAAGGTCAATCTGGACGGGGTTCGCCGAAATGCCCACCAGCTGCTGGCCTATCCCGATATTGCGGTTCGCGATCTGGCGGCGGTGTGGCCTGAATTGGCACGGTTTCCCGCCGCGGTCATCGAGCAACTGGAAATAGATGCCAAATACGCCGGTTACCTGGATCGTCAGGTGGCCGATATCGAGGCATTCCGCAGGGATGAGGATTTGACCATCCCGGCGGACACCGATTACGGCACGATTGCCGGCCTGTCCAACGAGATGCAGCATAAATTCAACCAGACCCGTCCGGTGACCCTGGGCCAGGCCTCGCGGATCGATGGTGTAACGCCCGCGGCCCTGACATTGCTGCTGCAGAGCGTCAAGCGCAAATCCCGGCGGCGCACAGCCTGATGGCAACCACGGGACAACAGATCAGGACTGCCGATGATTTTGCCGCGGTCTACAACGTTTCACGTGAAACGCTGGACTGTCTGCAGCTCTATGTGGATGTTCTGGTCCACTGGCAAAAACGAATCAACCTGATCGGCAAGTCAACCGTCGAAGACATCTGGCATCGTCACATCGCAGACTGTGCCCAGCTCGCCATACCGCCATTCGACCGGTTCAATGTCTGGCTCGATCTGGGCAGCGGTGCCGGGCTTCCGGGCGTTGTCCTGGCCATCCTCAAAAAGCCGAGCCCCGGCGCCCATGTTCACCTGGTCGAAAGCCTGGGTAAAAAATGTGCATTCCTGCGCGAAGCCATACGTCAGACACAAGCGCCGGCGACAGTTCATCAGGTCCGGATCGAAAATCTGGCCTGGACAGACCTCGACCCGGCGCCGCAAGCGATAACGGCGCGGGCCCTGGCATCGGTCAACGATCTGATGAAATATGTCGATAGTCTTGTTAAAAAGGAAACCCCATGTGTGTTTTTCAAGGGACAAGATATAGATGCGGAATTGACCGAAGCCGCTAAATATTGGAATATCACTGCCAGGAAACATGCGAACCGCGTTCATCCCGAAGGCTGCATCCTAATTGTGGAAGAGAATTCCCGTGATCACACCGAGCCCCGTACCTGACCAGCCCGTCAATCCCATGAAGCCACGCGTTCTTGTTCTGGCGAATCAGAAGGGAGGGGTCGGCAAGACCACGACGGCGATCAATCTGGCAACCGCCCTGGCGGCGGTTCATGAACGGGTTCTGATTATCGATCTCGATCCCCAGGGCAATGCCAGCACCGGTCTGGGCATTGACCGCCAGCAGCGGGAAGCGTCGACCTATGATATTCTGATGGGCGACCGTCCGGTGACCGACGCTATTGTGGAAACCAATGTTCCGCGCCTGCACATCGTCCCCTCGACAATGGACCTGCTGGGGGCCGAGCTTGAACTGGCCGAGATCGACCGGCGCAACTTCCGCCTCAAGGACGCGCTTAACCGGATGATCGACAATGTCGACGCCGAGTCGATTCGCGACCGGAACTATTCCTATATCCTGCTCGACTGCCCGCCGTCGCTTAATCTGCTCACCATAAATGCCATGGCCGCCGCCGACTCCATACTGGTGCCGCTGCAGTGCGAGTTTTTTGCCCTGGAGGGATTGAGCCAGCTGCTCGCAACCGTCGAGCGGGTCAAGACGACCCTCAACCCGGCATTGTCAATTCATGGAATCATCCTGACCATGTTCGACCGGCGCAACAGCCTGTCAGGCCAGGTTGCCGACGATGTCCGGACCCATCTCGGCGACAAGGTCTATGACACGGTGATTCCGCGCAATGTGCGCATTTCGGAAGCGCCATCCTATGGCAAGCCCGCCCTGTTGTACGACAGCAAATGTTCGGGAAGTCAGGCCTATATCCGGCTGGCCTCGGAAATCATCAAACGGGAACGCAGCCTGACCGCCGCGTGACGCCACGACACAGGTCTGAAAATTGGATTCTGTTCCGTAACAATCAACCAACAGACTAAGCGGAAATCATTATGGCTAGAGAACAATCAAAAAAACGACTGGGCCGGGGCCTGGCCGCACTGATCGGCGACGACGTTGTCGAGGACGCTGCCATAGAAACCGCCAGGACCTATCGGCAATTGCCGATCGAGTTCATTGAAGCCAATCCGCGCAACCCGAGAAAATCGTTCGGCGCGGAAGACATCCAGGATCTTGCGAATTCAGTGCGCGAGAAGGGCGTGCTTCAACCGATCGTCGTGCGTCCGTGTGAGAACAAACCGGGACGCTATGAAATCGTCGCCGGCGAGCGGCGGTGGCGGGCGGCCCAGCGGGCGTCGCTTCATGAAGTTCCGGTGATCATCAAGGACCTGTCGGACGGCGAGGCCTTGGAAATCGCGATCGTTGAAAACGTCCAGCGTACCGACCTCAATCCGCTGGAGGAGGCCGAAGGCTACAAGGAACTGATTTCCCGCTTCGATTACACGCAAGACCAGCTGTCGAAAGTCATCGGCAAGAGCCGAAGCCATATTGCCAACACCATCCGGCTGACGAAACTGCCCGACTCGGTGATTGAACATCTCAGGTCAGGGGCGATATCGGCCGGACACGCCCGCGCCCTGCTGACCAGCGAAGTATCGCCCGACGAGCTGGCCAAACTGATTATTGCGCAAGGGCTCAGCGTGCGCGATGCCGAGCGGCTAGCGACGGGATCGAAAAATCCGAAATCCGCAAAGCCAAAAACCGCACGGCAAAAGGATGCCGACACCCTGGCACTGGAAAAAAGCCTGACCGATGCCCTCGGCCTGAAGGTGGACATAGCCCACAAGGCTGGCCGCGGCGGCGAGTTGAGAATTCACTACATGAGCCTCGAACAGCTCGATGACGTCTGCCGGCGGCTGACAAATCTCTCGTAGGACAAGGGTTTAGACCAGATACGGTCTAGGGGTCTGACGCCGACGCTTCAAACCCGCACCTGCGGTCCGCGCCGGGCACGCTGCGTATGACTGCAATGCGGACTTTCCGGGCGTTCTATTTTCGTGCCGTCATGGTCAGGCACTGTGCCGGGACGGCCAGGCCGTCGTCGTCACGACAATCCGCAAGTTCAGCGACGATCTCTTTGATCAGCCGGGCCTGTTCGGCCTCGGGCAGTTCGGCCATGCTTCCGGCGATGGGAGAACCGGCGATGGCGCCGGTGATGAAGGCCTCCGGGTCGGGATAGCGGGCGAATTTCACGTCGAAAACGACATGGGCGTCATGGAGGCCGGCACCGTCTGCCAGGTCGTGCAGGTGGTCGCGGTTGCCGAGCGAATAGACCATCTCCCACGGCGCAGTGGTTCCGGCGCCGAAATGCCGATCGAGCACGGTCGCGAAGGCTGCGCCGATCGGCGACTGGGTCTTCCAAACGCTGAGGGCGAGCCGGCCGCCGGGCTTCAGCACGCG
>JAJFHD010000144.1 GCA_021775805.1 Alphaproteobacteria bacterium | reverse complement strand
GACAGAAATTGCCAGTCGATCCTGTCGGCCAGAACAACCTTCTCGTGGCCCATATCGACAATCTGATCGAGCCTTGAGCGGAACAGATCGTGCTGACCCGTCTCGAGCGGTTCCTTCGGCTTCATCACGTCCTCCAAATCATCGTTTGGAAGAGTGAATCACACCAAAAATGCAAAATCAAATTGCAAGGAAACCGAACCCAAACACACGTTTCCTTGCAAAAACGAATACCCGAACAAGACCAGAAACAACATAATCTCAACGCCTTGGCAATTCTTCACAAGGGACTCTACAGTTTAACCCACATTTAAACTCTGAGGTTTATGTTTGAGCATCGTCAAGTAGGCTGGGAGAGTGTCAATGTACGGTATGGTTCATCAAGCTGCGCGAGGCATGGTACTTGAGCGTTGTGACTATTCGGATTGGCAGTCCATTCTTTCAGATTGTGGACTGAGTGACGAGCATTTTTTGTCTGCGCAATGCTACAATGACGATCTAACTTTTGCGCTGATCGGCCAGATTGCCACCTATCTTGACCTTGAGGTCAACATTCTACTCGAGCAGTTTGGAACCTATTGGCTCAAATTCGCGGAATCCTCCAAGTACAGCTCCATTCTGAATATGGCGGGAGACGATCTCGAGACATTTCTCGCGAATCTGGACCGTATGCATGCGAGCATAAAGTCCACTATGCCTGATGCAGAAATGCCGTCTTTTGCCTTGTTGCCCTGCGATGAAGACACAATTCGCCTGAAGTATTCATCTAAGCGAGAGGGGTTAGAGCCCTTCGTGAAGGGACTTCTTCGGGGTCTGATGGCAAGGTTTGGACGAACCGGCATCATTTTGACGCATGCCCAAGAAGGCAGTGTCCTATTCGTTTTGGAATTTAATGAACCGGAGCATGCATTAGCTAAGGATCGCCACCATGCGCTTTACGCTTGAGACGGATGAGCTTGCGAAACTGTTTCCTGCTTATTTGTGCTTGAACTCTTGCGGAAAAGTCGCGACGGCTGGGCCTTCCCTAGGAAGGTTGTGTAGAACTGATTTGATTGGCCGAGATCTCTTTGATGTAGTTGAATTCGAGCGCCCATCAAACATTCGCTGTATTGAAGATGTTGCCGAATCCTCTCATGATGTGATTGTTCGGCTTCGGGACGACAATAACTTGCGTTTGCGTGGCGTTGTTCTTCAACGTCCAGATGCGATTATGATGCTGTTGGGTCACATTCCGGACGCGGATGCACCGGTCAGCAAAACCGCTCTCAAATTTTCGGATTTCTCGCCGACAGATGGAACGCTTGATCTGATTCTCGCGTCAGAAATGCGCAGAAATCTATTGGAAGACGCAAACTGTCTGATTTCTGAACTGAACGAGCAAAAGCGGCTTGCAGAAGTAGCCAACACCGCAAAAGGAGCATTTCTAGCGACGATGAGCCATGAAATTAGGACACCGCTGAATGGTGTTCTTGGCATGGCATCCATTCTTACAAACTCGAACCTCAACGCAAGACAAAGAGAGCATGTTGGGATCATCGCGAGCTCTGGAGAATCGCTCCTGAGGATCCTTGATGATCTGTTGGATTTCTCAAAAATTGAAAGCGATAAACTCGAGATCGTTCGGGAAAGGTTCGAAATTGCCGATATTGCGCAACATTGCGCTGCACAGTATGGCCAATTGGCGAAGGACAAACGCATCGCGTTAGCGATTGAAATTGACCCTTCCGTCTGCGCTGCCTTCTGCGGCGACAAGCTGCGAATTCAGCAGGTCTTGGGAAATCTGATTTCGAACGCCATTAAGTTCACCTCACGCGGTGGTGTTAACATACGAATCGAACAATCCCCGGCAGATGATGGTTGCAAGGTTCGATTGGGATTCACTGTCAAAGATACAGGCATCGGGATCGAACCAGAAAGTATGACAAGCGTGTTTGAGTCTTTTACTCAGGCAGACTGTTCAACGACGCGCAAGTACGGCGGCACGGGCCTTGGTTTGTCGATATCGAGAAATTTGTGCAGGCTCATGGGAGGAGAGATAGAAGCGCGCAGCACGCCAGGGGAAGGCTCCGAGTTCCATTTCTTTGTATTGGTTTCACCTGAAACAAATGAGACGGCTCTTGCGGAACCGGAGGTCATCGCGTTGAAACCAAGTGCGTCTTGGAAGGGGCAACGCTTGAAGGTCCTTGTCGTCGAAGACAACGACATCAACCAACTTGTCGTGCTTGAGTTTCTGTATGGAATTAATGCGAAAGTGACGCTGGCAGAAAACGGGCGTGATGCCATAGATCGCTGGAAATCGGACACATTCGATGTCGTGTTGATGGATATTCGCATGCCTGTCATGGATGGCGTCGCCGCCGTTCGAGAAATCAGGAGCCTTGAAAAGAAACAAGATCGCGCAAGGACAAAAATATTTGCGCTCACAGCAAACGCAATGGATCACCAGATTAAGGACTATCTCGACGCCGGCATGGATCAGTGTCTCGCAAAACCAATTGATAATGTGGTCTTTTGGAACTTACTGTCATCAAGCTCACTTCAAGCGGAAGCAATGGGGCCGGGTATCGCCCAGCAAACAGGGTGACCGAGCGAAAGCGCCTTAGTCTAAACTCTCCATCACCGCAAAGCACTATGCAGGCGACACCCCAACTGCACTGTACACAACACTGAGGTGTGAGACTCGATTTGATCGTAAGCGTCCGGTCTCAATGCAAGGATTTTGGTTTCCGAGGCTTCCATTTTTTGGCAAGTCGTAGGACTTCTGCCTTGAGTTCTTTGGTTTCTGGCTCATGTGGATCGAAGTCCCGGCCATACCATTCTTTCATTTCCTCGTGCTCAGGATGTTTGGGGTCTGCGATTGCCTCCAGGAATGCTTCATGCCCCGGTATGCCGCCCACATCTTCGGGCGGGCATTTGCCTGTGACCCCGGTCAGCTTAGGGTAGAGTTCACCGGGCAGTGGATCGCTGATCTTGCCGATTTTGATACGATGTTCCCAGTTGTCACCGAAGTCGTAAACATACTCCAGTGTTTTGATCCCGGTGTCTTCAATGACATCCCACAGCGTCGATTTGTTCGCGGGCAAATCATCGCCATCCCAATCCGGGTCCAGCACTCCCCAACTGGCCCCTGCGGCCATGAACGAATAGAGATGGCAATTGTACCAGCCCATGGCCTGCTGGATCGTCAGGTGCAGCCGGTCGAGTCGAATGTCGAGCGGCACCTGAAGGGTGCGGCTTACCGGCGGCTCGACATCTTCCAGGGTTATCTTCAACTCCACGATGCTCACGCGATGACATCCTCCTGGGGTTGGGCCCAATTCCAGGGCAACAGCTCGTCAATGCGGTTGATCTTGTGATCTGCGATACGACGGAGAACATCGGTGAGCCAGTTTTGCGGATCGATACCATTGAGGCTGGCGGTCTCAATCAGGGTGAAGGCTATAGCCATGGCTCTTCCACCACGCTCAGAACCGGCGAACATCCAGTTCTTGCGTCCAATTGCGATCCGCTTGATTGCGCGCTCGGCGCTGTTGTTGTCCAGTTCCAGAAAGCCATTGTCGAGATAGGGCCGCGTCTTCGGCATCCGGCTCAACCCATAACGGATGGCCTTGGCCAGTGGCGACTTGCCGGAGATTTTGGGCAGCTGCGCATCAAGCCAGGCCTCCAGATCATCGAAGGCAGGCCGGGCCTTACTCTGGCGCAGGGCACGGCGCTCTTCAGGGCAGCGGCCCCGCGCCTCCTTCTCAATGCCATAGAGCATGGCAATGCGTTTGATGGCCTCCTCGGCAATGGTTGAACCCTGGGATTGCTGGACATCCACAAACTTGCGCCGGATATGAGCCATGCAGGCAACTTCCGAGGCCCTGGCATCTGCAAACAATCCATTGAAGCCGGCATAACCATCGGCGTGCACCCAGCCCTTGTAATCGGACAGATGCCGGACAGGATGTTCGCCCTTTCGATCAACCGTGAACTGATACCAGGCACCAGGTGGAGCGGGACCATGCCATGGCCGCTCATCGCGCACATAGGCCCAGACCCGCGCTGTTTTGGTGCGTCTGTTGCCCGGTGCCGCATGTTCACCGGCGTATCATCGGCAAACAGGGCGCCACCTTGCCGGATATGTTTGCCGATCGCATCAGCCAGCGGTTCGAGCAGGGCCGTGGACTTGCCAACCCAGTCGGCCATCGTCGAGCGTTCCAGATCAATGCCTTCACGTTCGTAAATCTGTGATTGGCGATAAAGCGGCAGATGATCGGCAAACTTCGAGACCAGCACATGGGCCAGAAGCCCGGGGCCTGGACGGCCACGCTCGATCGGCCGCGATGGTAACGGTGCCTGCATCATGACCTCGCAAGCCGGGCAGGCCATGCGCGGACGGATGATCTTGTTTACAATGAGCCGGCCTGGGACATATTCCAGTTCCTCGGTGACATCTTCACCCAATGTCTTCAGACGGCCGCCGCACTTGTTGCAACCTTCACCCGGTGACAGCACCGGTTCGTGGCGTTCCAGGTGATCGGGCAAGGGCTTGCGGCGCGGTTTGTTCTCCGGTGCGGCACCCTCGGGTTCGCGTGCCTCAGTGTCCTGCGCCGCCACTGCAATCTCTTCGTTCCCCAGAGACAACCGAAGCTGATCCAGGGCCTCTGACGTGCTGCCAAACCGGTGACGGTTGGACCCGTGCAACTGATGCTGAAGCTTCTCGATAAATAGTGCCTGCGACTTCACTTCCCGTGCCAGAAGCGTCACCATACCCTGAAGTTCAACAGGGTCATCAGGCAGGGATTCAAGGTCATTCAACATGGCCGACCTATACCAAATCATGCCTGATTTGGGAATCGGGAAGCGGTCAAAAAGACCTGTATTTGTTCGATGAACGCGGCACGCCGCAGCCGTCCACTCAGCCTGTTTGCAGAGGCCGCCATGTCCTTTGTGGAAGCCGCCAGTCAATGCCTTCGAGCAACATTGCCAACTGCGCCGCCGTCACGCTGATCTTGCCATCCTTGGCGGCAGGCCAGACAAATCGACCGCGCTCAAGACGTTTGCTGAACAAACAGGCGCCCTGACCATCCCACCAGATGATCTTAAGCAGATCACCCCGACGGCCACGGAAGACAAACAGATGACCGCAAAACGGATCACCACAAAGCGTCTTCTCCGCCTGGGCTGCCAGCGTGTTGAACCCACGCCGCATATCCGTCACACCGGCAGCAAGCCACACGCGTGTATTCGACGGAACCGGGATCACGAAACCAATCCCTTCAGCAAACGAGCAAGTGCATCGCCGTCAAACCTGCCCTCAACCGTCAGCCGGTGACCTTGGGCCAAAACTATCTCGACACGGCCACCAGGTGAGCATACCGGATGTTCATCAATCAGCGACGGTGCCAGGGCCATATCGGCATCTGAAACTTCCACCGGGAGAAACACTGCTTCACCGGCCTCAACGTCTTCAGGCCGGAAACGCGGATCCCTCAGCCACTTGAAGATCAAGTTCGCGTTCATCGAATAGCGCCGCGCAACCTGGGCTACCGATACGCCGGGCGCACAGGTCTGAGCACAGATCGAGCGCTTCTCCTCATCGCTCCAAGACCGCCGAACCCGCTTCTTTGACAAACTCAGAACCTCATAAGTGTCCACCATACACAAGTGGACACTAACGAAAGCCATCAACGAGCGTTAGGTCGGGCTCACCGGACGATCACATTTGATCTGTCACCGCTGCCCTTCCGGAGGACCGGATTGGCAGCGGCGCATCTCTTCAATGAGATCGTGGTGGCCGGAGCCATTTGGCTCCCTCGGTCACTTGGAGAGTCCTTTGGTTTGTCCCTTGTGAAGAATTGCCAAGGCGTTGAGATTATGTTGTTTCTGGTCTTGTTCGGGTATTCGTTTTTGCAAGGAAACGTGTGTTTGCGTTCGGTTTCCTTGCAATTTGATTTTGCATTTTTGGTGTGATTCACTCTTCCAAACGGTGATTTGGAGGACGTGATGAAGCCGAAGGAACCGCTCGAGACGGGTCAGCACGATCTGTTCCGCTCAAGGCTCGATCAGATTGTCGATATGGGCCACGAGAAGGTTGTTCTGGCCGACAGGATCGACTGGCAATTTCTGTC
>JAJFHD010000143.1 GCA_021775805.1 Alphaproteobacteria bacterium | reverse complement strand
GGCCTTCATCACTCACGCGGCATGGCTGCATCAGGCTTGCGCCCATTGTGCAATATTCCCCACTGCTGCCTCCCGTAGGAGTCTGGGCCGTGTCTCAGTCCCAGTGTGGCTGATCATCCTCTCAGACCAGCTATAGATCGTTGCCTTGGTGAGCTTTTACCTCACCAACAAGCTAATCTAACGCGGGCTCATCCAATGGCGATAAATCTTTCCCCCGAAGGGCTTATGCGGTATTAGCTCAAGTTTCCCTGAGTTATCCCGTACCACTGGGTAAATTCCCACGCGTTACTCACCCGTCTGCCACTGTCCATCAGAGCAAGCTCTGACTTCTCGTTCGACTTGCATGTGTTAGGCCTGCCGCCAGCGTTCGTTCTGAGCCAGGATCAAACTCTCATGTTTGATTTATCTGACTGTTAGTTCCTCGGGGGAATATCCCCGAGGGGTCTTTCTCAAAGCTATGCTTAACGAGTTCCCATTCACACCTGGCCACAAGCATGTGACCAGAAGCGAGTTGGGAGAAACGAAAGACCAACAGAGTCTTGTGCGTCCGTTATCTAAAGTGAATAAATCCACTCGAAACAACGAACTCGCCAGAACCCCGCCGTCCACGTTTCTCTTTCTATAATCAACAATGTCAAAGAGCGGTGTGCTTCTCAGTTACCCGATTAGCACTGACCGGAAGAATCTGTATCCGCCGACCAAAATCCGGACACCGAATTTACATCCTCTCGGAGAATTCGACGCCGGTCAATAAATTTCCAAAACCGGAACGTTTTTGCCCCGACGAGTATCGCTGACGTTTGGAAAGTCAGTGTCGCCGTGGCGTTGGCGGGTTATAGGCGGCCTTATGAGCATCCGTCAAGCGCTTTTTGAAAAAAAGTGGCTTTCAGTGACGTTTTTTTTGCTGGCACTGAATTGCTCCATTTCTGACGGCAATCGCTTTGGTGTTCCCAGCCGGAAACGCTTTCGCCAAGGTATTATCGAGCCAGCGACACCCCGGCATAAGGACGACTCAGATCCAGACCACAACAACTGCATGGGAGAACAGACGCAGTCCCGGCCGTGACCGGACGCGATTTACAGAATGCCACCCTCCAGCCGTCCCGAAAAACCGTCCTCCGACGCCTGGTCCGCAAGCGGTGTCGGCAACCTAAATCTGGATCATCGACACAGTAATGCCTCAGGAAAGTCATTGAAGTCTGCACATGATGGCTGACAATGTGCGGTTCCCCGTTCGGATCCGGCGTTTCGAGCAACACCCGTCACCGGTGCCGCAGTGCATTTAACCATCGGGAAACATTTGCGGCTTTATGCTGAATCGAATATTAACAGGGCCTGTGGGTGAGATCGATTTCGACATTCGGATTGAGCGGTCTGATTTGGAATTGTGCTAACTGATTGCATTTTCCCCGGTTTTTGGCGTTGGAGGGCCCTATGGCTGTTGACTTGGGAAATCTGGCAAGGCACTGTGTAATAGAGGTGGGAGGGGTCTTCCCCGGAAGCCCAAAATGATGAAGTCGCAGACCGATATTCAAGCTGGGCAAACACCCATTCTGAACGTGTGATCGTGGGGGACGGATAACCTTGTTTACAAGTAGGAGAACAGAGTTATCCGAAATTCGTAGCTATGAAGGCGATGAATCCCACCAGATCGTCGACTTTTCTGAATTTGAAACCGATTTCACCAGCCCGTTTCACCGCGCGGACACCCACAAGAGCCAATGGCTGATGACCACCGGCGTTGCCGGCCTCGTCGGGGCCATGGTTGTCGGTGGCACTCTTCTGGGGACATTCGGTCTTGGTGGGGTTGAGCGCACTGTAGAAACCGCACAGGTCATCCAGACCGCCGAGATACTCCAGGAAAACACCGACGACGAAACAATCGAACGGCCGGTTCTAGGTGTCCTCGGCATCGCCCGGATCGTCGGCAGACGTGAACTCACGGGCGGCATCGACGAGGGCACCGCCGCGACGCTTACGGCAGCCTTGGCGCCCGATCAACAGAGCAACGACCTGGTTGGTTCCCTTGCGCCGGAATATGCGCGGTCGAACGCCGGCACCAGACGCAAACCTGCAGTGGACAAGCCACGGGTTCTTGCCGCACCACCTGCCACGTCCAACGACCCGCTCCGCACTGCGGCTCTTACGCCGGCCGCCATTGGCGACAGCACCTCTTTGACATCGTCGCGGTCACAGATCCGCGAAGAAGTAATTACCGTCGCCAAGGGGCAGACCCTGGTCGGCATTCTGACACGCAAAGGCGTGCCCAGATACGAAGCCCGCCGGCTGATCGCAGCACTTGAGCCGGTGTTCCCCACCAGGCTGCTGCAGGACGGACAGAAACTGAAGTTCTCTTTTGCCACCGAACGCGACAGTCTTGGTCAGGCAATCACGCGCCCGCTGAGCCTGTCGCTTGATGCGGGTGAAACCAGACAGGTTCTGGTCGAACTCGACACCGGCGGACGGTTTGTCGGCAGCTACACAAGCAAGGGCACCGCCGTCGCATCCGCCCGCGATGGCCAGGGACAGATCCGGTCAACGGGAAAGATTGGCAAAAGTTTCTTTGTTTCGGCAAAGGCACAGGGCATTCCCAAATCAGTCATAGCCGAAATGACCCGGGTTCATTCGTTTGACGTCGACTTCCAGCGTGAAGTTCGCTCGGGCGATTCTTATGAAGTCTTTTATGGCCAGCCGCTGACCGGCAAGAAACGCGGCCGGAAAGTGGTCCTCTATACGGCCCTCACCCTGAAGGGAAAAACCAAGGGGTACTTCCGCTACACGACGCCAGAAGACGGCATTACCGGTTATTTTGACAAGACCGGGCGCAGTGTCACATCGGTGCTGATGCGCACGCCGATCAGCGGCGCACGGGTGAGCTCGCGCTTCGGCATGAGAAAACATCCAATTCTGGGCTATTCCCGCATGCACTCCGGTATTGATTTTGCCGCGCCACGGGGAACCCCGATCAAGGCGGCCGGCAACGGCGTCATTGAACGTGCCGGCCGCGCCGGCGCCTACGGCAAGTACATTCGTATCCGCCACGTCAACGGATACAAGACCGCCTACGCCCACATGCACCGATTTGCCAAGGGAATGAAACCCGGCAAGCGTGTCCGCCAGGGACAGGTTATCGGTTATGTCGGCTCGACCGGCCGGTCCACGGGACCGCATCTGCACTATGAAGTCCTGCGCAACAAAAAGAAGCTCAACCCGATGAAAGTGCGTGTCGGCAAGGGCCGGCGTCTGCGCGGCAAGGGGCTTGCCCGTTTCGTCAAGCATCGCGATCGCATCCTTGCCATGATGCAAGAGGCACCAACCAGCACGCAGGTAGCCGAGGCCAAACAGGCAGCCCGCTGAGATAGCGCGAGTTACCAAAAGCACTTCGCGTTTGATCGTATTCATCAGCAATGTTTCGATGATGCACGACATTCTCAAAATACTGTCTTGTACGTGCTTGACAGGTACATCTCCTGAATTGCTGCGCGCGAGGTCCTTGTGTCGGCGTGCGAGGACGACAGTTTGGAACGGCGGCAATAAACACCGCTCTGGTGATGCAATGCGGATCAGCTTCGGCAATGAATCTCATAAATCTCGATGTGCTTTGATTGCATGTGACCCAAAGAAGTAGGCCCGGTCGCTGACCGGGCCCTCTGTCTGTTCAAACCATCATCTCCACCAGCGTCAGGCTGCTTTGCCAACCGCCTCGCCGTCGATTATGAGGCCGTCCGCTCCCGCACTCACGGGCACTGTGGTGTTGTCCGCGATCTTGCCCGCCAGGATGAGATCCGCCAGAGGATCCTGCAGGAACTTCTGGATGACCCGCTTGAGCGGTCGCGCTCCGTAGGCGGGATCGTAGCCGCGGTCGGCCAGCCAGCCGCGGGCTTGTTGATCCAGGTCCAGAACGATCTTGCGATCGTCGAGCAACGCCTGCAATCCGGAGAGCTGAATGTCCACAATCACCCCCATCTGGTCGCGGTGGAGACGATGGAACAGCAGAATTTCATCGAGCCGGTTCAGGAACTCCGGCCTGAAATTCATCCGTACCACATCCATCACCTGGTCGCGCACCGCTTCAACATCTTCACCGGCCTCCTGGGCCACGAGAATCTCGGACCCCATGTTGGAGGTAAGGATGATCAGGGTATTGCGAAAATCAACGGTCCGGCCCTGTCCGTCCGTAAGCCGTCCGTCGTCGAGCACCTGCAGCAGCACATTGAAGACGTCCGGGTGGGCCTTCTCGATTTCGTCGAACAGCACAACCTGATAGGGCCGCCGCCTGACGGCCTCCGTCAGAGCGCCGCCCTCTTCATAGCCGACATATCCCGGCGGTGCCCCGATCAGCCGGGCGACCGAGTGCTTTTCCATATACTCAGACATGTCCAGACGGACGATTGCGCTGTCGTCATCGAACAGGAACCCGGCAAGTGCCTTGGTCAGTTCCGTCTTGCCCACACCGGTTGGCCCCAGAAACACGAAACTGCCGATCGGCCGCGATGGATCCTGCAGCCCGGCACGGGCACGCCTGACGGCCGCCGAAACAGCATTCACCGCTTCGCTCTGGCCAACCACGCGGCGGCTCAGCGTCTCTTCCATGTGAAGCAGCTTTTCGCGTTCGCCCTGCAGCATCTTATCGACCGGGATACCGGTCCAGCGGGACACCACCTGGGCAATATGATTCTCGCTCACCGCCTCGTCGACCATCATTACGTGACCGCTGTCGGCTGACTCGGTTTCAGCCAGCCGGCGCTCGAGATCGGGGATGACGCCGTAGGACAACTCACTCGCGCGCTCCAAGCGCCCTTCACGCTGGACCCGTGCAAGTTCATTGCGGGCGCTTTCGAGCTCCTCTTTGATTTGCTGGGCTGAGGAGAGCTTTTCCTTCTCGGCCTGCCATTGCTCCGACAGTGTGCCGGCCCGGCCTTCCAGGTCGAGCAAATCTTTTTCCAGCTTTGTAAGCCGGTCTTTGGAGGCCTGGTCGTCCTCTTTCTTCAGGGCTTCGCGCTCGATCTTGAGCTGGATGATCCGGCGGTCGAGTTCATCGAGCTCTTCCGGCTTGGAATCGACCTGCATGCGCAGACGGCTCGCCGACTCGTCCATGAGGTCGATCGCCTTGTCGGGCAGGAAACGATCCGTGATGTACCGGTTGGACAGGTTCGCCGCCGCCACAATTGCGCTGTCCGTGATCCGCACGCCATGGTGCAGTTCGTATTTTTCCTTGAGACCGCGCAGAATCGATATGGTGTCTTCGACAGTTGGTTCGGAAACGAACACGGGCTGAAACCGACGCGCAAGTGCCGCGTCCTTTTCCACGTGTTTGCGGTACTCGTCAAGAGTCGTCGCGCCCACGCAGTGAAGCTCGCCACGGGCCAGTGCGGGTTTCAGCAGGTTCGATGCATCCATCGCCCCGTCGGCCTTGCCGGCCCCCACGAGCGTATGCATTTCATCGATGAACAGGACGATGCCACCGGCCGCCGCCGTCACCTCCTGCAGGACGGCCTTGAGCCGTTCCTCAAATTCACCCCGGTATTTGGCACCGGCAATCAGGGAGCCCAGGTCGAGCGCCAGCAGTTTTTTGTCCTTCAGGCTTTCGGGCACATCGCCATTGACGATGCGCAGGGCGAGTCCTTCTGCAATAGCCGTCTTGCCGACACCCGGTTCGCCGATCAGCACCGGATTGTTCTTGGTCCGGCGCGACAGCACCTGCATGGCCCGGCGAATCTCCTCGTCGCGTCCGATCACCGGGTCGAGTTTGCCGTTGCGGGCATCCGCGGTCAGGTCGCGGGCGTATTTCTTCAGGGCATCATAGCTGTCTTCCGCCGACGCGCTGTCCGCGGTACGTCCCTGCCGCAACTGATTGATCGCGCTGTTAAGCCCGGCCGGCGTCACGGCAGCATCCCGGAGGATTTTCTCCGCATCGCTCTTTTCCGTCGCCAGGGCAAGTAAAAGAAACTCTGCCGTCACAAAACTGTCGCCGGCCTTTTGTGCCAGGGTTTGTGCCGTTTCAAAAAGTCTGGCGGTTTCCGGCGCCAGATAGAGTTGGCCGGCTCCGCTGCCCTCGACTTTCGGCAATTTGGCAAGCACCAACTCGACGGCTCTGGCGGCGGTGTGAGCATCGCCTCCCGCCGCTTTGATCAACCCCTGCGCCAGTCCCTGATCGTCATCAAGCAGCACTTTGAGCAGATGCTCGGGCACAAATCTCTGGTGGCCCTCGCGTGTGGCAAGGCCCTGCGCCGACTGTACAAACCCGCGGGCGCGTTCGGTAAATTTTTCAAAATCCATTTTTGTCCTCGTTCAAAGCCACGCCCGACCTGCCTGAAACCAGCACAGATTACCGCGTGCAACGTGTCTGCCGGTTGACCTGAGTCAACCTTGAATGTGGCCAGAACCCGTGTCTCGGCGTCCTGCCTAATCAATATATAATGTTGCATTTAGGCAACACAAGATGCCGATTGTTTGTCCTCGAAGATTATCGAAGGTCTGTTTTATCTGTACGGCTATTTGCTGAAAAACCCCAACATCGCCTCAGCACACGCCGCCGGTTCCTCCTCGGCAATGAAATGACCGCAGTCGAGACGAAGGTCTTCCACATCGTCGGCCCATTTCTTCCAGGTCTCAAGGGGTGATTCGGAGATGTAACGGCATGCCCACGGAACCAGGACCGGGCACTGAATACGCGTGCCCGCCGCCCGATCCTCGGTGTCGTGCAGGAAATCGACTGTGGCGCCGGCCCTGTAGTCCTCCGCCATCGCCTGCAGCACCGAGGGTTTTCGGAAATGTTTGTGGTACGCGGCGACGGCACTCTTATCCAGGGCATCCGGCCGCCCGGCCCATCGCTCAAGAATGTGGTTCAGAAAAAACGCCGGATCGTTGCCGATCATCGTTTCCGGAATGGGTGCAGGCTGCGCCAGGAACGGCCAGTGAAAAGCGTCAAGTGCCGCTTCCATATCCATTTGCTGCCAGGTATCGAGCGTCGGTGCCGTGTCGAGACTGACAAGGCGCCAAACGCTCGCCGGATGATCTAGCGTGAGCCGGTAGGCAACCCGCGCGCCCCGGTCGTGACCGGCCAGGTTGAACTGTGGGAATCCGAGGTCAGCCATGACACGGATCATGTCGTTCGCCATGGTCCGCTTGCTGTAGTTCATGTGTTCAGGATCGGGCGCCGGTCCGGTGCTGTCGCCGTACCCCCGCAGGTCTGGCATGACGAGCGTAAAATTCCCGGCAAGCAACGGCGCTACTGCATGCCAGACCACATGGCATTGCGGGTAGCCGTGCAGCAGCAGAAGCGGCGGGCCGGTCCCGCCGCTGACCACGTTGATCTGGGCATCTCCGGTGTCGATGCGCATGCGTTCAAAGCCCTCGAACATTTGGTAATCTCTTCCCATCTGGAGGCTGGCACGATTGGGCAGACTCCACTTATCGTTGAGAGCGGAACTCAAATCCAGGGTTTTTCGAACTGCGCGCTATCGCCGTTCTGTGATCGGATAATGCTCTAGTAACGGCCAAACAGGGTATGCTTGCGGACGAAGTCACCTTCTCGCGTGCGCAGGTGCCGCGCAATGTCGCTCGGCTTCTTATAGTTTTTTCCCGTTAGCGCCGGTGCGGTTTCGCTGAGTGGCAGTTCCAGTTCGCAATACTGCCAGGCAATCTTGCAGGGTTCATCCCCATTCAGACAGCTACCGCCAAAGAACGTATGAGGGCCGATTTCCGTGTACGGCCCGGTATCAAGGATCCCGGTATCGGTTGAAAGTTGGCCACCTGTGGGCAGAGCACCGGAAATCTGATTCGCGACAAACCAATTGAACCGCTGATTTTGCGAACCGCTTTGACACACATCGTCAACACCTGTGCACATTCGAAGCCTAATCGCGGCTTTAGGGCGTAAAGGATTATCGGCAGCATCTTCACCGACAAATGAAATAGCCCAATCGTCCTGGGGAACTTCGACAAAGCACGGTTTCGCGTTGGTCCGGCAGTTCATGACGGGCTTGCAGTTCTTAAGCCCAGCCAGCCCCAGTGACGTACCGGCAGCACCATACAAACCTATCGTTATCATCAACAACACCGCCAGACTGCGCATGGACAATCTCCTCTCGGACTCAATTTGAGTTTTTCATTGTGGTCAGAATATGGTGACAACACGGCCATTGACTGCTTCATCGCAGATCCATTCACAAACGCCCGCCAAACAACGATCACAAGATGCCAGCATTGAAAATCCGCTGTACACTTTCAACCCAATGCAGTTGAACGGAAGCACAAACATGGCGGCAGCTCCAACACAAAGCGAGAAGTACGAAGCGTTCACAGCCTTGCATCAAAGCCCCGATCTCTTCGTGATGCCGAACCCCTGGAACGCCGGTACCGCCAGAATCCTGACGGCACTTGGATTTGAGGCCCTGGCGACAACCAGCGCAGGTTATGCCTTTTCCATCGGACGCCGGGATTCGACAGGCGGAATCTCCCGACACGAAATTCTGGCCAACGCCCGAGAAATTGTGGAGGCCACGCATTTGCCGGTTTCCGCTGATCTCGAAGGCGGGTTTGGCGATGCCGCTTCAGATTGTGCACAGACGGTAAGGATGGCGGCATCGGCCGGGTTGGTCGGCGGGTCCATCGAGGATGCGACGGGCATTTCTCAAGATCCGATTTATGAGTTCGGTCATGCCGTCGACCGCGTCGCAGCAGCCTGCGAGGCAGCCCGTGGCGAACCATTTGTTTTGACCGCAAGAGCCGAAAATTTCCTGTACGGACGCCCCGACCTGGACGACACCATCAAGCGCCTGCAGGCGTTCGCCGATGCCGGTGCAGATGTGCTTTACGCACCCGGTCTGCCCAGCCTGGATGCAATCCGTCAGGTTTGCGATGCCGTCGACAAACCGGTCAACGTCGTCATGGGTCTGATGGGCGCGCCATTCTCCACCGAAGACCTGCATGACGCGGGCGTCAAGCGGGTCAGCGTCGGCGGCTCGTTTGCCAGAGCAGCCCTCGGCGCTTTCATGAGGGCCGCTAATGAAGTCAGGAACGACGGCACGTTCACCTATGCCGCAGACGCGATCCCCGACGCCGACGCGAGCAGCTTCATGGCACCGACCGATAGAACAGGGCAATAGCTCACGGTCTACGGTCCCATCCAGCAAAATCAGGTTCCCCGCCATAAATTCTCCGGGTCAGTAATTTCTGCAAGATCGCATGCCTCATCTGCGTCACGGCTGCACCGGCCTGAAACAGGACTTCGCGCTTTCGGATCAGATGTTTGGACTGGCCTGGAAATCACGGTTGAGGCACAGTGTCTGCCATGAACACCGAAAACACCTGTCAGATTGCCGAACTTTACCGGTATCCGGTCAAGGGACTGAGTCCGGAACCGCTCCGGGATACGATGATTCGCCCGGGCGAGTGCATTGCCTTCGACAGGGCATTTGCGATCGAAAATGGCCGGGGTGGCTTTGATGCGGCTGACCCCAGGCATCTGCCCAAGAACAAGTTCCTGATGCTCATGTCCAATGAGCGCCTTGCGACCTTGACGTCCGAATTTGACGACGAAACCCGGATGCTGACCATAAAGCGGGACGGGAAGCAGGTTGCCAGAGGCTGCCTCGACCAGCGCATCGGACGCCAGCTTATCGAGCAGTTTCTCTCCGCCTACATGAGCGAGGAGATCCGCGGCGCCCCGAAAATTGTTACCGCCCCGGGTCACAACTTCACGGACGTCGAACCCAAATGGCTGTCAGTCATCAACCTGGCGTCCATCCGCGACCTTGAGCGCGTCGAGCAAAAGAAGGTCCACCCGCTGCGCTTCAGGGGCAATATCTATGTTGACGGTCTGGAGCCGTGGCAGGAGTTCGACTGGGTCGGCCGAACGCTTGCGGTAAACGGCAAGGCCGCGTTACGCTGCGAGGAGCGGATCACGAGATGTGCGGCGATCAATGTCGATCCCGATTCGGGCGCAAGAGATCTGGCGCTCACGAGAACCCTGATGGCCGCCTTTGGTCACATGGATATGGGGCTCTACGCATCGGTTGCCGAAGACTGCCGCCTCGGCCGCGGCGACACAATCACTCTGACGGATTAACGCATCTTGTGATTTATGGGATTCATTCCTGAAGCTGATCCGCAGCAGAATACGGCAGCGTTGGTCTTGGCCGCCCGTCCAAACCGTCTTCCTCGTGCGCCAACACGAGGACCTCCTGCATTGCGGTTCGAAGTGGCCGGCACTACGGCGCAACCCGCGCCTTGCCAAAGATAAAATCAGCCAAGCCGACGCTACAACCCTGACACTCAACAGACCCTGGTCAGCCGGCCTCGGCAATAACCGGTTTGTCTTCATCGGGGTTGTCGTCGGAGGAGCCACTGGGTTCTTCTGATGCCGCTGTTTCGGGCGCCTTGGAGACAACCGGAGAGACAACCGGCTCCACGGCCTCGGCCACAGCCGCCGATTCCGGTTTCGCATCAGCAGCGTCACTTTCCACGGCGACCACATTGGGCCTCGGTCTGCGCGTACGCTGGCGGCGTGGTTTGGACTCCGACCGGGAATCGCTGTCACCGTCGGTCCGCGCTGAATCCCCGGCGTCACCGTTAACCGAAGGTTGGTCGTTCTCGACCGCCTGAAAACTTTCATCTGACTGTTCGGTCGGCACCATTTGTCCACCATGGCTGTCAGTGCCACCGCCGCCATTCACCGACGCCTCTTGCATCGATTGCTGAGTCTGCTGTGTTTGCTGAGGTGCGTTCGCCTGAGCAGCCGCGATGATCCGAATGTAGTGTTCGGCGTGCTGCATATAGTTCTCAGAGGATATGGGATCGCCTGAAACCTGAGAGTCTCTGGCAAGAGACAGATACTTTTCAGCGACATGAGATGCCGTGCCGCGAATTTTCACATCCGGACCGTTACTGTCGTATGTCCGGTTTGACGGATTCTGAGGCTTCCTGCCTCGCCCCCGCGCTCGTTTGTTGTGCTGGCCTTGCCTCATTTGAAGTCTGTTTCAAACATGGTTTCAACTATCGTCTCAAGCATCATATCCGTTAATCCGGTTTGCGGTCTTCATAGGCAAGCCCGCTGTAAAAACTTTATTTCAAAATCGAATGTAACTCACACTCACACAGCTGCTGCCCTGAGGCCTGCCGTCACATTCGTTTGGTCTCAAACCCGCCCCAGTAAAGCAGACTTACAGTCTACGTTCGCACCACGGTACAGCAAGTCGCATCCGCCCAAATCTTTCACGGACAAAAAACGATCACATGCACTTTCGTTTCTGAACCAAGCCTCTGTTTCGAAAACCAACACCCGACCATTCCGCGGCAGATCTTCTCGCTAATGACGGTGTTGTTGGGGCTTTGATCGAATCGGTGAATCCGCTTGTGCCTCGCCCCTAAGGACTTCGTCTACGGTAGCTTTCGCCTGAATCCTTGCACACAAACTAACCACTAAACTCGGCTTTTCCAACCTTTTTTTTCTTATCTTGAACTAATTCGCAACCGGTGTTGCACACACGCATCGGCTGATGCCGGAAAGATCCTGATTAACCGATTTAACTGCAAAGCCGGCATCGCAAAGAATCGACGACACCGCCGCCAACTGACCATTGCCGAGTTCTAGGAGAACGCAGCCGTTTTCCGACACAAGCGGATGGGCTGAAGCGATGATCTTTCTGTAGGCGATCAGTCCGTCCCGGCCGCCATCCAGCGCCAGAAGAGGGTCGTACAAGGCAACCTCCGGCTCCAGCGTCGCTATGACATCACTGCATATGTAGGGCGGGTTGGAAATAATCAAGTCAAACTTTCCCCACAGGGCATCGGTCCAGTTGCCGCACAGGAACATGGCACGGTCTCCCACACCGTGTGTCTCAGCGTTGAGACGCGCTGTCGCAATGGCGCCGGGGTCCAGGTCCACACCGACTCCGACGGATCCGGGCAACTCGCACAGCAAGGTGATCAGGAGACACCCGCTGCCAACGCCGAGGTCGAGAATTCTGATCGTGCCCCGCCCTGACTGCCGGCATTGCTCCAGGGCAGCGCCCACGAGAGTTTCGCTGTCCGGCCGCGGGTCGAGCGTTGCCGCACTCAGCTTGTACTCTCGATCCCAAAAATCTCTTTTGCCCAGTATTCGCGACACCGGCACGCGCCGGACACGCTCATTGACCAGAGCCTGAACCCGGTGAACACTTTCTCCGTCCACGCGCTGATCGGAATACAGGATCAGCTTTTCGATTTCCATCCGGAGCGCGGCACCGACCAGCAACCTGGCATCCAGCCCGGAATTGGGGATCCCCGCCGACCTCAATCGGCCGCGCACATCGCTGAGCAATGCTGCGACGGTTGGTTCTTCAACGCCGGGCTTGTTGCTTAATGATTCAGCGGTCTCATTCATCCACGTCGTCGGCAAGAAGGCTCGCCTGGTGCTCCGTGATCAACGCGCCGATGACGTCATCGAGTTCATCTCCCGATACGATGCGCTCCAGCTTGTACAGCGTGAGATTGATACGATGATCGGTAACACGGCCCTGTGGAAAATTATAGGTCCGGATACGTTCGGAACGGTCTCCGGAACCGACCTGGCCCCGACGGTTCTCCGCGCGTTCGTCCGCCAGTTTCTGGCGTTCGGCTTCGTAGAGCCGCGACCGCAGGACCTTCATCGCCTTGGCCCGGTTCTTGTGCTGCGACTTTTCATCCTGCTGGGTCACGACCAGACCGCTGGGCAGGTGTGTGATCCGGACCGCACTATCGGTTGTATTCACAGACTGTCCACCCGGACCGCTTGCACGGTAGACATCAACCCGCAGATCCTTGTCCTCGATCTCAATGTCGACGTCTTCGGCTTCCGGCAACACGGCAACCGTCGCGGCGGACGTATGAATACGGCCGCCCGACTCGGTCTCGGGCACACGCTGCACACGATGGACACCGGACTCGAACTTGAGCTTGGAAAACACACCCTTGCCCGATATTCCCGCGATAATTTCCTTGTAGCCGCCCAGGTCCGCCTCGCTGGCAGAGATAATCTCCACCTTCCACCCCTTCAGGTCAGCATAACGCTGATACATCCGGAACAGGTCGCCCGCAAACAGCGCCGCCTCCTCTCCACCGGTTCCCGCCCGCACCTCCAGAATCGCGTCCTTTTCGTCGGCCGCATCCTTGGGCAGCAGCAGAACCTGGACTCCCTGTTCCAAATCGGTCAGCCGGCAATCCAGCGCGGCAAGTTCCGTCTCTGCAAGCTCGCGCATGTCGGCGTCGACATCCTGGTCGTCCAATATTTCCTGAAGGTCCGCCTTTTCGCTGACGGCATCCTGCAACGCCCGCACGGCGTCTACGATCGGACTGAGTTCGGCGTACTCCTTTGACAGCTGAACGAACTTGTCCGTTTCCGGAGCGGAGGCCAATTCCGCCTGCACGGCATCAAACCGTTCGACGACTTTTTCGAGTTTTACGTTAGTGAGCATTATTTTGAAATGTGTGGGGTTCTGAAGCGTTCAAGCAGGCACCGACAGCCGGCCGGTGCAAATACAGTCGAGACCTTGTACCTGACTTCTTCATCCGGCGCTATCCCCGGAAGGGCGTGCCGCACGGGCCCTGGAGTTCAGCCCGCCAGTTTTGCGATGGCGTCCGGCGTCAGCGGCTGGCTTGACAGGATTCCGCCGGGTTCGCCGAGCGTGCTGAACGGCTTGCCGTCCACCGAGGCTTCGAGGCCGCCCGCATCCCTGACAACCAGCACCAGGTTCTCGCGGTCGGGAACCTTGAAGATTTCTCCCGCAGCGAGGGTTTTCTGCAGAAGGATGGCACCGCCATTGTCCTCCACACGAACCCAGACGTTGTTGCGGGCCCGCAGCGTGATTCTGCTCGGGGGGCTTTCTGTCGACAGTCCGGTTGCGGCCGCTGGTTTCTCCGGTTGCGCTCCGGGTTTTGGAGTTTCGGCGGCATCCGCCTGAGGCGTTTTCTTCAGCGCGGTCTCAATGAAATCCGTCATTGCCGACGTCGAGCCGGGACTGTCATCGCCCGCGCCGTCCAGAGCCAGAACCGTTTCCAGATCAGACTGACCGACCGTCCGCTGAGGCTTGGGCCGGGGCACAGGCGCACTGCTCATGGCCTGGCGCTTGATTCGGACCGTCGGCAGGGCTGCGTCGAGCTGGACCGAGGGGTCGGCCTCGGTCACGACGGGAGCCGATTGCGGCTTCGTGTTGATCGAACCGGTTATTTCCGGAGATGCCGGCGGTTCGGCGATTTCGACGACCAGCCTCTCGTCCTGTGGGTTGACCGGACTGTCGATGACCGGCACCTGGGCGACCATGTCGACCTGGGGCGACCCCCCCCACAAAGCAAACAGTCCGACACCCAGACAGAAAGCGACGCTGACACCCGCCAGGTCCACAAAACCGCGGCCGTCCCATTTTTTTTCGAAACCAAACCGCTCTCGCACCGACGGACGCGGCACAAAGGCGGTGTAATGCGCCACCAGAGGTTCGGGTTCCAGGCCCAGATACTTGGCGTAGCAGCGGACGATTCCGATCACATAAGGCCAACCGGGGAGCTCATCCATCGCCCCCAGTTCAAGCGCATGCAGATACATTGCCCGAATGTGGGTGTCCGCCGCCGCATCCGCGAGTGTTTCACCGCGGCGTTCGCGTTCATATTGCAAATACCAGCCGGCCTCGCCGGCCGGATCCGAATCGCCGTCCGGTTTGCTTCGGAAACTCGTCCTGCGCGTCCCGGTATCCCGCTCTTCGACCACTGTAAACTGCTGTGTCATCTCTGCCCGGTTCCCGATGGGAGTGCCGCCTCTACCAGGCTCTTTCGAGCGATAACGCCCTACACGATCCGCTCACCCCGCAAACGAAAAACGAATCACTTGGAATACTAGGAATAAACTAGAATATGGTGGTACGGCAACAAACTAGAACGAGATGTTGTGTTTCTGTGCAAAGTCGACCAGCTGCGGGCGGATTGTGTGATGGGATTCCCGCAGCAGCAATTCGACCGTTTCAGTAATCGATTCGACGCTCAGCGCCATAATCATTTCCTTGACCGGTCCAATGGCAGCCGGCGTCATGGAAATGGATCTGAACCCGACACCGATGAGCGCCATGGCATCAATCGGACGTCCGGCCATTTCTCCGCACAGATTGACCGGAACGCCGGCCTTGTTCGCAGCCGACGCAATATCCCGCAAAAACCGCAGCATCGGTGTGCTCAACGCATCGTAGCGTCCGGCCAGTCGGGGGTGCCCCCGGTCGCTGGCATAAAAGAACTGTTGCAGGTCGTTGCTGCCCACCGAGACAAAATCCACCAATGTCAGAAGTTCGTCCAGCTGCCACATCAGGGACGGCACTTCGAACATGACACCCAGATGAATTTCGCTGGGCAGCGTATGACCGTGTTTCCGGAGAAACGCACATTCGTGATCCACCAGAGCCCGGGCCCGCCGAAACTCGTCGACTTCGGCAACCATGGGAAACATCACCCGCATCGGTTTTCCGCCGGCTGCCCTCAGGAGCGCGCGCATCTGAAGCCGGAACAGGGCCGGTCTGTCCAGCGACATCCGGATCGCCCGCCAGCCCATGGCCGGGTTTTCCTCCTTAACGTGTTTCAGGTAGGGCAACACCTTGTCGCTGCCGATATCCAGAGATCGGAAGACGACGGGTTTGTCGCCTGCCGCTTCAAGCACCGAACGATACAGCGATGTCTGTTCACGCATGCGCGGGAAGGCGGACGCAATCATGAACTGGAGCTCGGTCCGGAATAGCCCGATGCCATCGGCACCGGCCTCCTCCAGATGTGGCAGATCGACCAGAAGTCCGGCGTTGACAGAAAGTCTGATCCTGTGTCCGTCGGTGGTAACCGCCGGAGAGCCCCTTAAGGCCGCGTATTGTGCCTGCCGCCTGGCCCGGAAACGGACCTTGTCGGAATAGGCTTCCTCAACATCGCTTGACGGCCTGATGTAGACTTCACCGGAATCGCCATCGGCAATGATCGGGTCGTCCGGATCGACCAGATCCACAACCCGTTCGCCGCTGCCGACCAAAGGAATGTCCAGCGCCCGGGCAACAATTGTCACATGGCTTGTCGGACTGCCGTCTTCCAGAATCAGACCCCGCACCCGGTCGCGGTCATAGTCCAGCAATTCGGCAGGACCCATGTTGCGCGCAACAATAACCGCATCCTCAGGGATTTCTTCTGCCGCCGCCGTCGCCGCCCTGCCCGACAAGATGCGCAGGAGTCGATTGGCAAGGTCATCAAAATCATGCAGGCGTTCGCGTATGTAAGGGTCCTTTTGCCGCATCAGACGCGCCCGGTTGTCGTTCTGGACACGTTCGACCGCAGCCTCTGCCGTCAGTCCGGTTGTCACGGCTTCGTGCATTTTCGACAGCCAGCCCCGGTCATGGGCAAACATGCGGTAAGCCTCAAGCACTTCACGGTGTTCGCCACCACGCGAGGGATCCAGACGCGACAACATGCGGTCGATCGAGTCCCGTAGCTCGCCGGTCCCCTTGTCGAGACGCTCATGCTCGTGGGCGATGTCTTCTGCAATGATGTTGGTAACCACAACCCGCGGCTCGTGCAGAACCACATGTCCAAGAGCTATGCCGCCGGCCAGGGCAACCCCCCTGATGTGATGACTCTTGATATGGGCGATGTCATCGTCGATGTCCTCGGAAGCAACCAGCATCGCATCGGAGCCGACCATTTCAGCCAGAACCATCGCCGTCGTCTGCAGGGCTTCGACCTCTTCGTCGCTGTAATGGCGCGCGACGCGGTTCTGGACCACCAGAACGCCGATCGCATAGCCGCCACGCAGGACGGGCACTCCCAGGAAGGACTGGTAATCTTCTTCGCCGGTCTCGGGAAGATAGGCAAATGACGGATGTGACTGGGCATCCGATGTGTTCAGCGGCTTGGCGTCAGCGGCAATCTTGCCCACGAGTCCCTCGCCGACGCCAAGCGATGCCTTGTGAACTGAATCCGGGTTCAGGCCTTCCGTCGAGAACAGTTCGAGCTGGTGCCCGGCCCGCAGCAGATAAACCGAACAGACTTCCGCCACCATGTTGGCAGCGATCAGAACCGTAATCTTGTCCAGCCGTATCTGTGTACTTTCCGGCTCCGCCATGACCTCGCGCAGTTGCCGGAGAAGGACACGCGGGCCACCGGCGGAGGTCGGCATTACCCAGTATCCCTTTTCAAGGTGCACATCCGCCAATACCAGCGGGCGTGCTGTTCAGATTTGCGTTTTCGTCGGAACCTGCAGATCACGGCATCAGTCCCCATCGAGGCCATAGGCCGTGTGCAACGCCCGAATCGCCAACTCAGTATAGGCTGCATCAATCAGAATCGAGACCTTGATTTCAGATGTGGTAATCGCCTGGATGTTGATTCCCTTCTCTGCCAAAGCCTTGAACATCTGCGCGGCAACGCCTGCGTGACTGCGCATGCCGACCCCGATCACCGACACCTTCACCACATCCTGCGAGCCCACAAGGTCGCGATAGGCGATCTCGTCCTTTGCCGCTTCTATCACCTTCAGGGCCCGCGGCAGATCGTCGTTGGGCACCGTGAAGGTAAGGTCGGTATGGGTTCCGTCGTCGGAGACGTTCTGAACGATCATATCGACATTAATGCTGGCGTCCGCAAGGGGGCCAAAAATATTTGCAGCGACGCCCGGTTTGTCGGCGACCTTGATGAGGGTGACCTTGGCCTCGTCCTTTGAATAGGCAATGCCACTGACGATCTGCTGTTCCATGATTTCGTCCTCGTCACATACTAGGGTTCCCGGCCCGACCTGACTCATGTCCGTCGGCGCCAGCGACTGCGGTTCGTCAAAACTCGATCTCACCTGGAGCTGCACGCCGTGAATCATGGCCGTCTCCACCGATCGCGTCTGGAGAACCTTGGCACCCAGAGACGCCATTTCCAGCATCTCCTCATAGGAAACACGGTCGAGTTTTCGGGCCTTGGCAACAATTCTCGGATCGGTGGTGTAGACACCGTTGACGTCGGTGTAGATGTCGCAGCGGTCAGCATGGACGGCTGCAGCCAGCGCAACCGCGCTGGTGTCGGAGCCGCCGCGCCCGAGCGTCGTTATCCGCCGGTCGGGACCAATGCCCTGAAATCCGGCGACGACGGCAACCTGTCCCTGCGACAACCGGTCCATAAGGTCGTCACCTTCGATCGACGTAATGCGTGCCGAACCGTGAACCTCGTCGGTATTGAGCGGTAGTTGCCAGCCGAGCCAGGACCGCGCTGCAATGCCCATTCCCTGTAATGTTATCGCCAGCAGTCCGGCCGTGACCTGTTCGCCGCTGGCGACCACCACGTCGTATTCCCTGGCATCATGGATGGTGGCGGCCTCACGGGTCCAGTTGATCAGCTGATTGGTCGTTCCCGCCATTGCCGAAACAACCACGACAACTTCATGCCCCGCGTCGGTTTCCCGCTTCACGTGCAAAGCGACATTGCGAATACGCTCAATATCCGCAACGGACGTACCGCCGAATTTCATCACCAGCCGGGCCATATCCTGCCTTTTTCTGCTCCGGTGCAACCGTCGTAGGGGTTGTCAGTCAAGGTTGGTGAACGTGTCGGGTCAAGGTCCGGAAACCGGGCATCCATCGCCGCATGACATTCCGGCGCTTTCATACATTGAATCGGTTGGAAATGGCAACTGCGACCCTGTTCTCGCTTGACATCGGGTGTGCGACAAACGCTAGTTTGGGCGATGATCACAACCGGCCAAACCACAAAGACAACTGTCGACACGTCGGAAGTCGCAAAATTTTCCGCCATGGCGGCAGAATGGTGGGATCCGCATGGCAAATTCGGCGTCCTTCACAAGTTCAATCCGGTCCGGCTTGCCTATATCCGACAGCATTTCTGCAGGCATTTCAGCCTGAACGAGCGCGACCTGCGTCCCTTGAAGGGCATGCGCGTTCTCGACATCGGGTGCGGCGGCGGCCTTCTCTGCGAACCGATGTCAAGGATGGGGGCAGACGTTCTAGGCGCAGACGCGTCAGAGAAGAACATCAAGACAGCCATGGTTCATGCCCGGGAACACCGTCTCGCTATCGACTATCGCGCAGTCACCGCGGAACAACTGGCCGACGACGGCGAGCAGTTCGATATCGTATTGAACATGGAAGTGGTCGAACACGTGGCCGATGTCGGCCTGTTCATGGCATCGTGCGCTGCCATGGTCAGGCCCGGCGGCATGATGTTCGTGGCGACACTGAACCGGACCATGAAGGCCTTTGCCCTGGCGATTGTCGGCGCCGAATATGTTCTGGGCTGGCTGCCCAAGGGAACCCACCAATGGGAGAAGTTTGTCACCCCCCTAGAACTCGAAGACGCCCTGGCAGCCGGAGGGATGAACGTCACCGAGAAATCCGGCGTGATTTACAACCCGCTGACAAGCGTCTGGTCGCTGTCCACCGACACCGACGTCAACTACATGATGGTTGCGATACGCTAGATAAGCGTGGAAAACTGTACACACTTTCCCTCAAGCCGCTCTAAGGGCTGCCGAGTATCAGTTGTTCAGTTGTTGTCTTCGGGCAGGACAGGCAGCGGGTGGACCTCGATGCCCTCGTCGCTCAGTTCTCGAACATCTTCGGTGCTGGCTTCACCGTAGATGCCCCGGGCCTCGGCTTCTTCGTAATGAATGCGGCGGGCTTCTTCGGCGAATTTGTCGCCGACATAATCCGCGCTCTGCTCCACGTACTGGCGCATCTGCCGCAGCGTTTCCATGACTTCGGGCATTTTCGGAGAGCCGGCCGCCGCCAGCATCTTCTTGTTGGACTTGGCGCCAATATTGGGTGCCATAAGCAGCTTCTGAATTTTTGACGAGCCACAATGCGGACAAGTAACTATTTTCTTTTTCACCTGCTCGTCAAAGGCAGCACTGCTTTTGAACCAGCCGTCGAATTCGTGGCCCTCATCGCAACCCAGAGAAAAACTGATCATGACGCCTCGCGCAGTCCGGTGGGGACATTGGCTGTGCCGGATATCTCAAAATGGCGATCATGGTCAAGCGCCGGAATTCGCCGGCGCGCCTCGCTGACCTGTTCGGGATCGATCTCGGCCATGACATATCCGGTCCCGGTTTCGCCATCTGCAAGCACGTCTCCCCATGGTGACACAATAAGACTGTGACCGAAGGTCTTTCGACCGTTTTCGTGCTCGCCGGTTTGTGCAGGCGCAAATACATAAACACCGTTCTCTATGGCGCGCGCGCGCAACAGCGTATGCCAATGGGCCGTCCCGGTCTGCTGTGTGAACGCCGACGGCACGGCAATGTACGCTGCTCCCGCCTTCGACAAAACCCGGTAGAGAGCTGGAAACCGAAGATCATAACAGACCGTCAGCCCGATCATGCCCCAGGGCAGTGTTGCAACCACAGCCCTTTCGCCAGGCCTGTAGGTTCGCGACTCGCGATAGGATTCGCCGCCGGCAAGGCTGACGTCGAACATGTGCATCTTGTCATATGTGGCGACCACGGTTCCATCGGGCGCAATCAGAAACGACCTGTTTGCCGCCTTGTCCGGTGCGACCCTGATCGCCAGCGATCCAATCAGAAGCCAGCGTTGGAGTTCCCGTGCCAAAGCCGTGAAACGGGCGAGCGCCTGATCGTCCTTCTGATCTGCAATCTGCTTGAACAAGGGATCGCCGCCCAATTCCATGAGCGACGTCATCTCCGGCGTAACGATCAGATCGGCTCCTGCTGCGGCGGCATCACGAATGAGCCGTTCGGCGGCCTCGACGTTTCGGTCCACCGAACGCCCCGCACACAACTGGATGCAGGCCGATTTGAACATACACTATCCAATCATCATTTCATCGAGTCCATGCGCCGCTGCTAGGACGCGACAAGCATATCAGAAAGTTGGCCTGAATGCTCAAGTGCGTACAACTCGTCGCATCCCCCCACATGGTCCTCACCGATGAAAATCTGCGGCACCGACCGGACGCCGTTTGACCTGCTGGTCATGACCGCGCGCTCAGCCTGGTCCATCGTCACATCTATCTCGGTGTAGTTTGCGCCTTTTTCCTTCAGAAGTCGTTTTGCCGCAAAGCAGTATGGACACATTCGGGTCGTATATATCGTTACTGTTTTCATGGTGTCTGGCATCCCGCAATGGATTGTCCGTTATATCAAATCTCAGCCCAAACAGATAGTTGTGCTGTCACACCGGGTCAAGAACCCGCGCAAACGCGAGCACGTCAATGTGATCGGCACCGGCACGGCGCAAAACCCGCGCGCACGCTTCGACTGTCGCTCCCGTGGTGATGACGTCATCGACCAGCACGATGCGCTTTCCGGCCACATCGCTGCTGCAGACTTCCGGAACCACAAATGCATTGCGGACATTGTCGCGGCGTTGCCGGATACTCAACCCAACCTGTGGCCGGGTCGCACGCGAACGGATGAGCAAATCATCTCTGTAGACCGGGACGCTGCGTCTGGTTATCCAATAGGCGAGCAGT
>JAJFHD010000142.1 GCA_021775805.1 Alphaproteobacteria bacterium | reverse complement strand
CTTGGAAAGCCGCTGGACCGCGCGGCTGACCTTGATCTTGTCCATTTCCGAGTGGGCGGCGATGTCCTTTGCGGTCTTCTCGCCGAATTGACCCAGAGTCGCCATGACTCGCCACTCGGGTATCGTAAGGTCGTAGGTCTGTTCATACCGCCGTGCCAGAGTCTTGCTGACCCTGGAGGCCAGGACGTTAAGGCGGTAGGGCAGAAAATTCTCCAGCTGCAGCGGTATCGCCGGTTCGCTTGGCATGGACAGTGCCCGACTTCAAACGGTTTCAGATGAAACTATTATAGAGTAGCGATGGGATCCGGTACAACCCACCGTGTGTCAGGTGAGCAATACCGGTGCCGAGAGATATCCACGAAAGCGGACGCGGCCGCCGCGCACGGGAATACCGCGAAGCCGGTAGTCGGGAAACCGGGCCAGAAAACGGCCAATCGCAATTCTGCCTTCCAGCCGGGCTAGACTGAGGCCGGCGCAGGTGTGGGGTCCGGAGGCAAATGCCAGGTGGCGGTTCGGCTTGCGGGAGAGGTCCAGCCGGGCCGGGTCGCCGAATTGCTCCGGATCCCGATTCGCCGCGCCAATGCACAGCGTTATACGGGTGTCTTCGGGCATTTCCACGCCTCCGACAACGGCAGTTCCGGTGGTGATCCGGTTTCCCAGTTGGTTTGAACTTTCGAAACGCAAGACTTCCTCGACGGCGGAGCCGATCAGCGTTGGGTCAGCGATCAGTCGCTTTCGCTCGTCCGGCCACTGCGTCAGCGCAACAAGTCCATTGCCGATCAGATTGGTGGTTGTTTCATGGCCGGCATTGAGGATGAAGATGCAATTTTGAAGCAACTCGGTTTCGGTCAGGCGTTCACCGTCGACTTCGCCCTCGATCAGGCGTGTGAGTACATCGGTGTCGGGGTCGCCGGGGTTTCGCCGCCGGTCTGACACCAGTCCCTTGAGGTAGGCGACGAACTCGGTGACGGCAGCATTGCCCCGCTCCTCCTGTTCGCGGGTCAGGGTGGGCTCCAGCGCCCCCAGAATGGCAAGCGACCAGCCGCGCAACGGACCGCGTTCGGATCTTGGAACATCAAGCAGATTGCCGATAACCTCAATCGGAATTGCGGATGCGAAATCGTCGATAAGATCGAAGTCCTTGTTGTCTTCGGCATCGTCCAGGAGGGCGTCGACAAGTGTGATCAGACCGGGTTCCATTCTGTCTATGGCACGCGGCGTGAGCGCACCGACAATCAGTTTGCGCACACGGGTGTGAAGTGGCGGGTCGCTGAAAACCAGACTTGTGGTGTGGTGTTCGAATAGGGGAGAGTCGCCGTATTTGGGCCCGAATTCCTTCTTCTTGTCTGAACTGAAAGTCCGCGTGTCGCGATAGATCTGCACCAGATCCGCATAGCGGGTAACAAAGTAGGAGCCATCCGGACACAAATGAACCGGCGATCTGCGCTGCAGTATTTCGTATGTCGGATAGGGGTCTTGATAGAACGATTTTGGCAGAGTTCTGGGATCGAAATTATCCAGTACATTATCTTCGGTAAGGTTGTCAGCAGGTGTCATGTCGATCCCAAATCTCGTTGCTTTCCCGCAGTCATCCAAAAGAACATTGCATTTGGCAAGGGGAATGTGTTGCCTTTAGGCCATGTGTACCAAGTCCGCCCAGGACGGCAAGCCGGTTCGGTTCGTCAAGTCCTACCTGCCTTACCTGTTGGCGCAGGCCGCCGAGCGAACAAGCCTGCCGTTTCACAAGATTCTCAAGAACATGGGGATCAAGGAAAGCGAATGGCGTGTCCTGGGAACATTGTACGATGCAGCAGACGGGATGGGGGTCACGCAACTATCGAGACATGTTCTGGTGCCGCAGCCAACCTTGTCGAGACGGCTCGATCATATGGAAAACCGTGGACTGGTGACACGTGTCACCGGCAACACCGACAGGCGGAAGGTGGCGCTGACGTTGACGTCGGAAGGCCGTGAAACCGCCGAGAAACTGATCGCTGCGGCGCTTGCCCGCGAGGACGTGGACACGGCAGGACTGAACAGTGAGGAATTACAAGAGCTTAAGCGTCTGTTGGTCAACCTGGTAGCGGGTCGGAATTGTTAAAAGTATTTTATATATCAAATTATTCATTTGCATGGACCGGTGATTTTGCTATCGTAACTTCACTGTCTGGGTGGACAACGTGAGATGGGGACAGGGATGCTCAACGACCGTATCGAGCGACGTTGGATCGAAGCTTTCGTGAACGTGTTCAGACTTTGCAAAGTCGAGCCGGACGAATCCGTTGCAATTCTCTCTGAAACCCAATCGCGCGAGCTTAATGTTCATCTTGCGGAACTCGCTTTACTTGAACTGGGCGCGAAGCCGGTACATGTGCGTGCCGTGACGCCGCCCCAAAGCGCGCCTGCGCCGGTCCGGTCCACCGGTGGATCCCAGACACTCAAGCACCACCCGGGCATACTTGCGGCGTGTGCTGCCTGCACAATGGTGGTCGATTTGACAGTCGAAGGCCTGCTTCACGCGCCTGAGTTGCCGGGAATTCTGAAGTCAGGCCCGCGCGTGATGATGATTTCCAATGAACATCCCGACGCCCTTGAACGGCTGGCACCTGATCCGGAACTCACCAAGGAGGTCAAAGCGGCAATCAAGATGCTGCGTGCCTCCCGTGAAATGGTGGTGACGTCAAATGCCGGCACTGATCTGCATGTATCCATGGACGGCGCATCAACCGCCGGTGTCTGGGGATACACCGACCGGCCGGGAACTGTAGCGCACTGGCCGGCGGGCCTGGTTGTTTCGTTTCCCGGGAGTGCAAGTGTCAATGGCGTACTCGTGCTTGACGCCGGTGACGTCAATCTGACTTTCAAGCGTTATCTGGAACGTCCGGTCAGCCTGACCATTGAAAACGATTATGTCACCGACATTGCCGGTGAGGGAACCGATGCGGAGCTTATGCGCCGGTATTGGGCGGTATGGGACGACAAGGATGCCTATGCCGTGTCGCACGTCGGATGGGGCATGAACCCAAAGGCCCGCTATGAGGCGCTCACGTTTTACGATCAGCGTGACACCAACGGGACAGAGGTCCGCGCCTATGCCGGCAATTTCCTGTTTTCTACAGGCGCCAACGAATTTGCCGGCCGGTTCACCGAAGGGCACTTCGATTTACCGGTCCGCGGATGCACGATCACCGTGGATGGGACCGTCGTGATCGATGAAGGGCGGATTGTTCCGGGCGTGTTCGCATGAAACCGGCACTTGTCTTCATTCATGGCATAGGCGGTTCATCGCGGGTGTGGCCCGAGCAGGTCAAATTCTTTGAAGATCGCTACACTGTCCTGTGCTGGAACATACCGGGTTATGGCGGCCGCAGGCTGCCGGAAGAGTTCAGCTTCGTATCCATTGCCGCTACACTGGCAGACGACCTCGACGCATTTGGAATAGAGCAATGTGCCGTGGTAGGGCATTCGTTCGGTGGCATGATTGCCCAGCAGATGGTCCGCGATCATCCCCATCGCCTGACCCATCTTGTGTTGTCCGGCACGAGTCCCGCATTCGGGCGGCCCGACGGTGACTTTCAGAAGCAGTTCGTTGCAGAGCGATTGGGCCCCCTGGACGCCGGCCGGACCATGACCGACATGGCACCCGGTATCGTCAAGTCGCTGGTGGCGCCAGGCGCCGACGCGCAAGGCATGCGTGTCGCAGAGGAAAGCATGGCCGCGGTCACATCCGAGACCTACCGGGCCTCCATGAAATTGCTGGTGACGTTTGATCTGCGTGCCGACCTCGGGACAATCGATGTGCCGACGCTCGTGTTGGCCGCTGAACACGACGCAAGCGCACCGGCGCCGATGATGAAGCGCATGGCTGAACGCATACCGGCTGCGGTCTACGCCGAAATTGCCGATGCCGGACACCTGGCCAATCTCGAGCGGCCGACGAATTTCAACCAAACACTTGATAATTTTCTGGAGGGCAGACTCAATGGCTGACGCAGCGCAGACCCTTGACGTGGATTTTAGTGGCGATGCCGACTCGGCAATGTTCGACCCGTCCGCCTTCCGGTTGACCGAAAAGGAAGCGAGGCTTGCCGAAAAGGCCCGCCGGCTTGGGCGTGAACTGTTTGCGCCGCGAGCGTCCCAATGGGATCGCGACGCTATTTTCCCGTCCCAGAATTACAAGGACATGCACAGCCACAATTTTCTGGGCATATGCGTGCCGGAAGCCGATGGCGGGGAAGGGGCCGAATTTCGCGCCTACTGTCTGACGGCGGCCGAAATCGGACGTTACTGCGGTGCCACGGCGCTGACCTGGAACATGCATGTGTGCTCGTGTCTCTGGAGCGGTACTCTTGCGGACGATCTCGATATGTCGGACGAGCAACGCGTCGAGCACAAACGCCGGCGCGCAATCCACTACAAGCGGATTCTGAACGAGGGTGCCGTCTATTCCCAACCGTTCTCGGAAGGCAGTTCGGCCGCCGCCGGATTCACGCCGTTTGCCACACAGGCCAGGAAAGTGGACGGCGGATACAGGGTTTCAGGCAAGAAGATCTTTGCATCCCTCGCCGGGCATGCGGACTACTACGGGGTCTTGTGCACGCTCATACATGAAGGCCAGAAACCAAGCCGGCGCGATACGCTCTATCTCGCAATACCGGCCAAGGCGGACGGCGTCTCCGTGGTCGGCGACTGGGATCCGGTCGGAATGCGCGGGACTGTGTCGAGAACGTTGCTGTTCGACGACGTCTTTGTCGACGACGATGCCCAGCTGATGCCGCAAGGGGTCTATTTTCAGGCCGCGTCGTCCTGGCCTCACATGTTCCTCACCCTGTCGCCAACCTACATGGGTATCGCACAGGCAGCCTACGACTTCACAGTGCAATATCTTCGCGGCGAGGCGCCGGGAACGCCACCGGTCAAGCGCCGTATGTATCCGACCAAGCAACTGGCGGTGGCGGAGATGCACACCAAGCTCGAGTGTGCAAAGGCCATCTGGTTCCAGGCGATTACCGAAGCCGGGCCTTCGCCGAGCAAGGAGCAGATCCTGCGGGCCTATACCGCACAGTACACCGTCATGGAAACGTCCAACGATTTGTGCCGCCTTGCCATTCGCACTTGTGGCGGCCAGTCGATGCTGTGCGCCCTCCCGCTTGAGCGGCTCTACCGCGATAGCCGGTGCGGGTCGTTGATGTTGCCTTGGACCGCTGAACTGTGCATGGACCGGATAGGCCGTGAAGCGCTCTACGAAGCCGGCGAAACCGATGACTGACATGGGCCATATTGGCCGATGGATTACGCAACATGCCGCTTTCACGCCGGACAAAGCCGCCATCGTCTGCGGTTCCACGACAATATCCTACCGCACCCTGGATGATTGGACGTGCCGCATCGCGCGCGAATTGTGCTCCGGCTACGGGGTGTCGAAGGGCGATCGCGTCGCGTATCTGGGCTACAATCATCCTGAAATGGTGGCCCTGTTGTTTGCCTGCGCCCGCCTGGGGGCAATTCTGCTGCCGTTGAACTGGCGGCTCGCGGAGGCGGAGCTGTCATTCATCCTGAAAGACAGTACGCCACGTCTGATCGCCTGTGATCAGGCCTTTGAAGATGTCGCCGTGAATGTGGCAGCCGGCATCGACGTCATGAAGGCTGGGGATTTCGAAAAGGGTGCGCTGCCCGAGACCGGGACGGACCGCGTGCCGGACGACGGCCACGAGGGTGATCCTGTGCTGCTGGTCTACACATCCGGCACCACCGGCCGGCCAAAAGGAACCGTCCATACCCAGCGTTCGCTCCTTTTCAACGCGCTGAACAGCGTGCACATGCACGCACTCAAACCCGACGACCGGGTGCTGGTGGTTCTGCCGTTGTTCCACGTCGGCGGCCTGAACATCCAACTCACACCCGCTCTTTACTGTGGTGCGACAGTATACCTTCATGAACAGTTCGATCCGGGCGACACCCTTGATGCCATTCAAAACGACAGGCCGGACCTTGCGGTGCTGGTGCCGGCGACCATGGATGCCATACGGCGGCATGCCAGTTGGACGACGACCGATTTTTCAAGTCTGCGCATGCTGACGACGGGATCGTCGGTTGTGCCTGTGGACCTTATCGGGGCGTTCGAAGATCAGGGAATTTCCGTTGTTCAGGTGTATGGCTCCACAGAAACCTGTCCCATAGCCGCCTATCAAAAACCGGGTGAGGGAAAATCCCACCCCCTGGCGACCGGCCGAACGGCCCTGCACAATGATATCCGTCTGGCGGACAGCCACGGTGCGATCATCGACGAACCGCTGGTCGATGGAGAAATCTGTGTGCGCGGACCGAACGTCATGCTGGGTTACTGGAACCGACCCGATGAAACTGAAAAGGCCGTTCGCGACGGCTGGTTCGCGACCGGTGACATCGGTCACTTCGATGAAGACGGTCACCTCTATTTTCAGGACCGTATCAAGCGGGTGATCATTTCGGGCGGTGAAAACATCTACTCAGCGGAAATCGAACGCGTACTGGCAACGATCGACGGCCTGGAAGAGGTCTGTGTGGTCGGCTGGCCGGATGAAAGGTGGGGGGAAGTCCCGGTCGCCGCAATCGTGCGCAGGAACCCGGTGCGGGTCACGGAAGGCGATATTGCAGCGGTGTTGGCGGCTGAACTCGCCCGTTTCAAACACCCAAAGGCCTATGTGTTCGTTGATGCCCTGCCGCGCAACGCCATGGGCAAAATTGTTCCCGAAGACGTGGTCCGGATGATTGGGGAACGCGGACAGGAGGTCGGCACCGGCCATTGACAACTGTTTGGGATCAATAACAACGCAGATATTGCATATCCCGGACATTGCTGATAGTTACAAACGAAACTAATTTGCCGTTGGCATATCCGACCGTCGGTATGCCAGAATTAGAAAACAGAAAATCCAGGAGGGAAACCATGCGTGTTCTGAATAAATTGCTGGCGACGGCTGCTGTGTTGGGGACTGTCATCACGGCCGGAAGCCTTTCGGCATCCGCTCAGGAAGTCCTTAAGATATCAAGTTGGATTCCGCCTCATGCCGTCAACAAGGTCATCTTTCCGCAGTGGATTGCCGCGATTGAAAAGGCAACCGACGGACGGGTTTCCGGCAAGATCGAGTTTGGCCTTGCGCCGCCTCCCGGTCAGATTGATCTGGTCGAGGACGGCACTGCGGATGTCGCCTGGATATTTCACGGCTACAATCCGGGCCGGTTTGTCAGCACCAAGCTGATTGAATTGCCCGGTTACAGCGGCGACGCCGAAGCTGCTTCGGTCGCCCACTGGCGCGCCCACGAAAAGTACCTCGCCAAGCTCAATGAGCACGAAGGCGTCCGCGTTATCGCCATGATGACCCATGGACCCGGCCAGGTTCACATGCGCGAAGCCGTCAAGAGCCTCGCAGATCTCAACAACAAGAAAATCCGCATCGGCGGCGGCGTGAGTGCCGACGTCGCCAAGTCTCTTGGCGTGGTCGGGGTCCAGGTGCCGGCACCAAAGGTCTACGAAACCCTCAGCGGCGGCGTTGCCGATGGTGTCTGGATGCCGATGGAAACCAACAAGAGCCTGAAGCTTTTTGAAGTGGCGCCCAACACCTACATGATGCCCGGTGGCCTCTACCGTGGATCGTTCTCGATCATCATGAGTGAAGCGGCACTGTCGCGCTTGTCGGACGAAGACCGGGCCGCTGTCCTGTCGACGACAGGTGAGCAACTCTCCGCGAATGCCGGTAAGGCCTGGGCGGATGCGGATGTGGTCGGTATCGAAAACGCCAAAAAGGTTGGCGTCACCCTGATGGAAGCCAGCTCTGACGATCAGGCGAAGTTTGCCGAAATCGCCAAGGCCATTCGCGTCAAGGTCATGAAAGAAGTCGACGACAAGGGTGCAGATGCGGCAGCAGCGGTCGCCCTGATCGAAGAAACCATGGCAAACTACAAGAAGTGAGTTTGCGGGTGTCTCGACACTCTTTCGCTCAACGACTTGAACGGGCCGGCTCCAGGCTGGCCCGTATCATTCTGTTTCTTGGCGCGGCGGTGATGTTCTCGATGCTGGTTCTGACCTGCGTCGACGTGTTTGGCCGGTACATTCTCAATGCGCCCGTAAACGGCAAAACCGAAATTACCCGCTTGATGATGGCGGTTCTCATTTTCTGTGCCCTGCCGGTCGCCAGCGCCAAGGGTGAACAGATCACGGTGGATCTTCTGGACAGCCTGTTTCGGAAACGGCTTGCGGTGATCCGGGACATCGTGGTGGACGTCGTCAGTGCCGGCTGCCTGTTTGTCATGGTCGACTGGCTGCTGTTCCGGTCCGAGCGCCTTTTCAAACGGGGTTATGTAACGGACTTTCTCGATTGGCCCTTGTATCCGGTGGCGTACTTTATATCCTTCATGACGCTGTTGACCGGCCTGGCGATTGTCGGGAAGCTGATCGTCGACATATTGCGCCTGAAGGATGGTGACGCCGGATCATCCGAGGATGCTTCCCCACAGGACATGTTTCATTAATGGAAATCTCCCTGATCGGATTTGCGGCGGTTCTGGTGCTGGTGTTCCTGCGGCTGCCGATTGCCTATGCCATGGGACTTGTGGGTGTCGTCGGTTTTGCCGCGATCAATCACTGGAACTGGAAGGCATCGTTATCACCGGCGGCGGGGACAATCCTCGACACCGTGCAGACAGAAAGCCTGTCGGTTGTGCCGCTTTTCATTCTGATGGGCATGCTCGTCAGCAAGGCGGGTTTGGCCAACGATCTCTACAAGGCATCCAACGCCTTCCTGGGGCACCGCAAGGGCGGGCTGTCGATGGCTACCATCGTCGCCTGTGGCGGCTTCAGCGCCATTTGTGGATCCAGCCTGGCAACGGCGGCCACCATGTCGAAGGTAGCAATGCCTCAGATGCGCGCCTACGGCTATAGCGATTCCCTGGCGACTGCATCGATTGCGGCCGGTGGTACACTCGGCATCCTTATCCCGCCCAGCGTAATTCTGATCATCTACGGCATCATGACCGAGCAGAGCATCGACAAGCTGTTCCTGGCCGGCGTCATACCAGGACTGATCGGAGTGATATTCTATCTCGGTGCCGTACGATGGACCGTGTTCCGCAACCCGGCGGCAGGGCCGGCAGCCGAGAGGTCGAACTGGAGCGAGCGTCTTCACGCGTTCAAGAATGTCTGGGGCATCGTTCTTCTGTTCGTTGCCATTCTCGGCGGGATTTATCTGGGCATTTACACCACAACGGAAGCGGCCGGTATCGGGGCCGGCGGAGCGTTTCTGATAGCACTGTTGCGGCGCACACTCACCTGGGCGGGGTTGCTGGATGCACTGGTGTCAACGATCCGGACGACCGCGACGCTGTTTGCAGTCCTGATCGGCGCCCAGATCTTTCAGCGCTTCATCGTTCGCGCCGGCATGCCTGAAGACCTGCTCGCATTCGTTACCGGATGGGATGTGTCGCCGATGGTCGTTATGATGCTGATCCTGCTGGTCTACATTGTTCTTGGCTGTGTCTTCGAAAGCCTGTCGATGCTGCTTCTGACGGTGCCTGTATTTGCCCCGCTCGTCGCCGACCTCGGACTAGTGACGGGCGACAGCCTTGCAGCCACCCAGGAACTGTCCCTGATCTGGTTCGGCATCGTCGTTGTGGTTGTGACCGAGATCAGCCTTATAACGCCACCGGTGGGACTCAACGTGTTCGTGCTGCGCGGTGTGCTGGGAGACGTGTCGACCGCCACCATCTTCAAGGGCGTTACGCCATTCTGGATCGCGGATATCTTCCGCCTCCTGTTGTTGGTGTTTGTGCCCTGGCTGGTCCTCATCATCCCGATGACCATGAAGCCTATCGGTCTTTAGAACACTGTAATCCCCTCTGGGCGTTCGCTGGTAACCGGACTTTCGTTTCGGCAACTGGACTCATTGAAATTCCACTGTTGGTGCCATGGCGCCACTTAACTTTGTCGTCAGTTTGAATTTTCGTATGAACCAGGTGCATGCATTGGCGACAACTGATCGGAGGTTCCCGGATCATTGCGATTATATGATTGCGGGCCGAAGATGCATGGAAGGTTCATTCTGTTTTGGTGGTTGTGGGGCACGAAACGAGTTCCTTCAACGCAAATGGTTCTGAGAATTCGGATGCGTGGTCGGGATTGCCTCCCTGATCGGTGCTGAAGGTCTTGGTGCCCTCGTTCTCGAAGCCTTGCAGTATGCTGCTTAGGGACAAGCCCTGCTTGGTGGTCTGGCTATTCTGTTCTGTGCCATGGTCATCGACCGTGTGGCCCAGGGAATGTACCGCCGCAAGCTGGAAGGCAAGTAAACGCCTTCCTGCGACTACGCCAGGTCGCCCGATTCGGATCTACCGTTTCGGGCGGCCTTGTGTTTGTTGTCTGATTACCAAGTTTTATGATTTGTATGGTTTTGTTGACGTCTGAAAGCATGTGATTGCGGCACTATGACAATATGACACTTGCGAACCGCCGGGTGCTGGCACTATATGGCGGTTGTTACAGGCGCTTTCTCCAGGAGAGGGCGCCTTTCTCTCTTTTCTGAAATGGTGTTTTATGGATTTGCGAAATATCGCGATCATCGCGCACGTCGATCACGGCAAGACAACCCTCGTCGACGAACTGCTCAAGCAAAGTGGTGCCTTCCGCGACAACCAGCAGGTTGCCGAACGGGTCATGGACTCCAATGACCTGGAACGCGAACGGGGCATCACGATCCTTGCCAAATGCACCAGCGTCGCCTGGGACAATGACGGCGAGTTGGTCCGTATCAACATCATCGATACGCCTGGTCACGCAGACTTTGGCGGTGAGGTCGAGCGCATTCTGTCAATGGTCGACGGTGTTCTTCTTCTTGTGGATGCCGCCGAAGGACCGATGCCGCAGACCAAGTTCGTGACGTCGAAGGCGCTCAGTCTGGGACTGAAACCAATTGTCGTGATTAACAAGGCGGACCGCCCAGATGCGAGACCTGAGGACGTCCACAGTGAAGTCTTCGACCTTTTCGCTGCCCTGGATGCCAATGAGGAGCAGCTTGATTTTCCCGTCCTGTTCGCCTCGGCAAAACAGGGCTGGGCGCGGCTCGACGTGGAAGACAATGGTGAACCGAAAGACATGTCGGCGTTGTTCCGTACTGTAATCAGCAATGTTGCGGCCCCACAGGTTGCGACTACTGAAAACAGAGCGCTGCCTTTTTCCATGCTGGTGACCACGCTTGAAGCAGACCCTTATCTTGGACGGTTGTTGACCGGCCGCATCGAAAGCGGACGCCTCAAGTCCAATTCGACGATCAAGGCGCTGTCGCGCACGGGCGATATGATTGAACGAGGGCGCGTGACCAAGGTACTCTCGTTCCGTGGTCTGGCCCGGCAACCGGTAGAGGAGGCCGAGGCCGGAGATATTGTTACGATTGCGGGCCTGCCGACCGCGACAGTTGCCGATACGCTCTGCGATCTGATCGTGACCGAGCCGATCGCCTCGACACCGATAGATCCGCCAACATTGGCGGTCACCTTCATGATCAACGATTCCCCCCTGGTCGGCCGGGAAGGCGCAAAAGTCCAAAGCCGGGTCATTCGCGAGCGTCTTTTGCGCGAGGCGGAAGGCAATGTTGCGTTGAAAGTCAGCGACACGGAGTCAAAGGATGCTTTCGAAGTGGCCGGACGGGGCGAACTTCAGCTTGGTGTCCTGATCGAGACCATGCGACGAGAAGGCTTCGAGATGTCGATCAGCCGTCCACGGGTTCTCTTTCGTCATGACGACAAAACCGGCCAGCGTCTGGAGCCGATCGAGGAAGTGTCGGTCGATGTCGATGATGAATTCAGCGGCGTTGTGATTGAGAAGGTAGCTCTGCGCAAGGGCGAAATGACCGAGATGCGGCCCTCCAGCGGCGGCAAGACCAGGCTCGTGTTCGACTGTCCCTCAAGAGGGCTGATCGGCTATCACGGCGAGTTTCTGACGGATACCCGGGGAACCGGCATCATGCACCGGGTTTTCAAGACTTACGGCCCCTTCCGCGGGACCATAACCGGACGCCGGGTCGGGGTGCTGGTTTCCAATGGCGACGGGGACTCGGTTCCTTTCGCCTTGTGGAATCTGGAGGAGCGCGGGCAATTGTTCATAGGGGCCGGTGAAAAGGTCTACGAGGGCATGATCATCGGCGAGAATGCCAAGAACGACGATCTGATCGTCAACCCCCTGAAAGCCAAGCAGCTGACCAATATTCGTGCAGCCGGCAAGGACGACGCGGTTCGCCTGACGACGCCCAAACGACTGACGCTGGAGCAGGCAGTGGCCTACATCAATGACGATGAACTGGTCGAAGTAACACCGAAGAGCATTCGTTTGCGCAAGCGGTATTTGAACGTGCATGAGCGCAAGCGCCATGCTCGTGAAATGGAAGTGATGTAGCATCCTTCAGACGTACGGATGGGCATTGGTCTCTTTCGGCCTGAAGGCATATCTTCCGAGTATCTCTGAATAGCCGTTGAACAGATAACCGTGGTTCTCCTCAAGCATCGCCGCTCTTTCACGCCGGAAAATGGCAGGCAGGCGATACCAGGCCGCGCGCGGATACTTGTGATGGGCAAAATGCAGGTTGTTGTTGAGATAGAGTAGCCCCCAAATTGGCGCTGCATCGACGATTGTCGTGCGGTTTCCGACCTGCTCACTGGCCTGATGTTCGGCAAAGCTGCGCAGCAGGATCAACGATGTGGCGGGATAGGCAAAAAAGACCACGTATTCCCAGACGGAAATATCACAAACTACAACAATCCAGCCGAACAGCGGCACCATACCGGCCAGATGCAGCAGCCAAGGGCGCGCAAGCAAGCGGGGGTCGGTTCCCGTCAGACGCAGTTCCGACAACCAGAAAGTAAGGCTCGTCAGCGCCGGGCCCAGTGTCAGTCTCCCAAAAGCGGTGTTGTTGAACTTCAGGATCTGTTTGAAGTACCGCGGCGTTGCGTTCCAGTCGCCCTGTGACCGGTAGTAGGACTCGGGGTCCTCATATGGGTCGGTGAGGTATTCGTCATTATGGTGGCGAAGATGAAGCGCCTTGTAGCGCCGATAGGGGTAGACCAGTGCAAACGGGATTGAAATCAGGGCCTCGTTAAACCAGGCGCTTCGGGTTGGATGCCCGTGAAGGACTTCATGCTGAAGCGAGGAATGGAGTGCTGTCAGATAGGACGCCACTGTCAGCACCACATACCAGGGCAGCGCATGAAAGAAGTAAGTCACCAATCCAAGACCAGTGTGTACGCCGAGCGCCACGGCAAGAGTGGGCCATTCGATAGGCGATTGCGGAATTGGTGCCCCGGTCCGGTGTGATGTGCCCACGGCATGCCTCGTTGCTGTCAGTCCCCTGACAATATTTACCACGCGCCCGAATGTGATCACAGGTTTGTATGCACACATATCGTTTATTTATATGATCGATTTGTTCTTGTGGACACTTTGGTAAACAAATCAATGTATCGGAGGATACTCTTGGACAAGCGCGCAGCAGTCATAATTTTCAGGGATCACCTGAAAGAGGTGATTCGGCGCTCGGGGCTGAGCCGGTCACAGTTTGCCCGCAAGGTCGGTGTCGAGCGTTCCACGCTGACCCAACTTCTGTCAGACAAAACGGTGCGGTTGCCGCGTTCCGCTACTCTGGTAGCGATTGCAACGGATCAGCAGGTCAGTGTCGACTGGCTTCTCGGTCTCAGCCAGAATGATGAAGCAACGACTCAGATCCTGCCCAGTCTCGAGGTCGCGGAAGGGGCATGGGGGCCTGCCGACGAACGATTGTCAAACTGGCACCGCGAGGCTGTCGGCTACAAGATCCGGTATGTTCCCTCAAGCCTGCCGGACCTGCTCAAGACCGATGATGTCATTCGGTATGAACACGGGTTGGCAGCGACCGGCGCCTCGAATATCAGGATGGCGGAGGCCGCCGGCCGTCTGGCCTACAGCCGGAAACCGGAAACCGACATGGAGGTCTGCAGTTCGCTACAGTCACTGGCGTCCTTTGCCCGGGGGCAGGGCGTCTGGGAAAAACTCGACAAGTCCGTGCGCCTGCAGCAACTCGAGCGTATGGCGCAGCTTACGGACGAGCTCTACCCCACGTTTCGCTGGTTCCTGTTCGATGCGCTGGAGTATTACGCTGCCCCCTATACCGTGTTCGGGCCACAGCGTGCGGTGACTTACATGGGCAATATGTACTTTGTCTTCAACTCGACCGAACACATCAGAATACTCAGCCGGCACTTCGACAATCTGATCCGGGCCGCCGTCATTCAGCCGCCCGAGTGTTCCGCGCATATCCGGAATCTTGTTCTGACGTCTGAAACCTGAATGACGGACGATCGTCAGATTTCGAGGACCACCACTGCGGCCCCTTCGCTGACGACATCGCCGGTCTGATTGTGGAACGTCAGGCAAAGCCCGAGATCTCCCCGGTCCAACCTGGTCGGGTGAGGCGAGACTGATGTGACGTCGGCGGTCAGGCGGACCGTGTCGCCTATGCCGACCGGGCCGAAAAACTTCCATTCGACAGACTTCAGGGCAATCGTGGTCCCGTCGATCACGTCCTTTCCAGACAATAGACCAAACGCCAGACCGACAAAGAAGGGACCGTGGATAATCCGGCGGCCATAAGGACCGTTGGACGCCGCGACCTCATCCATGTGAACGGGATTGTTATCACCGGTGATGCCGGCAAATCCGGCGATGTCGGCTTCGGTTATCGTTCGGCCATGGCTGACGATGACCTCGCCCGGCTGAAAGGAAGTCAGACGTCTGCCCATCGATCAGCGCACCGGCGGGTGGTCGGGCACTACGGGATCAGGCCGGCTGCCGAACTACCGGCATAGATCCCCGTCGCATTGTAGGCATCGCCTGACGAATGCGTGCCGGAAAGGTCGAAATTGCCGATCACCCCTTGAGCGACAGGAAAGTTTCCGGTCTGGGGGCCGCTGGCAAACGAGCCGGTCGTATTGCCGAACAGGGTGACCCCGTCTGTCAAGGCACCGGAGAATGTGTTTGTCGCCGTGGCAAGTCCGGACGGGTCGGAGATGGCGCCGGAGATTGTCCCGATGTCGTCGAAGTTGTTGATCGCCAGAGTGCCCGATCTGCTGCCAAAATCCCAGTTGACAGCCAGATCGCCTGTCGCATGGTACTGGCTCAGCGTCACGCCATTGCTGCGTGCCACGCTCGCAATAGCATGACCGCTATAGGACGCGGTGCCGGACGCGGGCAACTGACCCTGAGTGGGCAGGTCTCCGGCAACCCAGGTTCCCAGATGAACCCAGTCGTTTCTCTCGCCGCCCTGTGCGGGGGTCGGGTCTGTGGAACGGAACTGCGTGCCCCAATATCCCCATTTCAAAAACGCGCAGGTCGAGCACGCGGTTGCGACGCCTGCCGGAATGGCATTGTTCACGACAGCACTGCTCACAACGTAGGTTCTGGGTGTTTCGGTCGCCGGCGATACCACTTGCGTGGGCGGCGTAACGCCGGGCGGGATGTCGGTTGTCGTCACCGTCGACAGAGCCAAATCCTCATTCTCAGCGGCGCCGAAACGGTCATCGTCAATGTATGCGGATTGCCCGAAATTCGCTGTGTTTCCAGGTTCGAAACCGAATGAGAATTGATAGGAAACCACATGCGGATCGGTTCCGGCCAGAAGCGTGACACCGTCATTGCCGTTGTCGGTCACCTTAATGAAGCCACCCAATTCGTTGAGCCCGGCGTTGAATTCCAAATTGACGTCGGCCGGATCCACATTGCGCACCGTGAACGGCAGGTTGCCCGGGCCGGCAAGGGCCGGGAGCTGCGGTTCGACGGTTCCCGCCGCATACCCGGTGATGGTCGTCAATGACCGTGACAGACCCGACAACGGCGTTTCACTGTCCAACTCCGCCACGTGGAAAGTCGTATCGGCAAGATCGTCGACCGTCAGTCCAAGATTGTCCGCGGCGAAAAGCTGATTGACCTCCAACGCGTCATTGATGTCCGACCCGATGATGAAATACTCCGCGTCGTCGCCGTAGAACCGTTCCTCCTGCGGCCCTTCGACAATCTGCTGCGCCGCTGCATCCGAGGCGAAAGAGTTCTCGGTAGCGATGCGCCGGACGCTCCCCCTGCGCCGGACATCGAGGTTCTCGTCGACCAGTGCCTTGGTGCTGCCCGCGACCAGAAAACCGACCGACTTCTGGGTGTCGCCGTTACCGTCGAACGAGACGGACGCCTGCAGAAACACCGGCGCTCCCGTGGTTGCCTTGTTGGTGTCGTCGGTAATGTCCGCGCCATTGGGCTCCACCACGAAAAAGTCGCTGATGCCGTCGACGCTGGTGCCGCTTGGAACCCCGCCGCCGAACGCCGCGCTTGCAAACGGGATAATCGACTGCTGCCTGGGGTCCTGCGCCAGCTTGTAGGTCCGGACGCCACCGTCGCCCAGCAGGTCGGCTTCCGGCGTTTCCGTGCCCCGGATCAGGTAAAACGGAACATCGGTGTCACCATTGGCAAACAACTGGTGGAACACCAGCGCATCATCGACGCCGATAAATACATCGCCGGTCGCAACACCAAACGGTGTCGACGCCGTCGTCGGAATGGATATTGAGCTGTTGGTTGAGTTCGATACCGGAGTAAAACTCACAATACCTGCCGAAGTCTGGGCGGACGTCGTCGTGCTGTTTCCGGAAAACTCCACACTCTGGTTGAAACTGGGAATACCGGCTCCGTTCAGAACCGTGCCAGAGCCGGTAGTGAAAGTGGATCCGGAGAAGAGAATGCGCTGCTGTATCCGCGTCACCTGCGGTATGACGAACTGCTCGTTATCGGCAAGTGTGTCATCGACGTCGTTGGCGTCTGTCGATTGCACGGTTGATGGCGTGCCCTGTTTCGAATTTTGCTTCGGTGACTTGTCAGAGTTTCCCTCATCGACGGAACTTTCCTCGACGATCTGATCGGTCGGCTGGACAAAGGCGCCGCCAGTGCTTCCAAGAGGACCCGAAAGCAAGGTCTGGAACGTATTGATTTGCTGCGACGTGGTCGGGGCAATGTTCACGGAACCACCGTTTGATCCACTGGCAACGGCGGTGTAGCCGGGTTGATAGACCGTATTGCCGTTCACGTTGCAGTTGTCCCCGAAAACCAGAGAACATGACGCCTGATTGTTTGTCGGGTCGAACGAGATATTGGTGATGGCGCCGCGGATGCCGATCAGGGCGAGCGGCGTCTTGACTTTGACGGCGCCGGATTTCTTTGAGAGTCTGCCGCCGATGAAACGAAATGCGCCTTTGGCGAGGCTTGCGGTCAGCTTGCCGGTATTGGCCACAGGGTCGTAGACAAATTCGTCGATTACAAGATCGGAGTTCGGCCCAACCGTGAAACTCGAGCCGTCAAGCAGCAAAATCTGAACCAGCCCCTTTTGACTGGTCCTAATTCTTTCCTTGAAGATGACCTTTTTTCCGAGAATGAGTTTGCGGTTTGACTTGCCGGGCTCAATCCCAAAAGCATCGGGGTTAACAGCCGACGTTACGCCCACCGACGAAGCACTGATGGCCGTCCCGCTCACTGTTGCCAGTAAAGTGAGAGCCATTGCGGTTGTTGCGAAATATTTCATACCTAAAACCTAATAAGCAGCCCCAGCAGCGCCGAACGGTTTTCGAAATTTCGAATTTCGTAATTCGATTCAACCTTACGGTATTCTACTTGTGGCATCAAAGCCAGCCAACTCGTGATCCCAATACTCACGGTTGCGCGAGCCCAGGTCTCTTTGTCCCACTGGCTTTGGGTCTCATCAATCGTCGGATCGGGAGAATCGTAATCCCGTCTGATGTAGCCGCCGGTCACGTTGATCGCCCAGGGCACATCCACCACATTGAACGGCGCCCCGAACTGGTAGGTCAGTCCGACACTGCCGCCATACTCATTGTGACTGAAAAAGTCCGCATCGACCTTCTCGTAAGTGCCGCGGATCAGGGCATCGATCGTGAGGTTTTCGGTGAGCCGATAACTCATTGACGCCAGGCCACGCGCTTCAAAACCATCTCTCAGTTTGGCGGTTGTACGGGTCGCGGTGTTGTTGAAGCGTTTTTCCCGGTATTCAAGTTTCAGGTTGAGTTTGGTCCGGACTGAGGGGTTCGACGCGATTTTCATGCCCAGGCCAACGGTTCCGAAATGATAGGTGTCATCAAGGAAGATGCCGTTGGCTATGCCGTAGATGCCAAGATAAGTGTTGTCGATGTCGATCCTGCGCAGATTGAACGAAGGGCCGAACGTGAACTCGGCAAGTTCAGTGTCGAGCTGGGTTTGAGCGTTGTAGTGTGCGCCGTAAACCAGCAGATCGGCCTCAAGGCGGTCGCCCTGGTTTGCCAGATCGATCTGCAGGTGAAAATTGGCGGCGGCAAAAACGTTGTAGTCTTTCTGTTCCGTCGAGTCATTGTCCAGAACGAAGGGAAGGTCGTTCAGGGTGATGTTTCTCGAACCCGGGCCAAAATTGGCATTGCTCTGCCACCTGACACCGGAATAGACCGACGCTGTAAGCTTGGTTCCGTCCTGACGTTCACCAATGGCGTCAAGGTATAGAGAAACTTTGGTTTTGACTTCTTCGGGCACGTCTTTGCCCGAAATCGCCCCGTTAAAGTAGCTAGCGGCAGTCTGATAGGAACCGAGCCGGAAATAGAGAACACCGAGTTCAAGCTGTACACGGGGCAGTCCCGGCGCAAAGATGAGCATGCGTTCCAGGGTGGCGATGGCGCCTTCGAAGTCGCCAAGCTGGGTGGAAATAGCTGCGTATTCGAACGAAGCGTCAAGATTGTTTGGTCGAAGCAGAATTTGGGAGAACAATTGCTGGCGGCGGGCCTCAAGGTCTGACGTGGCGGCCCGGGATTGCACGGGACCCAGGCATACGACCGGTATCGCCAGAAACAAGACCCAGCACCATGTCGCAATTTGAGACCGCCAGAATGCCATCCCTTCGGCTTCTCCCCAGTTCCTACGCCCGCATCGCATTTTTGTGCTTCGCCGAACCACACAAAGAAGGCAGATTAGCGGCAGGATCGCAAAAGGTAAATGACTGATTTGACGGGAATAATCCTGCTCAGGCTTTATTTGTCACCGGCGTGTCCATATTACAACACATTGCTCAGGGTTCGGCGTCGACGATCGACTGTCCTATGGCTCAAAGAATTTTGCCCGGGTTCATGATGTTGAGAGGGTCAAATGTTTGCTTGATAGTGCGGATTGCGGCGAGTTTTATGGGATCCGCCTGTGCCGCGAGAGACCCGGATTTCTCTGTACCGATGCCATGCTCGGCGGAAAAAGAGCCACCCATGGCTGTCAGGCCTTGATAAACCGCGCCATCCAAAGCGTCGGCAATCTCCGGCATGTTCTTGCCTGAACTGATCGTCAGGTGAATGTTTCCGTCGGCCAGGTGGCCGATGGCAAACACCTGGAGTTCTGCGTTCAGGGCACCGACCCTGGACCGCATCTTAGTCAGGTAGGCATCGAGGCGTACCAAAGGCACAGAAACATCGTACCAGAACCCGTGTGGAAATTTGCTGTCGATTGCAAAAGAGTCCTCTCGTACCCGCCAGATATCCTGGCGTTCACGATCGTTCTTGGCAAACACCGCGTCTGTGACCGTACCGTTTTCCATTTCCCGGACAAACGCATCCTCGATTCGGTCCAGAGATGCGGTTTCTGAATCCGAAAACTCGAAAATCACATAGACTGGCGCTTCGGCAAACTTGAAGACCTGAGAGAGCCCAAGCTCGTCTGATACTGCCCGTGCATAGTCCCGCCACATGGCTTCCGCCGACAACAGGTCGCCCGTGAATCGCGATCTGAGGTTTGCGAAGGTTCGAACCGCATCATGCGTGGATTTATATGCCGCCAAGACCGTCTGCCCGGTTGTCTGTACAGGCTTCAGGGACAAAACCAGCCGTGTTATGACGCCCAACGTTCCCTCCGCGCCGATGAAAAGTTGCTTGATGTCATAGCCTTCATTGGCCTTGGTCACGGATTTCAGATCGGACAGGATCGATCCATCGGCCAGCACAGCTTCGAGGCCCAGAACCCGGTGGCGCATGATGCCGTTTCGGAAGGCCTCGATTCCACCGGCATTTGTCGCGGCCATACCACCAAGCGTTGCGCTGTCGCGGGCCGCGAGATCGATCCCCGCACAAAGTCCGTGCGGTGCAGCGGCAATGTTCAAGTCAGCAAGCGTGGCACCCGCTTGGACCACCGCGGTCGCAGCCAGCGGGTCAATTGCCTCAATGGCCGCCATGCCCGAAGTGGACAGAATGAGTTGCCCGGATCTGGATCGGGCGCCACCCGACAGACCGGTGCGGCCACCTTGGGGCACCAGGGGCACTTCGAACCGGTTGCATAACTGCACAATTTCGGCGACGGCCTGGGTGTTGCCGGGAAAAACGATCGCGTCCGCATCCAGGTTTTCCCGGTGGAACCCGGTATCGAGCAGTCTGACGGCATCCCCCGTCCGGATTTCATTCGATCCGAGAGCGTGTGTCAGTTCCGCAATGAATTCACTGGAAAGCCCGGTCATGGTGTCGACCTCGCTTGTGTTGGCGGTTTTGTGGGCAGAGCACTGGACCGGATCACTTTTGACAGCCAAGTCCCGCGTCAGGTTTTGGCAACGATGTTGTGTTCCGGGCCGTAGGGAAATCCGGTGATGTTCTCGGCGCCGTCGTCTTTGATGATCAGAATGTCATGTTCCCGGTAGCCGCCGGCACCGGCCTGCCCGTCAGGGATCATGATCATTGGTTCCATGGATACTACCATTCCGGGTTCCAAAATTGTCTCCACATCCTCGCGCAATTCAACGCCCGCTTCGCGCCCGTAATAGTGGCACAGAACGCCGAAGGAATGGCCATACCCGAAGGAGCGGTACTTCAGGAGATCCCATTCGCGGTACATCTCATTGAGTTCGGCTGCAACATCGCAACAGCGAACGCCAGGCTTCAGAAGTTCCAGTCCCCGTACGTGCACGGCCACATTCTTGCGCCAAAGGTCGAGGCTCGTGTCATCGGCATGTTCGCAGAAGAGGGTGCGCTCAAGGGCTGTGTAGTAGCCAAAAATCATTGGAAACGTGTTGAGGGAGAGAATATCGCCGGGCTCAATTCTTTTGTTCGTGACAGGGTTGTGGGCGCCGTCGGTGTTGATGCCTGACTGGAACCACGTCCAGGTGTCCATAAGTTCGACGAACGGATAGGTGTCGCCAATTTCACGGACCATCGCGTCGGTGGTTGCAAGGGCGACCTCGTGCTCAGGTACACCGGCTGCAATGGTGTCATAGCAGGCCTGGCCGCCGATATCGCAGATGCGCGCGCCGTCACGGATGAGCTTTTGTTCTTCTGTGGATTTTATCGTGCGCATCCACATGGAAGGTTGGGCCGCATCGACGAATGTGACGCCGGGCAGGGCGGTTTCGAACTGCTTCCTGAGATCGAGGTTGACGTGGTCGAATTCGATGCCGACGGTCCGGGCGGTTCCGGTCAACTGCTTCACGGCATTGAAATAGGAGTCGCGCCGCCAGTCGGTGTAAACCAGATTGTCGCCAAAAGTCCGCCGCCAGGGCTGGCCGCCATCTATCCCGGCGGAAACGGTGGTGGCGCCATCCTGAGTGATGACCATCGCGTATTTCCTGCCGAAGTAGCAGTAGAGCCAGCCGGAGTAGTAGTTGATGCAATGGTAGGAGGTGAAGACCACCGCATCGACGTCATTCTCCGCCATCCATGTGCGCACGTCGCTATGGCGTCTTGTCATTTCACTGCTGGAAAACGGTGACCAGGATTTCTCGCCGTTTTTCCATTCGGTCAGATGCAGCATGTCGTCGGTTCTGGTCATGAGGCCGTCCATCTGTTTGGGAACTGATCAGGATCTGATTATGTCGCTCTGGAGAGAAGTATAACCATGGGAAGGCCGGTGGCGGCAACAAACCTTGAACTGCTCAGACAACCGGAAATCCGTTAATAACCGAGTTCCGGGCGTATTGGATTGAGTAAGGGCCTGTCTTCCAGATAGAGCGCCATGTTGCGGAAAAACAGGTTGAGCGTCATCGGCACATAGGCGTCGCCATCGTCGGCCGAAACGTGTGGCGTAACGATGAGGTTCTTTGTGTTCCACAGGCGCGAATCGGCGGCGATCGGCTCCGGGTCGAAGACGTCCAGAATCGCGCCAGCCAGGCTCCCATTATCGAGTTTGTCGCACAACGCATTGTAATCCATGACCGACTCGCGTCCGATATTGACGATACCCGCATTCGCTTTCAGCAGGTTGAGCCGCTGGCGGTTAAGCAGACCGCGTGTTTCCGGGGTATCGGGCGTTGCCGCCAGTACGTAGTCTGCGCGCGGCAGGACGTCATCGAGTTGGGCGGTGGTAACAACCTCGTCACACCCGTCCACCGGGTTGCCGTGGCGGTTGACACCGATAACGTGAACGCCAAGCGCCTGCACTTTTCGCGCGGCGGAGCCGCCGAGGCTGCCGGTGCCGATAACAACGAGAGTCCTGCCCGCGATCGGTGTTGCATAGAGTGAATCGTATATCGAATTACGTTGGTTGCTGACGATTGCCGGTATGTGGGAATGCAGCATCAGGACGCTCATCAGGCCGAATTCGCCGGCCTTTGCCGCATGAACCCCCTTGTTGTTGGTCAGGGTGAGACCATCGTGCAACCAGTCCATAGGCAGCAGGTGTTCAACGCCCGCACCGATGCAATGTATCCACCTCAGGTTCGGGGCCACGGTCCTGAGGTTGTCTGTTGGCAGATCCCATGTCAGCAGGACGTCTGCGTCCTTCAATGAAGATGCAAAATTGTCCGTATCCCAATCGATGAAAACGTCGAGCTTGTCCGACATGCCCGGAAAATCGGCGATGGCCGCATCAAACCGTTCTTTGGTGATCGTGAACACCTCCTCGCCCTCGGGCGTATTGGGAAACGAGCCCTCGGCCCAGCGGTTGTTTTTGACATGAACCTTGGTGGCCATGGCATTTTTCCTTTTCCTTTTGTTTTGTCGCGAGGGTCGGGTTTTAGGATTTGGCGTCCGCTTCGAGCTGCTTGAGCCCCGCAATGATGGCGTTATCCCGGTCGGTGTTGTCGCTGTCTTCAAACCCGAATTGCAGATCGACGGTTTTTGCGCCGACATCCATCAAGCAAGCACGGTCGTTCTCCGGAGACTTCACCGGAACCCTCAGGACGGTATCCTGGCCATATGTGCGAATGGAACTGGTCCCGCCACAATGGGGCTGCGGCGGCGGTTTGCCATCAGCCAGATCCCGGATGCAACGCCGCACGCGCCGGCGGTAGAGCGAGATTCCCCGGTCCGTCGGCATGAGATGCTCACCCTTGTGGGTCGTGATTGGCCCCATGCCTTCAACCGCTTCCGAGTCGGCCGGATAGCGCTGTTTCTCTTCCGCCGTCCGGTCGAGGATCTCGCCTTGCTCGATCAACTCACAACCTTCGCGGGTATTGTATTCAGGAGGGTCGCAACGTTCGCCAAAGTTTGCCCAGGCATAGGCAATCGAGTTTTCATCGTCGACCGGCACGACCCACCGCGTGAATGCCGACCGTCCGAAATACCGCTGTTCGGTGCCGTCGGCTGCAAAGGCTGATCCGGCTTGGGTGAAATTGGGCAGGATCAATTCGTTCACCCGTACCCAGGCATTGTCTCCCACACGGCGGGTGGATGATCCGAGGAAGTGATTTTCGTGCCGTTCATAGAACTTCAGTTCGCCCAGTTCCGACATGCCCTCGGAAAACTGAGGGTGGCTGTTCTGGCTGTGGAGGAAGGTTGTGTGGACCGGGTCCATGATGGCGTCGAGCACCTGAATCCAGTTGCATTTGTACGGCGCCTTGTAAGGCCGCATGGTGATATCCGGTAGTTCGTAGGTGTCGAAAATCGGGAACTTGGGCATCGACTCAATCGGGCCCAGGTAAGCGAATATCAGCCCCCTGAACTCGATGACAGGGTAAGCCCCGAGCCGGGTACGGTCACGGACCTCTTGTGCCGGCTTTGCGTCGGCCGATTCTCCCGGGGTTTCGAGAATTTCGCCGTCGGGTGCGAACAGCCAGCCGTGATAACAACACCGGATGCCGCGGTCCTCGCAACGGCCGTATTCCAGCGATGCGCGACGGTGCGGGCAGTATTTGTGAACCAGTCCGATCTTGCCGGCATTGCCATAGCGGAACAGCACAAGTTCCTCGCCAAGGATCTTGATCGCCTTGGGAAGGTCATCCAGTTCACCGGTCATGAAGACCGGGTGCCAGAAACGGCGCAGGTACTCGCCGCAGGGCGTACCCGGCACGATACGGGCAAGCTCTTCATCGATATCGGCAGTCGCCGCTTGCTGGTGACCGCGGAAGTCGCCAACCGGCTCCACAAGTTCTGGTTCAGAGACAACCCGGCTCATTGAAATCCTCCCTCGAATGCAGACGCAGCGCTGATGCCACGATGTCCATTATCGACAATCAGGCTTCATAATGGGCTGCCCAAAACGCAGGTCAATAGCAATATGCTGTCGAATTCGTAATCATGTTGGAAATGTTTGCGCAATTCGTAGAAATGGTGATTGCTCAGGTTCCATTACCCGACTACACATTCTCCGCTCCAGTGGCTTAGACCGTATCTGGTCCTTATTGAAACATTTGATGGAGTCAAATCAGCGCGTTCGCCAAGGCGCAAAGCGCTGGGCGATGTGGGCATCGGTCAAGCTTCGCAACGCCGGCGATGGGCTGATTTGGCCCATCGAAGGCCGAAATTTCGCGACCGCTGGACAGCGTTGCGGTCTGCTTGTGGTCAACCAGACCATGGCGCAAACCGCGCCTTGCCAGCAGACGCGAAATTTCGGTTAAATGATTCAACAAGGACCAGATACGGGCTAAGAGATGCCCGGGCCGGTGATTTCCTGCAGGAGTTTGCGGTAGATCGCGTCTGAAAAGGCCGCATAGTCGTTGGACGGAACGACGAAATGATAAGGGCCGCCAATGACATTGCGCTCGAAATATTTGTCGAGCGTCGGCCACTCGTTCAAAATTGCAAGACCGTTGATGGTTATGCCCTGGGCAGCGATCAGGTCGCGCATTTTCCGCTCGCTGGGGCCGCGGTTGTTGCGTCCGTCTGAGGAAAGATCGATGACTCTGCGGGTTGCTCTCACCGGCGCGCTTTTGAGCACCTTTGTCGCAAATGCGAGAGCAGCACCGATCGATGTGCCGCCTTCGGCCAGTTTCCGCTGGGCCCGTTGCAGCGTGTCTGCGAACGCGAGCGCCGACTGAGGACTGTCAACGATTGTCCAGGGAATGTTCAGGATCTGATGGGTTTCATCGGACCATTGAATACTCGAAACGGCAATCTTGCCATGTGGTCCGTTTTTGATTGCGTCGTGTATCTGCTCCTGCCGGAAGGCATTGGCGAGGCCGTTCATCTGCAGCATGAATTCGTTGAGATCGACGCTCCAGGAGACATCGACCGCCAGAACAAGGGCAAGATCGACTTCCAGGTTTTGGGCCCGGGCTGTTGTCCGGAGGTGAGAAGGGCCGGTACCCACAAACGCAACAATCACAAGTGCTGCCAGCAGCCTGAGACTCTTAGGCCTCACGCGACTGGCTTTTCTGCATGTCAGCACTGGACACCAGCAATTGCATGATCCACCGGATTGCGCCCTAGGCGGGGCTCATTCCGCGCAGGCGTTCGCCCCGCCGGCGCAGCAGTTCCACAACTGTGAGAAGGGCGATCGAGACCATCACCAGGATTGTGGCGACGGCAAGGATGGTCGGTGAGATCTGCTCGCGAATACCGGAGAACATCTGCCATGGGATGGTCCGTTGTTCATAACTTCCCACAAACAGAATGACGATCACCTCATCGAATGACGTGATGAAGGCAAACAGGCCACCTGAAATCACACCCGGCAGGATGAGCGGCATGATGATCTTGAAAAACACCGTTTGTGGCGACGCACCGAGATTGGCGCCGGCACGCGTCAGGCTATGATCAAATCCCACTAGCGTCGCGGTCACGGTGATGACCACGTAAGGGGTGCCGAGGGCGGCATGGGCGAGGATGACGCCTAAGTGTGTCGAGGCCAGCCCGATGTCGGAAAAGAAGAAATACATGCCGGCGGCCGAGATGATCAACGGAACGATCATCGGCGATATCAGCAGAGCCATGAACGCCTTCTTGAAGGGCATCTCCGACCGGCTGAGGCCGAGTGCTGCCAGCGTGCCGAGGCTTGTCGACAGGATTGTCGCGAAGAAAGCGATGATGACACTGTTTTTCACCGCTCCCTGCCAGTTGGGGTTGGTGAAAAAGTCCTGATACCACTTGGTCGAATAACCGGCGGGATCAAACGACAGCATTTCAGGAGTGAAGCTGAAATAGGGAATCGCATTGAACGACAGGGGAATGATCACAACGATTGGAGCAATCAGGAAAAACAGGATCAGCCCACAGATCACCCGGAAGGTATAGTACCAGGCGCGTTCAAGTGGCTCGACATGTGCAGGAAGTGCCATGATTCAGTACCTTTTCCTCAACCCATCTTCATGTTGTCGACACCGACGATCTTGTCATAGATCATGTACAAGACCAGCACGAGTGCCAGCAGCATGGCCCCAAGGGCTGCCGCCAGTCCCCAGTTCAGGGTGACGGATATGTGGTTGGCGATGAAGTTGGATATCAGCGTTCCACTGGTACCGCCGACAAGCGCCGGGGTGATGTAGAAACCGATCGACAGTATGAACACCAGGATCGTTCCGGCGCCAATGCCCGACAGCGTTTGCGGCAGATAGACCTTGTAGAAGGCCCATGCTTGTGTCGCGCCCATGGAACGGGCGGCACGCATGTAGCTTGGCGGTATGGTCTTCATGACCGAATAGAGCGGCAGGATCATGAACGGCAGCAGGATGTGCGTCATTGCAATCAGTGTGCCGGTCTTGTTGTGGATCAGTTGCAACCGGTTGCTATCGTCGATCAAGCCAACGGCCACCAGAAGGTCGTTGATCACCCCCTGGGACTGCAGCAGTGCGATCCAGGATGTTGTTCGAACCAGCAGGGACGTCCAGAACGGCAGCAGAACCAGGATCAACAACAGCCCGGCGTAGCGCATTGGTATCGTGGCCAGAAGATAAGCGACGGGGAATCCGAGCAAGATACAGAGAAGCGTTATAGCGACACTCATGATAATCGTACGCTGAAACAGGAAAACGTAGATCTGGCGGTTTTCCGGTTGCGATGTGATCGAACCATCGGGGCCGAACTTCATGTCCATGGCGTTGAGATAATACGAGGCCGTGACCGGATTGCTTTCGCGCTTGATCAGGCGCCAGACAGCAATGTCTCCCCACTTTTTGTTTATGCCGACCATCACGTCCTTGTAGGGGCCTTCTTTCAGCTTCGCGGCCTTCCTTGCGCTGCCTCTGAACACGCTGGACATTCCGGGAATTTCGAAATTGAGCCGCCGGGCAACCTTGCCGATGGTTTTTTCCTTTCGGCCTTCCGTCAGGTCCGCGACAAGAGCTTCGTAGACCTCCTCACCGGGAAGTTCGCCTTTGGTTTCGTCCCAGGTACTCAGGGTGACCGCCGTTCTCGACAGGTATTTCGTAACGTCGGGATTGTCGACGCTGCGCCACAGCATCATGACGATTGGTATCAGGAAAAACACGAAAATGAATGCGAGCAGGGGGAGTGTCAGCAGGAAGGCTTGCCGGCGCTTTTGTTTCAGAGCGTGTTGCAAGCTTTGTTTGAGCGGCACTCCGTCAGAGGTGACAAGAGGGCCGCTGGCGGCATCCGAGCTGGTGGTCATGTTTTCTCCCCAACATACCCAGTCCCAGCGTGTGCTGGGCATTCAAAGGTACAAATTAAAAGTGCCGCAGAGGGGGGGTGCCCCCTCTGCAACAGTATCGTTTGCCGCTTAATTGGCCTTGGCGAGCCAGGTGTTGAAACGCTCGTTGAAGGAGTCACGCCTGTCTGCCCACCATTCGGTGTTGTAGAGCAGCGTGGTCTTGGCGTTCTTGGGGTCGGTCGGCATGTGTGGCGCCATCTCGATGCCCAGTTCGAAGTGCTTGCCGACCAGAGCGGACGACGACTTACGGGCAGGGCCGTAGGAGATGTACTTGGACTGATCCGCCAGACGCTGGGTGTCAGTGGCGAACCTCAGGTACTTCAGGACTTCTGCCTTGTTCTTGGTGCCCTTGGGGATTACCCAGCCGTCGATAGCAAAGACCTGCCAGTCCCACATCATTTCAACCGGCTGCTTCTTCTCGACGATAAGCGAGAACAGGCGGCCGTTGTAAGCCGAAGCGATGTTAACTTCACCGTCGGCCAGCAGCTGCGGAGGCTGCGCGCCCTTCGTCCACCAGATGACCTGATCCTTGATCGTGTCGAGTTTCTTGAACGCGCGGTCGACGCCTTCGGGTGTTTCAAGCACATTGTAGACGTCTTTTGCATCGACGCCGTCAGCAATCAGAGCCCATTCCAGGTTGCCGTCAGGCCGTTTTTCCAGGGCACGCTTTCCGGGGAATGTCTTGAGGTCGAAAACGTCGGCAATTGTAGTGGGTTTCTTGTCTTTGTACACATCCGAACGGAAACCGAAGGTCGTGGAGTACACGATCTGCGGAATGTAGCAATCGCTGACAAAGAAGCCTTCGAAGAAGTCCTTTGATGCGGGCGTGCCGTCAGGCGCTGGGGCGAGATCCGTGTCGGGATCGATGGTTTCCGCCAGACCTTCGTCACAAGCAGTCACGGCCTGAGCCGCTTCCATGTCGACCAGGTCCCAGGTCACGTTGTTGGCTTCCACCTGGGCGCGCAGCTTGGCAAGGCCTTCTGAGGCGGAGTCGTCATTGACGATCTTGATGCCCGGGTTATTCTTCATGTATGGGTCGTGATACGCTTTCTGCTGACTGTTGGAGTAAGCGCCACCCCAGGATACGATGGTGAGTGTGGTGTCGGCACTGACGGTCGTGGCCGAGGCACCGAGAACCAACATGCCTGCGGCCGCAATGGCCGAGAATGCTGATCCCGTTCTAAAAAGTGTCTTCATATTGGGTACTCCCTTTTGCTCCAAATTATTGACGGTGCTTCCGTCAATCTCCAGCAAGCCTTGGGGCCTGCATATTCCCCCTCAAGTCCATGCCTACGCATGATCCTTGTCGTAAATATTGTAATCAAGTGCGCGGCAATCCTCAGCAACCCAGCCAACCGGCGTCGTCTCGCCTTCTTTCAAGATATGATGTTCGGTATTGTTGGGCACCTTGACGATGAAATCATCATGTCCGGCAACGGTCATTCTGGTGCGGATGTGATCGCCCAGATAGATCAGTTCCTCAATCCTTCCTTCGAGAATGTTGGTGCCTTCGGCAGCCTGAGGATTCAACGCGACGCGTTCAGGTCGAATCGACATCAGTGTGCGCTTGCCTTCGCCTTCGACGTTCACCGCGTTGGCGTGGATTACGTCACCGCTTTCAAGTTTGACCGTGCACAATCCATTGCCGTTTATGCTTTCAACGGTCCCCGACAGTTTGTTGTTCTCGCCGATAAACTGCGCGCAGAATGAATTGTCCGGCCGCTCATACAGTTCATCGGGCGACGAAATCTGCTGAATAACGCCGTCATTGAACACGGCAATCCGGTCCGACATGGTCAATGCTTCCGCCTGGTCATGTGTCACGTAGACCACGGTGACTTCAAGACTTTCGTGAATGTGCTTGATCTCGTACTGCATCTGCTCGCGCAACTGCTTGTCGAGCGCACCGAGCGGCTCATCCATCAAGATCAGACTTGGTTCAAACACCAGGGCACGGGCAACCGCCACACGCTGTTGCTGTCCACCTGACAACTGGGCCGGACGGCGGTCGCCGAAAACACCCAGTTCCACCATGTCCAGGGCGCGTTTCACCTTTGCCGCCTGTTCGGCCCGCGTCATGCCGCGCACCGCCAACGGAAAGGCCAGATTCTCCGCCACTGTCATATGTGGAAACAATGCATAGTTCTGGAACACCATGCCAATGCCCCGTTTGTGGGGGGGCACGTTGTTGATCGGCTGTCCGTCTAGATAGATCTCGCCGAATGTTGCAGGTTCGAAGCCTGCCAGCATCATCAGGCAGGTTGTCTTGCCGGAGCCCGATGGCCCGAGCATGGTGACAAATTCGCCTTTGGCTATGTCGAGATTGAGGTCTTTGACAACCAGAGATTCGCCATCGTAACTTTTTTGAACACCATCGAAACGAACCATTGGTTCGCCAGCTTTTGACCCTGACATCCAACCTCCCCAGGCATGTAACGTCGCGCTTCACGAGCGCTTTTCTGCAACCTTGCGCACCGCCGCACGACATAGACGTTCATAAACGACACTTGGACCGTAAAATACGTCATTGACGACGACGCCATGTTATTGTGGTTAAGCCAAATAAGAAAGCCCGCAGAATACTTTTCGTCGGTTTCGTTAATGGTGGCCCACAAAAGACAGCCCGTTATGAGGCGCTAGCCATCACTTTCGCTGAAGTTTCTACGTACTGTGGGTTGGCGCTGCAGCACATGGGTAACTCGATTTCATACTTCAGGTCATGTCATAGTGAGGAGACTGACAAGCTCAGCGCATATTGGGAGACAGATTAATGTATCGAGACGTTCTTTCACACGCATCAGCAGTCTTGGTTATTGTATTCTTGTTCGGGGCCAGCGCACACGCTCAGAAAGAAGACGAAGATCCAATCGGAGTCCTTTTCGCTGTCGGTGATGTTGCGCGATGCTCCAGTGATGGTGACGAGGCGACTGTGAAACGGTTGAAGGCAGAGATCGATGAGGTGTCAAAAACCGGTCTCAAATACAAGATTATCCTGCTTGGCGATTTGGCTTACAGCAATGGAACGGAAGCGGATTTTGACAAATGTTTCAAGCCTGAATGGCAGGACCTTATACATCATGTGCTCCCGACACCTGGAAATCACGAATACGATTGCAAAGGAACCAAAACCGGATGCTGCAAGACAGGGTCTTTGGCACACCGGAAAAAATGTAGAAAGACAAACAAGAGTTACATTCGCAAGCACTCTCACGCGCTTCCATACTTCAACTTTTTCGCGAAACAGCCGCAGAGCAATGGCAAACCGTTGGTGTCGGTGAACGGGCCAAGAACCGGGTACTACGGGGTCCGGTTTCCCGATGAAAAAAACGGGCCCTGGTATCTGGTCAGTGTAAATCCATACTCGAAAACCGATAAAAACCAACAGAAGCGCTGGCTGGCAGAAAGCCTGTCAAAAAACAAGGACCCCTGTGTGCTGGCCTTTATGCACCCGTTTAGATTCAGCTCCGGATATCACGGCCACGGTTCCAAGAGAAAGAGCACCTACAAAAACACCGATGCCGTCAAATTTGGTAAAACCGCATGGGGGTATGAACTGGCGCAGAAGTACGGGGCGTCCGTGGTACTCAGCGGCCATGACCATCACTATGAGCAATTTTCCAAGCAAACCTATCACGGACAAAAGTCGGATGCTGGAATCCGGTCATTCGTAGTCGGCACTGGCGGCGGGAAACTCTATCCCGGTCTATACCAGCGAAAGTACACCACCAAGGCACCAAACAGTGAGGGCTGTGCGGCACAGGAAATCGATTGCAAACCAGAAAACAACGGGTACATCGAACAAAAACACGGGTTTCTAAGGATTAATCTCTTCAACGAAGGATACAGCTGGAGTTTCATAACGGCCGATGGAAAGCGGACAGTCCATCTTCCAAACAACGACACGTGCACGGCACGCGTCTATCCGAAGGACAACTAACGAAATGCGGCAAGCGGCATAAAACAGTTCGACCAGTTTCACAGTGTCCAGGCTGCCAGGTTTAGTGTTGCCATCAGATGTCTCGGAACGCGCTGAATGGTAATTTTTCCGAGTGGAGTTAAAATGACTGAAAAACCTCTGTGTACACCATGTTGGTGCGCGGATACTGTTTTCAGAGGCAGTTTGGAAGTTATGTTTGCTTCAGAATGCGCAAACCAGGAGGAGACGTTAATATGGAAATGAAACATGGTTTCACAAAGATGACTCCAACGGAGTTTGAAGCCTGGATTGATGCACAGTCGATAAGCAGAACCTGTGTCCGGGTTCAAGAGCATCATACCTGGAAGCCAAGGTATTCTAATTTCAACGGCAGCAATCATTTCAAGATGCAGGACGATATGAGAAAATATCACATGAATACCAACGGATGGTCGGATATCGGTCAGCACTTTTCTATTTTTCCCGATGGCGTCGTTGTGACCGGGCGGCCGCTTAACCGATCGCCGGCCTGCATCTTGCACGCAAACAGCGGCGCGATCTGCATCGAGAATGTTGGCAATTTTGACGCGGGCGGTGACACCATGCGTCAGGGACAATCGGAATCAATTTTTTTGGTGACAGCCGCTCTGCTTCGCAAAATTGGCATTTCCACACCAACCAAGAGCAACGTTGTTTATCATCACTGGTACAATGGAAGCGGCGATCTGGTATACCATAACAGCGGGCAGAAGTCCTGTCCCGGCACGGCTTTCTTCGGTGGCAACAAGCTGGCGGACTTCGAAGCCAATTTTCTCCCCGAACTACAAAATGTCATGGGTGCCGGAGGGCAACCACCCATTAGTCTGATGAGTTGGTCGGTTGTCACGGCTGACAACCTCAACGTAAGATCGGGTTCGAGCAGTGACGCCCCTCTTGCCAATGAACAAGGTCCGCTACCTTTCGGATCTGTGGTCAGGATCTACGAGATTTCCGAGAACGGTTGGTTTCGTATTTCCCAAAACACGCAGCGTTGGATTTTTGGGCGTCACACGCAGCCGGTTCGCCCGGCTATCGTAAACACGCCGGATACAAATGCGCGTTTTGGACCAGGTACCAATAACGACGTCGTGCGTATTTACCAGGACGGTGATCGAATTTTCGTCGTCAACCAAGATGGGAGCTGGAGCCGGACGATCGAAGACGAATGGATCCACAGCACTCTTTTGGACTTTGAGTAAGAACACGACCCTCAGTGTACGAATCTCGTTTGGGCGAAAGCTCACATCAGACGCGCATATGTGGCAACATGCTGTGGCCGGTTGAGCGGGGCTTTTTTGACCAACAAGTGGCGGATGGGGTGGGATTCGAACCCACGAGACGCGTTAACGCCTGCCGGTTTTCAAGACCGGTGCCTTCAACCACTCGGCCACCCATCCGTCTTTTGTTTTCAACCGCTTGGCAACCCGATACCGCGATGCCTCGCCCGAGCCGCACCGAATTTGCATCGGAACACCTCGATATTTGCCCTTTTGGCATAATTGCAACCCTATGGGAAGCCGCTTGATAAGAGATATGTTGGCAGGCGGGCAACTGAATTCCCGTTATGCCGGTGGCCGTTGCCAGGGAGTATGCCATGATCATTTCGGACATTCGAACGCACCTTCTCTCCATACCTTTCTCAGATCCGCCGAAAACCGGGTTTCTGAGACTGGAGGCCATCGATCTTCTGGTGGTTGAGGTCGAGACGTCGTCCGGCGTCGTCGGGACCGGTCACCTGCATCCGCTGGCGGGTGGCATGCGGACACTGGACATGTGTATCCATGAAATGCTGAAGCCGTTGCTGATTGGCCAGGATGCCAGTGAGGTCGTAGTGCTCTGGCAGAAGATGTGGCAGGCAACGTACATTCAGGGTCGAATGGGGATCACCGTCATGGCCATGTCGGCGCTCGACATAGCACTGTGGGATGCGGTTGGCCGCGCCGAGGGCAAGCCGTTGTGGCGGATCTGGGGCGGACGTCCCGATCCGCTGCCGGTCTATGGTTCGGGGTGTTTTCGCGGGCTGGGTCATGACGGCATGATCGAAAAGGCCGAGCGATATGTGGCGCAGGGCTTCTCAGCCATCAAGATGCAGGTCGCCCACGTCTTCACCCACGACGAGGATATTGCCAACGTCCGGGACATGCGAGGAGCACTGGGGGAGGGTACCGAGATCATGGTCGACGTCAATCAGGGCTGGACCGTTGATGAGGCAATCAGCGTCGGCCGGCGGCTCGACGGCTATGGCATTGCGTGGCTGGAGGAACCTGTAGTGGCCGACGACTTCGACGGCTATCACAGGATAGCGGATGCCATCGCCACGCCGGTGGTGGGTGGCGAGAACCATTTTACCCATCATGATCTCAAACCGTTCTTCGCCAGCGGCAAGATACCCGTATTGCAACCGGATCTGATGCGCGGCGGCTATACCGAGTTACGGGTGATTTCGGACCATGCCCACCGGTCGGGGATCAAGATTGCGCCGCATATGTTCCCGGAACTGAGTATCCAGTTCCTGGCGGCCCTGCCCAATGCATCTTGGCTTGAATACATGGGGTGGTATGACCACCTGTGGGTTGATCCGGTGCTGCCAGACCGGGGCTTGATGACACCGCCCGACCGTCCGGGGCATGGCATGGACTTCAAACCGGAACTCTTCAGGGCGTATCCTTACCGGTGCTGACCAGGAAAGCCCGCCAAACGCCGGTCAGATGCCCCTGTATTTTGCCATGGCTTGGGTGAAGCTCATTCCGTCACGGATATCCCGGGTGGCGGCGGCGTCATCCAAGGCGAATTGTTCGGCGAGCAATGTCACTTCTTCTGCGCGCTCCCGTGGCAGACACACCGCACCTGTGCCGTCCGCAACGACGATATCTCCCGGCTCCACGCGAACGCCGTCAATGTCGACCGGTTCGTTGATCGCCTCGATCCTGAGCCGCAGGCGGCCTGTGGTCGGCGTCATGTGGCGTGAAAACACGGGAAACTGAAACTCGGCGATTTCTTCCAGGTCGCGGACGGCACCGTCGACCATCAGGCCCGCGATCCCCTTCACCTTGGCGGCAAGCGACGCCATGCCGCCCCAGGTCGAGAACTCTGCGCCGCCGGCATCGACAACGATGGCATCGCCGGCCTGGGCTGCATCGATCATGGATCCCACGGCGAAATCCTCGGAAGTAAAACTGCCGTGTTCACCGGAACTTTCCCGTACCGTCACAGCGGGTCCGACAAATCGGAGCCCGGGTGCGACCGGTTTGATATGGGAAATGACGTTGACATGAAGACCTGCCTTGTCGAGTGCATTCGCGAGTGTGCCGGTGGCCAGGCGCGCCACCCGCGTGGTCAACTCTGGCGCCGGTCGAATGATGTCTTCGTGGGGCATGAGGTCGGACCAAACGGTTCTTGAGGAGCCTGCTTTACCGGTAGCCTGCCACGAAATGGGAACGATGACCACATTTGCCATCACGTTACGGCGCGATCCGGCGACTCCATATAAGTGCCGCATTCTTGAAGAGGGATGTCTTGTAAGTTGTGCGCCATTCCGCATTATTGGTGCCGGGTTACCAGGAGGAAGCATGTCATGACAGAAGCCGAGAAACTCGAATTTGAGATTATGGAGAAGGCTCACAAACTTGCCGCTCTGCGCCGGGACGAAGCCGGGGTCGAGGTTGCGGATTATGCCTTCCAGACGTCAGGCGGCGAGACGACCCTTTCAAACCTGTTTGCAGGGCGCGACCGGCTTCTCATGATTCACAATATGGGCCAGGGCTGCCGTTATTGCACTCTGTGGGCGGATGGCATCAACGGTGTACTCGACCATCTTGAAGATGCCATGGCCGTGGCCATGGTTTCCAAAGATCCACCGGACGTCCAGCGCCGGATGGCCCTCGACCGCGGCTGGAAATTCCGCATGATCTCGCACGGCGGTGGTGCGTATATGGCGGAACAGTGCACGATGGGAGAACATGCCAACTTTCCGGGCGCGACAATATACGAGCGCCAGTCCGGCAAGATCATGCGGCGCGGTCGTACCGGCTTCGGACCCGGCGACCTTTACTCACCGGTCTGGCACTTTCTGGCGCTCGGAGGCCTGGGGGCAGACGAATGGACACCGCAGTTCCATTACTGGCGCCGGCCCGAAACTCTGGAAGATGGAGGCGAGAACGTCCGCGATTGATCGGCCGACGGGATACACTCAGGCAGACCGATGACTGTTGCCCATGCAAAAGCCCCGTATGCCGTTTTTGATCGTCTTTCCAGCACAGCCTCATCCATCATTCACACTTGCTTGAGTACCCGATGGCCATGATGGCAGGCGGCTGGGATTTGTGATTACCTGCAATTGCGGTCTTGCGTGACACGGGACAACAGGACAGGAACCCCAAACATGTTGCTTCAACGGTCATTGTTCGCAGGCATTATCGCGGGGCCGATGTTGTTGGCGCACGAGGCGTATGCGTCGGAGAAATGTTCCGACCAGCAGGCGGTGGCACGGGAAATACTGATGCAGGCCAAAGTCAATGGTTTCGGCAATCCCGTGTTCCGCATAAAGCGTGCAAACGATGGGCAAGCGCTCCTGTACTGGCACCATGGCGACACGTCCAGGAGTTTCTATGCCGTCACTTTTCGCGCAAACGGATGTGTCATTCTGACGGAAAGCGGAAAACCCCGGCGGTTCATCTTTCCCAAGTCGGCCTATAATTCCGGGGTGTTTGCGGAACTGGACAAATTCGAATTGTCATTGTAGTCCACGGGCGGCTCACGGATTGCGAACCCTGTGCTCCAGATCCGCCTTGATCTGCTCCAAGGTTGCATAACGTTTAAAGAGATACGCTCCCAGACAGGATCCCAGGAAGAACAGCCCGACAAAGGCCAGAACTCCGGCCGTGCCCGGCCACATCATCAAGGCCCAAAGTCCCAGGGCGGAAAAACCCAGCGGGACAAAGAAGTTCAGATAAGGTGCCATGCTCCGACGTTAACATCGGGTTGTTAACAGTTCGCTTTCCGCTATTGGGGCTCCACCATCACTGGACCCGGCATCCGATGGCTTTTTTCAGCATCGAATATTCTCTTGCCGACACCGATTTCCTGTCTCTAGGGTCCGTAGGGGGATGATGTCTGTGTCGAACGCTCCGACGGGACGATCTGGAAGTATGTTGTGTCTTGAAGCTTTTGCCTTTGGCCACGTTCTGGATGCTCGGCATCATAGGGGGGCAGCAACTTCATATACATGAAGATGGCGTCCGGCCTCATTTCGCCGTTTCAAGTTGTGTTTCTGCGGGTGCTGTTTGGCCTCATCCCCGTAGCACTCTACGCTCAGCGCACGGCTTTGTCGGCGTGCTGCTGATTGCACGCCCCTTCAGCGCCGGCACAGCCGCCGCCAACATCGAAGGCGTGCTGTCTGCCGGTATTGGATCATTGTGCGTCGGCGCCTCGTTTGTGTATGTGAAGAAGTTCATTCTGCCCCTCCAGATCCCGGTCTCTGCCCTGATTACCTATCAGCTTGGCTTGAGCCTGGTGATCCTGTCTATCACCACGAGCCTCGACGGTATCGGTAATGTCTGGAGCGACATTCAGGTGGCAGCTGGTGTGGTTTTGGGGCTGGGACTGCTCGGAACAGGGGTTGTCTACATCATTTACTACTACATCATTGAAAACCTGGGCGCTGTTTCCGCCTCTTCTGTTGCCTACATTCCTCCCGTGGTCGCCATCATCATTGGTGTCGTCGCCGTTGGAGAATAAATATCCGTCTGGGATTATCTGGGCACGATGTTCATTTTCGTCGGTGTCGCTTTGGTGAACAGAAAAGTGGCGGAGAACAGGCAAGGAGACGGCGCCTCGTAAAGTTCCGGCCTACCCAAGTAGCGAAGACTCCAATCTATCTCTGAAACGCAGTAGAAGTGGTCCGGTTGTTTTGTATTAGTCTTGATTGGAATAACCGTGTAACATGTAGACAACAGTATATTCGTCGGGTTGTCCTATGTTTTCTGTGGGGGAAACTATGTCATGCAACGTCTGTGATACACAGTCACACTTCATTGCAAAGACTGTGCTTGTCGCGCTCGGCATGATGCTTTGGGTAAACACAATTGGATTGTCCCTAAACAAGGCAAAAGCCGAAGACATTGGCACACATGTAACGGCCATCGGGCATGATGCGGCGCTACGAGGTGACGTCGATGTTCTTGAGCATCTAATCAAGTCTGGCCTCTCTCCGGAAAGCAAGTCCCCACGTGGGTGGACCCTACTCATTCGAGCCGCTGCCAACGGTCATCTGGACGTTGTAAATCTGCTTCTGAGAGAAGGCGCACGTGTCAATCGACAAACTGCGGTTGGGATAACGCCGCTCCTGGCAGCGGTAGCTGGAAAACATGCAGCGGTGGTTCGTCTTCTGATCGAGCATGGCGCAGACGTCAACTATAACGGTAGTGCCGGTGCAACGCCTCTTGAATGGGCCGTGGCAAACGGTTCCGCCGAGACGGTCAGAGTCCTGTTGGAAGCCGGCGGAGACCCAAATCAACTCAGCAAAATTGACGTGACACCGTTGCTCCTTGCCGTCGATCTCAAGAACAGAGAAATTGTAGAGTTGCTTATCGATGCAGGTGCTGACGTAGATGCTGCCAGCAAAGAGGGGCTAACGCCCCGCGATTTGGCAATATTGCAGGGACAGCGGGATATTCTGTCTCTATTGCTTCTATCGGGAGCAAATCTGGAGACCAAGACGTTTCTCGATGTGTCGCCGCTTCAACTGGCAAATGCGGGCAAGCGAACCGACATAGCCGAACTTCTATCCCGATTTTCCAGACCCGGTTCCGCCAAGAAATTGGTGCCAACCGTTGAAGCGCTCGCAGTCGCAATTAGGACAGGTGACGCGGAACAGGTACGATTGCAGCTAAAGGAAGGGTTGAACCCAAATAAACGGCTACACGCAAAATGGACACCGCTCATGCTGGCGGCAACAAGCAATTCACAGTCGATTGTTGAAGCTCTGCTTGAGGCGGGTGCTAAAGCACGGACCAAGTCGGAGAAAGGCTTCACTGCACTCCATGTAGCGGCGGTGAACGGTCATTCAGAAATTGCCAATAGCCTTGTGGCCGCCGGTGCCGATGTTTCTGCGGCATCAGCCAAACGAGTGACGCCGGCCGACATGGCGAGGTATGCAGGTCATTATGATCTTGCGTCCAGCCTTATGAGCCATGCCACCAAAGGTTCTTTGGCGAGCAAAAATTTCACCAGGAATATTCAGTCGCTGCTCTATCTGCGCGGTTACAAGGTCGGCGGCATAGACGGCTCACCCGGTCGCAAGACTGTGAAAGCCGTAAAGAGCTTTCAATGGGGGTTGCATGGTCTAGCGGACGGAGTAATCGATGAGACATTAGGCAAGGAACTGAGGGAACTTGCCCGTGACGACACTCCGGTCGGCAACAACTGGGGAGCGATCGTTTTGGACAAGAAGACCGCCAAAGCGAGCGGTCAGTTTTTGACCGACACGGAAGACGAGGCACTCGCGGAGGCTATCAAGTACTGTCGCAAGAGATCTCGAGGTTGCGAGTCGCGCAGTACATTCAAAAATCAATGCGTATCCTTGGCCCGCAAGGGCAATGGCTGGGCGTATTCGGTCGGAGATTCGATTTGGGAGGCTAGGCAAAGTGCTTTGGACAGCTGTAACAAAATCAACAAGCGATGTTGGTTGGCTTGGGAGTTCTGTAGCGATGGTTCGTTCTCCAAATAGCGGGCGGTCGGTCACAGGCCGTGCCGCAGCGGCCATCATCGTTTGTTTGGCGATGTCTGCCCCTGCACAGGCCGCCGGGTTCGCGAACTGTAGCGCCTCGAAGTCGCCTCTTTGGTCTCAAGCGACGGCCTACATCATCGAGGGCAGATCGAAGATGGCAATAGCCAGCGATATGTTGGTCAAGAATCTTCGCGGTTGGGGAAAGGCTCTCCGTGAAGCCCGGGAACTCAGCCGCAAAGGCTACGATTTGAAAGATCAAGCGCGAAGGGCCGCCCATAAATGCTTCATGGCGGCGCAGCAGAACAACAGGCGCAAACGGAGCGAAGCTGAAAAGCTGAATGAAACCGCAAAGCGCCGGCTAATTCGGGAAGTAAAATCGAAGTTTCCGAAAATTTCCAAGTATTATAATTTGGGCAAGGTGCAGTGGAATCTCTTCCAAGACAGAAACAACATGGATGCGACACTCGCCAATGCATCAGCGTCTATGGCGCGACTCCGGCGCTTGCCAACTCAACCGATTTCACCGTCATGGTCGCTTTCGGGAAGTCTACTGAAGGTATCGACTCAGGAGTACCAGTCGATTGTCACCGATTCATTGAAGGAGTTGGAGGCGGCGTTGAAGAATTATGACGCATCAATCGCCAATTCAAACAGGGCTCTCAACAAAGCGGTGAAGGAACGACGCAGAGTCGAACGGTCATGGAATGCGTGGAAGAAGCGGCCTTCGAGGCCGCGCCCCACTCCCAAACTTTACAGTAGAAACAGGTCGTCGCAACAGAACGACGTGAATTCGTTTCTGAACGGTTTTATCAGCGGCCTTGCCGGCGCTGCTGCTGTCTATGGGGCCACGCAAGGATATCAAAACAATCGGACATACAGTCGGCCCGCGCGCCGCAACCGAGTTCAAAGACGTTCCGGAGGAACCGGGAACTGGTGTGGTCCAACGGCCTGCAAATAGTTCGCGCGGCGTGTACTAATCGCCGCTGTTGATGCCGGCCCCTCAGGACTGTTCCGCGGTCCAAGGTCATGGCGACCGGGCTTCGCAAATGTATGTCTTGATAAAATCAGATCAACGACGGCGAGCCCGGTTGTTTGCGAGTCCGTTTTGCGGCCTCGATTGGCCTCCCGCAGACGATTGACGGATTAGGTCTTGATCACCACCTCACGCGGCATCTTGGAGAAGCGCTCGCAGCCTGTTTCGGTCACGACGATCGATTCCGAAAAGCCAATGCCGAATTCGCGATACTTCAGACACAGCGGCGGCATATGGAAGGTCATGCCGGGTCTCAGTTCACGGTGCTCGTCCTGGCGCAACGAAATGATTTCGCCTTCACCCCAATCGGGCGGATAGGCAACGCCGATTGAGTAGCCCAGCCGGTTGCGGTGATACGAGCCAAAGCCGGCTTTTTGTGTGACCGCCCGGGCTGCCGTGTCCGCCTCGTGAGGCGTGACACCCGGCTTGATGGTTTCCAGGGCGGCTTCAACCGACCCAATGACAGCTTCAGCAGCACGCACCCATTCGTCCTCGGGCTTGCCGACAAAGATGGTGCGCATGAGGGCTGCCGTGTAACGGTGCTGCGATGCAGAGATCTCGAAATACATCAGATCATTGTCCTTCAGGCGGTTGGCACCGCCGGTCTGATGCGGCAGGCAGGAACGTTCGCCTGCAAGCACAAACGGCGGCAGCCCCATGTACTGCCCGCCATTCTCAAACAGTACCTTGTTGACGACCCCGTTAATCTCGTCTGCAGACGCACCGGGCACCGATGCATCCCATCCCGCCTGCATGGCCAGGTCGACGAGGTGTGCTGATTTCCGCATGACCGCGATCTCCTCGTCGGATTTGATCATACGCGCATCCCAGAATAGCTGCGTGGCGTCGGCGTAGTTGTTGCCGGGCAGGTCGCGGGCCAGGGTCTCGTGTTCGTCGACCGTATAGAAGAAACCCTGTTTCTCGACGCCGATCCGCTTGCCGTCTCCCAGTCCCATCTGGCGCAGCACATTTGCCAGGACACTGGGCGGGTGATCCCAGTCGAAGACCTTGGCGATGCGCGTGCTCCAGGCAAACTCAGGGGTGTTGATCCATTCGAAGTCCCGGACAACGAATACCGGTTCACCGTGCTTCGGGATCACGATGCAATGATATTTGTAGTACCCCGGCGTCTCGTAGCCTGAACAATAGGTGATGTTCTCCGGACCTCTTGCGAGAATGGCATCGAACCCGTGTTCCTCCATGGCGGCCTGAAGGACGTCGTAACGCCGGAGGTATTCCTCAGGCGTGAACGCCAGACGGTCGTGCAGGATCATCGGCAGATCAAATCCGGACGCCGATTTGCGTGTGGTTTTCTGAAAGGTCACATGTTCGGTGTGTTCTGCCACATCGAATATTTGACGGTCCTGATCGAGATCCATTGCCTTCTCCCCTGAGCCAAAGTGCCACCGGGCCAGGTGGCGGTCTGGGTATGATCCTCAATCTAGGACCTTGTTGCAACTGACAGTTTGACGAAACTGCATCGACCTGATCCGATTCCATGGCTGGTATCCTGTACGCCACCGATCGGATAGACTTGAGTGAAACCGGGACACAATTGAATTGGTACTGCCATGATCCCATCCCTCGATTTCGGCGACGTAACAATCGGTCAAGTTTTGGAGGACCAAGGCCCGTTCATGCCGGTCTTTGATTTCTTTCCAACTCTGGATCCTGAACGCCTCGATGAACACCGTCACTGGCTTGAACCCGTATTCGTTGACCCTGTCACCCAATACGTCAACCTGTGCGTTCAAAGCTACATCGTGCGCACACCGCACCACACGATCCTGATTGACAGTTGCGTCGGCAATCACAAGCCTCGGCCCACACGGCCAATGTGGAACATGATGGACTCCAGCCGCTATGAAGACAACTTCAAGGCCGCTGGCCTGAGATTCGAGGATATCGATTTTGTCATGTGCACTCATCTGCACACCGATCATGTGGGCTGGAACACGAGACTCGAAGATGGACGATGGGTACCGACCTTTCCCAAAGCACGCTACGTGTTCGCCGACAGGGAACTGGCGTACTGGACGGAAAGGGCAAACGAGACACCTGAAAAATGCGGCTGGATGATCGATTCCGTGTTTCCGATCGTCGATGCCCAAAAGGCGGAGATCGTCAAAAGCGATCACGCGCTCAACGACCACGTTCATCTGGTCCCGTCCCCTGGGCACACCATCGATCACTTTTGTGTCCATGTGGGGTCGGGGACCGCAGACGCTCTGATCACGGGAGATATGGTGCATTCGCCGCTACAGGCGCGCTATCCCGAACTCGGCATGTTCTCGGACTACGACTCCGCCATGGCGGGGCGAACCAGACGCTTGTTGTTTGAAGACTACTGCGACACGTCGACGTTCCTGTGCACCGCGCATTTTCCCGCCCCGTCGACCGGCCGGGTAACCCGTTGGGAGGACGGTTTCAGGATAGATTGACTGTAGCCCGGCACATCACGGGGCAATGACTTACGGGGCCAGAGCAAAGTCCAGCGCGGCGATTGCATGCGCTTGGGTGGTGTCGAACGCCGGGATGTCAAAATCGCCTTGTGAAACCAGCAATCCAACTTCCGTACAACCGAATATCACACTGTCGGCGCCGTCTTCACGTGCCCGGCTGACGGCATCCAGATAGAGCTGTTTTGAGGCCGGCAGGATGAGTCCCTGGCACAGTTCGTTGTAGATGATATCGTGCACGACGGTGCGTCCTTGATTGTCGGGAATGCAGACGTCGATGTTATGTCGGTCCCGCAGGTGTCCCTTGTAGAAGTCCTGTTCCATTGTATAGCGGGTCGCCAGCAGCAATGGTTTGCGGACCTTGCTCTTTTTGATTTGTGCGGCAGTTGCGTCGGCGATGTGGATAAGGGGAATGTCCACGGCGTCCTGCACAGCATTGGCCATCTTGTGCATTGTGTTGGTGCAGATGACGATACAGTCCGCACCGCCTATTTCGACATTGCGGGCCGCTGTTATCATGGCTTTCTCGGCCTCGACCCAGTCGCCGGCGGCCTGTAAGGCCTCAATGCGGGCAAAGTCGAATGACCACAACAGCAGCTCAGCCGAATGCAGCGCCCCCAGCCGTTCGCGCGCCAGGCGGTTCAGCAGTTGATAATAAACCACCGTGCTTTCCCAACTCATCCCGCCGATCAGGCCAATCGTCTTCATCGGGATTCTCCAAGGTAGTCATGTGCTTGCAATAATGTCCGCGCCAGGCGACGTTGGTCACACTGAGGATCGGTCAAATTCGGTCGTGAGGCGTAATCGATCAAGCGCAACTCTATCTGTCGCTGGACGGCTGATCCTTCTTGACCGGTTCGATGTGTTCCCAAACCACCTTGCCGGTGTCGACGTCGAATCCATAGATGTCGACAGACTTGACGTCGGGAAAGAAGCCGGATGTGTCGACGTCGGCAAAGGCGTGGGAGAGACGCACGGTTCGGTCGCCGAGTTTCATTGTTGCGATCGGCCGCCCTGCAGTGTCCACTTTCACGATCGCCTTGCGTTTTGGATAGGACACGATGTGGGTCAGAAAAGCGCCTGCAGACTTGCTGTAGGGCTCCGTGATAATCCCGTAGGCAAGCTTCCGCTCGACTTTTTTCAAGTCGCGTTTCTTGCCGGTTGTCTTGAAGCGGCGCCAGAACACGTCGACCGGCGTCTTACTGTCCAAAGCGCCGGCGACGGTCATTCTGGCCGCATAGATGACCGTGTTGGTGTTCTTGGAGCGCTGCAGATAGAACAACATATTTTCATCCGTCGGAACAGGATATCCAGCACGAGGCGGGGGCAGAGCTTCGAGTGTCTTTATTTTGCTCTCGAACTGCACGGCATGGGCGCGGGTGTCCGGGGCTGCCAATCCAGCGACAATGTATGCCAGGCACCCGAGAATCACTGTCCCGAAGGTTCGGCCGCGCTTTGCCGGCCGCTGAGGTGGTGCGATTGAGTGTGTTAACGTCATGATCTGCTGTTCTTAATCCGAGTCGCGATGCCGATGTGCTAAACGCATACAAGGATAACAAACTTGACACAATTATGTCGACCGCCGTGTTAGCCGGGGGAAGTCCGGATCAGGTTGCGGCAGGCACACCCGATGTTTCATTCAACATCCGCTCAAACCGGCGACATGCGTCGCGCCGGTTGTGCCATGTTGCAAAGCGTCCTGCGATCCACCAGCAAAGCACCGTTACGGCATAGGCCAGATAGGTGTCGATGGCGTAATGCCAGCCCAAATGGATGGAACCGATGAAGATGACAAACGCAAACAGCGCCAGGGCGATGCCCAGCGTGCGGTTTACCGGCCAAACCGCCAGGACAAAAAGCAGAGCGGTCGCATTGTGCATGCTGGGCATGGCGGAAATTCCGGCAACCAGCGAAATATTACCGGCATAGGTTTCCCAGAGCATGTCCTGCATGGCGAGCGCCTCAATCGGATAGACCGTATTTGCGGTATTCAGGTAAGCCATCAAACCACTATAGGGATCCGGAGACAGGCCAATGTTGGTGTAATAACAGGGGCCCACCGACGAAAACACGATCGCCAGCAGACTGCCGCCCAGCATCCAGACAAGCATATAGGAGGCGAAAAACCGGGTCCTCAGATGGCTGAGTTTGGTGTCGAAGGCCAGCCACATCCACACCATCCACATGACGACCAGCCAGACCGCGTAAAACTTGCTGATGATGAAGGTGACGACCGGATATCCGAGGGCCGGCTGGAGCCACTCCCACGGGTGTTGCCCGAAATGCAGCCACTTATCCCACAACATGAATGTTTCGTCCCAACTATATGGATTCACGATCGGAATGTTGGTTTTGATCTCCTCGAAAACACACATGAAGATGAAGACGGCAAAAAACATTGGCACACCGATCACATAACGGCGCATGTCGACGATGTCGGCCTTGAATATCCTGACGAATTCGATCAGCGGCTGCTCAGGCTTAATCGTCGTCACGACGAGATAGAAACGGTGTACTGCAAGCCCCAGAAGGGCTGACGTGAGCATGGCCGGGACGGCAGCCACGACAAACAGTTTCAGCATTTTCCAGGCGCTGAACAAATCCGCGCCAGGCAACCGGAACACAAAGACCCAGGCCACGGCGGCGTATAGGCCACCGATCGCGTAGAACATCCAATGGGCGGCAAACCCCGCACCAAGCAACCGGCAGAACCGCCACATCCGTTCAACGAGTGAAAGACGATGGGCAGTTGTTTCAGCGGTCAGGGATATACTCATGAGGATCGCTCGCGACTGACGAAGACAAGCCGCAGTATCGTCGAGCGATGTTACAATTCGGTAAAATCGAACGGGTTTTCAAAAACTTGGACAGGCTTCAGAGTTCCGGATGCAGCAGCAACGGCGGCAATTGCGCCCCGCGGGCCATTTCCAGCACCGGACCGATCACGGCCTGCGGATCATCGACTTCAGCATGCCGGAGCAGCATCGTCGCCTTGTCGATCATTTCCGAGTGCGTCAACGCTGATGCCGGATCGCCCTTGGCATCGAGACATTCGGCTGAAATTGTCCGGTTGTCGCGCAATGTCGCTTCCAGCCCACAACTCCAGTTTTCGGGGTAGCGGGCGGAATAACGGTCTTCCGTCCGGAGGGAGATCCGGCTGCGCAGCGGCAGCAGGGCCTCCCGTGTCGGTTCTTCAAAAGCACCAAAATCAACGACATCGACACTGAGTGCTGCGGCTATACAGTGCTGCAATGAGAATTTTGCGCTGTAAACCGTGTCGACAACCGGCCGGTCGCACAATGCCAGGGCGGCGGGGTAGGTGGTCGCCCTCAGACTGGCGATGTCTTCAACCCCGGCCCCAAAAGCTCTCAGCGCCCGGCGCAGGTCAATCGCCGCACCAATGGCCGGATGGGTGTGGCGGCAGGACGGCCAGGGCTTGATGGAGGTCAACGCCAGTTGCCAGTCAGCATCGGGATTGGCCGTGACGAGGGCAGGGGCTGCATCCGGGCAGGCCGCTTTGAAAAATCCGCGATCGCCCTCAAGTATGGTTGCAGGACCGGTAAAATCCACCGCAGCAAGTTGCGCACTGGTCAGGCCGGATTGGGCGGCATGGCCGGCATGGAGGTGCTTGGACATGGCGCCTGAATCCAGAAACTCCCAAAGGCCTGCCGCCTGGGTACCGGCATTGCCCAGAGCATGGACACACTGGTCTTCACTTAGGTTCAACAACGTGGCAATCGCCATCGCCGACCCGAAGGCGCCGCAGGTGGCCGTGTTGTGCCAGATCTTGTAGTGGGCCGGCCCGACCGCCATGCCGACACGGGTGGTTGCTTCGAACCCGTGCAGGATGGCTGTCAGCACCTTCTCGCCCGTGACTTCACGCATGGAACCATCGCCGCTTGCCGTAAGATGGGCCCAGACTGCCGGCACGACCACGCATCCGGGGTGAACCACCGACGCCCGGTGAAGGTCGTCAACTTCCAGGATGTGGCACAAACCACCCCACAGGAAAGCAAGATCACGGGCGTTGCCGCTTGATACTCCGGTCGCCCGCGCCCAGGCAAGCAGCCGCCGTCCGGGGTCGCTGTTTCGCCCGGCCATGATGTTGGCGACGGCGTCAAGGGTGAACAGGGCAGCGGCATCCAGGTCTCCCTGGTTCACCGGTCTGTTACGGATCAATCGCACAAGTTCGCGGGTCAAGCTCATGGTGGCATAAAAGCACCTTCCGATTTGCTCTGACAAGCCGGAAGGCTTCAACAACGAATTCTTTACCAATCGCCGCCACACTCAGGCTGGGGAAGGTGTTGTCCGACGTGCGTTTCGCGGCGGATGCCCCTCAGGGATGGTTCACGGTGGCTTGTATCACCGTCATAACAGCGTTGGGTCTTGATGAGTACACAAGAGCGCTCTGGGGTTGCGGCGTATCAGCAGCCCGTGTCACGATTTTACAAAACATGGTTCATCATCGCCGTCGGCACAGCCGCCCTTAGTGTTGGGCTTGCCGGATGTGGTGGTAAGAAATCCGCATTCTCCGGCAAGGGGAGTCCGGTTTATTCGGGACCGAATCCGATCCCGAAGGGCGGCGGTGTCCGCAAGGTTGGCAACCCTTACAAGATTGCCGGCAAGAAATACTATCCAAAACCGCAGCCCGGTTATCACAAGCGCGGGGTTGCGTCCTGGTATGGGCCAAAATTCCACCGGCGCAAGACGGCCAATGGCGAGTGGTATGACATGGATTCCATCACCGCCGCCCACAAGACGTTGCCGCTGCCGTCGTTTGTCAGGGTGACAAACCTCAAGAATGGCAAGTCGCTGATCGCCCGTCTCAACGACCGCGGGCCTTATGCCCATGACCGCATCATCGACATGTCGAAACGGTCAGCCGAAATGCTCGGCTTCAAGAATGCCGGCACGGCTCCCGTCGAAGTGGTCTATCTCGGGCCGGCACCGCTAAACGGCGATGACTATTATGTCACCCAGGCAAAGCTGAAGAGCAATCGGGTGGTCACGGCCACCAAATCCGACAGAGCACGGCCGCAGCCGGACATCCAACCGGCAAGCTGGCAGGATTCGCCGGCACATACCGGGTCAATACCCAAATCCAGGTCTGCTTCGGCGACATTGGCGTCGACCAGCCAAGCCTATGTACAGGCAGGTTCCTTCAGCGATCCCGGCAATGCCGCCCGAGTGGAACAGCAACTGTCGCGTTTCGGCCATGCCAATACGGTGGAAACACACACCGGTTCATCTGTCTTCTACAGGGTAACAGTGGGCCCGCTGCAGGATGACAACAGGGCTGCTGAAGTTCTGAGCCAGGTGAGATCTGCCGGGCATCACGACGCGCGTATTGTTACCCGTTGAAATATCGCACAAAGGTTGAGCTCTCGATCACCGGAAAGTTTCCGGTGACGCCGTGACAGACCGGAAGGTTCGCGTTAGACTCCAGAGAAATCCATCCGGGGTGTCCCATCGGATACCCCGGAACATTTTCTCGAGGTTGCTTATGCGTATTTTTCAATGCCGCGGTTGCGCGACAAAGGACGATTGGCCTGTAATGGCGACGTTTTGGCTGTTTGCGGTCATGATCGCCCTTGCCGGAATTCCTGGCACCATTCAACCGGTCGCCGCGGCCACCATCAAGACCGATGCTGAATTTGCAATTCTGATCGATGGCAAGACCGGCGCGATTCTCATGGAAAAGAATGCCGACGACCTGATGGCGCCCGCCAGCATGAGCAAACTCATGACCATGGCGGTGGTCTTCAATGCGCTCAAGACCGGCGATATCAAACTGGCGGACGAGTTCTACATCAGTGAAAATGCCTTCAAACGGGGCGGCTCGCGTATGTTTGCCAAACTCAAATCCGCAATCCCGCTGGAAGATCTTATAAGAGGGGTGATCATCCAGTCGGGCAACGACGCCTGCATCGCCCTTGCCGAAGGACTGAGCGGGACCGAGGAAGGCTTTGCCGACGAAATGAACGCACGGGCCAAGGAACTCGGTCTTAAAAAGTCGAACTTCGTGAATGCCACTGGCTGGCCGCATCCCGATCACGTGGTAACGGCGCGGGAACTGTCAAAGATTGCCCGTCACATCATTTATGATTTCCCTGAGTATTATCACTATTACGCTGAAAAGAGTTTCACCTGGAACAAGATCAAGCAACACAACCGCAACCCGCTACTCTACCAGAACATCGGGGCTGACGGCCTCAAGACCGGCCATACCGACGAATCCGGCTACGGTCTTGTGGGCTCGGCCGAAAAGGACGGACGCCGTCTCATCCTGGTGGTCAATGGATTGAAATCAAAGAACAAGCGCTCCGAAGAGGCGCGCAAGATCCTCGACTGGGGGTTCCGGAGCTTCCGTACCTATACGCTTTTCGAGGAAGTGGAGAATGTTGGCGATGCCAGGGTCTGGGGTGGCGAATCCTCGTCCGTGGCCCTGACGCCCAAGGGACCGGTGAAACTGCTCATGACCCGGGCTGACCGGAAGAAGCTGAAGGCGGAAATCGTCTATGACGGACCCTTGAAGGCGCCGGTCAAGAAGGGCGATGAAGTGGCGAAGCTGCGCTTTGTGTCATCGGGCAAGATGGTCAACGAGATTCCGCTGTTTGCCGCCGCGGATGTGGAAGAGGGCAGCATCATCGGCCAGGCCTTCGACACCCTGAAATTCATGGTCATCGGTGGTTGAGCCTCCGGTAACGCGCGGCAAGTTCATCACGCTGGAAGGCGGGGAGGGGACGGGCAAGTCGACCCAGGCCGCCCGCCTCAAGGACTATCTCGCCGCCGAAGGTCATAACGTCATCGTGACACGCGAACCCGGCGGCTCTCACGGGGCTGAAGAAATCCGGGAATTGCTGGTCAGCGGCGCTACCGACCGGTGGTCGCCGCTGGCAGAAACCTTGTTGTTCTATGCCGCCCGCGACGACCACCTGATGAAAACAATCCGACCGGCGCTAAACCGTGGCCAGTGGGTCATCTGCGACCGGTTCGCGGATTCAACGCGGGCCTACCAGGGGGCTGCAGGAAATATTGCAACCGACCTGCTTCACACACTTGAACACGGGGTCATCGGCGCCGATTGGCCGGAACTGACACTGATCTTCGACCTTGATCCTGAAGTCGGTCTGGCGCGGGCCGGACGACGGCTTGGCGAGGTCCACGCCGAAGACCGGTTCGAAAAAAAGGGGCTCGCATTTCATGCCCGGTTGAGGCAATCGTTTCTCGACATTGCCGCGCGTGCGCCTGAACGGTGCGTGATCGTCGATGCATCACTGGATGTGGATCAGGTAACGCACGCTGTAACCACTGCCGTTGCCGCGCGATTTCCCGGCGCGGCGGCCTGACGATACGCGGAGAATACAGTGGCCAGAGTGGCGAAAGCGGCAAAAGCAGAACCAGAAATCCCTGAGAGCGACAGGCTCGAAGGGTTCCCGCATCCGCGCGAAACCACCGATCTTGTGGGACACGAAGCGGCGGAGCGGCAATTTCTGGAGAGCTACCTCGGCGGTAAGACCCACCATGCCTGGATACTCGGCGGACCAAAAGGCATTGGCAAGGCAACGTTTGCCTATCGGGCAACGCGATTTGTCCTGAAATACTCGACGGGCGATCTTGGAGCATTGGGTGGAATCGAGGATCTCTACGTCCCCCCCGAAGATCCGGTTTCCCATCGAATTGCAGCGCGTTCGCATTCCGACCTGCTCGTGCTCACCCGTCCCTGGGATTCAAAGACCAAGAAGTTTAAAACGATTGTATCGCTCGAAGAGGTCCGTCGCACAGCGAAGTTATTCAGACACACTGCGGGTGAGGGGGGCTGGCGTATTTGCATTGTCGACAGCGCAGACGAAATGAATGCCAATGCGGCGAACGCCCTGCTCAAAACTCTGGAGGAACCACCCCAAAAAGTCCTCTTCTTCCTGGTAAGCCACATTCCCGGCCGGTTGCTGCCGACGATTCGGTCGCGCTGCCGAAGACTGGATCTGTCGCCCCTGTCCATGAATGATTGCACGAAAGTGATGAAAGGTCTGTTGGGGGACGGGCAATCCGCCGACGACATCGCAGTGGCCGCACGGTTGGGCGACGGCAGCGTCGGGCAGGGACTCAAACTTCTGGAAGGCGGCGGCATTGCCATCTACCGGCAAATGCTGGCTCTGCTGGGCACCCTGCCGAACTTAGACGTCAAACGGCTCAACCAGTTCGCGGACAAGATTGCGCCGCGCACGGCGGCAGCCGAGTACGACCTGTTCTGCGATCTGATCCTGAAATGGATCGCTCGGATGGTGCGCTCTGTGTCCACGGATGACTTCGCGTCGGTGCCGCAGAGCGAGGCCGATCTCATGATCCGTCTGGCAAACCGGCACTCGGCGGCCCACTGGGCAGAGGCGTGGGACAAAATCAATCGTTCCCTTATGCGGGCAAATGCCCTAAATCTCGACCGCAAGCAGACCATTGCGGTTGTGTTTTTTGAGCTTGAACAGACATTGAAAGCCGCACAGGCCGCCTAGTCTTCAAATTCTAAATCCAGCGATTGCGCACAGATCCCAGGAGTCCCCATGTCGCCGCGCCCCCGTTATTACATCACGACGGCCATTTCCTATCCCAATGGCGCGCCCCATATCGGCCATGCCTATGAGGCGATCGCAACCGATGCGATTGCCCGCTACAAGAGGCTCGACGGATACGACGTGATGTTTCTGACCGGCACCGACGAGCACGGCCAGAAGATGCAGCAGACGGCCGAGAAGGAAGGCATTACGCCGGCTGAACTGGTCGCACGGATGACGCCGCAGTTTCAGACCATGGTCGAGGCGCTCAATTGCAGCAATGACGACTTCATCCGCACCACCGAGGAACGCCACAAGCTGTCGTCGATGGCGATCTGGGAACGGATGGCGGCGAATGGCGACATCTACCTCGACAAGTATGCCGGCTGGTACTCGGTGCGTGACGAGGCCTATTACACCGAGAGCGAACTGGTAAAGGCGAGCGACGGCACGAAGGTCGCGCCCGACACCGGCACGCCGGTCGAGTGGGTCGAGGAAGAAAGCTACTTCTTCCGCCTGTCGGCCTATCAGGACAAGCTGATCAAGCACTACGAGGACTATCCCGACTTCATCGGTCCGGAGACCCGGCGCAACGAGGTCATGAGTTTCGTCAAGGGCGGGCTCGACGACCTGTCGGTGTCGCGCACCAGTTTCGACTGGGGCGTGCCGGTGCCCGGCGACGACAAGCATGTCATGTATGTGTGGGTCGACGCCCTGACCAACTACATCACCGGCGTCGGTTTCCCAGACACGGAGTCAGAGTCGTTCAAGCGTTACTGGCCGGCCGATCTCCACATCATCGGCAAGGACATATTGCGGTTTCACTCGGTCTACTGGCCGGCATTCCTGATGTCGGCGGGGATCGAGCTGCCCAAACGGATATTCGGGCACGGTTTCCTGTTCAACAAGGGCGAGAAGATGTCCAAGTCGGTCGGCAACGTGATCGATCCGATCGCCCTGGCCGAACACTACGGGGTCGACCAGGCACGCTATTTCTTCATGCGCGAAGTGCCGTTCGGACAGGACGGGACCTACAGCCACGAGGCGATCGTCAACCGGATCAACGCCGACCTGGCCAACGATCTCGGCAACCTGGCGCAGCGCTCGCTGTCGATGATCGCCAAGAACTGCGCCAATGCCTTGCCGGCCCCCGGCGCGCTCTCCGACGACGACACCACCATTCTGGGTGCCGTCGACAGCCTGTTGGAGAAGACGCGCGCTCACATGGACCGTCAGGCGATCCACCTGGCGCTCGGCGACATCTGGTCGGTGGTGGCAGACGCCAACCGCTACTTTGCCGGACAGGAACCCTGGGTCTTGCGCAAGTCCGATCCCGAACGCATGGCAACGGTGCTTTACGTGACGGCTGAAGTCATCCGCCAGGTAGCGATCCTGGCCAGCCCGTTCATGCCGACCGCCGGCGGCTCATTGCTCGACCTTCTGGCGGTGGCTGAAACCGACCGGTCGTTCGACCGGCTGGGCGAGGGCGGTCGTCTCGGCCCCGGCGCAACCCTGCCGGCACCGACACCGGTGTTTCCACGCTATGTGGAAGCCGATACGGACGGCGCGTGAGGCAGACATCCATGTTCGTGATCGACAGCCACTGCCATCTGGACTTTCCCGATTTCGCCGATGAGCTCGATGCCGTGGTCAACCGCGCCGGCGAGGCAGGTGTCGGCCTGATGGTGACCATCTGTACCCGGGTCCGCAAGTTTCCCGAGATCCTGGCGATTGCCGAGCGATACGACAATGTCTACTGCACGGTCGGCACCCATCCGCATAACGCGGCCGAGGAAACCGACGTGACGACGAAAGAACTGGTGGACCTGGCCCGCCACCCCAAGGTGGTCGGCATCGGCGAGGCCGGACTGGACTATTTCTATGACCACAGCCCGCACGAGGTTCAACAGGCAAGCTTCCGCACCCACATTGCGGCGGCCCGCGAAACCGGCCTGCCGCTGGTCATCCATTCGCGCGATGCCGAAGACGACACCGCCCGGATCCTGCAGGAGGAAACCGGGAAGGGCGCCTTCCCGGCCATCCTGCACTGTTTCAGCTCCCATGAGCGTCTGGCGCAAGCCGGACTGGCGCTCGGCCTGTACGTATCGTTTTCGGGCATTCTGACCTTCAACAAGGCGCAGGCGCTGCGTGACGTAGCGGTGTCCGTTCCCATGGACCGTCTGCTGGTCGAGACCGACGCGCCTTATCTGGCGCCGATGCCCAACCGCGGCAAGCGCAACGAACCGGCCTTCGTCGTGCACACGCTCGAGCGTCTGGCCCAGGTCAAGGATGTCGCTCCGGCGGTCATGGCCGACCGGACCACGGACAACTTCTTTGAAATCTTCTCGCGCGTGCCTCGGCCGTCGGAACTGATCAAGAACGCTGCCTCATGACTCTGCATTTCACGATCCTGGGCTGCGGCTCTTCCGGCGGCGTGCCGCGCATCGGCAACCACTGGGGCGACTGCGATCCGTCGAACCCGAAAAACCGGCGCCGGCGATGTTCGCTGCTGATCCGGCGCGTTAACCATCAGGGCGACCAGACGACCGCGTTGATCGACACATCGCCGGACGTGCGTGAGCAGCTGCTCGATGCCGGCGTCGGCGATGTCGACGGCGTGCTCTACACCCATGAACATGCCGACCACATCCACGGCATCGACGACCTGCGCATGATCGCGATCAACCGGCGCGAGCGCGTGCCGATCTATGCCGGCAACCGGACGCTCGACATTCTGACGTCGCGCTTCGACTACTGTTTCCAGACACCGCCGGGCAGCCAGTATCCGCCGATCCTCGACGGCAACCTGATCGAGGGCAAGACACCTGTAACGATCGACGGCGCCGGCGGGTCCATAACCGCAATCCCGTTCGACCAGGAGCACGGCGCGATCACGTCGTTCGGCTACCGCATCGGCAAGCTGGTCTACAGCTGCGACGTCAACGGCTTCAGCGACGACAGCATCGGCTACCTGCAGGACCTCGACGTCTGGATCATCGACGCACTGCGCCGCACATACCATCCCAGCCACTTCAGCCTCGACGACACCCTGGAATGGATCGACCGCATAAAACCGCGCCGGGCGATCATCACCAACATGCACGTGGACCTGGACTACGAGACGCTGTGTTCAGAGTTGCCCGAGGGCGTCGAGCCTGCCTATGACGGCATGGTCGTTACGCTTGAGGCGTGAAATTGACTAAAATTGTAGGGAATGTGCGGATTCGAATAGATCAAAATTTTCCATAATATATATTATGCGAATGGGATCGCACGATGTGCCGCATAAACAACGACAGAATTGGAACACGCCCCTCGTACTGTCACAATGCAGGAGACTGGAGTAGACGTCGCCATGACGCATGGCGGCCTCGACAACGAAGAATCTGCTGAAAGAAAGAAATTGCACTGGCGTACGGTGCAAAGAACTAACCGCGAGGCCATAGATGGAAGACAGAGAAATTCGGGCGTTCAAAGTTGGCGACAAGGTCAAACATCCATCAACCGGTGAAGTCGGGATTGTTGTTCATCGCTACTATGAACCAGACATCCAAATGATGGACCTCTACATTGCCTTTTTTGGACTGGAGTTTCCCCAGGGAAAACCGAAACGCTTGCCTTACATTCTTCGTTATGCAGAAGAAGGCATGTTAGCAGCTCAAGACTGAAGCCGTGCGCCCTGTCCGACTAGGAGTAGCCATCTTCATACTGTCTCTGTCGTGGTGAACGGATGTCACGGAGACTGCATCTTCCAAGGAGTACGCTTGCGCCGGTATGCCAGCGTCACACAGCCACTGGCGTCCCTGCCAGACTTGGGAATTGCGTGTTTCAAAACCAAACGAGCGCCCCTCTTGTACTCGATAGATGGCGACAAAGCGTTCGTTGCCGATACCGCCACCGGACGACCAGAATCCGCAGATGCGGCCCTGGCCATCCGATGACTGTCCGGGGGCAAATTGCACTTCTGGAGGGCAATCATTTGATGCAATTAATCCGGGTCAGGAACCCGCAGTTCCCCGACGATTGCCAAACAAGAATGATTCGAGACGGGTTGTCTACAGATTTGTGTTACTTGTTATATCAAGCGGAACGAGATTGCAGAATTGCCGCCGGAACACCCCTGCTCTATTCGCTGATCTGCACAACCTTGAAATCCTCTTCCGGTTCCAGATCTTCAAGCTCTTCGTCTTCAACCGGCGCCGGATCCTTGGCTTTGGTATCGACCATGTCGTCTTCGTCCAGCCGCGGCAACTTTGCGGCTCGGGCCCAGTTGACCGGGCGGGCGTTCATGCGGCCGCGTTCGATTTCGTAGACGTCGAGCCAGCCGCCGTCGACATTGTATTTGTTCCACATTTCCAGGGACTCATAAATCCGGCGCGCCATATGGTCCATGTCTTCCCGGGTGATCCAGATCGAAAACGGCAGGCTGATTTCCCTCTGAATTCCGTCCTTGTCGAGCAATATCGGATTGGTCACGTCTTTCCCCTCAGTTCTTGTTAAGTCCACAGTGGCGAGGGATTAGTGTCAGACAGGACTTTGTTGGAAATGTGGGTTTTTGTGGTGCATGTCTTGGCGCGGGGCGAATGGCGCTGATGTTGAGGACAATTCTTTGCGGGAGCGATGCATGAACGATCGACCGGTACCGTTTCCCATCGGCTCTGTCCTGCTTGTGGCGAAGGTCCATGCACACCTGATTGTTTGTGTCGTTAACTTTGCGTGCTTGTACCTCTGGATATAGTGACGCGTCGGTTGCCTGCCCTTCAGTTTCCGTCGTTTGGTTCGTGCTCGTTGCACCCCAGCTGAGTCAACCGGTTCACCTGTCGTCATTGCGGTGAACACCGCAATCCAGGGGCGACACAGGGAATCCGTACTGCTTCGCCCCTGGGCTCCGGCTTGAGCCTGCCTGTCAATCGCCTTTGCGGGTCAGGGCCTTGACGTTGTGGTAGACCTTCTTGGCGGTGCTGCGCAGGGCGCGGCGGGCGGATTCGGCCTTGCACTGGGCGCCGAAGGCCGCTGAGGATCGATCAGGTGCTGAAATCAGCCAGTCGGAAACCGTCAGTCGCTCCTTCCACAAGGCGTCGATCATGTGGTTGCCGGGCCGGCCGCAGGCGTCCATGAAGTCGATGTCGCCGCGCCCGTAGGTCCAGTCCATCACATCGAGCAGCATCAGCGCACCAGGTGTCTGGCGGGCGTGGTCCTCGTCATAGGTGATCTTGCCGAACGACACGTGCCGTCGATGGCGCATGCCGTAGAGCATGGCCACAGGCTCGCCGTCGCGCATGAGGCGCCAGAACATCAGCCGTCCCTGCCCGTGCAATTTGGCAAGCGCGTAACGGAAGAAGGCGGTGTCGGAGGCCGTGCAGGCGATGGCCGTGCCATTGCGGCCCTTCCAGCCTTTGGCTTCGAGCGTGAGGAATTGCGCCATCCAGGGTTCAAGGGTCTCGCCAATCTCCAGTGCCTGCAACTCAAGAGTACCCTCGCCGCGAAGCTGCTTGCGCCAGCGCCTGAACTTGTTGCGTCGGTTGCGGGAATGCGTGTCCTTCAAGTAGTCCTCAGCGGACCGGTCGCAGGTGAAGACGCCGCGCGAAAACGTGTCGAATTCCTCGATCCGGCGATGGCTTGCCCGTGCCGACGCTTCAAGCACTGTGCCGAACGGATCGCCATCCGGCACGCTTTCCAACAGGAAGGGCGAGCGGACCTGCCGGAACAGAGCGGTGAGTGCCTCTTGACCGTGCCGGTGGTGAAGCAGCGGCGTGCCGTCGAAGACATGATGATGGACGGCAGACCTCAACGGCCCCGCCGGCATACCCCACTGCCAGGGGGCGGACCTGACCGTGACCAGTCCGACCAACGTCTGATCGCCGGTTGGTGTGTCGTCGGGCATCCAGACCGCCAGGGTTTCGAGGCCGTCTATAGCCATATTGTTCATGCCGGAAAGTACCCAGGCCGGTTCCTGCAAGATGGCCGGCACGAGGGCGGCATCGGCAAGCCCGTCACTGTCGCGTTCCAGGGCCTCAAGGCGTGTTGGCATGGTGATGCGTTCGACGCGGCATCTGTCGGCTGCCGGCCCGCGCGGGCGCTTTATGGCTTGGGGATTGTTCGTCTGGTGGAGCGTGTTTTGCGTTGGGCTCACGTCAACGCCGTCGTTCAGGTTGAGCGCCATGTTCCGTTCCTTGCTCAGGCGCACCCGCATGCAGCTTGTTATGCTGCCAACCATAGCGCGTAAGGGTTTGTGAAGCGTGAACTGGCAGTCTGCAGTCCAACCCTCCTGCTCATGGTCACGTCGGGCCGTCATTGATCAATCGCCAGCGCCTCCCTACGTTTCGGTCAGGCAACTTTGTCATAATGTCCTGTAAGGTCCCTGCCCCTTGAGTATCGCCCGACGCCTCACCCGGCTGATCCCCAACCTGACTGACACATTTGTGCGGTTTCCGGTACCAGTCGCCTGTTCGGTCGGTCTTGCCATCGTGCTCAACCTGGACATCACCGGCACTCTGTTTCTGGCCGGCCGCCTTGACGAGCGCGTTATCATGGCGTTTTCGGCAGCCTTCCTGGCGGCAGGTGCTGTCAACCTCGTGTTTGAAGCCAGAGCGGTATCGCCCCCTCTTTCCAGGCACATCATTGCTCTGTGCGTTGCTGGCGGTGTTGGCGCAGTCGGGTTCTATGATCAGGCAAGCTCCATGAATCCGGTGTTTCTGTTTCCGGGCCTGGTGCTGGCGGTCATGACGGCCGCCTATGCCGGCTCCGGGTTCAGGGAAAATGCGTTCTGGCTGTTCAACGCCCGGCTTGCCCTTGCGGTTTTCCTCAGCGGGCTGGTCGCCCTGGTCACCTGCGGCGGGTTGTCGGCGATCGTTGCCAGTCTCGATTTCCTGTTCGATATCAAGATCCCCACGGCTTACGAGCACATCTGGGTAACCGGCATGTCGCTGATCGCGCCGTTATACGGATTGTCGCTGATGCCGTCGGCCTACGACGATGAGTTGCGCCTGCCAGACACCGACACCCCGGCCGGGCGCGGTGTCCAGGCGCTGATCAACTATGTGCTGTACCCGCTTCTGGCAGTTTACGGTGTCATTCTCTATGTTTATGCCGCCAAGATCGCATTGCAGTGGGAACTGCCACGGGGACAGGTGGGCCAGTCGGTCCTGATCTTCGTGCTGGCGTTGACCGCATCGGCCCTGTTTGCCAGACCCTGGCAGCCGCGCCTCAACCGTTTCAGTCATTGGTTCAACGACTGGTGGTTTCTCTTTCTTCCTGTGCCCCTGACATTGCTGGCCATCGGCATTGCGCGGCGCGCGCTTGACTATGGCATCACACCGGAACGGTATGGCTTGATCGTCGTCGGTATCTGGGGCCTGGCCCTTGTGTTGTACTGTACCCTCAGGAGGACACGCTATTCGAGCTGGCACGTTGTCGGGGGGCTGTCTGTGCTGCTCCTTCTGGGCTCTTTTGGACCCTGGGGGGCCACAGGATACTCTATTTCCGATCAGCTCGGACGGTTTACACAGCTTCTTGCGCAAAACGGCGTTCTGGCAAACGGCAAACTGGCGATCGATTTCGACGGTACCGCCGAGTTTGACCGGGACGATGCTAAGAACGGGGCCTCGATCGTGTCTTTCCTCAACAACAACAATGCGATTGATCGGCTGAAACCGGTCTTTGAAGACCACAAGGCAAACCCGTTTGCAGATACGGCTGTGAAATGGAAGCGGGCCTCGTCGATCAACACGCTGTTCGGTTTCGATAATGCCCGGGCGCCTGAAAACGTCAAAGTCATCAACTTCTCGCCGGCCTCCAAGGTAGCGTCGCTGTCTGTGGACAGTGCGTTGAAGCTGAGCGGGCCCTATTTTGTTCACATCAGCACCAAGCGGCCGGGCGATACGGGGACATTCGCTGCATGGCTGGATGGCGATTATCTGGTGGTCGGTTCAGCAGCCCGAACATGGCGGGCGGACCTGTTGACCCTTCTCGACCGTCTGGACAGGGCGGACACGGACATCGGCGACAATAAGGTACCGCTGGTCTACGACGTTCCGGGGCCAGACGGCGTTCTGCGTCTCGTTATTACCCAGGCCGGGGGGCGCCTCAAGTCCGGTGCGATCCAGCATGTCTCCCTCAATTTCTGGGCGCTTGCACCAGCCCCGTGACAGAACACGTTGATCGGGCTAACCGACACTGATAGGCAGGCATGGTCGTGGCGGATGGCCCGGCGTGCGACCAGGAACTTTCAATGACCTCTACCACGAACGACGAAACCGAGGATGCGCAGCAGTCTGCCGGCATTCACGACGGCACGATGGACGCCCTGCTGGCCATCATGGCAGCCCTGAGAACGCCCGGCAGCGGGTGTCCGTGGGATCTCCAGCAGACCAACGAGACGATCGCACCCTACACGATCGAGGAAGCCTATGAGGTTGCCGACGCCATAACACGCGGCGACAGTGAAGACCTGAAGGACGAACTGGGGGACCTGCTGTTTCAGGTCGTGTTCTATGCCCAGATGGCGCAGGAAGACGGGCGCTTCACGTTCAATGACGTGGTGGCCGGCATTTGCGACAAGATGATCAGGCGTCATCCGCATGTGTTTGGCGACCATGAGGCGCGAACCGCCGGTGCCGTGAAGGGCATGTGGGAGAATATCAAGGCCGACGAGCGTGCCCGCAAGAGCGAACGTCGGGCCCGCGACGGTGACGCGCCACCGGCGCCGAGCGTTCTCGACAACGTCCCCGTGGGATTACCGGCTTTGAGCCGTGCGGTGAAACTCCAGAAACGTGCCGCCCGCGTCGGCTTCGACTGGCCCTCGGTCGCGCCCATGTTCGACAAGCTGGACGAGGAAATAGCCGAACTTCGGGCAGAAGCCGACAAGGACTCGCTCGACGGCATCCTCGATGAAATGGGTGATGTGTTTTTCGTCTGCGTCAATCTGGCTCTTCGCCTGGGCGTCGACCCGGAAACGGCTGTGCGGGCGACAAACGACAAGTTTACGCGGCGCTTCAAGGCGGTGGAAGCAGCCTTGCGCGACAAGGGCAGCACGCCGGAACAGTCAAGCCTCGAGGAAATGGACAACCTGTGGAACGAGGTCAAAGCGCGCGAAAAATCTTGAGCACCGTCCCGGACGGTGTCGCGATCAGGCGCTGTCACGCACCAAATCGGTGTTTTCCAGATCCACGGTGAACCGCTGTTCAAGAATGGGCTGTTTTGCCGGATCGACTCTCACGGTCATCTGGAAACCGGTTTCACCGTCGACGCGGTTGAGCACTTCGCAATTCTCGTAAATCCAGTGAAGCCCTGCGCCATCCGCCAAGTCGACCGTGACCGTGACTTCGGAAGAATGCGCGCCGATCCGGCTCTCGACAGCCTCAAGCAAGGCATCGACGCCCTCGCCCGTTATCGCTGACACGGCAAAGACGCTGTCGGACCGCTCGGCCTGATTGCGTATGATTTCGGCTTGAGCGGGTTCGAGCAAATCGGTCTTGTTCCAGACCTCGATGATCGACTCCCGGCGCTCATCGTCGATGCCCAACATGGCCAGAACCGTATTGACGTCATCGGACTGGGCTTGCGCGTCCTCATGGGAAACGTCACGCACATGAAGGATGACGTCGGCCTCCAGAACCTCCTCCAGTGTAGCCCGGAAGGCGGCGACCAGATGGGTTGGCAGGTCTGAAATGAAACCGACCGTATCGGAGATGATGATGTTCCGTCCCATGGGCAGCTCGATTGAACGCATTGTCGGATCGAGCGTTGCAAACAGCAGATCCTTTGCCATCACGCGGGCGTCGGTCAGACGGTTGAACAGGGTCGATTTGCCGGCATTGGTATAGCCGACCAGGGCCACAACCGGGTACGGCACCTTGCGGCGGCTTGCGCGATGCAGGTCGCGGGTCTTGCGCACGGTTTCCAGCTGGCGCTCCAGTTTGGTGATCTTTTCCTGGATCATGCGCCGGTCGGCCTCGATCTGGGTTTCACCGGGTCCACCCACGAAACCCAATCCACCGCGCTGACGTTCCAGGTGGGTCCAACTGCGAACCAGCCGGCTCTTTTGATAGTTCAGGTGGGCCAGGTCGACCTGCAGCCGGCCTTCCTTTGTACGCGCCCGCAGCCCGAAAATTTCTAGAATGAGGCCGGTGCGGTCGAGCACCTTGACATCCCAGGCCCGTTCAAGATTGCGCTGCTGGACCGGCGACAGGGCGGTATCGACAATCACCAATTCGGCGTCGCGTGCGGCAATAGTACCTTTCAGTTCATCAACTTTACCGGAACCGAACAATGTAGACGGGCGCATCTTGGGAACCGACACCGTCTGCGCTGCCACAACGTTGAGATCAATCGCCAGGGCAAGTCCCCGAGCCTCTTCGAGGCATGCTTCTGGGTCGCGGAGGGCAACTGCGCGCGGGCCGCACGGCGATGCCTCGGCCGGTTGTCTGCGGATAAGGGGATGCAGGACAATGGCTCTGGTCGGCTCCTCGACAGTGACATAGAGGGCGTGCCCGTCTTTGGTTCGCGCGTCCTTGTCACCGGATGAGGCGTTTTCAGGAGTCAAAACTGTTCATTCGTCGCTGGTGCCGTTTTCGTCATCAAACAGTTGAACCGGCTGGCTCGGCATTATGGTGGAAATGGCGTGCTTGTACACCAGCTGAGAAAGTCCGTCACGCCGCAGCAATACACAGAAATTGTCGAACCATGTGATGACACCCTGCAACTTTACACCGTTGACCAGAAAAATGGTCAGGGGCGTTTTGGATTTCCGAACCTGATTGAGAAACGTGTCCTGTAGGTTTTGTGCTCGGTCGGCAGCCATGAGGGTTTCCGCTTTCTTTTGGCAGCAATCCCGGGACAGGATACGAGATGTTGCCGCATCAAGGGCCGTTTCGGCCTGTTTGTCGCTCCTGTCAGCGATTTGCGCCATTAGACGCCAATTGTCCCGGCGACTGCAAGGCGAATTACGTGACAATGTTGACTTTTTCGAGACCTGTGCCTTGGCGTGCTGCCCGGGCGGATGATCGATACGGACGGCAAACCGGCAGTTGTCGCAGTCAAATCGCCTATTTTCGCCAGAAATTCACCTGAACTATGGAAAGCACAACCAGAAGTTCAAGCCGCCCCAGGATCATGGCGATCGACAGGGTTGCCAGCGATGCCCCCGACAAGTTGCCGTAGCCGCTCCAGGCGGCGAGTTTCACGGTCGCCATGCCGACGGCTGGTCCATTGTTGGTCAAGGCGCCAACGGCCGAAAGCAGGGCGCGCTCAAAATCGAACCCCTGTACTGACAGGGCAAACATCGTGCAGCAAGTTGCGGACACCAGCACCGCGAGCAACGCCCAGATGGACCGCATGATTTCCAAGTCGACGACATGCCCGGCCACCCGGTTGGGAATTATTATGTGGGGGTGGAGCAACCGGTACAGTTCCCGCTGGGCTTGCGACATCAACAATAGAAAACGGTATTGCTTGAGGCCTCCAGCGGTCGAATACGCGGCACCGCCAATCATGCAAAGAAGAAGAACGATAACGAACGGAACCGCAGTGGCGCCGTCTCTGGCGTTGTCGAACCCTGTGGTCGTCACCAGCGAGATGGCACGAAACAGACCCGTGCGAACCGCAGTCGCAGCGCTACTCCATTCATCGCCGGAGCCGGATTCATATGAAAGTGCCGCAATGACCACGGCGCCCAGCAGTGAGATGACGATCAGCCTGACGGTTTCCTGGCTGTCGGGGCGGTCCTTTCCGCGTTTGGCGAGATAATGCCATAGTGCGAGCATACTGACTGCTCCCGCGAGCATGAAGACCCCGATGACTGCTTCCGCGAACGCAGAGTCATAGGATGCCAGCCCGCCTGCCCTGACCATGAAACCGCCAGTTGACAGAGTCGACAGCGAAAGACAAAAAGCATCAAAAGCAGGCAGTCCCGCTATCCACAACAACACCAAGCAGAGCAGCGTCAAGCCGGCATAAACCGGCATGATGTGACGCGACGCAGACACCATGGAGTGAACAAGATCGTTGCGTTCGTACCCCGGAATCGTGATGTTTGCCGGTGTGCCGGAGATATGCAGCGGGCCCAGTACAATCAGCGCCGTCAGCAGCGTGAAGGCTCCTCCGGACCATTGAAGCACAGCGCGCCACACCAGGATACCTGTGGAGGCATCCTGGGGTACACTCAGAACCGTCGCACCGGTTGTGGTCAGACCGGAGACGGCCTCAAAGATTGCTTCCGCCGGAGACGCGAACTGGTCGCTGCCGACAAGCGGTATCGCTGCCAGGAGAGGCAGGATCGTCCATCCCAGCAAAAGTATCCCAATGGTGCTCGATCGGTCGAATACGTACGACCGGCCTCTGAAACCGGCAATCAGAAGGCCGCCCAAAAATGCATAAATCATAAATGAAATAGCAAATATGCCGGCCGAGTCCCACTCGCGGGCATTGATCGAAAAGAAGATCGGCACCAGACACAGTACGGCCAAAACCGTTACCGGCCAGCCAAGAACATAGAGGATCGTACTGCCACGCATCGGGAATACCCCGGTCAGAAATATTCGAGGCTTACCCGGAACATGTGCTCAACCTCGCGAACATGTTCGGCAAGCGCAAAGATCACAACCCTGTCATGTGCCTTAACCTCGGTATCGCCATTGGGTATGATGACCTCATCGCCGCGCACAATGGCTCCGAGACGCAATCCGGCTGGAAGTTCGGCATCGCGAAGCGGTTTGCCGACCAATGGGGAGGTTTCCAGTGCCTCCGCGTCGATAATCTCCGCAGCGCTGTTCTGAACCGCGTGGACGCGGCGCACGCTGCCCCTGCGCACATGCTGCAGTATCGTGGAAATCGTCATTGCCTTGGGGCTGATATGGGCATCGATTCCAAGCGAACGAACGATACTGGCATAGGCGTTGTTGCTGAGCAGGCTCAAAGCCCTGGCGCACCCTTCCTTCTTGGCCATGACGCAGGCCAGGATGTTGACCTGATCGTCATTGGTCAGGGACACGAAGGTTTCCGCCTCGTGGGCTCCAGCCTCGCGCAGAAGTTCCTGATCCAGGGCACTGCCATTGAGAATAACCGTGTGTTTCAACTCGTCGGCGATCTTCTCGGCGCGTTGACGGTTGCCCTCGATAATCTTTACCCGGGTGCGCGATTGCTGCGCCTCCAACTGACGGGCGACATAGAATCCGATGTTGCCGCCACCGGCGATGATAATCCGGCGCGCCTGCTTTTCGTCGTGGCCAAAAATTCCCAACGTGCGATCGACCTGATCGCGAGATGCTGCAAAATAGACCTCGTCGCCCACCAGCATCTGGTCGTTTCCGTGCGGCACGAACATCGTCCCGTCCCGCATGATACCCACAACGACGGCCAGCAGATCCGGAAAAAGCTCCGTCAGCTGGCGCAACGGCGTATGCACGATCGGGCAGTCTTCCTCGCAAGTCACGCCGACGACGGAAACCTGATCGTTGACAAAACTGATCGTTTCGAAGGCACCGGGCTGGGCCAGCCGGCGCAGGACCATGTCGCCGACAGCCACTTCCGGCGATATGATGACGTCGATCGGCAGGTTATCCCTGGAAAACAGATCGCGCCATACCGGTGCAAGATAACTCTGCGCCCGCACGCGGGCAATCTTGGTTGGAATGTCGAAAATCGAGTGGGCGACCTGGCAGGCCACCATGTTGATTTCGTCGGCAAAGGTGACGGCAATCAACATGTCGGAATCTTCCGCGCCGGCTCGTTGCAGCACTTCAGGGTGCGACCCATGCCCGACAACGCCCTGGACGTCCAATGAGTCGGTTATGCGTTGAACAAGTTCAGGCGAGTTATCGATGACGGTGACGTCATTGTTCTCAGCAGACAACCGTTCGGCGATCCCGAACCCTACCTGCCCTGCCCCACATATAATTACCTTCATGACACCGCCGCTTGTAAAGAGTTTCGCTTCAACAATGCAAGCGCTACCGGACAAAAACTAGCATATGGTGGCCGCAAGGCAGAATCCGCGCGTCCTGTGCAGTGGGATTTCAGGGGATTGAGACCGGTCAGACGGCGATCAGGCTTCTTCAGGGCGTACATATTGCACGCCAAGCAGCTTCAGCTTTCGATGCAACGCGGAGCGTTCCATACCGACAAAGGAAGCGGTTTTGGAAATGTTGCCGCCGAACCGTCCGATCTGGGCCACCAGATACTCACGCTCGAATACTTCGCGCGCGTCACGCAGCGGCAATGCCATGAGTTGCTGGCCCTCGCTACCGTTGATCATCGAGTGTGACGTGTCGGTTGCTTCCGTTGGCAACATGCTGGCGGTAACCTCATCGCTGTCCTCACCCTTGGCCATGATCAAAAGGCGTTCGATATTGTTTCGCAGCTGTCTGACATTGCCCGGCCAGTCGCTGGCCTGGAGAATAGCCATGGCGTCGCTGGCAATTTCGCGTTTCGGCAGACCGGCTGTAGCGGCATAATGTTCAACGAAATAAGTCACCAGATGAGGAATGTCCTCGCGGCGTTCCGCAAGAGTGGGGATGATGATCGGCACCACGTTCAAACGATGGTACAGGTCTTCGCGAAAACGCTCTTCCTTGATCGCCTGCTCGAGATTACGGCTCGATGAGGACACAATCCGAACATCCACTTTTACCCGTTTGTCGCCGCCGACACGCTGAAAGGTCTGATCGACAAGGACCCGGAGTATCTTGCCCTGGGTTTCCAAGGGCATGTCCGAAACCTCGTCAATCAAGAGCGTCCCACCATGGGCCTCTTCCAGAGCGCCGACCTTTTGAACATTGCCGGCGCCCTCTTCAGTACCGAACAGCTCCTGTTCCACGCGCTCCGGCGCCATGGTAGCCGCATTGAGAATGATGAACGGCTGGGTCGAGCGCTGGGAACAGGCGTGAAGGTTGCGTGCCACGAGTTCCTTGCCCGAACCAAGCGGTCCCATGATCAGGACACGGCTGTTGGTGGGGGCCACTTTTTCAATCGTTTGCTTGAGCTGCCGGGTTGCCGCCGACGTCCCGATCAGTTCCATATCGTGGCCGGCAACCCGCCTCAGTGTCTTGATTTCGCGTTTCAGCTGGCTGGCCTCGATGGCCCGGCCTATGACCAGGACCAGACGATCGGCTTTGAACGGTTTTTCGATATATTCATAGGCACCGTTCTTTATTGCAGCGACCGCGGTTTCGATGTTGCCGTGTCCGGAAATTATCACGACGGGCAGATCGGGATGTGCGGTTTTGATTTCATGAAGCACTTCCAAACCGTCAAGTTTGCTACCCTGTAACCAGATATCGAGCACGACGAGCGATGGCCGTCGCTCTTCTATGGCTGCCAGCGCGGTATCACTATCCCTGGCCAAACGCGTTTCATAACCGTCGTCCTCCAGAATTCCAGCAATCAGATCCCGGATGTCGGCCTCATCATCAACGATTAAAATATCTGACGCCATTACACTTCCTTTACGTGCTCAATCTGTTCATCCGGAGATGGGTCGCCGCCGCTCGGGTCCGCATCGAGCTTTGGTGTCTCGCCGGCAGGCTCGCGTTCCTCGTCCAGACGAAACGCCAAGCGCACCAATGCGCCACCTTCCGGATTGGAGGAATCATGGAGACTGAGCTGGCCGCCATGTTCTTCCATTATTTTTTTGACGATAGCGAGACCAAGTCCGGTGCCCTTCTCTCTGGTCGTCATGTACGGTTCAACCAGTCTCTGGCGATTCTCCTTCGGCAAACCAAGGCCGTTGTCTTCGACATCGACGTGGCACCACTTGCCCTTCTTGTACACGGAGACCTTTATCGACCCCTGGTAGTCGCCATCTTCATTTTGTACTTTAGTTTCAACGCTTTCCGTCGCGTTCTTGACAAGGTTTGTGAGCGCCTGAGTAACCAGGCGCCGGTCGAAATCAAGTTCAATTACCTCATCGGGAATATGCGTTTCGAAGGCAATTTCCGAACTGCTGACTCGTTGGAGAAACACCGCCTGTTTGGTGGTATCGCACAGGTCCTTTTTCTCCATAATGGCCTTGGGCATGCGGGCAAAGGTGGAGAATTCGTCAACCATGCGTCCGATGTCCCCGACCTGGCGGACAATCGTTTCAATACACTGCTCAAAAATCTCCCTGTCGACCTTGATATCCTTGCCATATTTCCGCTTCAGTCTCTCCGCGGAAAGTTGAATTGGCGTCAGTGGATTCTTGATTTCATGGGCGATGCGTCGGGCGATGTCTGCCCACGCTGAATTGCGCTGTGCGGTGACCAACTCTGTCATGTCGTCGAACGTCACGACATAGCCGTCTTCATCTTCGCCGGATTGCTCGCGTGTTACACGGACCATGAAGTTGCGTTCATGGTCCTGCTTCTTGAGATTGATCTGCCCCTCCGCCGAACCCGACGCTTTTTTTGCTGCTTTCTTGAAAATCTGTGCCAGTTCCGGCACCACATCGGCCAGCTTCTGCCCGGCGAAACTGGCTTCCTTCTGGCCAAGATGATTGAGGGCAGAGCGGTTTACCAGGGTTACGGTACCTTCCTGATCGAGACCGATCACCCCTGCGGTGACGCCTGACAGGACGGCTTCGGTAAACCTGCGACGAACATCGAGCATATGGTTTGCGCCGACAAGCTCCTGTCGCTGTTCGGCAAGCTGGCTGGTCATCAGGTTGAACGTCTTGCCGAGAGTTGCAAGATCGCCTTCGACCTGTCGAACCGACACTTTTGCATCAAGATTGCCCTCAGATACCTCGCGTGCGGCACCGATCAGCATGCCAATCGGAGAGACAAGCCTGTCGGCAAACCAGAAGCCAAACCAGATGGCCGCAAGCAGGAATATGAGTGCAACACCCACGTACATCAGTGCGAATGTCAGTTGAACGCCATATCTGCGTTCTTCCATGGTGTTATACTCAACCTTGCCGGCCTGGGTTTTTCTGAGGTGGTCGATAACTTTTTGGTCGACAAACCGGAAAACGAACAGGAAGGCATCATCAAACACTTTCAGTTTGACCAATGCACGGACCTGGTTTGTGGTACCGGGACTCATCAGCACAAGTTCGTTTGCGGCCGCCTGCTCCATGGCATCGCGCGTGGGACCTTCGAAACTTGCCCCCTTGTCACGCAAGGCGCTGGAAATGATGGTTAGCTTGCCGTCGATTATAAAGGCTCCTGCAAGACCACGCAGCGCGGTCTGTGCCCGGAAAATGCGTTGAAATTTTGTCGGATCGGCGTCAAACAGCGAGTGGGCCCTTTCAAGGTCCCTGGCCATTGCTGTTATATCGCTGCGAATGACCTGGCCGTGTTCCTGTAGATAAGCTTCAGAAACCACCAGAGCGGTATCGACAATCGACCGGGTCCGTTCCGAGAACCAGCGGTCAAGCCCCCGGTCGAGAGTAACACTGGCGAAAACAGCGACAATGAATGCCGGCATCGCCGCTACGATGGCAAACAGCGACACCACCCGAACATGAAGGCGCGCACCGGCACTGCCGCGTTTACGGGCGCGCCACAGGGCAATCATCTGCCAGGCGATCATGCCAACCAGAGCCAGAACCAACAAAATGTTGACGCCGAGAAGGCCGTTGATGATCTCAGGGGTCGGCTGTATGGGGGTGAGGCCTGTCAGCACCGCATAGGTTGCCAGTCCGGTGAACAATGCTATGGCAACCAGGACAAAGCCGATTCGCTGGGTTCGCTGCGATGTCCGCTCTTGTTCTTTTTCTGCAACCGTACCCGCAGGTGCTGACATCGTCTTGTTTTCAACGGCTGCTGTCATGCTGTGATTATCAACAATGGTTGTGGTTTGAAGGTTACGCCCGCGGCATTTTTATCCCGAAACTTTGTGCCAAAATTCGGGCAGGCTCCAATTTTTGACATATTGCGCCCTTGAGTGCGGCAACTCAACCACATTGTTACAAATATGCAACAATGGTTAGCAAACCATCAAATCAATGGCGCAAATTTTCAAGGTTGTCTGGCCCGCAGCACGTTCACATCCAACTCCCGGATCTTTTTGCGCAAGGTATTGCGGTTGATTCCCAGGAGTTCCGAACTCTTTATCTGATTACCTGATGTGGCGACTAATGCGGCGGTTATCAAGGGCTTTTCGATTTCCCGGATAACCCGTTCGTAGAGACCGGATGGGGGCAGTTCGGTGCCGAATTCGGCAAAATGGTCGGCCAGGTACCGCTCGGTGAATTCCGCCAGTGTCTGGGATGGGTGGCGACCGGACTCCTCAGGTTTGAGAGGGAAGTCTGCAAGTTCCTGATCGACGATGTCCCTGGTGATCAGGTTCTGGGAATAAAGCGCTGACATGCGTCGAATCAGATTCTCCAGTTCCCGGACGTTGCCCGGCCATCCATAAAGTTTCATTCGGTCGAGTGCCGATTTGTCGATCTGTTTTTCCGGCAGGCCGTCGCATGTGACCGCAGCCAGGAAATGGCGGGTAAGATCGGGGATGTCTTCGGTTCGCTCACGCAGCGGCGGCAGGCGGATGGGAACCACATTGAGTCGGAAAAACAGATCTTCCCTGAATAGACCATGGTCGATGTGCTGGCGAAGGTCGCGATTCGTGGCAGCAACTATCCGGACATCGGTCTTGATCGGCTTGCCACCGCCGACGGAGGTGTATTCGCCCTCCTGAAGCACCCGCAGCAGACGGGTTTGCGCTTCCATCGGCATATCGCCGATCTCATCGAGAAACAGAGTTCCGCCTTCCGCCTGTTCGAACCGTCCCGCAGCACGGCTGGCTGCACCGGTGAAGGCTCCTTTCTCGTGACCGAACAGTTCGGATTCTATCAGGTCTTTTGGAATCGCCGCCATGTTTACGGCGACAAATGGACCATTGCGCCGTTTGCCGTACTCATGGAGGGCTCGCGCCACAAGTTCTTTGCCCGTACCGGACTCGCCGGAAACCATCACCGTCAGGTCGGTTTGCATCAGCCTTGCGAGAACGCGGTAGATATCCTGCATCGCCAGTGATCTTCCGATCAATGGCAGGCGGTCGGGAATGTCCAGGTTCGCTTCGTGGCGAACCGACATTGACTGCCGGGTTTGGGACAAACCCCGGTTGACCACGGATATCAACTCGTTCAAATCGAATGGTTTTGGCAGGTACTCGTAAGCCCCCTGTTCAGCTGCCGTAATGGCTGTCATCAGGGTATTCTGTGCGCTCATGACGATGATCGGCAGATCCGGCCGGAGTTTACGGACCCGGGGCAGCATGTCGAAGGCATTTTCATCCGGCATGACCACATCGGTTATGACCAGATCGCCCTCCCCAGCATTGATCCAGCGCCACAATGTCGAGGCGTTGCTGGTTGATCTGACGGCATATCCCGACCTCGCAAGCGCCTGATTCAGAACAGTTCTGATTGCCGCGTCGTCGTCGGCCAATAGAATCGTCTCACCGCTCATGTCCGGACTCCCTGGGTCTTGTGACTGTCCCCCGCGTCATACATCGGCAGCAGTATTCTGAATGTTGTGCGCGGCGGGCCGCTCTCGCATTCCACGATGCCGCCGTGATCACCGATGATTTTTGCTACGAGGGCGAGCCCCAGACCGGTTCCGGACATTTTGGTGGTCACAAACGGGTCGAACAGATGTTCCTTCAGATCGTCGGGGACACCGGCACCATTGTCGCGTATGCAAATTTCCAAAGGCAGGCCGACACGGTTGGTCGTACCCGAAATCGAAAGGCGCACGCCGGGCCGGAAGGCGGTTGACAACACAATTTCTGCATTTTCTCCTCGTTCGGCTATTGCCGCCTCGGCTGCGTTCTTCAACAGATTCAGGAAGACCTGAACAAGCTGGTCCCGGCCTCCCAAGACCGGCGGCAGGGAGGGATCATAATCCTCGACGAACTTCACGTTGACGGCAAAACCGGACGCCGCCAGCGTCTTCACATGCCCCAGAACCGCATGGATGTTCACCGGCTCGGGATCTATGGGCCGGCTGTCACTGAATATTTCCATCCGGTCGACAAGGGTGCAGATCCGGTCGGTCTCCTCACAGATCAGTTGCGTCAGGACACGGTCGTCATCGTTGACACCAGGCTCCAGCAATTGTGCCGCGCCGCGAATGCCCGATAGCGGATTCTTGATCTCGTGGGCAAGGATTGCGGCCATCGCCGATACCGATCGGGCGGCCCCGCGATGGGTGAGTTGACGATCGATCTTGCGGGCAATCGATCGCTCCTGGAAAATGACGAGCACTGTGCCGGGAGTATCGGTCACGGGGGCGACCTGGACGTCGGCCAGGCGTTCGCCACCATTGCGGGGCGTGCCCAGATCGACAGCGTATTCTGTAACCGGGGCCTGTCGTGTCCGGACCTGGGATATAAGCGACAGGATCGGGCATCCAAATGGCACGTAGTCGTCTATCCGGTGGCGTTTAAGAACACTCGCACCGGCATGAAAAAAGGTTTCCGCGGCGACGTTGGCGTAGGAGATTCGGTTTTCGGCATCAACTGTGATTACGGGGTGCGGCAAGGCATTGAGAATAGCCTCCGTATCGGCATTGCGATGGGAGCCTACGACCTCCTCTTGCTCAAGGACGTTGTTCATAACCCGTACTCCAGGGCGCTCTCGGTATAAAACATCTCGAGCATATCCAGCACCTCACTCGCGTTATTCGAACGGAAGATACGTCCCCTCGCCGTGCTGATTTCAGGCCTCGATTTCGAATCGAACCTGGCCATGGCCCGGTCGAGATACCATCCCAGATGCTTTCGTGCGCAGCGGACCCCTTTGTCATGCCCGTAGTGTTCCAGCATCCCGGAATAGTGTTTGCGGATGACGTTCCATTGTGCGGAATGGTCCGGTTCAACAGGCATTTTCCCGGACTTCAGAAAATGCGCGACGTTGCCTGCGAACCAGGGCCTGCCATAGGCGCCACGCCCGATCATGACGCCGTCGGCACCGGCAACCTGAAGCGCCATGGCTGCATCGTCATATGTACAAATATCGCCGTTTACAATGACGGGAATGGACACCGTTGCCTTGACGTCGCCGATAGCCTTCCAGTCGGCTCTGCCGTTATAGAACTGACAGCGGGTGCGTCCGTGCACGGTCACCATCTGAACGCCTGCCGACTCTGCCCGCCGTGCCAGTTCCGGTGCACTGCGGGAGGCGTCGTCCCACCCAAGCCGCATTTTCAAGGTAACCGGACAGTCGACCGCGTTGACCGTGGCGGCAATCAGTTCGACAGCATGGTCAAGGTTCCGCATGAGGGCCGACCCGGACAACCCGTTGGTTACCTTTCGCGCCGGGCAGCCCATGTTGATGTCGATGATGTCTGCGCCAAGATCTCTGGCAAAGCGCGCGCCTTCCGCCATCCAGTGTGCTTCCCGGCCAGCCAGTTGCACGACGTTGGGAAACACGTTCGTTGCCTGCTTTGCGCGCAGCAGAGATTCGTCCTTTTGCTGCAGCAGTTCGTGGCTGGCGACCATCTCAGAGACAACCAGGCCGGCGCCAAGTTGATGAGCCAGTTCGCGAAACGGCGCATCCGTCACGCCTGACATCGGGGCCAGGAATACCGGATTTGAAACGGCGATGTCGCCAATCACGATGCCCATAAATTAGGCTTTCTCACAGGTGCACAATTTTGAGGCAACCTATCGCAACGCCTCCCTTTGCCGCAATAGGCATTTTGTCTTCATTGCGGACCGTGTTTATGCCCACGCTTGCAGCACCGGTGATAATTATTCATAACCCTCCTCAAGGTGTTCCCGCGGTCCCGAACAAGAATGGTGTCCTGCCGATATGAGAGTTGCCGCTGTGATTGTCGCCGCCGGACGTGGCCACCGGGCCGGCGAAGGACTGCCGAAACAATACCGCCTTCTGGGCAGCCGCAGCGTGCTTGCCCGGACGTTGGATGTTTTTGCCGAACACGCGCGCATCGACCGTTGCGTGGTGGTCATAAACCCGTGCGATGAGGCGCTCTTCCGGCAGGCCGTGCCCAACTGGGCGTCCCGCGAAACGCCGGTTCACGGGGGCGAGACCCGCCAGCAATCGGTTCTGATGGGTCTAGCCGCCTTGCGTGAATCACCGCCGGAATTTGTACTCATTCACGATGCCGCCAGACCGTTCCTGACGCCGGACCTCCTCGACCGCCTCATCGGAACCCTCGGAGAAAAGGACGCGGTGATACCCGCGCAACCGATCTCCGAAACAATCAAGCGGGTGCGAAGCGATCGGATTTGCGACACGATTGACCGCACTGAGTTGTGGGCCGCACAAACACCGCAGGCCTTCAAATTTCAAGATATTCTGGCAGCGCACGAAAAGGCCGCCAGTTCCCATTCGGAACAATTCACGGATGATGCATCGGTGGCGGAATGGGCCGGGATCGCTGTCGACATTATCGTCGGCGACCCCGGAAACAAGAAACTGACAACGGCAGAAGATTTCCAAGAGGCGGAGGCCAAATTGACCCGGAGCCACCCAGATCCCAAATTCAGAATCGGCACAGGGTTCGACGTCCACGCGTTTGACAGCGGTGATGCGGTAATCCTGTGCGGCGTATCTATACCCTTCGAACGATCCTTGAAGGGCCATTCTGACGCCGACGTCGCCATGCATGCGGCTACCGACGCCATCTACGGTGCACTCGCGGATGGCGACATCGGCACCCATTTCCCTCCGACTGACGACCGCTGGAAAGGGGTTTCATCGGATGTATTCCTGTCGCACGCCTGCGGTCTGGTGCGAGGTCGCGGTGGCAGGGTGGGCAACCTCGATATCACTGTCATCTGCGAGGTCCCCCAGATCAGCCCGCATACCGCACGGATGCGAGAGAGGTTGTCTGAAATCATGGGTGTTTCCCTAGACCGCGTGAGCGTCAAGGCAACCACCACCGAACGCCTGGGCTTTACCGGTCGCAGCGAAGGCATCGCAGCGCAGGCATCTGTTACACTGGAGTTTCCTGTCAATTGTGAGCCGGACCGAAACAATCGAAACGGTAACGCCTGAAGCGGAATCGAACATGAATCATCTGGAGCAATCTACTGCACTTCTGGAACGTGCCCGGTCACTTGGCCTGAAGCTGGCAACGGCCGAATCCTGTACCGGTGGCATGATTGCAGCAGCCCTGACCGACATTGCCGGATCGTCAGACGTTTTCGAACGCGGGTTCGTGACCTATTCCAATGAAGCCAAGGCTGAACTCCTGCAGGTGCCACCCTCCCTGATCGAGTCCGATGGTGCCGTGAGCGAGCGCGTTGCCCGGGCCATGGCCGAAGGTGCTCTGGCCAACTCGCGGGCGGATATCGCTGTGGCGGTCACGGGGGTAGCCGGTCCCGGCGGAGGCAGCGAAGAAAAACCTGTCGGCCTTGTGCATATAGCGTGTGCGAAGTCTGGCGCTTCCACAACACACGTCAGATGCATGTTTGAGAATGCCGATCGCAAGGAGGTTCGGTTCCGGACTGTAACGGCCGCTCTCGAACTAATTGAAGACAGGTTTTCCGAACCGTCCATTGCATGATATTCGAATGAACCGGCGTCCGTCATTAAGTGGAAGCGGCATTTGCGGCGCGGCGTCACTTGGTTGGATGGGATAACCACATGATACCTCTGTCGAGTTTGCCGGGAGCCTTATGGCCGGCCGTACCGCATCCCGACAACGCGATGCTCTTGTCGATACTGGGACAGCTTCAGGAAACTCAATGGTGGACACCGGAAAAACTTCGGCATCACCAGTTTATCCAGCTAACAGAGTTGCTTCGTCATGCGCATGAGAGTGTCCCGTACTACGGACAAATCCTCAGTTCCCTGAATCTGGAGGGCGTACCGCTAGATCTGGACATCTGGAATTCCATTCCATTGCTGGAACGGCATCAGATTCAAAGGTATGCGGATCAACTGATAAGCAGTGCGATTCCATCCGCCCATGGCGAAATCGATGTCATTCAAACCACAGGTTCGACAGGCGAGCCGATACGGGTAACCCGGACCGCTTTGAACGATCTGATGTGGAAAGCCTTTACACTGCGTGACCATGTCTGGCATGACCGTGACCTTTCCCAGAAACTTGCAGCATTACGCGATTCTGACGACCCTGATGCTGCCTATCCGAATGGACTGCAGGGCAATGGATGGGGTGACTCGGCGCGGGTATTTGCGCCACACGGAACCGCCGCGCTGCTTCAAATGAAAACGCCATCTGAACAACAACTGGAGTGGTTGGTTCGCCAGGATCCGACATACATCATCACGTTTCCCTCCAACCTGTACGCTGTCCTGACGCAAGCGCGTCAGAAGAGTGTCAAACTTCCCAACCTCAAATCGGTGATGACGCTCTCCGAAGTTGTTTATCCTGAACTGCGCGACTTGTGCCAAGACGTATGGGGCGTGGTCATTCAGGACATGTATTCAAGCCGAGAAGCGGGCTATCTGGCCCTGCAGTGTCCTGAAACCGAACATTATCACGTACAGTCGGAGGGTGTCCTGCTTGAAGTTCTCGATGATGACGGTCGCGCGTGCGAACCCGGACAGGTCGGTCGTGTGGTCGTCACAAACCTGGCGAACTTCGCAATGCCGCTGATCCGCTATGTAATCGGTGACTATGCCGAAGTGGGAGAACCCTGCAGTTGCGGCAGAGGATTGCCGGTCTTGAAACAGATAATGGGCCGTGTGCACAACGTCATCATGCTGCCGTCCGGCGACCGGCATTTTCCGCAGACCACGAAATACGGGTTGTCGGAGATCGCACCGATTCGGCAGTTTAAACTGATTCAGAAATCGCTGAAGCGCCTAGAACTGCATTTGTCCGTCTACCGTTCCCTGTCACTCGAGGAAGAAGAAAATCTGCGGCGCACCCTTGTGGACAAGATAGGACACCCGTTTGATGTCGACGTCTTGTATTGTGACGAAATTGTGGCCGGACCCGGCGGAAAACATCAGTTTTTTGTCGCTGAGATGCCGGTGGTCTAAATTTCCGTCTGTTACATGGATGCAACACAACCGCATCCAATGGCCTAACATTGTTAAATTGTTGAATATTTCTGCTTGACGTGCTGTGGCAACAGGATCATTCTCGCCGCAGGCTGGAAACCGAATCTGACAATTGGTTAATATTTCATCAATAAGAATTGCCTTGGTGTTGTCAGAATTCCTCACTTTTCATTCCAGCCCACAGGGTTTTGATACCGGCCAGTTGCGGTGCGGCCGGTGGCTCGGGGTTAAACACGCAGGCCAAACGTAAGGCGCTGGCTTTCATTGGCGAAAGCTGTATCAGGAAACAGACCATGCAATCATCATCCGTGGAACGGCAATCTGCCGCCGTCAATTTCAAGTCCTTCAAACATGCCATGCTGTGCAGTGTTGCTATCAGCGCCCTGGCTCTGGCATCGCCGGCCTATGCTGAAAAAGGCGACAAATGGGTTCCCCACGTAGACATCGTCGCCAAGCCGGGTACCGAACGGCATTTGGGTGAGACGGAGTTATTCTGGCCGCTTTTCCAGAATGACACGTCGATGTTGTTTACCGACATTCGTGGGTTTATCGACGATGACAACAACAAAGAAGGCAACTTCGCCCTTGGCTACCGTTCGATGATCGGTGGCGGATGGATTTTGGGTGGTTTCGGTTCTTTCGATGTCAGAGGCACCGAAAATTCGAACACGTTCGTACAAGGTACACTGGGGCTGGAAGCACTGACCGAAGACCTCGACCTCAGAGCCAACCTTTACATTCCCGAAGGCGGCAAGAAGGCCGCACCGCTGGTCGGTGCGGCGGCATTTTCCGGGGCCACGGTTTCGGTACGTCCGGGCTTTGAACGCGCTTTATGGGGCTTCGACGCCGAAGTCGGCTACAAACTGCCGTTCGATATCGAAACCCGGGTTTTTGTCGGCGGATTTTATTTCGATGCCAAGGACGCCAAGAAAGTGGCAGGTCCCCGTGCCCGGTTTGAAACCAGGCTTTATGAATTCGCACCAGGCAGTTCACGCATAACCATCGGCGGCGAGATCCAGTACGACAAGGTCCGGAAGACGGACGCGTCTGCCATGCTGCGGTTCCGTATTCCGCTCGGCTTCGGCAATTACCCCAGCGAATCCCAACTCTCTGCCCTTGATCGGCGCATGGTCGATCCGATCCGCCGTGACCCGGACATCGTTTCCGGCGCCTTCCAGGGCGCTCCGGAGGCTGCCATCAACCCGGAGACCGGGCAGCAGATTGGCGAACTCAAGTTTGTCGACAATACGACGGGTGGAGCCGGTACATTCGAAGATCCGGTTAGCTTCAACAACCAGCATTTCAATGACAACGACCTTATTGTCGCGATAGATAAGACCGGTGATGTCCAAAACGCGTCAACCAACCTCAAGGACGGTCAGATCCTTGCAGGTGGCGGCACGCCGATTACGCTTATTGGTGCTGGCAGCGGTCAGAGGGTGACAGGTACCCTGCCGGGCACGGCGCCCAAACTGCTGCAAGGCGCCAGCAGCCGCACGGCCCAGGTACGCCTGGCAAACGGCAACACCGTCCGCGGCCTGACGTTTGAGGGCGGCGAAGGGATCAGAAGTGGCGGTGACACGACCGGGACGACAACCCTGAAGAATCTGCGTTTCACGTCCCTCAATGGCAGTGACAAGACCGGCATCAAAGTCGATGGCGGCGAAGGCAACACGGTCGGCAGGGTGACCATCAGGAACATCGTCACCGAGGGTGCCGAAGGCAACAAGATCGAAGTCAAGAACTTCGACACGGCCAGCGTTCATGACATCACCGCAGACGGATCCGGAACCAAAGGCTTCGAATTGAAAGTCGAAAAAGGCAACCTGGCGACAGTCGGTTCCGTCACGGTCGAAGGCGGCGAAGGCAAGGTCGAGGTCAAGAAAATCGACGACATGACGGTCACCGGCATCTCGATTACCGGTAATGGCAATAAATCAAAGGTCAAGGTCGAGGGCAACAATTCGAAATCGAGCACGGCCGTTGTCAGCAACGTTACCGTGGAAGGTGCCGAGGGCAAGTTCGAACTCAAGAAACTCCAAGGTGCTTCCGTTTCCAACGTAACCGTGAAAACAAGCGACGGACATGACACCAAGGGCGGCGTCAAATTAGACGACGTGCTGAACTCGACCCTGTCCGATGTCAACGTCGAGGGCGGTGAAGGCGTGTTCACGAAGAAATCAATCGTTACGCTCAACAACTTCAACGTGACCAAAGTAACGAACGGCCAGGTGGCCTACGAATTCGAGGACGGTCAGGTTTCCGGCACGGGCAATCTCCATGACCTGCCGGACCAGGTTCGGACCTGCGTGTTCAACGGAATGGCCGCCGGACCGATCACCATCAACGACATCGTCAGGACTGACAACAACCAGTGCCCCGATCCGGTTCCGTAAGGCGCGGACATTAAGGCAAAATCGGTTTCAGGGCGTGAGTGAAAGTCGTAACTCACGCCCTTTCCATTGATAAGACTTTCCTTGAGCGGCCACTTCATTCCTTGCCAAATTGATTGTTCCGTGCCGCTGTTACGCTGGCGCAATGCACTACAGAAATCGCTTATCGGATGGTTCTGCGATGGCATCGACAATGAATAGTGACTGGGCGGGGGGGTACCGGACTGATATCGAGTATGTCACGGAATTCTACGCCGCACTCAATCCAGATCAGCTTCTGTTGAAAACCGTGCTGGCAGGTTTTCGACCACCAGTCCCGGTCGTGGCGACTGCACCGGGTGCGCGGCGGATGACCTACTGCGAACTGGGATTCGGTCAGGGATTGACGCTCAACTATATGGCGGCCAGGGATCCTGACGGGCGCTACTACGGCATCGACCACAATCCGATCCATGCCGCCAACGCACGGGCGTTGGCGGACGCAGCGGCGCTAAGCAATCTGACTGTTCTGGAGGAGAGTTTTTCGGACCTGGAGAACCTCGACCTGCCCGATTTCGACATTGTCGTCCTGCATGGGGTCTATTCATGGATCACGAACGACATCAGCGCCCATGTGCGGCAGTTCCTCAGACAAAAGCTCAAACCGGGCGGATTGGTTTACGTCTCCTACAATTGTTCCGTCGGCCGGATTGCCGAAATGCCGTTGCGCCAGTTATTGATTGAATCGGAAAAAATCTTTGCCGGAGAGCCCGCCCAGAATGTCGCCCAGGCGTTCGAGTTGACCAACGCCATTGCCGATGGCGGCGCCAAGTATTTCCAGAGACACCCGACGTCCCTCAAGAGTCTTGAAGAGATTGGAAAAGCGGACCCGGCATACGTCATTCACGAGTTCCTCAACGAGAGTTGGCGTTCCTACTTCTTTCATGAAGTGGCCGCCGAACTGTCCGAAGCCAAGCTGTCCTTTGTCGGATCCGCGGATCTGCTCATGACTGTCAAGGATATCTGCCTGCCCCCGGACGCGCATGCAAACCTGGACAAATTTCGCGGAACCGGTGCAAAGGAGCTTTACAAAGATATCTGGCACAATCAGAAATTTCGCCAGGACATCTTTGTCAAAGGCGTTTCAAAACTCAATGCTGCCCAACAGTTGCAGATAGTGTCGTCCCTCCGGTTCTGCCTAATTCGCGACAGAAGGACGTGTGCCCTGACCGTCGACGCACCGGCCGGCGAAGCAACCCTTGCCGACGATCCCTACGCCCTTCTGCTCGACGCCCTGGCCGATGGCATTCGGACGGGAGCAGAACTTGGCGCGGTGCTGGAACACAAGTCGGAGGGCGGCACCGGTCTGCTGGATGCTATCCGCGTTCTTCTGGCAATCGGCTACATCGTGCCGGCGGTTTCCGCTGCAAATCAGCCGTGCGTCGTCGAGTCCATGCGACGGCTCGATGAGGCGGTTGCCGCCGAAGTGGACAAGGGCAAACCATTGTACCTTGTAAGTGCTCCTGCAATTGGCTCGGTCCATGAAATGTCCGCTCCTAACTATATACTCATGAGAATGCACAGGGACGGCGTAAAGGATGTGCCGAGGGCGGTTTACGACAAACTAACCGCAGACGGCCATTCCGTCAGCATGAACGGCGAAGACATCACGGACGAGGCCGCCGCTCTGGAGGTGTTGAAAGAACTCAACAGGAAGTTCGAAATGTCCATCGCACCGATGTTCCGCCGCACCGGCACTTTGTGATTCAGCCCTTGAGATTCATCATGTAATGGGCATCGTCCATGTCGAAGAAGACCTGGGCACCGGCCGCTTCAAGTGTCTCGGGTTTCGTGAACGGGTCGCCGGCGTAGCCCAGCACTCTGGCGCCGGCGGTCAATCCCGCGCGGATGCCGGACACTGAATCCTCGATGATCACCGCCCGCTCGCAGGGCACACCCAGAGCCTGTGCCGCTGCCAGAAACACATCCGGGTGCGGTTTCCCGCGACCGACATCCTGGGCGCTGAACAGCACATGTTCCAGGCGATCGAGCAGCCCGGTCTTGCCCAGCGTCATGTGCATCTTCCTGACAGAGCCCGACGACGCCACGCAATAGGGGATATCGCGCGCAATGACCGCATCGAGTAGTTCCGACGCGCCGGGAATGATGGTCACCTGCTCGGCAACCGCCGTCTCGATCTGATGCCGGACATGGAGCGTGAGTTCCGGATCTGGCTTCCTGCCAAGCTCGTCCTGCACATGACGACACAGGTCCTCGAGGGTTTTGCCTTCAAACAGATCGCGGCATTCATGCAAACTCATGGCAAAGCCGATTTCCGTGAACGCGTCGGCCATACGCTGATGGGCGACCGTTTCGGTGTCCACAAGGACACCGTCGCAGTCGAATATGACGAGATCGGGCGTCATGTCCGCGACACGCTGGCGTCAGGGATGCGGGCTTGCGGGACGCCGTAGACCATGTCCGCGCGGGCCTCGAAGGCTTCCGCGAATTTCCTGAATGCCTTGTCGAACATGGCGCCCATAAGAACCTTCAACGCAAGATTCTTGAACTCATAGTTCAGGTAGAACGAGATGATGCACCCGCCGCCGTCGCGCAGGGCGAACTGCCACCGGTTTTCCAGATGCTTGATAGGGCCATCGATGTAACGGGCAACCACGAGGCACTGACTGGCATCTGCCTCAACCCTGCTGCGGAAAGTCTCCCTGATCGCCTTGTAACCGATCGTCATGTCGGCTACCACGACTTCACCGCCGGGTGTCATCTCACGGTCGATCACGACAAGGCTTTCGCACAAAGGCAAAAATTCAGGATAGCGCTCGACATCCATGATCAGATCAAACATCTGTTCGGGCGAATGACGTACAAAGCGCCGCGTCTCGAATTTTGGCATGATCAGCTCCGCAAGCCCTACATGCCTGACTCAGGCGGACTGGCTGAGCTTGGCTTCACGCGCCTGACGCAGGCGCCCGAAGTCATCGCCGGCGTGATGCGAAGACCTTGTCAACGGACTTGAAGACACAAGCAAAAAACCTTTTGAATAAGCGTTTGTTTCAAACGACTTGAACTCGTCCGGGGTCACGAACCGGTCCAGCTGATGGTGTTTCCGGGTCGGCTGCAGGTACTGGCCGATGGTCAGGAAATCGATGTCGGCGGCACGCATGTCGTCCATGACCTGAAGCACTTCGAGCCGCTTCTCGCCAAGCCCGACCATGAGGCCCGATTTGGTGAACATGGACGGATCCAGTTCCTTGACCTGCTGCAGAATGCGGAGCGAATGAAAATAGCGCGCACCCGGACGCACCGTCAGATAGAGCGATGGCACGGTCTCAAGGTTATGGTTGAAGACATCGGGCTTTGCCGCGACCACAACCTCAAGCGCGCCGTCCTTGCGCAGGAAATCGGGGGTCAGAACTTCAATCGTGGTGGCCGGAGAACGGTTGCGAATTGCCCCTATCACGTCGGCAAAGTGCCCTGCCCCGCCATCGTCGAGGTCGTCGCGGTCAACCGATGTGATCACCACGTGGTTCAGCCCAAGCTTGGCGACTGCATCGGCGACGTTGTTCGGTTCGGCGATGTCCACGGCGCCCGGCAGTCCGGTCTTGACATTGCAGAACGCGCAGGCGCGCGTGCACGTGTCGCCCAGGATCATCATGGTCGCGTGTTTCTTCGACCAGCATTCGCCGATGTTCGGACAACCGGCTTCCTCGCAAACGGTCACGAGATTGTTGTCGCGCACGATCTTCCTGGTTTCCTGGTAGACCTGGGACCCCGGCGCCTTGACCCTGATCCAGTCGGGCTTACGAAGGACCTTCGTATCTGGTCGGTGTGCCTTTTCAGGATGTCTTGGACGGCCGTCTGAGACGGTGTCGAGTATGGTGGTCATAAGCATTTCCAAACAGCAACATCAACGCCATAGATGGCTGTTTTTACGCAAAAAATCAAGGAACTTGCGGAGTTCTTCCCATCACCGGGAGGTTGTTTCAGCATTGAGACGATGGGACCGCCAATGTGGGCGGTCTTTGGCATGGACTTTGCTCCTGGAAGTGTAGCCAAGGATAATACACTCCGGGGATGTGTCATAATGAGACTGTCTGCATATATCGGTACCAGAGACAACAACTTCAATCTCCTGCGTTTTCTCGCCGCAACCGCGGTTGTGGTGACCCACGCCAATCCGGTTGTTCTGGGCATCGACGCAATTGAGCCGCTTCAAGTCGAGACCGGATACACGCTCGGCCATCTGGCTGTGAACGTCTTTTTCATTATCAGCGGATTCCTGATTGCCAAAAGTCTGTTGTCGGACAACGATATTTTCGATTTTGTCGCAGCCCGGGGCCTGCGTCTGATCCCGGGCCTGCTGATGGCAACGATCGTTACCGCATTTGTGATCGGTCCGATGGTCACAACAGTGACGATGGGTGCCTATTTCACCGACTGGAGGACATGGCTTTACGTGCCCCTGACTGCAGGTCTGGTTCTCGACAATCTCGGGCTCTATGGCGTATTCGCGACTGTTCCGTCTCAAAGCGAGATCAATACGCCTCTGTGGACCTTGCGCTGGGAAGCCATGGCCTACGTTGGACTTGCGATTGTCAGTTTGCTCGGGTTGCTGGCATCGCGTTGGAAATTTGCACTCGTTGCCGTCGGATTTCTCGGGGTCTATGGGGCGGTGACCGGATTGACTGATTTAAGAGAACAGTTCGGGGCGATAGACCACCTTGCCCGCTTCGGGCTTTGTTTCCTGGTCGGAGCGGCCTTCTATGTCTACCGCGACGCCATTCCGGTCAGCATCTTGCTTGTCGTATCCCTTTGGATTGCCGTCTACTTCGCCAGTGCAACACCTGCATATCAGGCCTTACTCGTTGTCGCGATGGCCTACACGATCTTCTGGTTGGCCTTCGTACCGAGCGGCTTTATCCGTGACTTCAACTTGCTGGGAGACGCATCCTACGGCATTTACATCTACGGATTCCTGATCCAGCAGACAGCCATCTTTCTGATGCCGTCTCTGACGCCTTTGGGTTTGTTTATCGTGGTACTGCCTATCGTTCTGACAATTGCCTACCTGTCGTTCTATCTTGTTGAGAAACCGGTGCTTTCCCAACGGTACAAACTGTCGGCATGGCTCAGATGGCGTATTCTCGCCATCGCCAAGCATCGCCAAAGTGTAACTGCCGGCACCCAAGCCACACCAATCGTGTAATCAGGCACGACAATACCGTCGCCACTCAACCCAACCGGTCCATTGGAGACGGGTTTGGCTATCCGGGTAACCGTATACTGTTCGAAACTATTTTTTGAGGGCCTGCAGGACGAAGAGGAGTATCAGCGCGCCTACGGTCGCTATGACCAGCGATCCGAGCCAACCGCTTACGATCTGAAGACCAAGGATACCTGCCAGAAATCCGCCAAGGACACCGCCGACGATTCCGACGACGATGTTCATCAGGAGGCCGTGATTGCTTTTTGTAACTTTCTCGGCAATCCACCCGGCAAGTCCACCGATAATGATCCAACCGATAATTCCAAGTCCACCCATTGAATTGTCTCCTCAAATGGAATCGTTCACCACACGAACAATATAACAAGTGTCTGTGTCATACACCCTTTTGATTGCAGCAGATCAGATGTGAATGACACGTCCGTAGGCATCGAGTACCGACTCGTGCATCATTTCACTCAAGGTCGGATGCGGGAACACCGCGTGCATCAGTTCGGCTTCCGTTGTCTCCAAAGATTTGGCCACCGAGTATCCCTGTATCAACTCGGTGACTTCCGCGCCAATCATGTGAGCGCCCAGCAATTCACCGGTCTTGGAATCAAACACTGTCTTGATCAGCCCTTCCGGTTCTCCAAGTGCGATGGCTTTGCCATTGCCCATGAACGGGAACCGGCCGACATTGACGTCATGACCGGCAGCTTTGGCTGCCGCCTCCGACAGTCCGATGCTGGCAACCTGGGGATTGCAGTAGGTGCACCCGGGAATGTTCGCCACGTTGAGTGGATGTACGCCCTTTAGACCGGCAATGTGCTCGACACACAGAACGCCTTCGTGACTGGCCTTGTGCGCAAGCCAGGGCGGACCCGCAAGATCGCCGATCGCATAGACCCCATCCACGCCGGTCTCACACCATTGATCGATGACAACATGGCCACGGTCCACCTTGACGCCGACATCCTCGAGGCCAAGGTTCTCAACGTTTCCGGTAATACCAACCGCCAGAATGACCCGGTCGACCTGAACGGTCTCTGTTTTACCGTCCTTGGATTTCAACGTTGCCGTGACGTGGCTTGCCGTCTTTTCGAGCTTCTCCACAGTGGTCGAGGTTTTCAGGCTCATCCCCTGTTTCTCGAAAGCTTTCGCGGCCAGCGCTGAAATCTCTTCATCTTCCACAGGCAACACCCGGTCCATCACTTCGACCACGGTCGTCTTGACTCCCAGACTGTTGTAGAAGCTTGCAAACTCGATCCCGATCGCACCGGATCCGACGACCAGCAGGGACTTTGGCAGCGCGTCAGGAACCATGGCTTCCTTGTACGTCCAGACCTGCTTTCCATCGGGTTCAAGCCCCGGCAACGTGCGGGCCCGGGCACCGGTCGCCAGGATGATGTGCTTGGCCTTGACGTCAGGCAGAGCCTTGCCGTCCTTGGCCACGGCAACGACACCGCCGCCTTTGAGTTTGGCCTCACCGTCGATCACGGTGACCTTGTTTTTCTTGAGCAGATAACCGACACCGCCGGCAAGCTGGGCGGAGACCGCACGGCTGCGCTTGACGATCTTGGAGACATCGAACGAGATGTCCTTGGCGGATAATCCGAAGTCGTCGAGATGGTGGAGTAGGGTATAAATTTCCGATGATCTCAACAGGGCCTTGGTCGGGATACACCCCCAGTTCAGGCAGATGCCGCCCAGATGTTCGCGTTCGATGACAGCCGTCTTCATGCCAAGTTGTGCGGCGCGGATCGCAGCGACGTAGCCACCCGGCCCAGCGCCGATGACAACAAGATCAAATGCATTTTCTGACATGGGTTCGGTCCCGGTTACGTGTTGACGTCAGGGCACCGACAAGCGGTGCAAGAGCAGATAACGATTGCCTTAGAGCAACATCGTCAGGGGTTCTTCGATGAACCCCTTGAACGCTCCCAGCAGCCTGGCACCAAGCGCCCCATCAATGACGCGATGGTCGCAGGACAACGTGACCGTCATCATGGTTGCCGATTCGATCGTGCCATCAGCGTTCACCACGGCTCGTCGCTCGCCCGCACCCACGGCCATAATTGCAGCCTGGGGCGGGTTTATCACTGCCGTGAAATTCTTGATGCCGAACATGCCGAGATTGGAAACCGAAAACGTCCCGCCTTCGAATTCATCCATCGAAAGCTTTCGGTCCCGTGCCCGGGTTGCGAGATCCTTGGCTTCGTTTGCTATCGACGCAAGCCCCTTGGTTTCTGCTGCCCTGATGATCGGCGTAATCAGACCACCATCGATTGCGACCGCCATGGAAATGTCGGCGTGCTTGTGCCGGAGGATGTGGGTTTCAGCCCAGGTCGCGTTGGCCTCAGGCACTGCCTTGAGAGCCAGGGCACAGGCGCGGATGACAAAGTCGTTGACGGAGATCTTGTACTCGTCACTGCGCGCGTTGAGCGTCTTGCGCAGTTCCAGAAGCCCGTCAATCCGGCATTCCAGGGTCAGATAGAAGTGAGGAATATCGCGCTTGGAAGCGGTCAGACGTTTGGCAATCGTCTTGCGCATGCTGTCGAGTGCTACTTCTTCGTAGCTGTCGTCGCTGTAAAACGCCCGGTAATCGACGGCGGGGGCCGCCGCCAGGCTAGATGCTGCCGAGGCATGCGTTGCAGCGGCCGGTGCGGCCGCGGCTGGCGCTTTGGCCGGAATGCCTTGTGCGATCGCCGCTTCCACGTCCTTTTTGACGATCCGGCCATTTGGTCCCGATCCAGACAGTTGTGCCAGCGGGACATTGTTTTGCTGGGCGATCCGGCGGGCCAACGGGCTGGCGAACACCCTGCCCGCGCCAGGGTCTGTGGCAGGAGCAACGGCTACCGGAGTTTCAGGTGCTGTCGCCGTTGGTTCAATCGTTGGCGCAGGGGCCGGATCCGGCGCAGCCGCTGCTGCGGCGGGCGCTGGAGCTGACGCTCCATCAAGGTCTGCCGCATCCTCGCCATCTTCAAGCAATAGGGCGATCAACTCATTGACGGGCACATCGGCGGCACCCTCGGCAACCAGAATTTTGCCGACCACACCTTCATCGATGGATTCGACTTCCATCGTGGCCTTGTCGGTTTCGATTTCGGCGATGACATCGCCCGATGCAACCTTGTCGCCTTCCTTGACGTGCCATTTGGCGAGATTGCCTGTTTCCATGGTCGGGGAAAGAGCAGGCATCAGAATTGAGATAGGCATAGCGTTCCCTCGGAAGTTAGGCGTAACAAACGGCTTTTGCGGCAGCGACAACATCGGCCGTACTCGGCAATGCCAGCTTTTCCAGATTGGCGGCATAGGGCATGGGCACGTCCTTGCCGGAAACCCGGGTAACCGGTGCATCGAGATAGTCGAAAGCCTGTTCCATGATGATGGCGGAAATCTCCGATCCAACACCGCAGATGCTCCAGCCTTCCTCGACCGTCACCAGCCGGCCGGTTTTCTTGACCGAGGCAATGATGGTTGCGTGATCCATCGGTTTGATGGTGCGCAGGTCAATGACTTCGGCCTCGATTCCCTCCGATGCCAGTTGTTCGGCAGCCGCAAGCGCGTAGGTCATGCCGTTGCTGAACGCGACAATCGTGACGTCGGCGCCCTGTCGAGCAACCCGCGCTACACCGATCGGCAGGACATAGTCGTCGAGATCCGGCACATCGAAGGTGTGGCCGTACAGCATTTCGTTTTCGAGGAAGATGACCGGGTTGGGGTCCTTGATCGCTGCCTTGAGCAACCCCTTGGCATCGGCTGCCGTGTACGGTGCGATGACCTTCAAGCCCGGAACATGGGCATACCAGGACGAATAGTCCTGGCTGTGCTGTGCACCGACCCGCGCGGCGGCACCATTGGGCCCACGAAACACGATAGAACTGCCCATCTGGCCACCGGACATGTAAAGCGTCTTGGCGGCTGAATTGATGATGTGGTCGATGGCCTGCATGGCAAAATTGAAGGTCATGAACTCGACGATCGGTTTCAGTCCACCGAAAGACGCTCCCACACCGAGACCGGCAAAACCATGTTCGGTGATCGGCGTGTCGACGACCCTTCGAGGACCGAACTCGTCGAGCAGACCTTGGGTGATCTTGTAGGCACCCTGATACTCGGCCACTTCCTCGCCCATGACGAACACCGTCTCGTCAAGGCGCATTTCCTCCGCCATGGCGTCGCGCAGGGCTTCGCGTACCGTCGTCGGCACCAGTGTCGTGCCATCGGGAATGGAAGGATCAGGGACAGCGACGGCTGCCGCCGGTTGGGTTGGTGCTTCGGCGGCAGGAGCGGGTGCGGCCACAGGGTCTGCCGGAGCCGGCTCAGGGGCTGCGGTAGGCGCCGCGTCGATGGACGAGGCGTCTTCGCCGTCATCGAGAACAATAGCGATCGGCGTGTTGACTTTCACGCCTTCGGTGCCTTCCGACACAAGGATGCGGCCGATCTTGCCCTCGTCGATGGCTTCGACTTCCATGGTCGCCTTGTCGGTTTCGATTTCGGCTATCACATCGCCGGAAGTGATATCATCGCCTTCCTTGACGAGCCATTTGGCCAACGTGCCCTCTTCCATGGTGGGGGAAAGGGCCGGCATGAGAATTTCTACTGTCATTGATCGGTTCCCCTCACGCGGATTCTACAAGGATGTCGGTGTAAAGTTCCGATGCATCCGGTTCGGGGTCCTGCTGCGCGAATTCGGCCGCCTCGGCCACCAGCGCGCGCACGTCCTTGTCAATCTCCTTGAGGCTCGCTTCGTCGGATGCGCCCTGGTCCATCAGACGCTGACGAACCTGCTCGATAGGATCGTGTTCGGCCCGCATTTTCTGGACCTCTTCCTTTGACCGGTACTTGGCCGGGTCCGACATGGAATGCCCGCGATACCGATAGGTTAGCATTTCCAGAATGTATGGCCCCTCGCCTGCGCGGCAGAGCGCCACCGCCCGATCACCGGCCTCCTTGACGGCGCGGACATCCATGCCGTCGACTTTTTCGCCTGGGATCATGAAACTGGCGCCGCGCTGTGAAAGATCAACCTGCGCGGATGACCGCTCTATGCTCGTGCCCATGGCATATTTGTTGTTCTCGATCACATAGACGACCGGCAGATGCCACAGCCGTGCCATGTTGAAGCTCTCGTAGACCTGTCCCTGATTGACGGCACCATCGCCGAAATAGGTCAGGCACACCCGGTCGTTGCCACGGTACTTGTTCGAAAAGGCAAGTCCGGTCCCCAGAGGCACCTGGGCACCGACAATGCCGTGTCCTCCGAAGAAATTCTTCTCCCGGCTGAACATGTGCATGGAGCCGCCCTTGCCCTTCGAATAACCGTTTCGGCGACCCGTCAGTTCCGCCATGACACCCTTGGCGTCCATGCCGGCGGCAAGCATATGTCCATGGTCACGATAAGACGTGATGAGCTGATCGCCCTCGCCGATTGCTGCCTGCATACCGACCACGACGGCTTCCTGTCCGATGTAAAGATGACAGAACCCGCCGATCAATCCCATGCCGTACATTTGGCCGGCCTTTTCCTCAAACCGGCGTATCAGCAACATTTCCCGATAGGCTTCCAGGTCCTGCTCGGGACTGAAATTGAATTTCGTCGTGGATGTGGATTTGGCGGGTTTTCGTTTTGCGGCGGTCTTGGACTTGGGTGTGGTTTGCCTGGCAGCGGCCATAAAGTATCCTCCCTGCGACCTTATTATCGCGAGAGCATACTGCATAACGCACCAAAGAACCAGTGCATACACAATGACGGTTTATTCACAACCGATTGTTTTATATGCAAGTTTTAGTCTTAACTGGAATTTGGTTGATTTTTAAGTAAGCGACACTGACCTAAAATTGCGATTTCCGGATTATGGTGATGTCGTTGGGATGCGCCATGTTCAGCGTCGTCCGCGCCTGTTCATCGAGCGTGTCCGGATCGAGGCTTTCAGGGCGCATCAGGGAGACCTTGTGTTCCAGTTGTTTGCGAACCTCTATCATTCCCGCTTGCTCGCGTTTCAACCGGCCGACCTCTTCATTCAGGGTCCAGGCAGCATACAAACCGTGGTCGCCGTGGACGGCATGATAGGCAAAATACGCCATCACCCCGACGCAAGACACGGGGATCAAGAGATTTCTAAGCTTGAAGGCGCGCGATATCATTGGACCAGCAATCCGGATTTGGCAGGCTTAACAAAACCTTTCATAACGTCAGTCTCGGTCAATTGCGTTGCCAAAACATTTACAAATCAGGATTGCGTGCAGATTTCCATGTTGCAGGGTTTACAGGGATTTGAACCTACATCGTCGTCCAATAAGATCAGTTTCTCAATACGGACTGTCCGGCATATTCACCGGCCGGTCCAAGTTCCTGTTCAATGCGCATCAGCTGGTTGTATTTGGCCAACCGGTCCGACCGTGCCAGAGACCCTGTCTTGATCTGCCCGCAATTGGTGGCCACCGCCAGATCCGCGATGGTGGCGTCTTCGGTTTCGCCCGACCTGTGAGACATGACAACCGTGTAGGCCGCCTTATGGGCCATTCGCACGGCCTCCAGAGTTTCGGTCAAAGATCCGATCTGGTTGACCTTGACCAGGATCGAATTCGCAACACCTTGTGAAATCCCGTGAGACAAACGCTCGGTATTGGTGACGAACAGATCGTCGCCGACCAGTTGCACGCGGTCGCCAATCGCTTCGGTCAGGGCTTTCCAGCCCTGCCAGTCGTCTTCGGCCATCCCGTCCTCAATCGAAATGATGGGATAGCGCGCGACCAGATCTTCGTAATAGGCGACCAGTTCATCGCTCGAGAGCACACGGCCTTCACCATCGAGGGCATACTTGCCATCCTTGAAGAACTCGGTGGATGCGGAATCGAGCGCCAGCATCACGTCCTCACCCGGCTGATAGCCGGCTGTTTCGATGGCCTTCATGATGAAGCCGAGCGCATCATCGGTCGATGCAAGGTTGGGTGCAAAACCGCCCTCGTCGCCGACATTGGTGTTGTGGCCGGCATCCTTGAGCCGGTTTCTGAGAGTGTGGAAGATTTCCGCACCCGTGCGTACCGCTTCGGCCATGGATGTCGCGGCCACCGGCATGACCATGAATTCCTGAATGTCGATGGGATTGTCGGCGTGAGCGCCGCCATTGACGATATTCATCATGGGGACAGGTAGTACGCAAGCGCCTGCGCCACCGACGTACCGATAGAGCGGCAGTCCGGTCGCATCGGCTGCCGCCTTGGCTACGGCCAGGGACACGTCGAGGATGGCATTGGCGCCGCATCTGGACTTGTTCGGTGTGCCGTCTACCGAGATCAGGGTGCGGTCGACCAGAACCTGGTCCTCGGCATCCATGCCGCCGACGGCTTCCAGAATTTCACCGTGGATGGCAGCAACCGCTTTCTGAACGCCCTTGCCTAGATACCGGGGACCGCCATCGCGCAATTCGACGGCTTCATGGGCACCTGTCGACGCACCTGACGGTACGGCTGCCCGACCAAAAGAGCCGTCTTCCAGAAGGACATCCACCTCAACTGTGGGATTGCCCCGGCTGTCCAGAATTTCACGTGCGGTGATGTCGATAATGGCGGTCATTCGATTTCCTCTGGGTGGGAATTGAAGCGTCGATTGGTCTGGGCGTTCGGTTGGCCAGAGTTTTAACGTCACTGGCTGGAGAACGAAAGGGTTCAATCCCGTAGCCGGTGTCGCACCATTTCCCTTGCCCCCAGAACCAAGTCTCAGGTTGCGCGAATGCCATGAAGAGACTAGGTGTTGCCGGCAAATGTGCAGATCAAATTACAGGGCATTTCTGGGATGACCGTGGATACAACAAACCTGACCCATCTGGGGCAACCAGGCGATGCGCCGGACAATCCTGATGAGGCTGTTCTCGACCGGGTTCCCAATCCTCATGCCGACACCAGTTATGTGACGCGGTTTACCTGCCCGGAGTTCACCTCACTGTGCCCGGTTACCGGTCAGCCGGATTTCGCTCATCTCATGATCGACTATGTTCCCGGTGACTGGCTCGTGGAATCCAAATCACTCAAGATGTATCTGGGCGCGTTCCGGAACCATGGCGCTTTCCACGAAGATTGCACTGTAGCCATAGGCAAACGCCTGGTCGGCCTGCTCGACCCGCGCTGGCTCCGGATTGGCGGCTACTGGTATCCGCGCGGCGGCATTCCGATCGATGTCTTCTGGCAAAGCGGACCGCAGCCCGCTGAGGTCTGGATTCCGGACCAAGGTGTGCCGTCCTATCGCGGACGCGGATAGCCGCCGGCGCTGTGCTTGGCCACAAGCAGACTGCAACGCTGTCCAGCGGTCGCGAAATCTCGCTCAAATGATTCAATAAAGACCAGATACGGTCCAAGGGCACCGTTCCAAACACTGACCGCTGAGATCGGTGCGGTCCCGGTTCTGCGAAGCAGCACTGGCGTGCTGCATCGCGCCCGGGAAACGACCGACCCGATCCATGATCACCGCCTTCGTTCCCCGGACGCCCGTCAGGGCGAGCCGGGGTCGTTCCAGAACGGGGCTGCCAGGTGGGCATGTGCCACCGCGTGCTGCTCAGCCGTGAAGTTTGTCGTCAAATGGACAGTGCGTGATGTTCTCGAAGCCGGTCTCCGTGACAATCACCTGATCCTCCAGCTTGACGCCATGGCGGCCACCGACCGCACCGATATAGGCCTCGACACACAAGGTCATGCCGGGCTCCAGCACGTAGTCGAATGCACCTTCGATGTAGTCTTCCGGGTAGTAGATTGCCGGAAATTCATCACACAGACCGACACCGTGCATCATGACGCCGTAGCGTTGGGCAATGAATTCCTCAGGCAGTCTTTTCCCCTTTTCCGTCAACTCGCGAAAACTGACGCCTGGTTTCAGCAATTCCATGTTGGTCATGATGTGGTCGTGGGCGACCCCATGCAGATGGCGCTGCTCGTTGGTCGGCTGGCCTTCGCCGCAATACCAGGTGCGTGAGATGTCGGCGCACATGCCATAGGGGCCGACCAGATCGGTGTCGAGGGCGACCAGATCGCCGTCCTGGATCTTGCGCGGGCCGGCCTCCTGCATCCACGGGTTCGTCCGGGGACCTGAACTGAGGATTCTGGTTTCGATCCACTCCCCACCGCGCTTTATGTTTTCGGCGTGCAGGACCGACCACAACTCAACCTCGGCAATCCCGGGACAAATTTCCGTGCGCATGGCCTCAACCGCAATTTCGGTCGTTACCATGGCGCAACGCATGGCATTGAGTTCATCGACGCCCTTGACCAGCCGGGCGTGTTCGCAGACCTCCTGACCGCTCTTGATCTCAATGCCAAGTTTGCCGAGCCAATGGGAGCCATGAACCTCGATTTTATCGACCGCCAGCCGACGGTTGCCGCCGGAATGCTGCTTCATCAGGCCATCGACATCGCGGCAGAAGCTTTCTGCCATTTTGTCTTCGGCATCGCCGGATGAGAAGTAGAAGAAGCCAGCACCGTGACGGACCTCCCGGATCAAAGGCAGGTAGGACGACATGTGATCGCAACCGTGAAAGTCCCACAGCACCATGTATCCGTCTGCCGAGACAAAAGCCGCCCGTGCGGGGTTGTGGGCCGTCCAGAGCTGCATGTTGGAGGAGTCGGTGGCGTAGCGGATGTTGAGAGGATCAAACAGCAAGGCCCCGGCGTAGTCGCGCTTCTTGAGTTCGGCACAAAGCCGGTCAAGTCTGGTCTGGCGCATGCGGTCGAGGTCAGGTGGCGTAATTCCTTTTGCCTCCCACTCTGCAAAGGCCAGATCCGTCGGCCCGATTTCCACCCGGTCGTTGTCATCGGGCGAACCGTCCCATTTCACAGCGGTCACTGGTCTGCGCGTCGGATCGACTTTCGGGTTGGTGATCGAGAAGCTGGAGTCGGTCATGGGCGTCGTCTCTGATTGGGAGGGCAATATGGAAAACAAACTTCCGCATATTCCCCTCTATCAGAACCCGCAAGAGATGATGAGTCCTTTTATTCACACCCCCTGTCGGACACAGATTGGGGGAGCATGTTGTTGGGAATATTACAGACTGCGATGTCCACTGGGTTGTTCGCCGCCCCCATATCGTCATATGAAGTTATTCGGGTATTCCCGCCGCCTTCAATGGCTCGAGTATTTTGTCATAGATGCCCGAACGCAATCCGGTCATCGCCCCAAGCACCTTTCGGTAGAAACTCATCGAGTAACCGGGATGCAGTGCATTGTGCTGGCTGGCGATTTCACGGACTCGGTCATGGTACCCGAGCATATACTGTGCGGCGATTTCGTAGCGTATGAAGGTTCCGACGGCGAACTGAAAAGGCCGTGTTGCCTCGACCACTTCCATCACACCGTTCCAGTTTTCCAAGTCTATAAAGGCGACGCCCCGCCCCATATGAACGCGATAGGAGTGGAACTGGTCGCGGGGGTTGAGCCTCAGGGCAGTCTCAGCGCGTTCGAGCGCTCGTGCACTGTTGCCCCGAAACGCATTCAGCAGACAACTCGAGCCCCAGGCGGAGAAACAGTTTGGAGACTCGGCGACGGCCCTTTCGACAAAGCTGAAACCGCGTTCGAAATCGTCGCCGTGGAAAGCCAGCGCATACCCCGCATAGGCCAATGCCTCAATGTCGGCGTTCGGGTCTGATACCACATCTTCAGCCAACGCCAGCGCCTGCTCTCGATGCTCATCGCTCGGTGCAAAGTGTTTCGACCACATCAATGTGCGCAACCACGCCCGAACCGCCTTGGCCGCGGTGTAGTCCGGTTCCAGACGCACGGCTTCCCTGAGACAGCGTTCGGCTTCTCCGATCTGAAGCTGATTGATCGCTGCCTGCCCGCGCAGGAAATAATCATAGGCGTCAAGGTTCTCCGGCCGTTTGCGTGCCGACTTCTCGATTTCGGCCTGGCGGATTTCGGGCGCGATGGCGCCGACGACTGTCTCGGTGATCTTATCCTGCAAGTCGAAGATGTCCTCGAGCGCACCGTCATAGCGGTCGGCCCAGATATGGGCACCGGTCTCCGCGTCAATCAGCTGGCCGGTGACCCTAAGGCGGTTACCTGCCTTGCGGATCGACCCCCTCCAGGATATAGCGCACGCCCAACTCGCGCCCGATCCTGCGAACGTCAACCGACAACCCCTTGTAGGAGAACGACGAGTTCCGGGCGATCACGAAGATCCAGGGCACACGGCTGAGGCCGGTGATGATGTCCTCTGTGATGCCGTCGGCAAAGTAGTCCTGCTCCGGATCAGACGAGAGATTATCGAAGGCCAGAACCGCGACGGATGGCTTGTCTGGGCGCGCCGGGACCTCTGGGGCCGATGGCGCCGGGCCTGCCATCTGCACGGCAAAGGCAGGCACGGACCGCGAGATGTTCTTGAGCTCGCGTGGACCGAGATCGCGGAACGCCAGTTGCACCTTGCCTACCACGTCCTCGTGCACCCGACCCGAGATCACGATGCCTCCCGGATCTGCGATGCCTTCCAGCCGTGCAGCGATGTTCACGCCGTCACCCAGAATGTCCGTGCCATCGGCTACGATGTCGCCTACGTGCACGCCCATGCGGAACACCAGTTCCGGTGCGTCTCCGCGGGCATCGTTGCGCTCGGCCATTTGGCGCTGCATGGTTTCGGCTGCGACCACCGCGTCGACGACCGACGTGAACTCGGCCAGGAACCCGTCTCCCATCGTCTTCACGATCCTCCCGCCGTTCAGCCCGACGACCGGCTCCAGCGCACTCATATGGCCCTTGAGGGCGCGCAAGGTCGCCTCCTCGTCGCGGCCAACCAGAGCGGAGTAGCCCACGACGTCGGCGGCAAGAATGGCGGCAAGACGGCGATCCATCCGAGAGTTCCCGAAGCAAACTGTTCAGAAGGAGCATATACGGGATGCGTCAGAACCGGGAGTGTTTATCTCCATGAATGGCGCAACTTAGCGATCAAGACTGCTTCAGGGCGGGCTCGCTGACTCCACCCTCGTAGTCTGCCTGATGTGATGGCGATGCAGCGACAAAGGCGGGTAGGTCGATGCAGCGCTGATATATTTCAAACACAAGAGGATACTCCTGCATACTCAGGCCAAAACGCCAAACGGCTTTTCGCACCTGGGGGACCAGGTGTATATCCGCCCATCCCGGGTTTTCTCCGAAACAAAATTCCCAACGGACCTGCCGCCGTTCGAGGGTTTTTTCCAAAGCCTTGAACCCATGTTCTGACCAATGGCTTTGCCACCGGGCAATACCATCCAGATCGATTTTCAGTTGATTGTGAAGAAACCGCCTGACCCGTATGACATCGATGGCGTGCATTTCGCTTGCAATATATTGCGCAAAGGCGCGGGCTTCGGCGCGCAGAACAGGGTCTTCGGGCAAGAGCGCTGGTTCCGGATACGCCTCTTCGAGGTACGCCAAAATTGCTGTCGCCTGAGGGAATGATTTATTCCCTACCGACAGTGTTGGCATCAACCCTTGGGGATTGAACTCCCGATAGTCATCCCAACTGATCTTCCCGTTGGTGCCAACTGGAATGTACTCATAGTGAATGCCCTTAAGAGCCAGTGCAATCCGCACGCGCTCTCCCGCTGAGTTTCGGAATTTCGAGTATAGCTTTATGGTCATCTCGGGTGCGCTCTCTTGACAGTTGGAACCGTACGATAGGCTTGAGGCAAGACGTCGGTCCACCGGTATCTGACGCGTCATCACGATGAAGAGATTGGAGAAAGCAGACTTTGGCAGTGTTGGA